>NZ_JBGLRF010000006.1:0-264703 GCF_041403085.1 Aeromonas sp. S8(2024) | reverse complement strand
TACCTGATTACCTGATTACCTGATTACCTGATTACCTGATTACCTGATTACCTGATTACCTGATTACCTGATTACCTGATTACCTGATTACCTGATTACCTGATTACCTGATTACCTGAGCTGTTTTATGTATGAGGTCAAGGGTATTCAAGAAACAAAAAACGTGATCTGGAATTATTTTGTTGTTGTGTTTTTGTTAATTGCTGTTAAGCGGTTGAGGTTGTCTGATTTAAAATAATCCAATCCGTGTTTGCTATATGAACGATATTTATTTTACGGCATTCATAAATGTATTGTCATGGATGTAAGTAATTGTTTTTTATGTGTTTATAAAAGAATTTATAAAAATCAAAATGTATTTGATGTGCATCATATGAGTCGTTAATTTGTTCATCAAGCAAAAGCGGAGCACGGCTTTCTGCACAGACGACAAGGATGTATGTAGTTGTGCAGTTGAGGTGTAGCGGGAACTGCTCCTTATGCGGTGAGCTGCTTTTGCTTATTTAGATAAACCATAAAGGCACAGCAAGTTATTGATGCCGGCTCTCACCGGCTTAATGAGAGAACAGGCACCGGCATGCTGTGCAGTATATCGCGGCATCACTGAAGATCGTGACTCCAGCATGATTGGAGTGATGCAGTACAACACACGTTAATGTAGGTATAAACGAATGAAAGCTAACAAAATTCTGGTTGCTATGGGTGTTGGTTCCATGCTGCTGTGCGGCACCGCTTTTGCTGCTGGCAACACCGGTTCAGGTAAAGTCACCTTCAACGGTGAAATCATCAACGCTCCTTGCTCCGTTGCTCCTGAGTCTGTTGACCAGGTAGTTGAAATGGGTCAGATCAGCACCAAAGAGCTGGTCAACGGTGGCGAGTCCAACTCCAAGCCGTTCAGCATCAAGCTGCTGAACTGTGAAATCTCCGATACTGAAGATGCCGTCAAGGTCACCTTCAGCGGTGCCAAAGACCCGGTAGATTCCAGCCTGCTGGTTATTGGTGGTGGTGACGCCGCTGGTGCCGGTATCAAGATGACCGCCCCTGGCACTGGCGCTGCTATCGTGCTGGGTGAACCGACAGCCGCCTTCGGTCTGGTCAACGGTGACAACGAGCTGCCCTTCAGCGCCGTGCTGAAAGGTTATGCAAGCCAAGACACCTACCCGCTGAAAGCTGGCGCTTTCACCGCAGTGACCAACTTTACTCTCTCCTACGAGTAATCGACTGCCTTAACGTGTGACCAGGGTTGTGGTGGCTGATGCCACCACAACTTCACACCTTCTGTCTCCTCACATCGAACCTTGATCATGAAAACTTCAATGATGGCAGCCATGGTGCTGCAACTGGTGATGATGGCGGGATCAGTCCACGCCAACGAGATTTCGGATGGGCTGGCCGAGTCGGGCTGTACGCTGGACGTGCAGCGCAGTATTCCTTTGCAGGCCAGGCAACCGGGCACGTTGAAAATCAGCGGCTGTCAGGTTGAAGGAGCAGCAGAGGCATCACTGCCTTTTATTTCCATGTCCGTGCGCGGTGCCATGAGCGATGAGCTTGGCATTCTCAACAACGGCCAATATCACAAGGTGTCCGGCGAGAGCTTTATTATTTCGGATATCGTCAACAGTGATCTGGAATTCAATTTGGGTCTGACCAGCAGTCAACTGTTTTTTCCTGACAGTACGACGCTGTTTGAACTCAATTATATGTAAGCAAGCCAATTGCTTAGTGTAGATACCTCATTACGTGAGACCGTTATGCAATTCCTAGAGTAAATATATGAGCGTTTCAACATCAGACTCTGTGAGAAAAAAACATTATTCCAAAATGGCTTTTATGCTGTGCGTGCCCGGCCTGATGGCGGTGGCGAATCATGCATGGGCAGAGACGGAGTTTAATATTGATGCGCTCGATCTGGACGAACGGACCAAGATCGACCTCTCCCAGTTTGCCGACGAAGGCTACATCCTGCCCGGCGACTACTACCTCGAGATCGAGGTCAACAAGAACAAGCTGCCCCTGCAGAAAATCCCCTTCTACGAGACCGACACCGGCAAGGGAAAGGGCGGGGTGGCCTGCCTGCCGCAAGAGGTGATCCCCAAGCTGGCGCTGACCGACGAGGCCATCGCCAAGATCGACAGCTGGCACGACGGTCAGTGTGCCAACCTGCTGGCGCTGGACGGCGTGGTGATCGCCAACGACATCGGCAATGGCCTGCTGCGCATCGCCGTGCCCCAGGCGTGGATGAAGTACAGCGATCCCAACTGGATTCCGCCCGAGCAGTGGGATGAAGGGATCCCGGGGATGATGCTGGACTACAACATCAACGCCCAGATCAACGAGGGCGATGGCTACTCCAACCGCAACATCAGCAGCTACGGCACCCTGGGGTTCAACTACGGTGCCTGGCGCCTGCGCGGTGACTATCAGGCCAATGCCTACTGGGGCGACAACGATCGGACCACTTCCGAGCTGAACCGCATCTATGCCTATCGTCCGCTGCCGAACATGGCCGCCAAGCTGACGGTGGGCGAGCAGCAGCTCAACTCCCAGCTGATCGACGGTTTTCGCTATACCGGCGTCAACCTGGCCAACGACGAGCGCATGCTGCCGCCGAGCCTGCAGGGCTATGCGCCGGAAGTGAGCGGCATCGCCAAGACCAATGCCAAGGTGACCATCTCCCAGTCCGGTCGCATCCTCTATGAGACCAACGTACCGGCCGGTCCGTTTCGCATCCAGGGGCTGGACAGCTCGGTGCGCGGCCGTCTCGATGTGCGGGTGGAAGAGCAGGATGGCAGCGTCAACTCGTTCCAGGTCGACACGGCGACCGTGCCCTATCTGACCCGTCCCGGCTATGTCAGATACAACCTGGCGATCGGCGCTCCTTCCGAACAGACGGACTCGGTGCACGACGTGCACGGCCCTGCCTTCGTCACCGGTGATTTCTCCTGGGGGGTGGCAAACTCCTGGTCGCTCTATGGCGGCAGTCTGGTTGCGGGTGAATACAACTCCATAGGGCTGGGTATCGGTCGCGATCTCTATGCCTTCGGTGCCATTTCCGCCGACCTGACCCAATCCATTTCCAAGCTGCCCGGCCTGTCGACCAAGATTGGCCAGTCGGTGCGGGTGAACTACGCCAAGCAGTTCGATGAATACAACAGCTCGATCACCTTCGCCGGTTATCGCTTCTCCCAGCATGACTTCATGACCATGTCGCAGTTCCTCAATAACAAGGATCGGCTGGAGAAGAAAGAGAATACCTCGAGCGATGACTACAACAACTGGGGTGACAAGGAGCTCTACACCATCACCGCCAACAAGACCTTCTGGGCGGACGATGCGGCCAAGGCGCTGACCGTCTACCTGGACTACACCCACAGAACCTACTGGGAACATGACGCCGAGGATCGCTACGGTCTCACCATCAACAAGAACGTGAACATCGGCAGCTTCAAGGATGTCTCCGTCTATGTGTCGGCCTACAAGACCAAGACCGAGAACTACGAGGATGACAAGAGCGTCATGCTGACCCTGAGCATGCCGATCGGGGACAGAAAGAGCGCGGGATACAGCGTGCAGTCCTCCAACGGCAAGGTGACCCACCTGGCCACCTATCAGGACTACAGCCGGCCGGATGACACCTATCAGCTGGGGGCGGGCGTGCAGAGCAATGGTCACGCCGTGGCGCGGGGTTACTACAACCACAACAGCGACATCGGGGCGGTCAGCCTCAATGCCTACAGCGTGCAGAGCGAGTACACCTCGGTCGGTGCCAGCCTGCGCGGCGGCCTGACGGCGACCGAGCACGGGGCGGCCCTGCATCAGGCGACCCGTCGTGGCGGCACCCGCATGATGGTGGATACCGACAAGACCTCCGGCGTCTCCTTCAACAACGGCCGCGCCGTGACCAACCGCTTTGGCGTCGCGGTGATCAGCGACATGACCGACTATCGCAAGAGCGACACCCGGGTCGACGTGGATCAGCTGAGCGACGACATCGATGCGATGAACGCCATCAAGCAGGGGACCCTGACCGAGGGGGCAATTGGGTATAATGCCTTCGAAATCGCCGAAGGGTTCAAGCTGCTGGCCAACGTCAAGCTGTCCGATGGCTCAGTGCCGCCGTTTGGTGCCACCGTCGTCAGGGATTCCGGCCGTGTGCTCTCGGTGGTGGATGAAGATGGCCTGGTCTATCTGACCGGGGTGAAACCGAATGAAGCGTTTGAACTCTCCTGGGGCGGCGCCCGCCAGTGCAAGATAGTGGCACCGCAACAAGTAACCGATCTGTCGATGAAGACTCTCACTTGCAAGTAATGGGATACCGATGAAAAAGCTGCTCTCTTATACCTGTCTGGCCGTGCTGGGCATGACCTCGCTCAACGTCAGCGCTGCCATCGTGCTGGACCGTACTCGCGCCGTCTATCCGGGTGGTGCCAAGTCCATCAGCCTCAACATCAAGAACGAGAACCAGAAGCTGCCCTATCTGGCGCAGTCCTGGATTGAAGATGCCCAGGGGCAGAAGATCTCTTCTCCCTTCGTGGTGCTGCCGCCGGTACAGCGGGTGGATGCCAACCAGAAGTCCATCGTGCGCATCGCCAGCGTGCCGGCCATCGACAGCCTACCCAAGGATCGCGAGTCGATCTATTACTTCAACCTGCGCGAGATCCCGCCCAAGAGCGAGAAGAGCAACGTGATGCAGATTGCCGTGCAGTCCAAGATCAAGCTGTTCTACCGCCCCGAGGCCATTTTGCCCGAGCGCGGCGCCATCTGGCAGGATCAGGTGCTGATCACCAAGCAGGGCAAGACCCTGCAGGTGAACAACCCCACCCCCTACTACATCACCTACGTAGGTCTCGGCCATCCGCAGGGCAAGGGGAGAACCGCCATCAAGGGCTTCTCCGCCTTTATGGTGGCACCCAAGTCCGAGCAGACGGTCAACATCCCGGAAGCGCTGGGCAATGAATTTGTGATCAGCTACGTCAATGACTACGGCGGATATATGGATATCAAATACCAGTGCGCAGGCAATGCCTGTAAAGCCGTGAAGAGCGAGTAAGGCCTATGCTACGTTCCATCTTCTGTTCAAGCCTTATGCTGTTTGCAGGAACGGCATTGGCAAATGGCTATGTGACGCCCAACCCAACCCATGATTACTATATATCGTTGGATAAGGCTGATATTCAAAACAAACCTGGTTTTACTACCAAGGCGTTTGAGTGGAACTTGGGGGGGCAATATTCGGGTATCGTTACCTGCCCGGATAGAAGCATTCCACAATCTCCAGTGTACTATAAGGCGACCATGACGGATGGCTTGCCTCAAGCCGGTGATGGTTTTGTAAAACTAAATGACTTTCTGGATATGAAGGTCGAAATTTGGATAGCTGGTTGGAAGAAAAAGTTTGTTACGGCCCCATTTCCGAATGAAAGTAATGATTACCCAAATTACTCTTGCACTAAAGGAAAAGAGACAAGAATAAATAATTTCGAAAGTGGTAGCCGTGGGCGAGTGACCTTCCGTGTAAGAAAACAAATAATTAATGGTGTACAAATATCGGATCGTCAAGTTGTAGAGATGTATGGCCGCCTAGGATCTACTACTACAGATTTCAATAATTTGCCAATGTCTCGAATTACGATTACATCTGCAATTTTATATGTGCCGGAAGAATGCGTGATTAACGGTGGGCAGACTATTGAAGTGGAATTTGGTGATTTGCCAGGCTCGGGATTGGATGGGAATAATTTTGAAAAGACGGTCCCTCTGACATTTCAATGTCGCGGTGGTGTTTTCGAAGGGGATGCCTTGAAGATCAATCTTGGTATTTCTGGAAAACCAACCTCTTTCAACCAAGACTATCTGCGGACAACTCGGGATGGCTATCAGGGTGGAAATGTCATTTCCGATTTGGGCATAAAGTTCAAGCAGCTGGATGGTTCTCAGCTGAATTTGAATACATTTTATCCGGTTTCCATGCAAGGAAACATTGGTGACTGGGGCTTTATTGCCGCGCCGATAACACCGGTAGGCGCTGATATTCCTGCGGGTGACTTTTACGCCACCGCCACCATAGTTGCCGAATTTCAGTGAGGAATTGTCATATGTTGCGGACATTGTGGATAGGCCTGGCGCTGTGCCCGCTGTTGGCGGTAACGGCAGCTCCCCGTGCCAGCAATGATCTGGAGTTGCTTGGCAACACGGTCCACCTCCATGGCCGGATCATCGATCAGCCGTGCGAGATTGCTCCCGAATCCATCGAGCAGGAGGTCGAGATGGGGGTGGTCGACGTGAAGGAGCTTTATGCCAATGGGGCCGGGGTCCAGGTGCCTTTCTCCATCCGGCTGACCAACTGCAAGCCGGGGATCTTTCGTATGGCCAAGGTGACCTTTACCGGCTCGCAGGATCCCCAGCTCAGCGGCGGGCTGGCGTTTACCGCCGGGATGGCCAAGGGCGCCGGGATCCGCCTCTATGACGTGACCCAGTCACCGCTGGATCTGGGCACCCCCTCCCGCGGTTATCTGCTGGGCGGTGCGGCAGACAATGAGCTGCAGTTCTTTGCCCGGGTGGAAGCGCATCCGGACGCGCTGGCTGCCAAGACCATCCAGCCCGGGGATTATTCCGCCGTGGCCAACTTTATCGTTGCCTATGAATAAGGTCAGAAGTCATTGCGCTGAATGACCTTTGAATTACCCAGACTGGGCCAATTGATGACGCCGCCCAAATAACTGGAGAGGTAAATGCCCCCCGGCAACTGCACAAACTGTGCTTTCTGTTTAGGGGGGGTCAAGGCGGCCACCAGGGTTGCCACCATGCCGTTATTGGTCAATGCCTTTTGATCGATGTAATTGACGATGGTATTTTTTACCTCTACCGAAATATCGCCATCATCTCGCTCCAGATCCCCGACGGAATCCAGATTGAACAGCGTCTGACCCTGGCTGTCGGTAGCTATAATGGTTGCCACGACTATTTCACGGCTCAGCGTAACAATGAACTTGTTCTTTCTGGTCAGCTCAACCCAGTTGTCCGGCGCCTGGCAATTACTGTGATATCGAACTGTGGTGTCGGTATTGTTGTAATAGTTGTGGGAAACATTCTTTCCCTGCTGGGCCATGGTGGAAATAACGCATTGCACCTCTTCGGCAAGCGGATGACCATTGCGCAATAAAAAGACATTTTCTGACAGCTGGCGACTGTTGTTGTCGATGGAGAAATAGCTGATGGCTTCTTTGCCTACCAGCAGGGATACCTGTTCATCATCCTTGCGCGAAATTTTCTGGACCAACGATGAGAGCGCATCGATCTTTACCTTCAATGCTTGCTCGGTATCACTGGTCATATAAAGAGAAACATGGCCAAGATTGATGGTGCGCAGCGTATTGGCCGTGGCATAGTGATATATGCTGATGACCAGCGCGGTCAGCGATGCCAGCAAGAGCGCAACCAGCAAAATACGCTGCGGGCTGAAATAGCGATCATATTTACGGCGGGTATATTGCCGTCTGACCTGGGGCACATTGGCGGTTGCGACCGTCTGAATTTCTTCATTCGGCACTGCCTCCTCGGTCTCTCCGGCCACTTCAATGGGGGCGCAGAAGATATATCCCACCCGCGGGATAGTATCGATCGCATCCATCAAACCGAATGATTCCAGCTTTCGTCTCAACGAGAGGATCTGCCGGTTCAGGTTGGTGTCGGTATTGTCCTGGTTCGGCCACAAGGCATCCTGCAGCTTGCTTCTGGCAATGACAGTACCTGCCTCATCACACAGCATCTCGAGCAGCTCGGCTTCCTTGTTGCTGAGCTTGATGTCCTTGTCTCCTTTCGAGAGTCGGAATATTGCAGCGGAGAAAAAGATATCCTCTGCAATTTTATAATTTTTGTTACTCATGTGTGACTCGTCTTACTGCCAAGGAGAGCATTTTACCACCATGCAGTCTTTGTTCAAATAATGGGAAATTAGCAATATCTTTAACTATCAACTAGTTACCTTTGCGTTTAAATGCATGGCGGGGAATATGGTACTACAGGCGGCTCGTTCAGTTCAAAAAACACGCAAAAAGAGGGGCGTGTATGTAATCGTTCTCACTTCCCCCTGCCTGTGAGGGGTATTTTGACGCCCCCAGCATTTTCTTTCGAATAAAGTGTGTATTTGGATGGCTCCACCATGTCTGAAATTGTCGCATGGCTGATCACTGTTCCTGCAGCATGCGCTGATATTGCCTGCGCTGCGGCTTGAGTTGCCCCCCGAGATCGGGCCAGGGATGCCACTGATCTGGCACCATGAAGCCGGGCAGGGTCTGCCGGATCCAGGTCGCCAGCTCGGCATAAGGGCGCGGCTCGCCATGCCAGTCGATGAAGGCCGCCGGCCTCTGCCCCCACTCGTCGCTCGGCACCGGCACCACCAGCGCCTGCGCCACGGCAGGGTGATCCACCAGCCGCTGCTCTATGGTCTCGGGCTGGATGTTTTCCCCCCCCGAGATGAAGAGGTTGTCGAGCCGCCCCTCCACCACCAGTTCGCCATCTGCATTGAAATGCCCCTTGTCGCGGGTGTGGAACCAGCCGTCCTCATCGAGCGGCCGCGCCAGCCCCCCTTCCTTGAAATAGCCCGCAAACAGCGTCTCGCCGCGCACGCAGATCTCCCCCTGGCGGATGCAGACCTCCCGCCCCGGCAGCGCCTTGCCCACCACGCCGGCGGCGGCTGGCCTGCCGGTGCAGACCTGGCTGCCCATCTCGGAGAGGCCGTAACTCACCTTGGGCACCAGCCCCATGGCGGTGAGCCTGTGCACCAGCGGTTGGGGGATGGCGGCCCCCCCGAGCAGCAGCTCGCGCAGCCGGGTGCGAGCGGGATCGAAGCCCTGCGCCAGCAGTCGCCAGAGCTGGGTCGGCACCAGGGATAGATGGGTGATGGGTTGCTGCTCGAGCCGCTCCCTGAGCGGGCGGCTGCGATCGTCCAGCACCAGGGCTGCGCCCGCCAGAAAGACCCGAAACAGGATGGCGTAGCCGCCGACATGAAACAGCGGCAGGGAGAGCAGCCAGCCACAATGCTCATCGAGCGGGATCTGGCTGGTGGAGCCTCGCGCCGAGGCCAGGTGGTTGGCCAACCGGTGCACCACGGCCTTGGGGGTGCCGCTGGAACCCGAGGTGAGGATCATGTTGTTGAGCCGGGCCGGCGCCAGCATGCAGTCGCCTTCGTCCGCCGCCAGCTCACGGGTGAAGTCGAGTCTTAGCGGTTGCCAGCTGCCGGCCGGGATCTCGCCCGCCGACCAGCAGGCCCTGACGGCGAGCAGGGTCGCCAGCTCCGTTTGCCGGGTCAGCGGAAAGGCGGGGTTGAGCGGGCAGAAGACGATGGCACTGCGCACGCAGGCCCAGGCCAGCAGCACATCTTCCAGCGCACCGCGTACCATGGCTGCGAGGCGATCTCCCGGTTGCAGGCCGGCCATGGCCAGCTGCTGGCACAGGCTGTTGAGCCTGGCGTCCAGTTGCCGGTAGGTGAGCGGGACAGCGGCGTGAATGGCGATGCGAGCGGGAGCGGATCGCGCCCAGTGACGTACCGGGCAGGGTTCGGGATGGGAGTGATGGTCAGACAAGGGTGGCATGCAGGCCCCTTCAATCGTGGTGAAACAGGGGCTCCAGCAGGCTTGGATCGGGTTTGCCGGCGGCGTCCAGCAGATCGGCGGCCAGCCAGCGCCGGGTATCCAGGCCGGGGGCCTGTTCCGGTGCCCATTCGCCGGCCAGATGGAACAGCTGGTTCAGACCGACGCCGGATTCGAAGCAGGAAGAGACGATGACCTTGAGGCGCAGCTCGTGGGCCCGGGCTACCAGCGCCTCGCAGTGGGCCAGCGAGCCGAGCAGGGTCGGCTTGAGCACCAGGGCGCGCAGCTGGGGAATGGGCTCCCACGGCTTGCCCTGGGCCAGCAACTCGTCGATGGCCACCGGCATGCCGGTGCGATTGGCCACGAAGGCGATGTCGGCAAAGTCGGCACAGGGGTCTTCCAGATATTCGATCCGGTTTGGATCCAGATGGCCGCAGAAGGCCCAGGCCTCCTCGCGGGTCCAGCCCTGGTTGGCGTCCAGCACCAGCTTGAGGGTGGGGATGCGGTCGCACAGCAGGCGGATCAGCGCCAGCTCGTCGCGCATCGGGTAACGGGCCACCTTCAGCTTGGCCTTGTTCGGGGTCTTGTGAAGCCAGTTCTTCCAGTTCTTCAGCAGCTCCTGGGGGGAGCCCTGAATAAGGGGATAGGGTTCGGGCAGCGGGGCTGTCTGGGCAGGCCAGCAGCGGCGGGCGCAGTCCAGCCCGAATTGCACCGAAGGGAGTTGCGGGGCGATATCTTGCCCCGCCGCCAGCCGTTCCAGACAGACGATGGCCTCGGCTTGCGCCTCGGCCAGGTTCTCGCGGGAGAAGCCGGGCAGGGGGGCGATTTCCCCCCAGCCGTCGTCAACGCGGACCAGCAGGCCCTCTCGCGCCACCTCTACCTTGCCGTGAAAGGTCAGGGGCTGGGTAAAAGGCAGTTGGTAGCGATAGAGAGCGAGTGTCATCAGGGATTCCGCTTGTATTTGGAGAAGTCGGGACGGCGTTTCTCGTTGAACGCGTTGCGCCCTTCCTGACCCTCTTCGGTCATGTAGAACAGCATGGTGGCATTCCCCGCCAGCTCCTGCAAGCCGGCCTGGCCGTCGCAGTCGGCGTTGAGGGCGGCCTTCAGGCAGCGCAGCGCCATCGGGCTGTTCTGCAGCATCTCGCGGCACCAGCGCACGGTTTCACGCTCCAGCTCCGCCAGCGGCACGACGGTATTGACCAGCCCCATGTCGAGGGCTTGCTTGGCATCGTACATGCGGCAGAGGAACCAGATCTCGCGGGCCTTCTTCTGGCCGACGATGCGTGCCATGTAGGAGGCACCCCAGCCGCCGTCGAAGGAGCCCACTTTCGGACCGGTCTGGCCAAACTGGGCGTTGTCGGCGGCGATGGTCAGATCGCACATCATGTGCAGCACGTGGCCGCCACCGACCGCATAGCCGGCCACCATGGCAACGACCGGTTTCGGGCAGGTGCGGATGTCGCGCTGGAAGTCGAGCACGTTGAGGTGATGGGTGCCCTCGTCATCGCGGTAACCACCGTAGTCGCCACGGATCTTCTGGTCGCCACCGGCGCAGAAGGCTTTTTCACCGAAGCCGGTCAGGATGATGGTGCCGACCTGATCGTCGTAGCGGGCATCGGCCAGCGCCTGCAGCATCTCTTTGACGGTGCGGGGGCGGAAGGCGTTGCGCACCTGGGGGCGGTTGATGGTGATCTTGGCAATGCCATCGCCGGACTTGTGATAGAGGATGTCCTCGTAACCGGCGGAGCAATCACGCCACTCGACGGGGGCATAGAGTTCCGCTTCAGTCATTGCTTCAATCATGACGCTTCTCTTCTTGTTGTTGGTTGACCCACTCCGCGAGGAGCCGGGCAAAGGCCTCAGGCTGGTGGGCATGCAGGTTGTGGCCCCCATCCAGCTCCAAGTGGTTGATTTTGCTCTGCTGACTCGCCATGAGGCAAGCCAGCTGATGGAATTTGTGATCCCGCTTGCCGCTCACCCAGGTGACCGGCAGCGTGCCTTGCGCCAGCCAGGGGGCCAGGTTCGGCTGCTTGCCAAGGGAGGTGGCGCGCAGCATGGCGGCCACGGCCTTGCCGTCGTTGCCAAGGCGGCGGGCTAACTGGCGGGCGCGGGCAGCGTCGTCCAGATCGGCGAACACCCCCTGCCGATACCAGTCCGCCAGCACGCTCGCCAGGGGCTCCTGCTCGAAGCGCCGGGCCCAGCTTTCGTCGTGGGTCAGGCGCGCAGCGCGCTCTTCGGAGGGCAGGCCGGGGTGGCAGTTTTCCAGCAGCAGGGCCTGCAGCCCCACCGGCGCCTGGCTGGCGTGATAGAGGGCGAGCCGCCCCCCCAGCGAATAGCCCGCCAACTGGTAGTGGTCGATGCCGCGGGTGGCCAGCTCGTCGCAGAGCCAGTGGTGAGCCTGGTCAAAACCGCTCACCCGCACAGCCTGGTTGCTGCCGTGACCCGGCAGATCCAGTGCCAGGCTGGGGAGGTCGGCCAGGGCTGCCTGCACGGGTTGCCAGTCTTGGGCATCGCCGAGCAGACCGTGCAGCAGCACCAGCGTCGGCTGCTCGGCACTAGCTGCCACGGATCGCGCTTCCCAGTGCCTTCAGATCCTCGGCGACTTCGCTGCTGGGGACCTTGATTTCAATCAGCGTTACCCCCTTTTCCAGCGCGGCGGCGTAGTCCCGCTCAAAGTCGGCGAGGGTGGCCGGCGCCCGATAGTGGAGGCCGAACATGGCGGCGGCGTGCTCGAAGTGCAGGCCGTGGGGCAGGCAGTAGTAGGTCTCCAGCAGTGCGTCCTGGGTCGGCACCGGCAGCATGCGAAAGATGCTGCCGCCGTCGTTGTTGAGCAGGATCACCACCAGCGGCCGGCTCGCCTTGCCGAGCAGCGCCAGGCTGTTGAGATCGTGCAGGGCGCTGAGATCCCCGAGCAGCAGGGTGGTGGGCTCGTCGCTGTCCGGCTCGATCGACTGCGCGAAGCCGTAAGCGGTGGCGATGAGGCCGTCGATGCCGGAGGCGCCGCGGTTGGTCATCACCCGGCTGGGGCCCTTGCCCGCCTCGCCGAGCATGTCCATCAGCCGGGCCGGCATGCTGTTGCCAACGAACAGCTGGCCCCTGATCAGCTGGTTCAGGCGATGGCACACCCCGAGCTCGGAGAAGCGCTCGCAGGCGCTGCGCACCTGCTGGCTGACGGACTGCTGGCGCTCCGCCAGCCGGTGCCAGGGCAGGTGCGAATGCGCCACCGGATGGGCGGCGGCAAAGGCGCCGGGTTCGCACAGCAGGCGGCGGCGCAGCCGGTAGTCCGGGTCGAGTCGGGCCGGCTGCGGATCCACCAGCCAGTAATCCTGCCAGGAGTGCTGCTTGATGAACTGACCGAGCCGCTTGGAGATGAGACGGGCGCCAAATTGCAGCAGCACCTCGGCGCGGGCCAGTTCGGCCACGAAGCCGCTGTGCTGCAGGGCGAGATCGGCGTGCACCAGGTTGCGGCCATCGAAGCGCAACTGGCTCTGCAGGTCGGCCAGCAGGGGCCAGCCGAGCCGCTCGGCCAGGGCGGCGACAGCCTTGGCCTGGGCGGGATCCTGAATGCGGCCGGCGACGATGAGGCCGCGCTTGCCCTGCAGCTCGTCCCAGTCGGGTTGACGGGGGCAGGGGGCCTCGGCCTGCTGCCAGGGGCTCCAGGGCTCGGACGAGTGAAGCCAGTCGCCGAGGGGGGCCAGGTAGGCGGAGAAATCCAGGTACTCATCGCCCGGATAGAGGGGTTCGGGGTACATGCAGTTGAAGTGCACCGGCCCCGGCGTGCGCGCCTGCTGGGCCAGCGCCTGATCCACCGAGCTCAGCACGAAGGCGGCCGGGATGGTGGCGGTGGGGGTCGGCAGGTTCTGCTGATAGACGGGGTAGCGGCCGAAGATCCCCTGCTGGTCGATGGCCTGGTTGGCCCCGTTGTCGATGAGCTCGGGCGGCCGGTCGGCCGAGAGGATGATGAGCGGCACGCCGGTGAGCTGGGCCTCGGCCACCGCCGGCCAGAGGTTGGCCACCGCGGTGCCCGAGGTCATGATCACCGCCACCGGGCGGCCACTGCCCTTGGCCAGCCCCAGCGCCATGAAGCCGAGGCCGCGCTCGTCAAAGTGCAGATGGCGGCGAAAGCCGGGGTGCGCGGCGGCAGCCATGGTGAGCGGTGCCGAGCGGGAGCCGGAGGCCAGCGCGATATCGCGCACGCCGAGGCGAAAGAGCTCCTCCAGCAAGAGGGAAGACCAGACGTGATTGAAGGTGGCATGGTGACTGGCGAACGCTTGGCTGGCAGACATGAGGCTCTCGTGGTGAGGAGTCGATGAGAAACGCTATCCCAGCAGGGAGAGCACATTGGCGATCTTGTTGTCGAGTTCGGCCCACTCGGCGGCAGGCTCGGATCCCGCGACGATACCGGCGCCGGCAAACAGGGTAATGGCCTGCGCCGTGATGCGGGCGCTGCGGATGGCGACCGAGAACTCGGAGGTCTCCCGGCTCAGCATGCCGCAGGCGCCGGCATACCAGCCGCGATCATAGGGCTCGCGTTCACGGATGAAGGCCAGCGCCGCCTCGCGCGGAGCGCCGCCCACCGCCGGGGTGGGGTGCAGCGCCTCCAGCAGTTGCCAGTCGCAGACGCCGGGCTTGAGTTCGGCCTCGATGTCGCACTTGAGGTGCTGCAGCAGCCGCAGTTTGAGAATGCGCGGCTCGGTCAGAGTGGCATCCGTGGTGAGCGGCGCCAGCCGGCTGAGGATGTCGGCGTGCACCAGCCGATTTTCCAGCCGGTTCTTGCTGTCGGCCAGCAGCTCGGCGGCCAGTGCAGCGTCGGTCGCCTCGTCGCCGGAGCGGCGGATGGTGCCCGCCAGCGCCTCGGTGAAGAGGTGCTGCTGTTCGCGGCGATAGAGTCGCTCGGGGGAGCAGGCGATGAAGCTCTGCTCGGGGGAAAACTGGAAGCCGAAGTGAAAGCAGTCCTGACCGTGCTGTGCCCAGCGGGCCAGCAGCGACCAGGGGACGACGGCCTGCGGATCGGTGGCATTCGTCGCGCCCTCATGGGTGAGCCGGCTCTGGCGCGACAGCACCACCTTAGGGGTGTGGGCCTGGAAGTCGGGGGCGGTCACCTGCTCGACCAGGGTCTGCCACTGGGGCTGGCTCGGGCAATCTTCCCGCTGCCATGGGTGGCGGGCCAGCGGGGGCAGGGGCGCCTCCGGCTGGAGGGCGTCGAGGGCGGCGGCGGCGGCCTGCAGTTCGGCCTCAAAGGCATCGCCGCCGGTCTGCTCCGGCAGCCAGAGGTTGAGGCAGAGGGTGACGCACTCGCCACGGCGCACCAGCTCGATGCGGGGCAGCACGAAACGACAGGGGCCGAACCCCTGCCAGCCGGGCTGGGTCGGGTCGAATGCCAGTCCGCCATAGTAGCGGGGGCTGTCGTCATGGGGCTGGCTGGTGTGCTCGCAGACCTGGCGGATCGCCCTGGGCTCGGTCAGCTCGCGCAGGCAGCCCAGCGCCACGTATTCGGGTTTGTCCTGTCCTCTGGCATGCCAATAGATGCGGGGATAGAGAGTCTGCGCCGCCAGCCAGCCCAGAAAGGAGCGAACCTCGAGCGCGACGCGCAGTCGCACGAAGCCGCTGGCATTGCCATGACGCAGGGCGTCCAGTTGTTGCTTGATATGGGTCTGAGCCAACATGGATTTCGTCTATGAGCCGATAGTGACGGTCCATCCTGCAGAAGGATGCCGTTGGTTTATGCCAAAGGAGCGATTATTCCTATATATTATCTGCCCATTCGTCCATGTAAATCGCCCGGGGAGCCAACTCCCGAGGGGCCAAGTATACCGAAATCCGGTTCGATAACCCTTAACACGATCAATATCTGATTGTTTGGCCATCACAATATGACAAATACCTTATCTATTTGGTTGCTGGCGGCGCGTTTGCGAACGTTGCCGCTGGCGTGCTCCTCCATTTTGCTGGGATCCGGGCTGGCGGCCAGCCGCGGCGCCTTCGACGGCACCATCATGGCGCTCTCCCTGCTGACCGCCATTCTGCTGCAGATCCTCTCCAATCTGGCCAACGATTATGGGGATGCAGTATCCGGGGCGGACAATGGCGAGCGGATCGGCCCCCAGCGCGCCGTGGTCTCCGGCCTCATCACCCGCAAGCAGATGTGCGTGGCCATGGCGCTGACCGCGCTGGCCGCCGTGGTCAGCGGCCTCGCCCTGCTGGGCTGCGCCTTCGGCGATCAGTGGCTGCAGATCCTCACCTTCGTGTTGCTGGGCGGTGCCGCCATCGTGGCCGCCGTTACCTACACGGTGGGCAAGACCCCCTACGGCTATCGCGGCTTCGGCGACATCTCGGTGTTCCTCTTCTTCGGTCTGCTGGGGGTACTCGGCTCCTACTACCTGTTCACCAAGACCCTGCAGTGGGATCTGCTGCTGCCGGCCACCGCCTGCGGCCTGCTGGCCACCGCGGTGCTCAACATCAACAATGTGCGCGACATCGAGACCGACGCCGCCAGCGGCAAGATCACCCTGGCGGTGCGGCTCGGCCGCAACCGGGCCATCGCCTATCACTGGGTGCTGCTGGGAGCGGCGCTGCTGGCGACCATCGCCTTCATCCTGACCCAGCCTGCCAGCTTCTGGCCCTGGATCTTCCTGCCCGCCATGAAGCCGCTCACCGATGCCGCCAGAACCCTGCGCCAGAGCTTCGATGGCGAGGTGCTGACCGGTTCGCTCAAGAAGACCGCCATCAGCGCCTTCCTCTACAGCCTGCTGCTCTCCATCGGGCTGGCGCTATCCTGACGACCTTGTCTGGCAATGAAGAAAGGCTCCCGCAGGGGAGCCTTTTTGCTGGTTGGGGTATGCTGTCCGGCCATTCACTCATCGGCCAGGAGGGCCGCCATGCGCGACTCGCTCAAGCAGAAAATCATCCAGGTGTGCCAGCAGAAGATTGCCCAGAAGGGGGAGACGGTCGGCGTCTCCTTCTATGCGTTTTTTGCCAACCGCAATGACGACCCCGAGCTGCTGATGGAGGCGGCGACCTGGTGGATCCAGACCCAGCGCCTCGATCACTTCGAGAAGGCGAGGAAGATCCTCCAGCTGGTGGAGCAGGAGTAAAGACGGGTTGAAAACCAGCGGGCTCCCATTCGGGAGCCCGCTGGTTGGTGCATGAGGTAACGCAGGCCTGCAACTAGCTGGCCCGTGCCAGCCTGGGCGCCCGACGGCGGGCGAAGAGCAGGCTGTCCAGCAGCCAGATCACCAGCATGGAGCCGCCCACCAGCGGGAAGCAGATGCCGAGCAGGATCAGCAGGGAAAGGGCACCGCGCATGGGGGGCAGGGTGGCCGGCAGCGGCGGGGCGGCGAGGCGGCCCTGCGGACGACGGCTCCACCAGATCCAGAGCCCGCTCACCGAGCTCAGCAACACAAGCAGGCAGATGAGCAGCATGGCGAGCTGATGCGGCCAGCCGTAGAGTTTGCCCATGTGCAGCATGACGCCGGTTTCCACAGTCTTGGCGACCGGACCGTAGTCCTGCCAGCGCACGTCCGCCAGCACCTTGCCGCTGTATTGATCGATGTGCAGGGTGGCGTCGTTGCGCGGATCATCGGCAGAGATGGCGATGGTGTAGACACCGCTCGCCCCGGCCGGCGGCGTGATGCTGTAGCCCGGCGTGACCCGGCGTGCGGCGGCGATCTCCACCACCTGCTGCAGCGGGATGCGGTGCTCCGCCATCACCATGCCGTCGTGCTCACCACCGTGTCCCATGGCGCTGTGGTCGTGGGCCTTGGGCTCGGTCGAGCTGGGGATGGGGGTGTTCTCCACCGCCCAAGGCACGGTCTGCTGGTGGGCATGGTTGAGGCTGCGGGCCAGGGGTGCCGACTTGGGCACCTCGTTCCACATGGCGGCCGGGAAGCGGTTCCAGACGGCGGCAAACTGATCGCCCCAGAAACCGGTCCAGGTCATGCCGCTCAAGAGCAGCAGCAGCAGGAAACCGGCGCCCCAGAAGCCGACCACGGCGTGCAGGTCGCGCCACCAGAGCCGGCCACACTGGCTCCAGCGCGGCCACAGGATGCCGCCAACCCCTGGTCCCTTGCGTGGCCACCAGAGATAGAGCCCGCTGATGAGCAGCACGATTCCCCAGCCGGCGGCCAGCTCGATCAGCCTATCTCCGGTGGTGCCGAGCAGCAGATCGGCGTGCAGGGCGCGCGCCACCGCCTGCAGATTCCACTTGTTGTCCATGGTGCCGAGCAGGGCGCCGCTGGCGGGATCGAGGAACAGGGTCAGCTCGCTGCCCCCCTGGCGGACGATGAACTGGGCGCTGGCCTCCGGGCCTGTGGGGGGCAGGTATTTGCTCAGGCTGGCGTCCGGCATGGCCGCCATCGCCTTTACCAGCAGCTGGTCGGCGCTGAGCGGTTGGCTGACGGAGGCGACCTTCATCAGCTCGGGATACATGAGGTTGTCGAGCTGGGGCTTGAACAGATAGACGATCCCGGTCAGCGAGAGCAGGATCAGGAAGGGGGCGACGAAGAGACCCGCATAGAAGTGCCAGCGCCAGATGCGCTGATAGTGGTTCGCGTCCCGATTTTTCATCTCTGTTCCTTGCGCCGTGAATTAACGTTTCAGTTGGTGGAATGTTGGTGGCGGCGCGGATGATAACAGCAACGTTTTATTAACTGCAACAGAACATGAGGGCTGGCCGTGGAGGTAGCCGAGTGCACGCAGAACCGGTTTGCCGCCGGTCAGAAGGTGGCGCAAACCCCTCTGGGCGAACCTGTCAAAATGGACTTTTGGCAGAGAGATCATTACCTTGTTGCAACATAAGAGAGTGCTTGCACGGCGAAGAATCCAGGGAAGGAGGCAGACGTGAAGTTGCGACCCCACGGCCATTTCGAGATGCAGCGACAGGGCCAGGTGCTGATCTGCCGGCCGAGCGGCCCCTTCAATCTGGCGGGGGCCATGGCCTATGAGGCGCAGTTCAGCCAGCAGATCGCCAGCCTGAGTGCCGGGCCCTGGGGCATAGTCGAGGTGGCGACCGAATTCGAGGCGGCAGGGCCCGAGGTGCTTGCCCGTTTTCGCCGTCAGTTCGAGTGGTGCGCCAACAACGGCTGCGCCTTTCTGGCGGTGGTGCTGGCGGGCAGTTTCAAGCAGTATCTGGCGGATCAGGTGTTCAGCGGCTTGCCGTTTCAGGGGATCCGTTACTTCGAGCAGACCGACGAGGCGCTGCACTGGCTGGAGCAGCAACTGGCCGGGCTAGTCTGACCGCACATCATCGCGGTGAGTGCGATCGAGGGGCGGCTCAATCTAGCTTGATAAACCACTTGTCCCGCTCGTCGATACAGTCCGGCTCACCCATCTCGAACTCACGACAGATCAGGGGGCGCACCTCATGGATGCGGCACATCATCGCGGTGAGTGCGATCGAGGGGCGGCTCAATCGAGCTTGATAAACCACTTGTCCCGTTCGTCGATACAGTCCGGCTCACCCATCTCGAATTCCCGGCAGATCAGGGGGCGCACCTCATGGATGCGGCACATCATCGCGGTGAGTGCGATCGAGGGGCGGCTCACTCGAGCTTGATAAACCACTTGTCCCGTTCGTCGATACAGTCCGGTTCACCCATCTCGAACTCACGACAGATCAGGGGGCGTACCTCGTAGATGCGGCACATCATGGTGTTGCGATCGAGCGCCGCACACCAGCCATCTTCCAGCCGGTGCATTACCGGCACCTCGCCTTCCCGCTCTTCCACATAGCGATCCGGCACGCCGGTATCGGTAAACAGCATCACCTCGAGGCGGCAGCAGCAGGCCTCGCAGTTCTGGCAGCTCACATCTGGGGTCGTCATGGCACCTGCCTTGTTCTCATGGGCACGGATAAATATGAAACAGGCGCCGCTGGGGCGCCTGTGGTCTGAACCTTAGCCCAGTTTGCGGGCACGGTAGCTGCGCCCCTTGATCTTGCCTTCCTGCAGTCGCTTGAGCGCAGCCTTGGCCACGCCCTGCTTGACCGCCACGTAGGAGTACTGCTCGGCGATCTGGATCTTGCCCACATCGCTGCCGGCAATGCCGCCTTCGCCGGTCAGGGCGCCCAGGATGTCACCGGCGCGCACCTTGCTCTTGCGGCCCGCATCGATGGAGAGGGTCACCATCTGCGGGGCTATGGGTTTGATGGCGCGGCCGATGGCATCGAGATCCCCCAGCGGCAGCGGGGCCTGCTGGTACTCCTCGATGATGTTGACGCGCTGGGCCTCGTTCGGCTGATAGAGGCTCAGGGCCAGGCCCTGCTGGCCGGCGCGGCCGGTACGACCGATGCGGTGCACGTGCACCTCGGGGTCATAGGTGAGCTCGTAGTTGATGACGGCGCCCAGCTCCTTGATATCCAGCCCGCGGGCCGCCACGTCGGTGGCCACCAGTATGGTGGCGCTGCCGTTGGCGAAGCGCACCAGCACCTGATCCCGCTCGCGCTGCTCCAGATCGCCGTTCAGCGCCAACGCCGAAAAGCCCTTGGCGGCCAGATGATCGGCCACGTCGTTGCAGGCGCGCTTGGTGTTGCAGAACACCACGCAGGAGCCCGGCTGATAGTGGCTGAGCAGCCAGCCGAGGGCCTCGAGGCGCTGACCGGCCGGCACTTCATACAGCTTCTGCTCGATGGCGCTCTCCTCGTGCAGGGACTCCACGCTCACCTCCACCGGGTTGCGCTGCACGCCACGGCTCATCTGGGCGATCCCCTCCGGATAGGTGGCGGAGAAGAGCAGGGTCTGGCGGTCGCGCGGGGCGTGGCTGATAACCCGGTTGATGTCTTCGCCAAAGCCCATGTCCAGCATGCGATCCGCTTCGTCCAGCACCAGCGTCTTGAGGCTGTCGAGCGCCAGGGTGCCCTGCTCCAGGTGCTTGAGGATCCGGCCCGGGGTGCCGACGGCGATGTGGGCACCGAAGCTCAGGGTGGCCGATTGCGGTGCGGTCGGGGTGCCGCCGCACAGGGTCACCAGCTTGACGTTGGGCAGGGTGCGGGCGAGACGACGGATCTCGGTGGCAACCTGATCCGCCAGCTCGCGAGTCGGGCAGAGCACCAGCGCCTGTACCTCGAGCCGGTTGACGTCGAGGCGGGAGAGCAGGCCGAGGCCGAAGGCCGCAGTCTTGCCGCTGCCGGTTTTTGCCTTGGCGATCAAGTCTTTGCCGTCGAGTACCAGGGGCAGGCTCTGGGCCTGGATCGGGGTCATCTGCAGATAACCCAGGCTGGCGAGGTTCTCGAGCAGGGCGGGGGAGAGGTTCAGGCTGCTAAATTCGTTGTTCACAAAAGGACTCTATATGGGAGAAAACGGGCTGCGCCGGGCGCAAGGGCGCGCATTGTACCAGAATCCGCCGTTGGATGTGCTGCAAATTTGAGCGGCTGCTTCTGTTCGTGACTGTCAGCCCGGCGGCAAGGGGTCGGCTCACCGACAGCCCCCTGGCAATCCGGAGCAGTAGTTCGCGGTCGCGGAAATATGTATTTGGCTCCGCCTACATTCATCGCAAATAAGATAAACGTTTTTCACCCTGCCTTGATTAAATAAACTTGTCGTAAATTTGTTCTGACCACTTCTGCGTGGCCTTGCGAGTATTAAGTGAATGTAATTAAGCTGTGAAAACAGGAGTATTACAAATACCTGATTTACTTTTAAGTGATTGTTTGTATTGAGTTTTGTTGTTTATTGAACAATGATTGGATGCTCGTATGAGTGTTTAATTAATTTAAAAACGTTTGTATTATCCAACATGCATATTTTTACCGCAGATTGTGATGGCTATCTGAATTTTTAAATATGCAAATGTCTATGATGGCGCCGGTCAAAAATTACAATTCACTCAGGTGCTACAGGTATGGAATACGTTCACTTTGTGCTCGGACTCGTCATGGTCCTCGCTCTGGCGTTGCTGGCAAACCGCCGCAACTGGAAACTGATCAAGCCGCGCTATATCGGCCAACTGCTGGTGGTCGAACTGGCGCTGGCCTGGTTCATGCTGAACTCCGAAGTGGGTCTGGCGGTAGTGGGTGGCTTTGCCGCCGGCTTCACCAAGCTGATGGAGTTTGCCAAGCAGGGGACCGACTTCGTGTTCGGCGGCCTAGTCAATGAAGGGGCCTTCTCCTTCTTCCTGATGGTGCTGATGCCCATCGTCTTCATCTCTGTGCTGATCGGTATCCTGCAGTACATCCGTCTGCTGCCGCTGGTGATCCGCGGCATCGGTACCGTGCTGGCCAAGATCAACGGCATGGGCAAGCTGGAATCCTTCAACGCCATCAGCTCCATGATCGTCGGCCAGTCCGAGAACTTCATCGCGCTCAAGAACATACTGCCGCACCTGAACGAGAAGCAGATGTACACCCTGGCCGCCACCGCCATGTCCACCGTCTCCATGTCCATTGTCGGTGCCTACATGCAGCTGATCGAGCCGCGCTACGTGGTGGCCGCCCTGGTGCTCAACATGTTCAGCACCTTCGTCGTGCTGTCGCTGATCAACCCCTACGAGCCGGACAATACCGTGACCGACGCCAAGGCGCTGTCAGAGGGTGACGAGCACCACACCCCGAAGAAAGAGAACTTCTTCGAGATGCTGGGCGAGTACATCATGGCCGGTTTCACCGTGGCGGTGATCGTGGGTGCCATGCTGGTGGGCTTCATCGCCCTGATCGCCCTCATCAACTACCTGTTCGAGATGGCGTTCGGCGTCAACTTCCAGCACGTCATGGGCTACATCTTCTACCCCATCGCCTGGATCCTGGGCATCCCGGGCAGTGAAGCGCTGCAGGCCGGTTCCATCATGGCGACCAAGCTGGTGACCAACGAGTTCGTGGCCATGATGGATCTGGGCAAGATCGCGGCCCAGCTCTCTCCGCGTACCGTCGGCATCCTCTCCATCTTCATGGTGTCGTTCGCCAACTTCAGCTCCATCGGCATCATCGCCGGTGCGGTGAAGGCGCTGAACGAAGAGAAGGGCAACATGGTCTCCCGCTTCGGTCTGAAGCTGGTGTACGGCTCCACCCTAGTGAGCCTGCTCTCCGCCGTGATCGCCGGTGTGATGCTGTAAGTCATCCACCCGCTCTCACCACTACAAACCCCTGCCTCGGCAGGGGTTTGTTTTTTGGCGGCCGACCACCTAGCCGGGCCAGTGGGCCCAGTAACCGGCGGCCAGCAGGGTGAGGGTGCAAAAGCCGGTCTCGAGGGCGCCGCCACTTCTGAGCGGCCAGCCCGGCAGCCGGTAGCGGCGCTTGCTGGGCCAGAAGAGCGGGATGCCGGCCGGGGTGAGCCAGTCCCCCAGCAGGTGGCTGAGGTAGCCGATGATGAGGGCATCCTTGACCCCGGCCGGCAGAGTATCGGGCGGCAACTGCTGGTTGAGCCCCCAGATGGCGACCGCCACCGCCAGCAGGCTGTGGGTGAAGCCGCGATGACCAAACAGGCGAGAGAGGGGTTTCGAGATCCAGGGCAGCCGCTGCCCCAATACCGACTTGGGGTGGTCGAGGTCGGGCAGCAGGGCGCTGGCCAGGGCGGCGGGTACGGTCTGCCACAGGCTGGCGTCGGCCAGGGCCGGCGTCAGCTGGAGTTTGTGGGCGATCAGGGTGCAGGTAACGGAAAACAGCAGGTGCCCTTGGGCGGTCATGATGGCTACGACATGGGAAAATGGCGGCGCATCTTACCAGTGTCGCGGGCCATTACAGCAAAAAACCGGGGCCCGGCGGGCGACCCGGTCATTAAATGCGCGGATCTTCCACCTTGGTGTCGGCGGGCACCCGTTTTTTACCCAGCACCATGGCGCGCACTAGGTCGCTGCGGGTGAGGCGATCGGTCAGGATCACCACGGCCGCATGGACACCGACGGCGGCCATCAGGGTGTTGGCGAGGATGCCGTGCAGCTCCTCCAGCCAGTCCTCGCCCCAGAAGGCATCCCAGGTGGTGAGCCAGCCGGTGACCACGGTGCCGACCAGCGACAGCAGCAGCAGCCAGATCATCAGGGCGCCGACCGGGTTGTGGCCGAGGTAGTAGGGGTGATGCCCGCTGGCCAGCTGGCGCAGGTAGTAGCGCACCCGGGCCGGGGTCGGCCACCACTGGCCGAAGCGGGCGTAATGAGGGCCGATCAGTCCCCACAGCAGGCGGATGATGAGCAGGATGCCCACCGCGTAGCCGGCGTACTTGTGGAGCTTGCTCCCCTCTTCCAGGATGAAGAAGTTGAGCAGGCAGAGGGTGACGGTAGCCCAGTGAAACACCCGGATGAGGGGATCCCAGACTTTCACTTCAGAGGTAGGGGTCATGGCAAGGCTCCAAGGCTGGGGCCGGCGCATTGCCGGCCCAACGCGGCGTTATTCGTCGATCTCTTCTTTCACTTTCTTCAGATCGGTCGGGTCGAAGTAGATCTCGACCTTGCGCTTCTCCTTGTCCCAACCGTAAATCTCGTAGCAGTTGGTCTCGGTGACCTTGAACTTCTTGATGTCATAGCCCATCGCCTTGATCTGCTGCTGGGCGTCGGCTTCGCTCATCCACTTGCTCTTGTCGGCCTGGGTACATTGGGGATCGGCCAGGGCTGCGCCGCTCAACAGAGGGATCAGTAACAACAGGGGGGTCAGTTTCATTGCTTGCTCCTTGCGGGTGGTTGGGTCAACAGCCACAAGGTTAGTTCAGCTCCCTTAAGAAAGAATTAAGCGCAGAAGGGGATGAACGGGTCTCCCCGACAGGGCGCCGGGGAGCGGGCTCAGCTCAGCTTGCCCCTGACTAGCCACTTGTCCAGCGCGTTGGCGAAGCGCTGCTTGTCGGCCGCGTTGAGGGGGGCCGGGCCACCGGTCTGGACCCCGGCCGAGCGCAGCTCTTCCATGAAGTTGCGCATGCCGAGCCGCGCCTTGATGGTCTCGCGGGTGTAGATCTCGCCGCGGGGATTGAGCGCCTCGCCGCCGGCATCGATCACCAGGGCGGCGAGGGGGATGTCGCCGGTGATCACCAGATCGCCGGGTTTGACCTGCTGGGCGATGACATGATCTGCCACATCGAAGCCCTTCTCCACCTGCTGGGTCTTGATGAAGGGGGAGGGGGGCACCCGCAGCCCCTGATTGGCCACCAGGGTCGTCACCACCTGGGCGCGGTGGGCGGCACGGTAGAGGATCTCCTTGACCGGAATGGGGCAGGCATCGGCATCAACCCAGATGGGCATGGCAGGGCTTCCTGTGTCTGAAAAGAGTGGCGCATCTTAGCACGGCCGGGGGCGGCCGGCTGCCCCGGGGCTGAGTTGGGTCCGGCTTTGGTGTAAGCTGGGCCGATGAACATGAGCGAGAAGGACGAGCAGATGGATCGGGTGCCCAGTGACGTGATTTATGGCCTGACCCTGGATGGCAGGGGGGGCATGCAGCCGCTGGCGGCGGGCAGCGAGATACCGGCAGCGCAGCCGGGCTGGCTGCATCTGGACTATGGCAACCCGGAGGCGGCGCGCTGGCTGTTGCAGACCCCACTGCTGGGTGACGCGGCGCGCGAATCCCTGCTCGGCCAGAGCAATCGCCCCAAGCTGGTGCGGATGGGGGAGACTGTGCTGCTGATCCTGCGCGGCATCAACCACAACAAGGATCACAGGCCCGAAGAGATGGTGGCGCTGCGGATCTTCATCACGCCGGACCTCATCATCAGCAGTCGGCGGCGGCCGCTGTTGTCGGAAAAAGATGTCTTCGAGCAGCTGAAGCTGGGGGGCGGTGCGGACACCCCGGCCGACTGGCTGGTGGAGATCTGCGACGCCCTGACCGATCGGGCCGGAGAGTTCGTCGAGGAGCTGCACGATCAGATCCTGGATCTGGAAGAGCAGGTGCTGATGCGCGACCTGCCCGCCAACGGTAGGCTGGCGCTGATCCGCAAGCAGCTCATCATGATCCGCCGCTACCTCTCGCCGCAGCGGGATCTGGTGGCGCGCCTCGCCAACGAGAAGATCAGCTGGCTGGACGAGGACGACCGGCGGCGCCTGCTCGACATCGCCGATCGGCTGCGGCGCTGGCTCGACGATCTGGATGCCGGGGTGGCGCGCACCGCCGTGCTGGCGGACGAGATCAACAACCTGATGGCGGAGGCGACCAACCGCCGCGCCTACCAGATGTCGGTGATGGCGCTGCTGTTTCTGCCCGCCAGCTTCCTGACCGGCCTGTTCGGCATCAACCTGGGAGGCATCCCCGGAGCCGAGAGCCCGACCGCCTTCTGGATCTTCTGCGGATCCCTGGTGGCGCTGGCCGCCGGGCTGGCGGTCTGGCTCAAACACAGACGCTGGTGGTAAGGAGCCGACATGACCACATGGGAATCTTTTGGCGTGACCCTGCTGCTGTTGCTGGGCCACACCCTTATTCGCGGCCTCATTCACAAGAGCCTGATGGCCCTCGGCCAGAGCCGGCAGGTGAGCGAGAACCGGGTGCTCTACGTGGAGCACGTGTTCCACTTCCTGCTCGGTTGCGCCACCCTGCTGATCCTGGCCGGGGTGTGGGGGCTCGACTTCTCGCGGCTGGTGGTGCTGGCCTCCTCCTTCTTCGCGGTGCTGGGGGTCGCCATGGTGGCGCAGTGGTCGATCCTCTCCAACATCACCGCCAGCATCACCATCTTCTTCGCCTTCCCCTACCGGATTGGCGATCGGATCCGGATCCTCGACAAGGATGATTCCGTCACCGGCGTCATCACCGAGATCGGTCTCTTCTACGTGCGGGTGCGCGATGACAACGGCGATCTGGTCACCTATCCCGCCAACCTGATCCTGCAAAAGCCGGTCAGACGGCTGGAGGGCAAGGGGTCTGACCCCCTGCAACCGGAATGAGAAAAGGCTCCCGTGGGAGCCTTTTTTGCGCCTGCCAGCTTCTCAGCGTTCGAAGAAGCGGTAGAGGTGCTCGATCTGGATCGGGCAGTCCGCCACCAGATGCACATGCTGGCGGGCCTCTTCGACCGAGCCGAAGCTGAGGGGGCAACCCAGGGTGTCGGTCATCTCGTACAGTTTGCCGTCCTGTCCCCTGAACTCCACGATCCAGCCGGGCAGGATGGCATCCTGCAGGATCTCGGCTTCCTTGAAGGCTTGTTGCTGGTAGAGCAGACGAAGTTCATTGACTGTCATGACATCCTCCCGTGACGCTTGATGCCACTTCAAGTCTAGTGGTTGCGGCCGCAATCAGGCGGCTCATTTGGCCGTCTTGAGGTGTTCCCAGGCCCAGCGCAGGCGGATGAAGGTGTCGGCGTCGCCCCCCCGATCCGGATGGTGTTGCAGTGCCAGCTCACGCCAGCGGCGGCGAATGGCGTCAGGCCCCGCCCCGGCCGGCAGGGCGAACAGGGTCAGCGCCTCGGCCCTGTGTTCATCCCGTGCGTAGGCCCGCCAGAAGCTGCCGAGCAGGGCCTCCACCTCCTCCCGGTCGGTCTGCCAGAACACCTGCCAGTCGAGGTAGTAACTGCGCAGCGCCTCGCCCTGGGCGAGGGCGCTTCCCGCGTTGCGAGGGGCGAGCGGTTCGAGCCGGATATCCAGGGTGCTGATCAGCAGCCACCACCCTTCGCCATGGAGCTCGGCCTGCAGCTGATAGAGGGCGTTCATGATGAGAAAATTGAGCCGAAACAGCTGCTGCTGCTCGTCCCCCGGCAGAGGCGGGATGAGCTCCTGGCGGCGCAGCTCGGCCAGCAGCTCGTGCACCTTGTAGCTGCCGCTGGCCTGCCTGAGCAGTGCCAGCAGCGGGGCGAGCAGCGGGTTGGCGGTCGGCTCGGCGGTAGATTCGGCAGAGTTCACTGGCCGGCCCCCTCTTTGGGGGGCTGCAGGGCGATCAGCAGCTCCCCGGCCAGCGGCTCGACGGGGCCGGTGACGATGCGGGTCCGCCCCTTGCCATCCAGCACGAACAGCGGGATGGCGCCCGGGTTGGCCTCCTGATACTGGGCCCAGTCGAACGCCTCGCTCAGGCGGGTCGCCTTGATCTGGCCGCCCCGGCTCAGCAGGCCGCTCAGCCTAGCGTAGTTGATGTCTGGGCCAAACAGGTTCTGACGGGCGCGGAAGGTGGCGCTCTCCCGGTTGGCTTTGCCGTGCTGCTCGCTGGAGCGCAACGAGTAGACCTTCTCCTCGCCGTAGAGGTGGGCGAAGTGCAGCACGCCGAGGGCGTTGTTGTGGCGGTTGGGGGAGAGCGCCAGCACGGTACTGATGCTGGTGAGCGGCAGGTGCAGCTCGGCGTGTTCGGATTGCGGGTTGCCGAAGTAGCAGGGCAGGTTGCTCATCCGCGCCTGTCGGCAGAACTCCCAGGCCGGATCGCAGAGCTGGACCGGTACCCCCTGATCCGCCAGTGCCCGGCCGATGGCCCGCGCCACCGAGTTGGCCCCGATGATGAGCCAGGTGTTGGGGGCGCTCTGGCGCATCTTGAGCAACCCGGCCAGCGGCGCCGAGGTGAGGCTCTGCAGCACCACGGTAGAGATGATCACCGCAAACACCAGCGGCACCAGCTTGTCCGCATCGGCAATGCCGGCCTCATGCAGGCTGATGGCGAAGGAGGCGCTGACCGCCGCCGCCACTATGCCGCGCGGCGCGATCCAGCCGAGCAGGGCGCGGGCCCGCCAGGAGAGATCGGATCCCCAGGTGGAGACCAGGATGCAGAGCGGACGCGCCACGAACTGCACCACGCACAACAACGCCAGCACCATGGGGCCGAGCTGCCAGAGCTGGGCCAGATCGAGGCGGGCCGCCAGCAGGATGAACAGGGAGGAGATGAGGATGACGGCGAGATCCTCTTTGAAGGCCAGCACCTCCTCCAGATCCAGCCCCTCCTGATTGGCGAGCCAGATGCCGAACACGGTGACTGCCAGCAGGCCGGATTCGTGGCTGAGCCAGTTGGAGAGACTGAAGGTGACCAGCACCAGCGCCAGCACGCCGAACTTGTGCAGGCTGACCGGCAGCCAGTCCTTGCGGATCAGCAGGGTGGTGAGCCAGCCGGCACCGACCCCGATGAGCGAGCCTACTCCCACCGTCTTGGCCAGCGCCAGCAGGGTGTGGCCGACCAGATCCCCCTGGCTGCCGAGGCGCACCGCCTCGAACACCAGCACCGCAAACAGGGCGCCGATGGGATCGATGACGATCCCCTCCCAGCGCAGGATGCGGTCCACCTCCTGGGTCGGGCGGATCACGTTGAGCATGGGGGCGACCACGGTGGGGCCGGTCACCACCAGCACGGCGCCGAGTACCATGGCGACCCGCCAGTCCAGCCCCAGCAGGAAGTAACCGGCGCTGCCGATGACGGCGAAGCTCACCAGCATGCCGGTGGAGCAGAGGTTGCGCACCACCTTGCCGATCCCCTTGAGCTCGGCAAGGTGCAGGGTGAGCGCCCCCTCGAACAGGATGATGGCGACCGACAGGGAGACCAGCGGGAACAACAGGTCGCCGAGCAGGGCATCGGGGTCGAGCAGGCCGCCGACCGGTCCCAACAACAGGCCGGTGAGCAGCAGAAACAGGATGGCGGGTACCCGCAGTGACCAGGCGAGCCACTGGGCCAGCACTGAGACCAGGGCGATCCCGGCCAGGGAGAGAGCGATCATGCAGACCTCGGTTGGGGCAATGGACCTGGAGGAAGTGTAGTGGGGAAGATGGTCAGATTGACACCAGCCGGCGGCGGGAGCAAGGGGGGACGCGGGTCGCGCGACAGCGGGCGTCACGGTTGCTGGGAAGGCGAGGCAGGGGGCCGCAGGCTACGGCCACCAGCCGGATTAGATGGGGCTCTCTTTGTGGAGCTCGGTGACGCAGTCGGCCACCGCCAGCACCAGCGCCGAGCGCACCACCTGATCGAGCCGGTTCAGCTGCATCTGGTAGAAGGGCCAGTCCTCCTCGTTGGCGGGGGCCTCCTGCGGCATCATGCCGCCCTGGCTGACGCCGTGCAGACGCGCCAGCAGATCGCGGATCGGCTTGTCGCTGAAGCGGTAATCCTTGGGGTCGCGCACCAGAAAGTCGCGGATCTTCAGGTAAGCCTCGAGATCCTGATAGCGCTCTAGGGAGATGAGGCCGAGGGCGAAGATGAGCTTGAGGCGCACCTCCAGCTGGCCGAGGGGGCCGCTCTGGTTGAGCAGGGGTTCGATGGCGTATTTGACGGCATACTCCTCCTGACGGAACGCGCGTCGCATCAGGGAGTCGACCGCCTCTTCCAGGATGGTCACGACCTCGAGAAAGAAGCCGCGGGGGCCATCCTGCTCGTTCAGTCGTTCCAGTACTTCATCTTCCTGGTGTGTGGTCATAAGTGCATTGGGTCCAGCTGACTGGGAGAGAGTGGGCCTCTCTCCCGGTTTTTATCGTATGAGGCGCTTTGGTGACCGGCCTGCGCGGGCCGGCACGGTGACACCTCATCAGGTCACTTCAAATTGCCATAACGGGTGACGATGGCGCTGACGATGTCGCTGTCGGCGGCCAGGCCGGTGATGCGCGCCAGGGCCTGGGCCGGGCCCAGCTCCGCCAGCAGCTGTTGCAGTTCCACCGCCTGCGGGTCATCGGCATTGCGATAGTGCAGCGCCGCGGCGATCCCCTCCTGCAACTGATCGCTCGGCAGGCCGTACTCCAGGGTGCCCAGCAGCGGCTTTACCAGTCGATCTCCCGCCGCCAGCTTGCGCAGCGGCTGACGACCGACCCGGTCAATCTCGTCCACCAGATAGGGGTTGGCGAAGCGGGCCAGGATCTTCTCGATATAGGCGGCGTGCAGGCGCGGGTCGAAGCCGTAGCGTTTTACCAGTACGGCACCGCTCTCCTCCATGGCGCGGCGCACCTTGCTGCGGATCACCGGATCTTCGATCGCCTCGCGCACTGTGCGGTAGCCCCGCAGTTTGCCGAGGTAGGCGGTGACGATGTGGCCGGTGTTGAGGGTGAACAGCTTGCGCTCGACGAAGGCCATCAGGTTGTCGGTTGGCTCCATGCCCGCCACCTGTGGCAACTCCCCCTTGAACTGGGTCTGATCGACGATCCACTCGCTGAAGCTCTCGACCGTCACTTCCAGCGGGTCATCGTTGGCAGCCGCAGCGGGCGGCACGATGCGATCCACCGCCGAGTCGACGAAGCCGATACAGGATTCGAGCGTGGCATGATACGCGACCGGCAGGTACTTGAGTACCTCGCGCTTGAGGTGGCTGGTGCCGCGCACCATGTTTTCACAGGCGATGACGTTCAGCGGAGTCAGGTTGCCGGCATCGAAGCGGGCTTGCAGCCCCTTGGCCAGGGTACTGGCAATCTTGTCCAGAATGTTGGGGCCCACTGCCGTGGTGACCAGATCGGCGGTGATGATACGGGCGATCACCTCGTGACCGGCGGAGCTCACCGCCGCCACGTTGCGCACCACATCCAGCTTCTGATCCGCACCCACCACGTGGACCTTATACTCCTGGCGGTGGTTGAGCTGATCGATCAGAGTGTCGTTGACGTCGGCGAAGGTGACCTGATGGCTGGCATCCGCCAGCACTTTGCCGATAAAGCCGCGACCGATGTTACCAGCACCAAAATGCAATGTTTTCATGATATTAACCTCTTGAACCAAAGACGATGAAAGATGATTACGCAGCCTGTTCGGCACCCAGCAGATCCAGGAAGGCCTGGGGATCCGTGGTGCTGGCCAGTCGGTCGATGAGACCGGGTTCATCCAGTGCATTGGTCAGGCGGGTTATTACCTGCATGTGTTCGTCGTTGCGGGCGGCGATGCCGATCACCAGCCGCGCTACTTCATCGGCGGCTTCGCCAAAGGCGACCCCGGCCGGGTACTGGCAGATGACGATGCCGGTACGCTTCACAAACTCCTTGGCGGCGATGGTGCCGTGGGGCACGGCGATGGATTCGCCGAGGTAGGTGGAGACCAGCTGTTCGCGCTCCAGCATGGCGTTGACGTAGTCGGGGGCCACGTAGCCGCGCTCCGCCAGCAGTCGGCCTGCGGTCAGGATGGCGGCCTCCTTGCTGTCGGCTTTCAGTCCCAGATGCACGTCATGACGGCTCAGGGTAAAGACTTCGGCCGCTTGCGGCTCGTAGCTGTCATCGTTGGCGGCCACCAGCAGTTGCGGGTTGGCGACATCATCGTTGGCGGCCTGAGTCAGGCTCTGTACCAGCTCCTGATAGAGGCCGTTGTCGAGGAAGTTGGTCAGGGAAATATGGTGAGCGTTCGGCGCATGGCGACGGGCCCGTTCGGTCAAATCCTTGTGGGTAATGACCCAATCCACCTGATCGTCGAGCTGATCGATGGCGCGGTTGGTGACGCTGATATCGAGCCCGGCGGCCTGCACCCGTTTGCGCAGCATGCCTGCGCCCATGGCGCTGGAGCCCATGCCCGCATCGCAGGCGACCACGATATTGCGTACCGCCATCAGTTCGCCGCCCGGCTTCTTGGCCGCTGCGGTTTCGGGTTTGCCGCCCTTCATGGCTTTCATCTTGCGAGTGGCTTCACCGAGGGCATCGGCCTCGTCAGCTTCCGGCTGCTGGGCGCGGACGAACACGGCGGCGACCAGGAAGGAGACCAGAGTCGCGCTGATGATGGAGAGGGCGACCCCGATCAGGGAGGCTTTCGGCGTCATCAACAACACGGCGAAGATGGAGCCCGGTGAGGCGGGTGAGACCAGACCTGCATTGAACAGGGTCAGGGTAAAGACCCCAGTCATGCCACCGGCGATCACCGCCAGAATGAGGCGCGGGTTCATCAGCACGTACGGGAAGTAGATCTCGTGGATGCCGCCGAAGAAGTGAATGATGGAGGCGCCAGCCGCGGACTGCTTGGCGGCACCACGGCCGAACACCATGTAGGCCAGCAGCACACCCATGCCCGGGCCCGGGTTCGCTTCAATCAGGAAGAAGATGGAGCTACCGTGCTCGGTCGCCTGCTGGATCCCCAGCGGCGAGAAGATGCCGTGGTTGATGGCGTTGTTGAGGAACAGGATCTTGGCCGGTTCGACGAAGATGGAGGTGAGCGGCAGCATGTGGTTTTCCACCAAGAAGCCGACGCCACCGGCCAGCAGGCCGGAGAGCACCTTGACGAAGGGGCCAATCACGAAGAAGGCGAGGATCGCCAGCAGCATGCCGATAAGGCCGGCGGAGAAGTTGTTGACCAGCATCTCGAAGCCGCTCTTGACGCGACCGTCCATCGCCTTGTCGAAGCGCTTGATGGCCCAGCCACCGAGCGGGCCGACCATCATGGCGCCCATGAACATGGGAATGTCGGTCCCCACGATGACGCCCATGGTGGTGATGGCACCGACCACGCCGCCGCGCTCACCGCCCATCAGCTTGCCGCCGGTATAGCCAATCAGCAGTGGCAGCAGGTAGGTGATCATGGGGCCGACCAGCTTGGCCAAGGTTTCGCTCGGCAGCCAGCCGGTGGGGATGAAGAGGGCGGTAATGAACCCCCAGGCGATGAAGGCGCCTATGTTGGGCATGACCATATTGGACAGGAAGCGTCCAAAATTCTGTATCTTGACTTTGGTATCCGGTGATAACATGTCGGGACCCCGTTTTAAGCCTGTTTGATTAAAAGTGGTAGTCGGGCTGGCCGGTTTTGCCGAACCGCCATCCCTGTCGTCTAAGCAACTTCAATCTACCAGCTTGTGATCAAATTAGGCTGAAAACGGGGTGTCTTGTGACGCAGCTCTCAAATACCTCGACCTCCCCCCTACCTTCATAGTGATGTTGATCACATTCACTCTCTGTATTTCGGCTACATTTCGATCTTTGCTGCCGCCACTATCGTTTTTGTGTGACGTAAGTCACTTTTTGTTGTTTGCGCAAACCAGGTGTCAATGTGATCCATTTCTCATTTCCATTATTTGTATTCAATTGGAGCAATTCACCCGACCTGAAAACTGAGGGTGTTGACGATGAATTACTTGAATCCACATTCAAATAATCAATGAATCAATTATTTTGTAACCCACTTTCAGTTTTTCATGCTCTCCTTCAGCCGCAGAGCCGACGCATCAGCCACTCCAGCGGGCCTCTTTCGAAGCGCAGACTCCAGAGATTGGCAAACAGCAGCGCCGCCAGGGCGAAGAGGCCGGCGGCCAGCACCACTTCGGGCAGATCCTGCCCCTGCAGCCAGCCGATGGCCTCCAGCATCCCCATGCCGAGCATGATGTGGGCCAGATAGAGGGTCAGGGTCTGCCGGCCGACCGGCAGCCACACTCGCCACCAGCGGGCCTCGGGCAGGGTACGGCTCAGCCAGAGGCAGAGGGCGATCAGGGTGCTGGCCGCGCCCATGCCGAACAGCAGGTAGAGCGGCGCCGGGGGAATGGGCTGAGTTGCCAGCAGCGGCGCCAGCTCTGGGTTCGGCAAGAGGGGCGACAACCAGAGCGACAGCCCCCTGGCCAACACCATGGCGCTCACCCCGCCGGCCAGCAGCCAGCGCTGGGTGAGCGAATTGGCCAGAGACTGGCGGCTCAGCCAGAGGCCGTAGAGCAGAAAGCCCAGCCAGGGCACCACAGGGTGCCAACCGTTGAACAGCAGATTGCGGATGAAGCCGGCCAGGGTCCAGAACTCGGGATAGCTGAAGCTGTGCCACTGCCAGCCCCGATCGTAATCGAGCAGGAACAGCAGGCCGACGAAGCTTGCCGCCAGCAGCGGGATCAGGGCCAGCAGCCAGGGGGAGGGAAGCCGGAGACAGCAGGCCCCCAGCAGAAAGTAGACGGCGTAGTAGTGGATGATGTCGGCCGGAAACACCAGGTAGTTGAGCAGCCCCACGATCAGCAGAAACAGGGCCCGCCTGGCGGTGTGGGTCATGGCCGCCGACCACGCCAGCTTGCGGGTCGACAGCCCCAGCCCGATGCCGGCCAGCACCACGAAGCTGGCGGCGGAGCGCCCCTCCAGTGCATCCAGCAGGGGCTTGAGCCAGTCCGGCCCGCCCGCCAACACCCCCATGGCGATGCGAAAATTCACCAGCACCATGCCGAGCAGGGCCATGGCGCGGGCCAGATCCAGTCCTTCCAGTCGATTGTGCGGGGTCGTCATAGTGGTGACTCCTTGGGGTGATCAGCAGGCCGGGCCCAGCAGTTGTTCCAGTAGGGACGGCAACCTTTGTTCCACCGGTGCCTGCTCTGGATGCAGGGCCAGGGCGTGGCGCAGGGCCTGCCCCTCCAGCGCGTCCAGCAGCAGCTGGGCCGTGAGATCCGGCTGCAGGTGGACGGCCAGCTCTCCCGCCTGCTGGCCACGGCGCACCGTCGCCGCCAGGGCATCGCACAGCTGGCGCTGGTTGCTGGCGAAGGTGGCTGCCATCTCGGGGTGGCGGGCCAGCTCGGCCAGGATCTCGGTGCCGAGCAGCAGGTTCTCCGGGGTCAGCGACCAGGCGAGGTAGCCGGCGGCGAAGCGGGCCAGCGCCGCCTGGGCCGGCCCCTGAACCAGCTCATCCAGCAGGGGTTGCAGCTCGGCCGCCTCCAGCGAGGCGATGTGGGCGATCAGCTCCTCCTTGCGGGCGAAGTGGTTGTAGAGGTTGCCGAGGCTCACCCCGGCGGCGGCGGCGATGTCGCGCATGCCGGTCTGGTGGAAGCCTCGCTCGATAAAGCAGCCGAGCGCCGCCTGGATGATCTGCTCGCGCCGCTGCTCCAGCCGCAGGTTGTTGGTGGTCATGGGGATGCCTCTTGCCTGAAAACTTACCATGAGCGAACGTTCGTTCATTTGTGGGTTCACTCTATGCCCGTAACGAGCCACTGGCAAGCCAGGGGCGTACAAAAAGTGATCTTCTGACCAGGCGGGCGGCATGACCCAATAAAAAAGCCCGCAGGGTGCGGGCTTTTGCAAGGAGGGAAGGCCTTGGCTTATTCGGCCTTGGGGGCCTCGTCGGCAGGCGCGGCATCGGCTTCGCTGGTCGGGGCGACCGGCGCCGGGCCCGGCACCAGCTCCACCGCCGGCTTGGCGATGAGGGAGCGGGTCTCTTCCACCGCTTCGGTCAGCTTGACCTCGATGATCTGGCCGAGCTCGTAGACCACCTCGGTCTTGTCCAGATAGACGCGGCCGTTGTCCCAGTTGCACTCCAGCCGATCCTTGTTGTCGAGGATATGGCGGGCGGGCATGAACACCACGGCACCGTTCTCCTGCAGGCGCAGCTTGAGGCCGGCACGCATCACGTCGATGATCTCGGCGTTGAACACCTTGTCGGTGCCGGCATCGGCCTTGAGGTAGCGGACATAGAGCCAGTCGCCGATGTCGCGCTCCACCATGCGGTGCAGACGGCGGCAGGCGGTCAGGTGTTCGGTGAGCTCCAGGCTCGGGCGCTCACCCGGGGTCTTGCCGGCGATGACGGCCTTGAGCAGGCGATGGTTGACCATGTCGCCGTATTTGCGGATCGGTGAGGTCCAGGTGGCGTAGGCATCCAGCCCCAGGCCGTAGTGGGCACCCGGCTCGGCGGACATCAGCGCATAGCTCTGGAAGCGGCGGATCTTGCCATCCAGCCAGCGGGTGTCCAGGTTGTCGATCCAGCGGCGCAGGGCGCAGAAGCCGGACAGACTGGCGATCTCTTCTTTCTCGAACGGGGCCTCGGCGCTTTTGAGCAGATCGATGGCGCCGTCGAGGGACTCCTCGTCAAAGCCGGTGTGGACGTTGAAGATGCCGTAACCGACGCTCTTGCCCAGCACGCGGCCGGCACAGATGTTGGCGGCGATCATCGACTCTTCCACCATGCGGTTGGCGATGCGGCGTGGCTCGACGTGGATGGCCAGCACAGCGCCGTTTTCGCCCAGCTCGAAGTCGTAGTCGGGGCGGTCCGGGAACACCAGGGCATGTTCGGTGCGCCAGGCAATGCGCGCCTCGGTCATCGCCTTCATCAGCGGCAGCTGGGCCAGCACGCCGGCGTCGATATCCAGCGGCTTGCCGTGTTCGGCCCAGTCGGAGACGTCGTCATAGGTGAGACGGGCGTGGGAGCAGATGCGGGCGGCGAAGAACTCGGTCTCCTCCAGCAGCAGGCCATCCTCGGCGATCAGCAGGCGGGCGCACAGGGTGTTGCGCTCCTCGCCCTCTTTCAGGGAGCAGAGCTCGTCGGAGAGGGTGCGCGGGATCATCGGCACGTTGCGGCCCGGCATGTAGACGGTGAAGGCGCGCTGGGCGGCCTCCTTGTCCAGCTCGCTCCCTTCGGCCACATAGGCGGTCGGGTCGGCAATGGCCACCAGCAGCTCCCAGCCGTTGTCCAGCTTGCGGATGGCCAGGGCATCGTCCATGTCCTTGGTCTTGGCGCCGTCGATGGTAAAGAAGGGGGTCGCGGTCAGATCGGTGCGGGGCAGCTCTTCCTCTTCGATCACCTTCCACTCCGGCAGATCCGCCGGCTCGACCTGGGCCAGGTTGTGGCGCGCCAGCACCACCCACCAGGGCACGTTGTGATCTTCCTGGGCGGCGATCTTCTGGGTGATCTCGGCGGAGAAGTTGCCGTCCACCAGGGCGTGACGCTTGAGGGTGGCGACCACCCAGTCCCCTTCCTTGAACTCTTTCTCGTCCAGACCCTTCTTGACGCGGGCCTTGATGGCATCCTTGATCAGCGGATGATCGGCCACCACGTTGAGGCGGTCGCGGAACATCTTGACCCGGGCCACGAAGCGGGTGACGGACTGCTCCAGCAGCTCATCCGGCTCGGCCACTTCCTTCTCTTTCTCGGTGCGGATCAGGGCGGTCACCCGGTCACCGTGCATCACCTTTTTCATGTAGGGAGGCGGCACGAAATAGCTGGTCTTCTCATCGACCTCCAGGAAGCCGAAGCCCCGATCGGAGGCGCGGATCACACCCTCTTTCTTGGGGATGTTTTCGCGGATTTGTTGCTTGAGCTGGGCCAGCAGCGGATTGTCTTGGAACATAAATGGGGAACCTGAGTGGAGACCTGGTGGTTAATCGCCCAGCACTATACGTTTTTACCCCTCCAAAGCCAAGGTGAATGGCCCTGTCAGGGGCGTTGCAGCGCCTGGCGACCCTGCTCGATCAGGCGCTGGGATATCTGTTTGTGCAGCCCGCGCTCCAGTACCCAGCGGTGCCAGTAGAGTCGCTCTACCAGGTGCTGTTCCGGGTTGAGATCGAGCAATGACCCCTCCGCCAGCTGGCGACGGATCTGCAATTCCGGGATGAGGCAGCAGGCCAGCCCCTGCTCGGCCATGGCGACGAAGGCCTCGGACGAGCGCACCGTGTGGCAGGGGTAGCCGCCGGGCTCCAGCCCGAAGTGGCGGGCCATGTAGCTGACGTGCATGTCGTCGCGCTGATCGAAGGCCACCGCCGGCGCCTTGGCCAGCGCCGCCAGGGTCAGCCCCTGCGGGAAGTGGCGCTCGACGAAGGCGGGGCTGGCGGTGAGCAGGTAACGCATCTCGCCGAGCTCGTCGACGCAGCAGCCCGCCAGTGGCTGGCCGTGCAGGCTGACGGCACCGAACGCCTGCCCCTCGCGCACCCGATCCAGGGTGCGGCTCTCGTCATCCACCAGCAGGTTGAGCTCGATGGGGTGCTGTTCCAGCAGCGGCGCCAGGGCGGGCAGAAACCAGGTGGCCAGGCTGTCGGCATTGACGGCAATGCTGACCCGGATCGGCGCCTGGGGCTCGGCGGGAGAGAGCTCGCCGGCCAGCTCCAGTTCCAGCTGGCGTACCTGGCGGTAGTGGGCCAGCAGCTTCTGCCCGAGCGCGGTGGCCTGCAGCGGCTGGCCGCGAATGATCAGCGGCTCGGCAAACTGCTGCTCCAGCTGCTTGATGCGCTGGGAGATGGCGGACTGGGTGATGTGCAGGCGCTGGGCGGCGCGCTCGAAGTTCTGCTCCTGCATCACCGCATCCAGCGCCAGCAGCAGCTTGTAGTCCAACGCTTTCATCAGCATTCCTTATCAGCAGGGAGATTGAGAAGGGATGCTACTCAAGTGGTGGCGAGAGAACAACCGGAGAGCGCTGAAAATGTCGGCAGCGCAGGCGGGACAAGGGCTGTGGGGTCAAAGCGGGTTTGTCACTGTGAGATGTGACAGTGGTGGTCAAAAGGTATTCAGGAGATACTCTTTTGCGTCCGTTTTTGCATGGGGTGGAAACGGGCCATAGCGAGAACTTTTAATCCCGGGTCTTACCCCGGGATTTTTTTGCGTCACCCTTATTCGGTGACCAGCTCGCGGGCTTCGTCATAGGCACCCTGCAGGGGCTGACCGACGGCACGGGCGAAACGCTCGTCCAGATGGAAGCGGATCCCCACCCCGCGCACGGCGCCCAGATCCACCGCCTGGCGGTGACCGAGCCGCTCGATGGGCAGGCCGAGGCGGCGGAAGATCCGCTCTACCGGCAGACTGACCACGGCAACCAGCTCGCGGATCCCCTTCGCCCTGGCGAAGGCATAGACCTCGCGGAAGATGACGCAGGTCAGCTCGCTGACCCCGTTGCCCAGGCGCGGCGCCCGTTCGGCATCGATGGCGAGGCGGGTCAGTTCCCACACGTCGTTGCTGCGTGGCGGGGCTTCGCCGGCGAGGGCGGTGGGGAAGATGCTGGGCAGCATGTAATCCTGGGCACAACTGAGCAGACGGATGCAGCCGCACAGGCCTTCTTCGTCCTCAATCAGAACCCAGTGGGTGTCCGGAGTATCGAAACTGTCCTGCTCCAGACCACGGTGAGATTCCACATCCCAGCCGAGGCGATCGGAGAAGACGCGATTGCGAAAGCGATAAAGCTCGTTTTCTACCTCCCATCTGGGGTGTTCTTTTAATTTTCCTTTGAAAACAAGCATTCAGATGTCTCCATTTCAGTGTTCGGCGCTATAATCGAGGCCCTGGCCAGGGGGGCTAGCCTATGAAACAAGACCAACTGCTTGAGTACCTCGAACATTTCACTTCGGTAACGGACGGGGATCGTCTGGCCGAGTTGATCGGTCGGTTCACGCTCGGTATGGGTTACGACTACTACCGGTTTGCGCTGATCATTCCCATGTCGATGCAAAGACCCAAGGTGGTGCTGTTCAATCAGTGCCCCGACTCCTGGGTGCAGGCCTATACGGCAAACCATATGCTGGCCTGTGATCCCATCATTCAATTGGCCCGCAAGCAGACCTTGCCCATTTACTGGAACCGGCTGGATGAGCGAGCACGTTTTCTGCAAGAGGGCAGTCTGGACGTGATGGGGTTGGCGGCGGAGTTCGGGCTGCGCAACGGCATCTCGTTTCCGTTGCACGGGGCGGCGGGAGAAAACGGCATACTGTCGTTCATCACCGCCGAGCGGGCATCGAGCGATCTGCTGCTGGAGTCCTCGCCCGTCCTCTCCTGGATGTCCAACTACATCTTCGAGGCGGCGATCCGGATTGTGCGGGTCAGTCTGCGGGACGATGACCCTCAGGAGGCCCTGACTGACCGGGAGACCGAATGCCTGTTCTGGGCCAGTGAAGGGAAAACGTCGAGTGAAATCGCCTGCATCCTGGGGATCACGGAGCGAACCGTGAACTACCACCTCAATCAGGTCACCCGTAAAACGGGGTCGATGAATCGCTACCAGGCCATCGCCAAGGGGGTGAGCAGTGGCATCTTGCTGCCCAATCTCGAGCAGGTCGTGGTCACCAACTTCCCCAAGCTGATGCAATAAAACCCGATGATTCTCGGGGCAGAGTGACTGGCTAACAATTGTCAGATCCTGCAATTGACAGCCATAAGCGGGTCTAGCCCCTTCTACCTCGAAGGGGTTGGGTCGAGCCCTCTTTCATTAGCAAAACAAATTGCTCAGCAGATTAATGAATTTCTCTAAACATCTAGCCGCCCCTTATAGTGCCGTCCAATCACTCTGCTGGACGGTTCATCCATGTTTGCAACTACCCTGCAAGGCTTCACCCTAGGCCTTGCCATGATCATCCCCATCGGTGCCCAGAATGCCTTCGTGCTGAGCCGGGGCATCCACCGCAACCACCATCTGCTGACGGCGACCCTCTGCTGCCTGTGCGATCTCGTGCTGATCGGGATCGGGGTGTTCGGCGGCGCCAACCTGCTGGCGGCCAGCCCGATCGGACTGGCCCTGCTGACCTGGGGCGGCGTGCTGTTCCTCGGCTGGTTCGGTATCCGTTCCTTGCGCAGCGCCTGGCGCGGGCAGGGGGCAGCGCTTGCTGACTCGCCCCAGTTGATGGGGGTCAAGAGCGTACTGGCCATGACCCTCGGGGTGACCCTGCTCAACCCCCACGTCTACCTGGATACCCTGATGCTGCTCGGCTCCTTCGGCAGCCAGTTTGCCGAAGAGTTGCGGCCCGCCTTCGCGGCGGGGGCCATGCTGGCCTCGCTGGTCTGGTTCTACAGCCTGGCGTTCGGGGCGGCCGCCCTCTCGCCCTGGCTCGCGCGCGGCAGGGTACAGCAAGCTATTGATACTATTGTTGGTTTCATCATGCTGGGGTTGGCGTTGCAGCTGGCGAGCGGGGCTTTGCTGGCGTCATAAGGCTATTTTTGTGCCGCACCTCATAAAAATTCACCCCGGCTTCATCCGCTGACATATTCGTCTGTTAAATTCCCGTCGCTGGTAAAGCGACACTCTAATAAAAGGGACAAAACAGTGAATAAATCTATGAAGCTGGGTGCTATTGCAGCCATCGTGCTGTTGTCTGCCTGTAGCAATGAAAACGACAGCAAGGCGCAGCCGGGCGAGGTTGCCCTGCGTCTGATCCAGACCTCCGATATCCACTCCAACGTGCTGGGGTATGACTACTACCAGAACAAGGAGGATCGCAAGTTCGGCCTCTCCCGCACCGCGCTGCTGATCCGCGCGGCCCGCGCCGAAAACCCCAACAACCTGTTGCTCGACAACGGCGACCTGATCCAGGGCACGCCGCTGGCTGACTACATCTTCGAGCAGTCCGGTGCCGGCTACCTCGACAAGCAGGCCCACCCGGTGTTCAAGGCGATGAACGAGCTCGGCTACGACGCCGGCAACCTGGGTAACCACGAATTCAACTACGGTCTGGATTACCTCACCAAGACCCTGCAAGGGGCCAAGTTCCCCTATGTGAACGCCAACGTGTTCGAGGCGAGCGCCTTCAAGCGCGATGCCAAGGGGCAGATTGACTGGAGCGGCAACAAGTTCACCCCCTACCTGCTGCTGGAGCGCAAGGTGAAGGATGACAAGGGTCAGTTGCAGACCGTCAAGGTCGGCATCCTGGGGCTTACCCCGCCGCAGGTGCTGCAGTGGGACAAGCGCCATCTGGAAGGCAAGGTGGTGGTGGCCGACATGGTCGAGACCGCCAACCACTATGTGCCCGAGCTGCGCGCCAAGGGCGCCGACGTGGTTGTCGTGGTTGCCCACACCGGCATCAACGCCAGCAGCTACGAGGCCATGATGGAGAACTCCGCCTGGCACCTGGCCAAGGTGAAGGGGGTGGATGCCCTGATGCTGGGCCACGCCCACAAGAACTTCCCGGGTGACTTCCCGGATCTGCCGGAGGTGGACAACCAGGCCGGTACCCTGAGCGGCATTCCGACCGTGATGCCGGGTTACTGGGGCAACCACCTCGGCATCATCGACCTCAAGCTGGAGCAGGTGGACGGCAAGTGGCAGGTGAAACAGAGCCAGGCCAGCCTGCGCAAGATCGACTCCAGCGAAGGCAGCGCGGTGGATCAACGGGTGGTGGACCTGGTACAGGCCGATCACGACGCCACCAACCAGTGGCTGGACGAGCCGCTCGGCAAGATCACCTCCTCCATCCACAGCTTCTTCGCCCTGGTGCAGGATGATCCCTCGGTACAGCTGGTGAGCGATGCCCAGCGCCGCTACGCCGAACAGCTGCAAAAAGACGGTCTGCTCAAGGAGTCCTACCCCATCCTGTCGGTGGCGGCCCCGTTCCGTGGCGGTCGCAACGGCATCAACGACTTCACCTACGTGGCCCAGGGCGACATCTCCCTGCGCAACGTCTCTGACCTCTACATCTATCCGAACACCCTGCAGGTAGTCGAGGTGAACGGGGCCACCGTCAAGGAGTGGCTGGAGATGAGCGCCGGCCAGTTCAACCAGATCGACACCGGCAAGACCGAGGTGCAGTGGCTGGTGAACGAGAAGTTCCCCACCTACAACTTCGACGTGATCGACGGGGTCAACTACGAGGTGGATATCACCCAGCCGGCCCGTTACAACAAGGAAGGGGCCAAGGTCAGCGACGGCCAGCGCATCAGCAGCCTCACCTTCAACGGCCAGCCCATCGATCCGGCCCAGAAGTTCTACGTGGTGACCAACAACTACCGCGCCAGCGGTGGCGGCCACTTCCCGGGTATCGACGGCAGCAACATCGTCCATGAAGATCCCTTCGAGACGCGCGAGATCATCGCCCAGTACCTGAAGGCCCAGTCTGCCGAGAACCCGGCCGGCTTCAGCCCGGCGGCCAACAACAACTGGCACATGAAGGCCCTGCCGGCCAACGTGGACGTGCGGCTCTACTCCTCGCCCCGCGAGGAGGCCAAACAGCTGGCCGGTGCGGATCTGGAGTACAAGTCCACTCTGCCGATGGATGACGCCCAGCACCCTGGCTACGCCATCTTCCGGCTGGTTCGCCAGTAATTCCCGGCCGACATGGCAATAAAAAAAGCCCTCGCACAGCGAGGGCTTTTTCATGGGCGGAGGCCTAGAGGGCTTAGTTGACCACGGCCACGTTGATGGTGCCGTTGCCCTGGGTCATGCGGACCCGGGCGCCCGGTACGAAGGTGGGGCTGGCCTTTTGCACCACCACGATGGATTCGCCGTTCTCTTTCTTGATCTCGAGCTCGACGCCATCCACCTGGTTGAGCTTGTCACCGGCCGCCTTGCCGGCTGCCGCGCCCGCGATGGCGCCACCGGCCGCGGCGATGTCGCTGCCGCGCCCGCCGCCGATGGTGCTGCCGAGCAGGCCGCCGACCACGGCACCGCCTATGGTGCCGATCAGCGAGTTCTCATCAGCCTGGATCTTGACCGGGCGGGTGGAGAGGATGGTGCCGTAGCTGACGGTCTGCACCTGCTTGGCGCGATCCTTGGTGTAGACGTCGCCGGAGTAGACGTCGCTGTTGGCACAGCCGCTGAGGGTGGTGGCGGTGGTGGTGGCCAACAGGGCGATGAGGGTAATGCGTTTCAACATGATGGGCCTCCTGGGCTGGCATCTAATCTGGTTTGTTCGGTCAGTGATTCAACTCTACGCCAACCGGATTGAGCATGAAACCAGCAAAGTGTAACCAATTATAAGGCCCGGACCCTGCAAACCCCGTCCCCACCGGCTCAGTCGAGCCATTTTTCCAGCAGCAGGCGATCCTCGCCTTGGCCGAAATAGTCGCGCTCCTCGGCCAGTTGCTGATAACCGAGTCGAAAGTAGAGGCGCTGGGCCGGATTGGCCGGATCCACCGTCAGTCTGACCCGCTCGATCCCCAGTTTCAGCAGTGACTGCTCCACCTGCAGCATCATGCGTTCGGCCAGGCCGAAGCCGCGCGCCTCCGGCAGCACCGCCAACGACAGCAGCCAGCCCTGCGACCGATCCTGTCCCAGTCCACCCAGGGCATAGCCCAGCAGCTTGCCGTCCAGCTCGGCTACCAGCAGCAGCTCGGGCCACAGGTCCATGGCCTGGCGGAAGAAGAAGCCGGGATAGACATCCTCCCCGAACACATTGACGTCGATCTGCCAGATGGCGTGCATGTCGGTGTGGCGCGCCACTCTCAAAACGGGGGGCTGGTGCATCCGGGCTCCTGTAGTGTCGTACGTGCTGCCGGGCGGCAGTCAAAAAGGAGCCACAGGGTAGTGGGCCCGTCGGGTTGATGCAAGCGGGTCTGAGCGGCAGGGTGGCCCCGGCTCAGGGCGGCAGAGGGCGGCTGCCCGGCCGTTTGGGGGCCTTGCGACGGCTGTCCAGCAGGTGGCGCAGGGCCAGCCAGGGGTGATGCCACAGCATGCGCGGGCCGCTCCACTTCATCACCAGCTGGATCTGTTTGCGCATGGCCGGGGCATAGCAGTGGATGTGGCAGTTGGCACAGGTGGGCTTGTGGCCGTGACCATAGCGGCAGCGGCGTAGCCGCTGGTGGGCGAACTCCTGCAACTGCTGGCAGTGCCGGCAGGCGGGGTCCTGGTGATGGTGGTCGCAGTAGAGGCGGATCATGGCGCTGACCGTCTGCTGCTCCCGCTTGAGCCTGGGGTGCATGGGCACCTGGTCGGCGCGGGCCGGGCGCGCGGGGTGGGAGTGATGGGTCGTCATGAGGGGCATTGTCCTGACCTGGGGCGGCGGGGCCTTGATACAGGTCAAACCGGCGGGCAAAAAAACAGGGCCCGTGGACCCTGTTTTATCAGACAAGCAGAGTTGTCTGCGCTTAGATGAGGCTGGTTGCCTGCTCCAGCCAGGCGAGATCCTCACCCTCCAGCAGCGGGCTGAGACGGCGGTAGACCTCGACGTGGTACTCGTTGATCCAGCGGAACTCGGCCGGGCTCAGCAGGCTGCGATCGATGAGGCGGGTATCGAACGGTACATAGGTCAGCCGTTCGAAGCCCAGCATCGGCAGCTCGCCGATCTGCTCCTGTTCGGTAACCACCACCAGGTTCTCGCAGCGGATGCCGAAGGCATCTTCCCGGTAGTAGCCAGGTTCGTTGGAGAGCACCATGCCCGGCTGCAGGGCCACCAGGCTGCCCTTGGGGGCGATGCGCTGCGGGCCTTCGTGCACGCTGAGGAAGTGGCCGACGCCGTGGCCGGTGCCGTGGTCGTAGTTGTAACCGGCCTGCCACAGTGGCATGCGGGCCAGCACGTCGAGCTGGATGCCGGCGGTACCGCGCGGGAAGCGGGCCTGATCCAGGGCGATGTGACCCTGCAGTACCCGGGTGAACATCGCCTTGTGCTCGTCGGTCAGCTCACCCACCTTGATGGTGCGGGTGATATCGGTGGTGCCGTCCAGATACTGGGCGCCGGAGTCCACCAGATAGATGCTGTCCTGGCCAAAGGGGCGCGGGGTGCCGTTGGTGTGGCGGTAGTGGCACATGGCGGCGTTGGGGCCGAGCGCCGAGATGGTGTCGAAGCTCGGTTCGACGTAGTGCTCCTGCTCGCGGCGGAAGGCTTCCAGCTGGTCGGCCAGGGTGCCTTCATCCACCCCGTCGAATTCGCCGCTGGCGATCAGTCGATCCAGCCAGGCCAGGAAGCGGGTGACGGCGACGCCGTCGCGCAGATGGGCGGCATGCATGCCGGCCAGCTCCACTTCGTTCTTGCACGCCTTCGGCAGCATGGTCGGATCCTGACCTGCCACCAGGATGGCGCCCGCTTCTTCCATGACCAGCTGGGTCCAGGCGTTGGCGGTGTTGGGATCGGCCAGCACCTTCTGCTGATCTTCGCCGATGCGCTTGAGCACGTCACCCAGCTTGTCGATGGGGTAGACGGAGACATCTTGCCCCACGTGCTGGCTGAAGGCGAAGCAGTCGATCTTGTCGGTATCGACGAAGAAATCCATGGTGGCGTTGGCGTAGAGCACCGCAAAGCCCAGCACCACCGGCAGCCGCTCCACGTCGCGGCCACGCAGGTTGAGCAGCCAGTTGATGGGCTCGGCCTGGGTCAGCAGCACCGCATCCAGCCCGCGCTTGCGCAGATCGCTGGCCAGCAGCTCGCGCTTGGCCTGGCTGGACTGGCCCGCCAGCGCCTCGCTGTAGAGGATGGCCGGATTCTTGGTGGGGGCGGGGCGATCGCTCCAGTGCAGATCGATGGGGTTCTGATCCACACGCACCAGCTCGATGCCGCGCTCGGTCAGGATCTCTTTGGCGTGTCGATACCAGGCCAGGCTGTGCAGGCGGGCATCGAAGCCGACCCGGGAACCGGCAGGCAGCTGCTCGGCCAGCCACTGCACGTGGGGATCTTCGTTCAGGTGGAGAAACTCGAAGAGCTCGGCCGGTGCCTGCATGCGGGCCTGCACCGTGTAACGACCGTCGATGAACAGGGCCGCCCGCTGCGCCAGTATGATGGCGAGGCCGGCGGAGCCGTTGAAACCCGTGATCCAGTCCAGTCGCTCGGCGTAGGCGGGAATGTACTCCCCCAGGTGCTCGTCGTCATGGGGGACGATGAAGGCGTCCAGCTCCATCATGGCCAGTTCGGCCCTGACCTGGGCGACGCGGGTTTCAATAATCTCGAAATGATTCATGTCGTTAATGCCAGATTGTAGTGATGTGAGTGTTCAGTGGTTGTGGCCGCTGTCCAGGATCCGCTTGATTGACTGGCCAGCCGCCTCGATATGTTGCTTGAGCAGCACCACCGCCTCGTGCTTGCGGCGGGCGCGGCACAGCTCCAGCAGCTGAGCGTGCTCCCGCTCCGCCTTGTCGACGCCATCGCTGGCGAACAGCAGCTCGAAGCGCACATAGCGGTCGCAGCTCAGATTGATCTGGGCGATCAGCTCCAGTGCCTGGGGGCGGCCGGCGGCCTGATAGAGGGTGGCGTGAAAACTGTGGTTCAGTTCGGCCCAGCGTTCGATCTGGGTGCCCGACTCGAGGGCCTGGTCGAACTGGGCGAGGATCGCCTGCGCCTTGGCGAAGGTCTCCTCCGTCATCAGGTCGACGGCGTGGAACAGGGTATCGGCTTCCAGCAGGGCTCGCAAATAAAAGAGCTCCTCTATGGCTGCGGCGTCCAGCATGGTGACCACGGCGCCGCGGTGGGCCTCGAACTTCACCAGCCCCTGGGCTTCCAGCTGCATCAGGGCCTCCCGCACCGGAATGCGGCTCACCGCCAGCTCCTTGGCGATGGCGTCCTGGCGCAGGGGGGCGCCGGCGGGAAACTCACCGCGCAGGATCCGGCCACGGAGGTTTTCCATCACCATTTGGGTACGGGTCTTGTAGGGTGGGGTCATGATCGGGTCACAGGGGAATCGTTACAAAATTGTATATTGTATAAAGTTGGGCTGAATCTAACGCGCAAGGGCCCACAAGGCAAGGTTTGGCGGGAGTCAAACGCCGCGCTCTGCTCAAAAAAATACCGGTCAGCTGGGCTGACCGGTATGAGATGGGTTGTGAACGGGGTCGCTGTTACAGCTGCGGACCCGCCGCTACCAGACGCTTGCCTTCGTCGTTGTCGGTGAAGCGCTCGAAGTTCTTGATGAAACGCTGGGCCAGATCCTGCGCCTTGGCATCCCACTCGGCCTTGTTGGCGTAAGTGTCGCGCGGGTCGAGGATCGCCGGGTTCACGTCGTGCAGGGCGGTCGGCACTTCCAGATTGAAGATCGGCAGCACCTTGGTCTCGGCCTTCTCGATGGAGCCATCCAGGATGGCGTCGATGATGGCGCGGGTATCCTTGATGGAGATGCGCTTGCCGGTGCCGTTCCAGCCGGTGTTGACCAGGTAGGCTTCCGCGCCGGCCGCTTCCATCCGCTTCACCAGCTCCTGACCGTACTTGGTCGGGTGCAGGGAGAGGAAGGCCGCGCCGAAGCAGGAGGAGAAGGTCGGGGTCGGCTCTGTGATGCCGCGCTCGGTACCGGCCAGCTTGGCGGTGAAGCCAGACAGGAAGTGGTACTTGGTCTGCTCCTTGGTCAGCTTGGAGACCGGGGGCAGCACACCGAAGGCGTCGGCGGTCAGGAAGATCACCTTGGTGGCGTGACCCGCCTTGGAGACCGGCTTGACGATGTTCTCGATGTGATAGATGGGGTAGGAGACCCGGGTGTTCTCGGTCTTGGAGCCATCGTCGAAGTCGATGGTGCCGTCGGCCGCCACGGTCACGTTCTCCAGCAGCGCATCGCGACGGATGGCGTTGTAGATGTCCGGCTCGGCTTCCTTGGAGAGCTTGATGGTCTTGGCGTAGCAGCCACCTTCGAAGTTGAACACGCCGTCGTCGTCCCAGCCGTGCTCGTCATCGCCGATCAGCTGACGCTTGGGATCGGTGGAGAGGGTGGTCTTGCCGGTGCCGGAGAGGCCGAAGAAGATGGCCACGTCGCCGTCCTGACCCACGTTGGCGGAACAGTGCATGGAGGCGATGCCGCGCAGGGGCAGGAAGTAGTTCATCATGGAGAACATCCCCTTCTTCATCTCGCCACCGTACCAGGTGCCGCCGATGAGCTGGATCTTCTCGGTCAGGTTGAAGGCGACGAAGTTCTCGGAGTTGAGACCCTGCTCCTTCCAGTTCGGGTTGGTGCACTTGGCACCGTTCATCACCACGAAGTCCGGTTTGAAGGTTTTCAGCTCTTCATCGCTCGGGCGAATGAACATGTTTTTCACGAAGTGAGCCTGCCAGGCCACCTCGGTGATGATGCGCACGGCCAGGCGGGTGTCCGGGTTGGCACCGCAGAAGCCGTCCACCACGAACAGGCGCTTGCCGGAGAGCTGCTTGGTCACCAGGGATTTCAGATGTGACCACACTTCCGGGCTGATGGCTTTGTTATCGTTTTTACCCTGGTCAGACCACCACACAGTATTCTGGGTAGTGGCGTCTTTGACGATATATTTATCTTTCGGGGAGCGGCCGGTGAAGATGCCGGTATTGACATTGACGGCCCCCAGTTCGGTCACCACGCCGCGCTCGAACCCTTCCAGGTCGGCACGAGTCTCTTCCGCGAACAGCTGGTCGTAGGAAGGGTTGCGCAGGATTTCAGTGGAGTTCTTGATACCGTACTGGTCCAGTCCTAATTGTTGGGCCAGGGTGGGTTCTGCCACGATTGTCATTGTATTCTCCTGGGTTCAGAGGTTGGTAGGGTTCTATCTGGCGTTCATCCTATCACTTAGGTGGTAGAGTTTAGCGATCGCCATCAAACTTTATAAAATAGGGTATTTTTTTGTTATTTAAGTTAAAGGCGGGTTTTGCCCGCCTTCAATTAGTGTAACTTGTTTGCATCATTACCGGGAGCCCCGCTGAACAGGGTTTCGACATCGATCCCGTCAAATTCGTACTGGGCGCCACAATAATCACAGTGCATGCCGATCTTGCCGAGCTCCTGCACCATCTCCATTACCTCTTCCTTCTCGATCTGCAACAGGGCCCCTTCGCAACGCTCGCGGGAGCAGGTGCAGCGGAATTCGACCGCCTGCGGATCGAACACCCGCACCTTGTCCTGGTGGTAGAGACGGTAGAGGATCTCTTCCGCTTCCAGACCGAACAGCTCTTCATCCTTGATGGTGCTGGTGAGCTGGGTCAGGTGCTCGAAGTCGTCGCCGTGATCCTCGCTCTGGGCGGGCAGCTCCTGCAGCAGGATGCCGGCAGCGCGCGGCGCACCTTCGTGGTAGCCGGTGCGGATCCAGAGCTTGGTCGCCAGCTGTTCGGACTGGGTAAAGTACTGCTCCAGGCAGCCGGCCAGGGTGTCGGCGTCCAGCGCTATGATGCCCTGATAGCGTTCACCCTGCTCCGGGGTGATGGTGATGACCAGCTGGCCTTCCCCGATCAGGCTTTGCAGCTTGCCGTCGCTCGGCAGTTCACCCTCGTAGCGGGCCACGCCGCGCAGCTGCTGGTTGTTGTCGCCGTTGATGACGGCCAGCCGTACCGGGCCGTTGCCCTGCAGCTGTACCGTGATGGAGCCTTCGAACTTGAGGGTGGCGGTCAGCAGGCTGGTGGCGACCAGCAGTTCACCCAGCAGTTTTTGCACCTGTACCGGGTAGTTCTGAGCCTCCACCACGTGGCGGTAGGTGTGGTCCAGCTGGACCAGCTCGCCCCGGACTTCGTACTCTTCGAACAGATAGCGATACAGGAGATCTTGGTTACTCATCATGCATTCCTGGGTTCTTCGGTGGGGTAAATAGATAAAAACATTAATAAACAGGTGGTTAGGAACTTATTCCGCCATCTGTCGTCATAAAAGGGCCATCTTGGCGGGTCAATATTGCTTGACCTTGATCAGCTGGCGCCGCTCCTGCTTGTCGGGGCGACGCTCGGGGCTCGGGGTAAACTGGCTGTTGAAGCGGCGTGCCTCGCTGTTTTCCGCCCGTCGTTTCAGGCTGGCCTCGGTCTCTTCATAGAGCTGCTGGGCCAGCGGGGCGGATTTGCGCTGCTCGCTCACCTCGAGCACCCGCACCTCCCGTTCGTCCTGGCCCTGCCAGAAACGAATGAGGGCGCCGACCTCGACATGCTTGCCCGGCTTGCTGCGCTGGCCGTTGTAGTGCACCTTGCCCCCTTCAGTCTGGTCGCGGGCCAGGCTGCGGGTCTTGTAAAAACGTGCCGCCCACAACCACTTGTCGAGACGGACCTGGGTTGGGATTTCTGCGGGGTTCGGCATGAATCGACTCCGGAATGGCTGAAAGGGGTGCCTGATTATACCAGAGGCAGGCCCCGGGATAGAAACAGGGGGCCCAAGGGTGTGACGGAATGTCAATTTTCGCAGCTTACTCCCATCCGGTCGGTTGTCTCTGGGTCCATTGCCGTACACAATAGCCAACCGATTTGGATGCCAGAAAATATTGATAAACATGACGCTACCGTTCAGGGATGACTTGTTGAGCTCCCTTCTGGCCCGTTGTAAAACCGTGCCACTCTCCCGTTTCAGCCAGCCTCTGTTCTGGCTTCTGCTGCTGTTGCTGGCCCACCAGTGTGCCGGCCTCACCTGGCGTCTGCTGGATCTCGGCAGCCGCCCCGTCAGTCAGCCCTGGCAGCCGTCGGTGGTAGCCAGTCAGGGCCAGGGTTCAAACCGGCTCGATCTGAGCGGCGTCAGCCGGCTGGCGCTGTTCGGCAAGGCCAAGCAGCAGGCCCAGGCGGCCGATGTTGTCGCAGCCGATGCTCCCAAGACCCAGCTCAACGCCCAGCTCAATGGCGTGCTGGCGAGCTCGGATCCCGCCAAGTCCATCGCCATCATCGCCCACAACGGGCTGCAGAACTCCTATGGCATCGGTGACCTCATCGACGGCACCCAGGCCAAGATCCGCCAGGTATTTGCCGACCGTGTCATCATCGAGCGGGATGGGCGCGACGAGACCCTGATGCTGGACGGCGAGGAGTACGGCAAGCCGCTGCCCCAGCAGGGCAAGCAGGACGACAAGCTCTCCTCGGTGCGCAACGAACTGATGGGCAACCCCGGCAAGATCACCGATTACCTCAATATTTCCCCGGTCCGGGTCGATGGTCGCATGGTCGGCTATCGCCTCAATCCGGGTCGCAATCCGGAACTGTTCAATCAACTCGGGCTGGTCGCCAACGACATGGCGGTCAGCATCAACGGGCTGGATCTGCGGGATAACGCTCAGGCCATGCAGGCGATGCAGCAGGTGGCTGGCGCAACGGAAATGACCGTCACCGTCGAGCGGCAAGGACAGCTCTACGACGTTTATGTCGGCTTGTCAGAATAATGAATTGGAGTAGCACCAAGAATGACAAATAAAGGGAAGGGCTGGCGTCTGGCCACCGTGGCCGCGGCGTTGATGATGGCAGGCTCAGCCTGGGCCACCGAATACTCCGCCAGCTTCAAGAATGCCGACATCGAAGAGTTCATCAACACGGTCGGCAAGAACCTGAACAAGACCATCATCATCGAGCCGTCGGTACGGGGCAAGATCAACGTCCGCAGCTATGACCTGCTCAACGAAGACCAGTACTACCAGTTCTTCCTGAGCGTGCTCGACGTCTATGGCTTCGCCGTGGTCCCGATGGACAACGGCGTGCTCAAGGTGGTGCGCTCCAAGGATGCCAAGACCTCCGCCATCCCGGTGGTGGACGAGAGCAACCCCGGCAGCGGTGACGAGATGGTGACCCGGGTCGTGCCGGTGCGCAACGTCTCGGTGCGCGAGCTGGCGCCGCTGCTGCGCCAGCTCAATGACAACGCCGGCGGCGGCAACGTGGTCCATTACGACCCCTCCAACGTGCTGCTGATTACCGGCCGCGCCGCCGTGGTCAACCGGCTGGTGGAAGTAGTGCGCCGGGTCGACAAGGCGGGCGACCAGGAAGTGGACATCGTCAAGCTGAAGTACGCCTCCGCCGGTGAAATGGTGCGGCTGGTGACCAACCTCAACAAGGATGGCAACAACCAGGGGGCCAACACCTCCCTGCTGCTGGCCCCCAAGGTGGTGGCCGACGAGCGCACCAACTCCGTGGTGGTGAGCGGCGAGCCCAAGGCGCGCGCCCGCATCATCCAGATGGTGCACCAGCTCGACCGTGACCTGCAGAGCCAGGGCAACACCCGGGTCTTCTATCTGAAATACGGCAAGGCCAAGGATCTGGTGGAGGTGCTCAAGGGCGTCAGCTCCAGCATCGAGGCCGACAAGAAGGGCGGCGCGGCTACCACCACAGGCGGTGGCGGTGCCAGCATCGGCGGTGGCAAGCTGGCCATCTCCGCCGACGAGACCACCAATGCGCTGGTGATCACCGCCCAGCCGGACGTGATGGCCGAGCTGGAGCAGGTGGTCGCCAAGCTCGACATCCGCCGTGCCCAGGTGCTGGTGGAGGCGATCATCGTCGAGATCGCCGATGGCGACGGCCTCAACCTCGGGGTGCAGTGGGCCAACACCAATGGCGGCGGCACCCAGTTCACCAATACCGGTTTGCCGATAGGTTCGGTGGCCATCGCGGCCAAGGATTACAAGGATAACGGGACCACCACCGGCCTGGCCTCGCTGGCCAAAGAGTTCAACGGTATGGCGGCCGGTTTCTATCACGGCAACTGGGCCGCGCTGGTGACGGCCCTGTCGACCAACTCCAAGAGCGATATTCTCTCCACCCCGAGTATCGTCACCATGGACAACAAGGAAGCCTCCTTCAACGTCGGCCAGGAAGTGCCGGTGCAGAGCGGCTCCCAGAGCTCCACCACCAGCGATCAGGTGTTCAACACCATCGAGCGCAAGACGGTGGGCACTAAGCTGGTGGTGACGCCGCAGATCAACGAGGGGGATTCCGTGCTGCTCAATATCGAGCAGGAGGTCTCCAGCGTAGCGAACAAACCTGCCGAGGGAACGGCAACACTTGGCCCGACCTTCGATACCCGCACCATCAAGAATGCGGTGCTGGTGAAGAGCGGCGAGACAGTAGTGCTGGGCGGCTTGATGGATGAGAAAACCAGCGAAACCGTCTCCAAGGTGCCGCTGCTCGGCGATATCCCGGTGCTGGGCTATCTGTTCCGTTCGACCAATAACAGCACCTCCAAGCGCAACCTGATGGTCTTTATCCGGCCCACCATTTTGCGGGATGCCAACATCTACACAGGTGTTTCCAGCAACAAGTACACCGAGTTCCGCTCCGAGCAGCAGGAGGCGGCGGCGCAGGAGGGCTACCTCACCTCGCCCAAGCGCCAGGTGCTGCCCGAGTACAGCCAGGGTGTGACAACATCGCCCGAGGCACAAAAGCAGATTGAACAGATGAAGCAGCACCAGCAGACGACAATCGACTCGGTGCAGCCATTCGTGGGTAACAAGTAATGGCAGCATACCAGCTGGATGGCGTCGACATGCCGGCAGCCCTACCCGAGCTGCCGTTTGCCTTCGCCCGCAACTTCGGCGTGATCCTGACCGAGCGGCAGGGGGCCCCGGTGCTGCTCTGCCGCCAGGGCGTGACGCCGCAAACCCTACTGGAAGTGCGGCGGGTGGCGGGCTGCGCCTTCACGGTGGAGCAGATGGACGGCGAGGCCTTCGAAGAGCTGCTGATGGCCCACTACCAGCGCGACTCCTCCGAGGCGCGCCAGCTGATGGAGGACCTCGGCAACGAGATGGACTTCTTCGCGCTGGCCGAAGAGTTGCCCCAGAGCGAAGACCTGCTGGACGCCGACGACGATGCCCCCATCATTCGCCTCATCAACGCCATGTTGAGTGAGGCGATAAAAGAAGAGGCGTCCGACATCCACATCGAGACCTTCGAGCGGGCCCTGGTGATCCGGTTTCGCATCGATGGGGTGCTGCGGGAGATCCTGCGCCCCCATCGCAAGCTCGCCTCCCTGCTGGTGTCGCGCATCAAGGTGATGTCGCGCATGGACATCGCCGAGAAGCGGGTGCCGCAGGATGGTCGCATCTCGTTGCGCATCGGCGGCCGGGCGGTGGACGTGCGGGTCTCCACCATGCCGTCCAGCTATGGCGAGCGGGTGGTGTTGCGTCTGCTCGACAAGAACAACGTGCGGCTGGAGCTCAAGCAGCTCGGCATGACGCTGGCCAACCGCAACATCATCAGCGAACTCATTCGCAAGCCTCACGGCATCATTCTGGTGACGGGCCCGACCGGTTCGGGCAAGTCGACCACCCTCTACGCAGCCCTCTCCGAGATCAACTCGCGGGATCGCAACATCCTGACCGTCGAAGACCCCATCGAATATGACCTCGAAGGGGTGGGCCAGACCCAGGTCAACAGCAAGGTGGACATGACCTTCGCCCGCGGCCTGCGCGCCATCCTGCGTCAGGATCCGGACGTGGTGATGGTGGGGGAAATCCGTGACCTAGAGACCGCCCAGATTGCGGTGCAGGCGTCGCTGACCGGTCACCTGGTGATGTCGACCCTGCACACCAACACCGCCATCGGTGCCATCACCCGGATGCGGGACATGGGCATCGAGCCCTTCCTGCTCTCCTCGTCACTGCTGGCGGTACTGGCCCAGCGGCTGGTGCGCACCCTCTGCCCCGATTGCCGCGCCCCGCGCCCCATCACCGAGCAGGAGCGCATTGCCATGGGCATCGAACTGGCGCCTGATCAGCAGGTGTGGCGCCCGGTGGGCTGCGAGCAGTGCAACCACACCGGCTATCGCGGCCGGACCGGCATCCACGAGCTGGTGGTGGTGGACGAGGCGGTACGCGAGGCGATCCACAGCGCCAGCGGCGAGCTGGCCATCGAGCGGTTGATCCGGGGCCATACCCCCAGCATCCGCCGCGACGGCATCGACAAGGTGCTCAAGGGGCAGACCAGCCTCGAAGAGGTGCTGCGCGTGACCCGGGAAGACTGAGATGGCGGCATTTGAATACAAGGCCCTCGATGGCAAGGGTCGCAACAAGAGCGGCGTACTGGAGGGGGATTCCGCCCGTCAGGTACGCCAGCTGTTGCGCGAGCAGGGGCTGACCCCGCTCGAGGTGAACGAGACCACCGAGAAGGCCAAGCGCGAGGCGAACCGCTTCGTGTTGTTCCGCCGTGGTGCCAGCACCGCCGAGCTTGCGATGATCACCCGCCAGCTGGCGACCCTGGTGGGGGCCGGCCTCACCATCGAAGAGGCACTCAAGGCTGTCGCCGAGCAGTGCGAGAAGGCCCACCTGCGCAGCATGGTGGCCACGGTGCGCAGCAAGGTGGTGGAGGGCTATTCGCTGGCCGATTCGCTGGGGGCTTTCCCCCATGTGTTCGATCAGCTGTTCCGCTCCATGGTGGCGGCCGGCGAGAAGTCCGGTCACCTGGAGAAGGTGCTCAACCGCCTCGCCGACTACACAGAGCAGCGTCAGCACATGCGCACCAAGCTGCTGCAGGCGATGATCTACCCCATCGTATTGACCTGCGTCGCCATCGGCGTGATCTCCATCCTGCTCACCGCCGTGGTGCCCAAGGTGGTGGCCCAGTTCGAACACATGGGCCAGCAACTGCCGGCCACCACCCGCTTCCTCATCGGTACCAGCGAGCTGATGCAGCACTACGGCCTCTGGTTCCTGTTGCTGCTGCTGGTGGGCGGCTTTGTCTGGCGCTGGTGGCTGACCGACGACAAGCGTCGTCGTCACTGGCACCAGCTGATCCTGCGTCTGCCGGTGATCGGCCGGGTCAGCCGCGGTCTCAACACTGCCCGTTTCGCCCGCACCTTAAGCATCCTCAACGCCAGCGCCGTGCCGCTGCTGGAGGGGATGAAGATCTCCGGCGAAGTGCTCTCCAACGACTTTGCCCGCATGCGTATCGGTGAGGCCACCGAGCGGGTGCGGGAGGGGACCAGCCTGCGCAAGTCGCTGGATGAAACCAAAATTTTTCCGCCCATGATGCTGCACATGATCGCCTCCGGCGAGCAGAGCGGCGAGCTCGACAACATGCTGGAGCGGGCGGCGGACAACCAGGATCGGGAGTTCGAAACCCAGGTGAACATCGCCCTCGGGGTGTTCGAACCCATGCTGGTGGTCTCCATGGCCGGGGTGGTGCTGTTTATCGTGATGTCGATCCTGCAGCCGATCCTGGAGCTCAACAATATGGTGAATTTGTAAGGTTCGGACGTTCGAATATGCTTCGCTATTCGAACCTACCAGTCCAATCAACTCCGTAGGTTCGATTAGCCGACAGGCGTCATCGAACGATCGTGGTTTAACAGTTAATCGTTGATGGTTCATGCCATCTCATTTCGTGAGGGAGTAAGTCATGCAAAAGCGTCGTCAATCGGGTTTTACCCTGCTGGAAGTGATGGTGGTCATCGTGATCCTGGGGATCCTGGCCAGCCTGGTGGTGCCCAACCTGATGGGCAACAAGGAGAAGGCCGACCAGCAGAAAGCGGTCTCCGACATAGTGGCGCTGGAAAACGCCCTCGACATGTACAAGCTGGACAACAACCGCTACCCGACTACCGAGCAGGGGCTGGACGCGCTGGTCAACAAGCCGACCGCCGCACCTGAGCCGCGCAGCTACCGGGAAGGGGGTTACATCAAGCGCCTGCCGCAGGATCCCTGGGGCAACCCGTACCAGATGCTGAGCCCGGGCCAGTTCGGCAAGATCGACATCTTCTCCATGGGGCTGGATGGCGAAGCCGGTACCGATGACGACATCGGCAACTGGAACCTGAAGGACTTCCAATAAGTGATCCCGCCGCGCCGCGCTCACCGAGTCATCCCGAGGCTGCCTGAATGAAGGCGGCCTCTTCTGCCCGTCGCCAGGCCGGTTTTACCCTGCTGGAAGTGTTGCTGGTGGCCATGTTGATGGGTCTGGTTGCCACTGCCGTCACCCTTAGCATGGGTGGCGCCAGGGGGGATCGGGAGCTCGACAAGCAGGCGCGCCGCTTCATGGCTGTGCTGCAGCAGGCGCAGGAGTACTCGGTGATGGATGGCCGGTTGGTGGGCCTGCGTGTCGAGGACAACGGCTGGCAGTTCATGCAGCGCGCGGCCAAGGATCGCAAGTGGCAGGTGATGAGCGGCGACAAGCTGCTGGATCGGGTCGAGCTGCCCGACAACATGCAGCTGGCCATCGAGCTCGAGGGTTTCAGCTGGCGGACCGACTCCGACGAGAAGTACGAGAAGGGGCGCGACGAGAAGGAGCGCACGCCCCAGGTGTTCATCTTTCCCGGTAGCGAGCTGACCCCCTTCGTGCTGACCCTGACCCAGCAGGACGACGATCAGCGCTATGTGCGCACGGTCAAGGCGGACGAGTTCGGCCGCCTGCGCCTGCTGCAGGACGAGGAGGAAGAGGAATGAACGCCCGCGGCATGACCCTGCTGGAAGTCATGGTGGCGCTGGCGGTGTTCGCCATCGCCGGGTTGGCGGTGATGAAGACTGCCAGCGAGCACCTCTCCGGCCTCAACTATCTGGAACAGAAGACCCTGGCGACCTGGGTGGTGGAGAACCAGCTGGTGCAGCAGAAGCTCGAAGCCAAGTGGCCAGGTGACAGCTGGGTGGAGGGGGACGAGCAGATGGCGGGCCAGACCTGGTACTGGCGCTATCGCGGCGTCGCCACCGCCGACAGCAACTTCAAGGCGCTGGACATGGAAGTGCGTACCGCACCCAAGGCCGACAGCCCGGTGGCCATGATCCGGACTTATATCAGCCGATGAACCTGCATCAAGGTGTCTCCATGATCCGGAGCCGGCATCAGCCGATGAACATTCACCAACGTCTCTCCATTAGCCGGCGTCAGGCGGGGTTTACCCTGCTGGAGATGCTGGTGGCCATCGCTATCTTCGCCGGCCTGAGCCTGGGCGCCTATCAGGTGCTGCAAGGGGTGCTCACCAGCGACGAGGTGGCCAAGCGCAAGGAGGCACGTCTCTCCGAACTGCAGCTGGCCTTCTCCGTGCTGGAGCGGGACGTCACCCAGATGGTGCCACGCAGCGGCCGCATCGACGGCGAGAGCAACAAGGTGCTGCTGGCGGCCTCCCGCTTCGGCCAGCAGAGCGACGACTGGGGCATGGCCTTCATGCGCGGCGGCTGGCTCAACCCGGACGGCATGCTGCCGCGCTCCGGCCTGCAGCGGGTCGGCTGGCGGCTCAAGGATCACAAGCTGGAGCGGCTGAGCTACCTCTACCCGGATCCGGTGATAGGCACCGAGCCGCGCATCCAGCCGATGCTGGAGCGGGTGACGGCGCTGCGACTCTACTTCTACGACAAGGGCAGCTGGAAAGAGGAGTGGACCCAGCGCAACGTGCTGCCCTACGGGTTGGCGGTGGAGCTGGATCTTGAAGACTACGGTACCATTCGCCGCCAGTTCCTGATCGGCGCCGGCGGTCAGAGGGCAGATAATGGTAACTGATCGTCAGTTTCCCCTGTCCGTCATGGAAGATGACGGCACTATTCGACGCCGCCAGTTCCTGATCGGCGCCGGCGGCCAGCGAGCGGACAATGGCAATTAAGCGCGGCCGGGGCCGATCCCGCACCACTCCGGGCCGCCAGGGGGGCATGGCCCTGCTGGTGGTGCTGCTCATCCTGTCGGTGATGGTGATCATCGCCAGCAACATGAGCGGCCGCCTGCAGCTGGAGCTGCGCCGCACCGCCAATCTCACCGCCGGCAAGCAGGCCTGGTGGTATGCCATGTCGGCGGAGGCGCTGGTGAGCAAGGTGCTGGCCCAGGATTTCAAGGATGACCCCAACGTGGTCAGCCTGGGGCAGAACTGGGCGCGCCAGGATGCGGTCTTCCCGGTGGATGACGGCAAGCTCACCGGCCGGGTGCGGGACCTGCAATCCTGCTTCAACCTCAACAGCCTGAGCGTGCCGTTGAAGGACGGGATCAGCGGCGACGATCTGGAGAAGCAGCCCTATCCGGTCAAGGTGTTCAAGGCGCTGCTCAAGCAGCTCGAGGTGGAAGATTACGAGGCGGTGCAGTTGACCGATGCCATCCGCGACTGGACCGACAAGGATACCGTGCTGGTGTCGAGCTACGGCGCCGAGGATGCCTATTACGAAGGGCTTACCCCCCCTTATCTGACCGCCAACCAGTGGATGCTCGGCACCGACGAGCTGCGGGCGGTGCGCGGGGTGAGCGCCAAACTTTATGCCCGGCTGGCGCCCTATGTGTGCGCCCTGCCCAACGACAAGCTGGTGGTGAACGTCAACACCATCCGGCCGGAGCAGTCGGCCCTGCTGGTGGCGCTCTATCTGGACAAGGTGGGGCTGGACGATGCCAAGCGGGTGCTGACCAGCCGCCCCCAGAAGGGGTGGAAGAACAAGAAGGAGATGACGGACCAGATGCCGGTGCAGGTGGGCAACATCCAGGGACTGGATGCGGCGCTGGACGTCAAGAGCAGCTATTTCGAAGCCAGGCTGCTTGCCGAGGTGGGTGACACCCGGGCCAGGCTGGAGAGCGTCTTCGTGCGCGGCAAGGACAACAAGCTGGTGATGCTGCGCCGTCTGAACGGCGGCGCCGAATAACAAGGGAGGCGGGTGACGGTCGTTGGCCGGCCCGCGCCATCCCCCGATTGGACTGCAGCCCATGGCTGCGCGCCCGCCCATCCCGAGGGATGTGAGCGAGCATGGCAGGAGAGACATTAGTGAGCGAGAGTCTGGTCATCCGTCTGGGGACCAATGCGCAGCAGCCGGTCGAGTGGCTGGTGTGGTCGGGCGGGGAGGAGGAGGTGATCGCCTCCGGTACCCTGGCCTCGGCCCATGCCCTTGGCGAGCTGCAGGAGCGGGCCGGTGGCCGCCCGGCGGTGGTGCTGGTGCCCGGCAGCGATCTTATCTTCCGGCGGGTGAGCCTGCCGGGCAAATACAGCCGCCAGAGTGCGGCCGCCTTGCCCTATCTGCTGGAGGAGCAAATCGCCTCCGACGTGGATGAGCTGCACCTGGTGGTGCTGGGTCATCAGGGTCACGAGGTGGACCTGATGGCGGTCGACAAGGAGAAGATGCAGACCTGGCTCGGCTGGCTGGAGCAGGCCGGTCTCAAGAGCCGGCAGCTGCTGCCGGACGTGCTGGCGCTGCCGCAGGCGAGCGAGGGCTGGTCGGCGCTGCAACTGGGCAAGGAGTGGCTGCTGCGCCAGGGGCCCTGTCAGGGCATCGTCGCCGACGAGCCGCTGCTGGCCATGCTGCTGGCGGCGGAGCCGGCGCCGGTGACCATTCACAGCCATACCCCGCCGCCGGCCATTGCGGCGGCCAGCTGGCAGGCGGCCGATCCCGAGCTGCCCATGCTGCTGCTGGCCCGGGGCGCACTCGCCAGTCAGGCCAACCTGCTGCAGGGCCCCTACCGACCGCAGACCGAATACTCCCGCTACTGGCAGCAGTGGCGCAAGGTGGCGGTGGTGGCCGGGGCGCTGCTGGTGGTGGCGTTCGCCCAGCGTGGCGTGCAGCTCTATCAGTTGGCGGAGCAGGACAAGGCGCTCAAGGCGGAGATCCGGCAGGTCTACACCCGGATCTTCCCGGGGGAGAGCCGCATCGTCAACGTGCGCAGCCAGATGACCCAGCACCTCCAGCAGCTGGGGCAGACGCCCCAGGACGGGGTGTTGATGGTGCTGACCGAGCTGGCCCCCACCTTTGCCGAAGTGCCCGGCCTCAAGCCCGAGGTGCTGCGTTTTGACGCGGCTCGCGGCGAGCTCAGGCTGCAGGTGACGGCCCCCGGTTTTGCCGAGATCGAGCGTTTTCGCGAGCTGGCCGGCAAGCGCTTCGAGGTGCAGCAGGGAGAGGTGCGCAGCACCGAAGGCAAGGTCGAAGGGGCACTGGTGCTGAAGGGTAAATCATCATGATGGACAAACTACAAGGCTGGTGGCGGAGCATCAGCGCCCGCGAGCAGCGGCTGGTGGCGGTGGGTGGCAGCGTACTGTTGATCGGCTTCTGCTACTGGGTCATCTGGCAGCCCATCGGCAACCGCATCGACGAGCGCGAGCGGCAGGTATTGAGCCAGCAGCAGACTCTCGCCTGGCTGAAAGAGAAGGGTGAAGAGGTGCTGGCGCTGCAGGGTGGCCAGGGCCGCCAGCTCGATACCAGTGGCACCCTGGAAGGGGTGGTCAACCGCACCGCCTTCAACCAGAAGATCAAGATTGCCCGGCTGCAGCCCCAGGGCCAGGAGCTGCAGGTGTGGATCGACACGGTGGCGTTCGATGATCTGCTGATCTGGCTGGCGACCCTGGCGGATCGCCATGGCGTGCAGGTACAGGTGATCGAGCTGGCCAGCGAGAATCTGGCGCCCGGTCTGGTCAAGGTTCGCCGCTTGCAGCTGAGCCGTCCCCAATGAAACAACGCGTCCCGAGCAGGGCCTCGCGCCTGATCGGGCGTTTGCAGTCGAGTCGTTTTCTATGAAGCAAAGAGTGCTGATTGCCGTGCTGTTTCTGGCGGCCTATCTGGTTTTCCTGCTGGCCAAGCTGCCGGCCTCTCTGGTGGTGCGCTACCTGCCGCTGCCGCCCCTGGTGCAGCTGGAAGGGGTGAGCGGCACCCTCTGGAGCGGCCAGGTTGCCCGCCTGCAATACGCCAGCGAGTCGTTGACCCAGCTGCGCTGGGAGCTCAATGGCTGGTCGCTGCTGCGCTTTGCCCCTGAAGTCTCCCTGCGCTTTGGCGAGCGCAGCGGTCTCAACGGGCAGGGGGTGGTTGGCTGGAGCGGCGCCGCCTTTGGCCGCGACATCACCCTCAACGTGCCGGCCCCCTGGCTGCTGGCGCGGGTGCCGATGCAGCTGCCCGTGCCGGTGACCGTGGCTGGCCAGTTGCAGCTCAAGCTCGATCAGTTTGCCCAGGGCAACCCCTGGTGCGACAACCTCTACGGCAACCTCTACTGGTACGGGGCCGATGCCGATACCCCGGCCGGCAAGCTGGTGCTGGGGGATCCCGAGATCAAGCTGACCTGCATCGACTCCCGGCTGGTAGCCGAGCTCAAGCAGGGCTCGGAGGCGGTACAGGTACAGGGCAAGCTGGAGCTGCAGGCCAATCGCCAGTACCTGTTCCAGGGCACGTTGAAACCCGGGCCCGAACTGCCGGAGCAGATGAAGCAGGGGCTGCCCTTCCTCGGCCAGCCCGATGGGCAGGGGCGTTTCCCGCTGCGCTACCAGGGCCGCATCTGACGGCCTTGCCGTCTGATCTGGCAAGCATCGACACCACCCCGCCTCGGCGGGGTGGTGTCGTTATGGGGAGGTGCCGGCCGGCGCCGTGATGAGGTGATTGAGGAAGAAGCGGAACAGCTCGGCCCGTGAGCGCAGGTGCAGCTTGGCGTAGAGGTGCTTGCGATGATTCTTCACCGTGCCGCTGCCGATGCCAAGCGCTCCGGCAATGGCCTCGGTATCGAGCCCCTGCAACAGCAATCCCGCCACCTGACGCTCGCGGCGGGTGAGGCTTGCGCCCCCCACGCTGGCGATGGCCTGCTCCACCGCCGTCTTGAGGTCGGCGCCACCCGGCAGTGCCGGGCTCTGTGCCAGCAGGGCGGCTCCCTCCCGCCAGTGCTGGCGGCACAGCGAATGCACCAGTGGAAAGAGCGCTTCCAACCGGGCCAGCTCGTCACGGCTGAGGGAGCTGCGCTTGTCGAGGCGGCCCAGAAACAGCATCAGGGTGAGGCCGCCACGCACCGGCAGGATCAGCCCCACCTCCTCCTGCCAGCCGGTGGCCTGATAGAAGTGGTGGCGATACTCGGGGTCGAGCCGCCCGCGCGACACCTGCGCCAGGGTCCAGACCCCGGCCCCCAGCCCCCGTTCCAGCGCCTGCATAAAGGGATCCTGGCTGAAGTGGCGGGTGAGGTAGCGATCGAACAGCAGGGCCCGCTGGTGGTGCAGGTTGTCGTAGAGGTAGACGGGGCGCTGCCCCACCCCGAGCAGCAGGGCGCAGTCGAACGCCACCTGCTGCTGGATAAGGCGCACCAGGGCTGCCGGGAAGCCGCTGCCATGCAGGGCATCGACCACCTCGGTCATGCTGCGGGTCAGGGCTTCTGTGGCGAGTGGCTGGATCATGGGCGCTGGGTCATGGCGATAAGTTCCGGGTGGCGGGCTTCCCGCGATGGTTGTGCGATGGTCACACTATGGCCGGATGCTAGCACGAGAGTGGCAAAACTGTCCCCTGGGGGACATATTCGGCGCGGGCCGGAGCGGCGAGGATGTGGGCTTTTCCCCTGCTGTTGGAGCACCCATGATCAACCCTCACCTGCTCGATGAGCTGACCCGACGCGGCCTGGTGGCCCAGAATTCCGACCCGGTGGCGCTGCGCGATCATCTAGCCAGCCCGCGCACCGTCTACTGCGGGTTCGATCCCACCGCCGGCAGCCTGCATATCGGCCATCTGGTACCGCTGTTGATGCTGCGCCGCTTCCAGCTGGCGGGCCATACCCCGGTAGCGCTGGTGGGCGGTGCCACTGGCCTTATCGGCGATCCCAGCTTCAAGGCAAGCGAGCGCAGCCTCAACAGCGCCGAGACGGTGCAGGGCTGGGTAGCCAGCCTGTCGGCCCAGATAAAAGCGCTGCTGCCGGCCAGCGACGGGCTGGCGGCGCCGCTGCTGGTCAACAACGTCGACTGGATGGGGCAGATGTCGGCCCTCGATTTTCTGCGGGACATCGGCAAGCACTTCTCGGTCAACGCCATGCTGGCCCGCGAGTCGGTGCGCCAGCGCCTCGCCCGACCGGATCAGGGGATCTCGTTTACCGAGTTCTCCTACGCCCTGCTGCAATCCCAGGACTTCGCGGTGCTCAACCAGCGCCTCGGTTGCACCCTGCAGATCGGCGGCAACGACCAGTGGGGCAACATCACCAGCGGCATGGATCTCACCCGCCGGCTCAATCAGGCCCAGGTCTATGGCATGACGTTGCCGCTCATCACCAAGGCGGACGGCACCAAGTTCGGCAAGACCGAGGGGGGCGCAATCTGGCTCGATCCGGCGCTCACCTCGCCCTACGCCTTCTACCAGTTCTGGCTCGGCACCGCGGACGAGGATGTCTACCGCTTCCTGCGCTACTACAGCTTTATGCCGCTGGCCGGGATTGAGGCGCTGGAGGCGGAGGATGCCAAGCGGCAGGGGCGCAAGCTGGCCCAGCAGGTGCTGGCCGACGAGCTGACCGAGCTGGTGCACGGCAAGGGGGCGCTGGCGGCGGCGCGGCGCATCAGCGAGCTCTTGTTCAGCGGCGACGTGGCTCGCCTTGGCGAGAGCGATCTGGCCCAGCTGGCCCAGGATGGCCTGCCGAGCAGCCCCATCGAGGGGGAAACGGATCTGGTGACCCTGTTGGTGCAGTGCGGCCTGGCGAACTCCAGGCGCATCGCTCGCGAGCTGCTGGCGGCGGGGGCGGTCAGCCTCAACGGTGCGATCCGCCAGGATGGGCCAGTGACCGACGGCGACTGGTTGTTCGGCCGCTATCTGCTGCTGCGCCGGGGCAAGAAGCAGTACCACCTGGTGATCCGCTCATGAAGGGGTGAGCGCCTCGATGACGTAGTCGAGGAAGTGGCCGACCAGGGCCGACTCGGCCCGGCGCTGGGTGTAGAGGGCATAGAAGCCGGCCCCCTTGGGACGGTAGTCGGGCAGCACCTCGCGCACCACCCCCTCGGCCAGCTCGGCCGCCACCAGGTAGCGCGGCAAGCGGGCGATCCCCAGCCCCTGGCGCATCGCCTGGTGAATCGCCTTCTTGCTGCTGAAGGCCAGCTCGCCCGCCACTTCCAGCGGGATCTCGCGCCCCTGGGCAAGCAGGGTCCAGCGCTCGTGGTGGCTGTACTCCTGGCAGCGGGTGATGAGGGGGTGCTGCTGCAGATCCTGCGGCTCGCGCAAGGGCGGGTGGTGGTCCAGGTAGTCGGCGCTGGCGCAGAGCACCAGATCGTCCACCGCGATGGGGCGCGCCAGATAGGGCTGGCTGCCAAGCTCGGTGCTGCGAAACGCCACGTGCAGGTTGTCGCGCAGCAGGTCGGCCGGGGTATTGCTGAAGTCGGCGATGATCCGCACCTCGGGGTGGTCGGCGCGAAAGCGCAGCAGCACCGGGGTCAGCACCACCTCGCCCCACAGATCCGGCGCCGTGATGCGCAGCTCCCCGCACAGGGCCGAGCGGCGGCGCTGCAGGCCGTCCAGCAGCTGCTCGTGCAGGGCGATCATCTGGTCAGCCTGGCGGTAGGTGAGCTCCCCCGCGTCGGTCAGCTGCACCCGGCGGGTGGTGCGGCTCAGGAGCGTGTTGCCGAGGCTCTGCTCCAGGTGGCGCAGATCCTTTGAGGCCTTGCTCGGGGTGATGCCGAGCTGGGCCGCCGCCGCGGCGAAGGATCCGCAGCGGACGATGGCGACCAGCAGGCGCATCAGGTAGAGGGTGTCGAGCTTGTGGTGACTCATGTGTGGCGGCCTATTGCGTCCTGGTGGGAATGAATGCCTTGCTTGTGCACCTGATTATATCCTGAATGCCCGGGATTATAGTGGCGACATTCCATTGCGATCCCGGGAGAGGGTGATGAACAAGGCACTTGGCGACAGCTTCCACTTCGAACGGGCCGGATTGCGGCTCAAGAACCGGGCCGTGCTGGCCCCTTTGACCCACAACATGAGCGGCGCCGGCGGCGATCCCGCTCAGGCCGAGCTCGACTGGCTGGCGCGCTGCGCCCGGGGTGGTTTCGGCCTGCTCATCGCCGCCGCTACCCAGGTACAGCCCGGCGGACGCTGCTGGGCGGGGCAGCCGGCCCTGATGACCGACGCCCAGCAGCAGGCCTTCACGGCCCTGGCCGACAGTGCGCGGCAGGCCGGGGCGCTGGCGGTGGTGCAGCTGCATCACGGCGGGATGCGGGCCCTGCCCGAACTGAACGACGGGGCGCCGGTCGGCCCGTGCGCGCTGGCGCCGGGTGGACGCTACCCGCTCGGGGTCAAGGGGCTGAGCGAGGAGGGAATTCTTACGCTGATCGAGGCCTTCATGGGCGCCGCCGAGCGGGCTCATGACGCCGGCCTGCACGGGGTCGAGCTGCACGGGGCCCACAACTTCCTGCTCTGCAACTTCCTCAACCCCCTGCACAACCGGCGTACCGACCGCTGGGGAGGTAGCATCGCCAACCGGGCGCGGATCCTGGTGGAGATAGTGCGCGGCATCCGCGCCCGTCTGCCCCGGGACTTTTTGGTCGGGGTGCGCATCTCCCCCGAAAACTATGCCCATATCCAGGGCATAGAGCTGCCCCATCAGCTGGCGGTGGCGCACCTGCTGGCGGACGAGGGGATCGACTACCTGCACTTCTCCATGGGGGACAGCTTCAAGGCGGTGGCGGGGGATCCCGATGGCGGCGCCCTGCTGGAGGCGGTGCGGGTCGGGTTGGCCGGGCGGGTGCCGCTCATGGTGGCGGGCAAGATCCACGACGCCGCCTCGGCCGAGCTGGCTCTGGCCGGCGGCGCCGACCTGGTAGCGGTGGGCACGGCGGCGATCGGCAATCCGGACTGGATGGAACGGGTGAGCCGCGGCCTGCCCCTGCAGCGCGCCCCCTTCACGGCGGCGCACCTAGCGGAGATCGGATTCACCCCGAGCGCCCTCGACTACCTGGCCGGCATGGGGGTACTGGCCCCGCGCGATGCGGCCTGAGGGCTTTAATCAGCGGACTGGCTGCTGAGCCGATATGACAAGGCCCTCGCGATGAGGGCCTTGAGCGTATCAGGTGCCGAGGGGCAACAGCTCGGCGTAGTCGCGGATCGCCGGGAAGGCGGTGATGCGCTGCTCGGGCTGCCGGCTGTCCGGATTCTGGATGGCGAGCTGGTAGCCGATGCCGTAATCGGCGGCGGCGCGCAGGATCCGCTCGCTGTCATCCACGAACAGGGTGCGGGCCGGGTCGAACGCCAGCCGCTCGGCCAGCGCCTGCCAGCAGCGCTGGCTCTCCTTCGACCAGCCCAGCTCGTGGGTGCTCACCATCAGATCGAGGTGCTCGGCGAGGCCGAGGTGCGCATCCTTGACCGACAGGCTGGCGGGGTGGGCATTGGTGAAGAGCACCAGCTGCTTGCCGGCGGCCTTGAGCGCGGCCAGGAAGGGGATGACGTTGGGGCGCCACTGGATCTTCTCCAGGATCTCCTGCTTGAAGGCGCGGATGTCGAGCCCCAGGGTTTCGCTCCAGTAATCCACGCAGTACCAGTCGAGGGTGCCGCTGACGGCCTGGTAGTGCGCCTCGATCTGCACTCTGGCCTCGGCCAGCGGCAGGCCGAGTCGCTCGGCATAGCGCTCGGGGACCAGCTGCTGCCAGAGGTGGTTGTCAAAATGGAGATCGATCAGGGTGCCATCCATATCGAGCAGGACAGTGTCTATCTGGTGCCAGGGCAGTGGGGTCGGCATGGGGCCTCGGTGGTCGGGTCGAAACGGGCGGGCATTATAACGGATTTTTCCCGCCGCTTTCCCACCCTTGCCCCGTGGTGTTCGAGAGGGGAGTCGTTTACTCTTGAAACACGATTTTTTAACGAGCAGCCAGCCCCGATGAGTGATCACCACCAACGCAAACCCGTCCACCTCAGCGTCGACACCATGGCGCACGACAAGAGCAAGCCGGAGATCCTCAAGGCCGAGATCGTGGCCGAGAGCCGGCTGTTCAAGGTGGAGTCGCTCCACCTCAAGTTTTCCAACGGCGAGGAGCGGGTCTACGAGCGGATGCGCGGTGGTAACCGGGGCGCCGTCATGGTGGTGCCCCTGTTCGATGCCCACACCCTGCTGCTGGTGCGCGAGTACGCGGCGGGTACCCACTCCTACGAGCTGGGCTTTCCCAAGGGACTGATCGACCCGGGTGAAGATGCCTTCGAGGCGGGTAACCGGGAGCTGATGGAGGAGGCGGGCTTCGGGGCCAACAGCCTGACCCTGCTCAAGCAGGTGTCGCTGGCGCCGGGCTACTTCTCCAGCCGGATGGACATCTTGCTGGCGCGGGATCTCTTTCCCGAGCAGCGTGTGGGGGACGAGCCCGAGCCCCTCGAGGTGATCCCCTGGCCGCTGAACCGGATCGACGAATTGCTGGCGCGCCCCGACTTCACCGAGTCGCGCAGCATCAGTGCGCTGCTGTTGGCCCAACGCTGGCTGGCGGAGCAGGCAGAGTAGCCCGCAGGGGCAGTTTGAATACAGAGGATAACAAGATGCAGGAGTTGTTGGCCTGGGTGCCGGGGGTCAAGGAGATCGCGCGCGAAGCGGGCAGGATCCTTCACGAAATCTATCACGGCGGTCAGTTCGAGCGTCAGCTGAAGGAGGATGCGACCCCGGTCACCAGTGCCGATCTTGCTGCCGATGCCTACCTCAAACAGGCGCTGTCGGCGCTCACTCCCCATGTTCCCGTGCTGACCGAAGAGGCGGCCGACATCCCCTTCAGTCAGCGCGCCAACTGGCGTCAGTACTGGCTGGTGGATCCCCTCGACGGCACCGGCGAATTCATCGCCGGCAGCGGTGACTTCGCCACCCTGATCGCCCTGGTACAGGACAATGTGCCGGTACTCGGTGTCATCTATGCCCCCGAGTCGGACGTGCTCTACTGGGCGGTGCGCGGCCATGGCGCCTTCAAGGAGGCGAACGGCGAGGTGCACCCCATCAGCGCCATGCACCACGAACACGATCAGCCCGATTCGCTGGTGGTGGCCATCAGTCGCCGCCAGAAGCTGGAGAACCTGACCCGCCGCCTCAACCCGGCCATCAACTACGAGCTGATCCCGCTCGGCTCCAGCTCCCTCAAGTCCTGTCTGGTGGCGGAAGGGGCGGCCGACTGCTACGTGCGGCTCGGCCCCACCGGCGAGTGGGACACCGCCGCCGCCCAGTGCATCGTCGAGGCGGCCGGTGGCCGTATCCTCAGCCTGGCGCTGCAGCCGCTGCGCTACAACGAGACGGAGTCGCTGGAGAACCCGGACTTCATCGTGATGGGGGATCCGGATCTCGCCTGGGGCAGCATTCTGGCCCATTGAGCGGCTAAACAGGTCATTGTTGACGGCAATCAGGCGGCCCCATGGCCGCCTGATTGCATGGTGTGATCCGCTGGTTTCATCGTGGATGAACAGGAATATCCGCTGGCAAAGCGCGGGAATGACAGTGAATCATCACAAGAGAGGGCGGCGGAATGGCACGATTTTTCATGTAATTCTGCAAACGATCATTTGTCCAAAATAAAAAATTGACCATGAATGAAAATTTGGTTTTAAATTTCGTTAATTTGACTGAATTTAGTTTTACTCATTTATGTGATCCCGATTCCATTCCCAATCTCACTGGCTGAAGCCCGTAATGGTAGTGATATGTTTCAGGGAGGATTTTTGAGAATTAAATCCCGATAAACCACAATGAACTCAGATTAAAACACTGACAAAAAGTGAATTAGTAATGAGTTTATCTGTAGACGTCACAGGGGAGCTGTCCGGTTCCCGCTCCACCACCGTCAGCGCCACCCCCTGGCGCCGCCACGACACCCACTGGGTCATCAGCCTGTTTGGTACCGCCGTCGGTGCCGGCATCCTGTTCCTGCCCATCAACCTGGGTCTGGGCGGGATCTGGCCCCTCATCATAGTCGCCGTGCTGGCCGGCCCCATGACCTTCCTGGCCCACCGCGGGCTGGCGCGCTTCGTGCTTTCCTCTTCGCGCCCCCACGCCGACTTCACCGAGGTGGCCCAGGAGCACTTCGGCAAGATGGCCGGCCGCCTCATCTCGGCGCTCTACTTCCTCTCCATCTTCCCGATCCTGCTCATCTACGGGGTCGGGCTGACCAACACGGTGGAGAGCTTCATGATCAATCAGCTCGGCATGGCGACCCCGAACCGGGTGATGCTCTCCGGCATGCTGGTGTTCGCCATGATCGCCGTGATGCTGGCCGGTGAGAAGGCGATGCTGCGCGCCTTTGCCGTCATGGTCTATCCGCTGGCGGCCATCCTGGCGGCGCTCTCCTGCTACCTCATTCCCCAGTGGCAGTGGCCACAGCTGGGCAGCCTGGAGGGCGGCAGCTTCCTCAACACCGTCTGGCTGGCGCTGCCGGTCACCGTGTTCGCCTTCAGCCACGCCGCCGCCATCTCCGGCTTTGCCAACGTGCAGCGCCGGGAGTACGGCGAGCAGGCGGAAGCCAAGAGCAGTCTGATCCTGCGCAACACCACCGTCATGCTGGTGGGCTTCGTGCTGTTCTTCGTCTTCTCCTGCGTGCTGAGCCTCTCGCCGGCCCAGCTGGCCGAGGCCAAGGCCCAGAACGTCTCGGTACTCTCCTATCTTGCCAACATCACCGACAACCCGGTGATCGTGACCCTGGGGCCGCTCATCGCCTTCATCGCCATCAGCTCCTCCTTCCTCGGCCACTTCCTCGGTGCCCGCGAGAGCCTGAAAAGCCTGATCGCCAAGCCCACCGGCCTGTCGCTGGCCAAGGCGGACAAGCTCGGCATCGCCCTGATGTTCTTCTCCATCTGGGGCGCCGCCATCATCAACCCGGGGATCCTGGGGCTGATGGAGACCCTCTCCGGCCCGGTGATCGCCATGATCCTGTTCATCATGCCGGTGGTGGCCATCTACAAGGTGGAGGCGCTGGCGCGCTTCCGCCAGCGCTGGGCCAACGGCTTCATCCTGCTGACCGGCTCGCTGGCAGTATCGGCGCTGATCTTCAGCCTGCTGAAGTAACGGCGAGCAACCAGCCGCAAAAGAGAGAGGCGACCCCAGGGTCGCCTCTCTTGTATCCGTCCGATTGTGGCCTCAGCCGAGCTTGGCGCCGTTTTGCACCGTCTGCTCGGGGATGGCGATCACCACGGCGCCGTCCGGCCGGTAGAAACCGGTCAGCAGAAACTCCGACTGGATCGGCCCTATCTGCTTGGGGGGAAAGTTCACCACGGCGACGATCTGGCGGCCCACCAGCGTCTGCGGTTGATAGAGGTCGGTGATCTGGGCGCTGCTCTTGCGCACCCCGAGCTCGGGGCCGAAATCCGCCCACACCTTGTAGGCCGGGCGGCGCGCCTCGGGGAAGGGCTCGACCCGCACCAGGGTGCCCACCCTGAGCTCCACCATCTCGAAATCCTGCCAGCTTATGGTCTGCATCTTGGCTCCTCGTTGCCCATACCTTGCATGAGCCTCAGCATGCCTCGAAACCACCTGCGCCGTCTTCGGCAAACAGCCGCCCGGTTACGGCAAGCGGCCGTTTTGTTGGCGCCAGAGGGAAGGGGGCAGCCCGGTTTCGGCCAGGAAGCGCTCGCCGAAGGCCCCCTGATTCTGGTAACCGCAGCGGCTGGCCACGTCGCCGACGGGCAGGGCGGTGTGGGCGAGCAGGGTACGCGCCAGCGCCATGCGCCGCGCCCGGATGTAGTGGGAGACGCTCATCCCCACCTGCTGCTGGAAGGCGTGCTTGAACTGGCTCTGGCCGAGGCAGGCGATGGCGGCCAGCCGCTCGTTGCTGAGGGGCTCGGCGAGATGCGCCTCGATATGGCGCTGCACCTTGCCGATGCGCGGGGCGAGGCGGGCACGGCCGCGCGAGCCTGCCTGCTGCGCCTCTGCCAGCAGACCCAGCCACACCTGCTCCATGCCGGCCACGTGGCGCCCTTCGGCCACCATGCGGTGCAGGAAGGCGAGGTAGTGGCGCTGAGCCTCATCCAGCTCGATGAAGGGGCGCTCGCCCAGCTCGCCGGGCAGCCAGTGACTCTCCTGCACCAGAAACGAGAGCGCCGGATCGGCGGCGTAGTCGTGCCGCTCACCGGGGGCGATGATGCAGGCAAAACCGGGTGCGAGCCGCCGCCCCTGGCCCTGCACCTCGATCTCGATGGGACCGTCGAGGGGGATCACCAGCTGGGCATGGTCGTGGCTGTGGCTGCAGACGTCGCTCTGGTAGCGACGCAGGCTGAAAGGGGCGGATAGCGATGACGCGGCCAGGGGCCGCGTCATCGAAGGGGGTTTGCTGTCCGGCATCTGCTGCAGATTACTCGGCGTCGAAATCTTCGATCTCTTTGCCCAGCGCTTCCATGATGGCACGCGCCTCGGCAGGGACGCTGTCCGGATGATCCTTGCGCAGATCTTCGTCGCAGGGCAGCGGCTGACCGGTGAAGGCGTGCAGGAAGGCTTCGCAGAGCAGCTCGCTGTTGGTCGCATGACGCAGGTTGTTCACCTGACGGCGGGTGCGCTCATCGGTCAACACCTTCAGCACCTTGAGCGGGATCGAGACGGTAATCTTCTTGACCTGTTCGCTCTTCTTGCCGTGCTCCGCGTAGGGGCTGACGTAGTCGCCGTTCCACTCTGTACCCATGATCCACCTGTTCTCGTTTAGCCGTGAGCGCGGATTTTAACCCTTAAGGAAATCAATGGCAATCCAACAGCAAAGCCATTTAGACGTCTAGAAGTGTTGACGGCCTTTTTAAGCTGGCGTAGTGTGGGTCACCATGAGCCTGCAATGGCGGGATGGCGCGTGGCAGAAACAGCATGCCAGCGTGTGAAGAGACATCAAGGAGAGTGACATGACCCACAAGGCCACCCAGGCAGTGCGCACCGGGATTGAGACTGACCAGCAACACGGTGCCGTGGTGCCGCCCATCTACCTCTCCAGCAACTACACCTTTGCCGACTTTGGCGAGCCCCGTCAATACGATTATGCCCGCTCCGGCAACCCGACCCGCACCAATCTGGCGGACGCCCTGGCGGCCCTGGAAGGGGGCGCCGGCGCCGTGGTGACCGGCACCGGCATGGGGGCCGTTCATCTGGTCACCACCGCCCTGCTCAAGGCGGGGGATCTGCTGATCGCCCCCCACGACTGCTACGGCGGCACCTGGCGCCTGTTCGAGTACCTGGCGGCCAAGGGCCACTACCGGGTGCAGTTCGTCGATCAGGGGGATGCGGCGGCACTGGCCGAGGCGCTGGCCCAGCAGCCCGCGCTGGTGTGGGTGGAGACCCCCTCCAACCCGCTGCTGCGGGTGGTGGACATCGCCGCCATCGCCGAGGCGTCCCACGCGGCGGGGGCCAAGGTAGCGGTGGACAACACCTTCCTGTCGCCGCTGCTGCAACAGCCGCTGGCGCTGGGGGCCGACCTGGTGGTGCACTCCACCACCAAGTACATCAACGGCCACTCGGACGTGGTGGGCGGGGTGGCGATCGCCAAGGAACCCGAGCTGGCCGACTCCCTGGTGTGGTGGGCCAACTGTCTGGGGCTCACCTCCGGGGCGTTCGACTCCTACCTTACCCTGCGCGGTCTGCGCACCCTGGCTCCCAGGTTGCGCGCCCATCAGGAGAACACCGACCGCATCCTCGCCTTCCTGCAGCAGCAACCGCTGGTCAAACGCATCTATCACCCCAGCCTGCCGAGCCATCCGGGCCACGATATTGCGCGCCGTCAACAGTCCGGTTTCGGCGCCATGCTAAGTTTTGAGCTCGATTGCAATGAGGCGGGCATTCGCGCCTTCCTGGCGGCCCTCACCCTCTTCTCGGTGGCCGAATCCCTCGGCGGGGTGGAGAGTCTGGTGGCCCATCCGGCCAGCATGACCCACAGGGCCATGACCCCGGCCGCCCAGCAGGCGGCAGGCATCAGCAGCCAGCTGCTGCGCCTGTCGGTCGGTATCGAACACGGTGAGGATCTGGTGGCCGATCTGGCCCAGGCGTTTGCACAAGCACAGCAGGTGGCGAAGTAATGGAACAGCAGCAACAAGGAGAGATCGCGGTGGCAACAGAAGCAGGCTTGAAGCGACGTCACGTCCACAAATTCGGTGGCAGCAGCCTGGCGGATCCGGTCTGTTACCGCCGGGTCGCCAGCATTCTCGAACAACAAGCCGAGCAGCAGGGGGGCGGGCGAGAGCTGGTGGTGGTCTCCGCCGCCGGCAAGACCACCAACCGGCTGATCCAGCTGGTGGAGCTGGCCGAAGCCGGGGATGAAGCGGCCGGCGAGGCCATCTCGGCCCTGCAGGCCTACCAGCAGAGCCTGATCGACGGCCTGCTGGAGGGGGAATTGCACCTCGAGCTGAGCCAGCAGCTGGCCGACGATATGCAGCTCATCGCCAAGACCCTGGAAGGGCAGTTTGACCGCTTCGAGCGCAACGGCCTGCTCGCCTTTGGCGAGGTGTGGTCGGCGCGCCTGCTGGCGGCCCTGCTCACCAGTCGCGGCGACAAGGCCATCTGGCTCGATGCCCGCAGTTTCCTGCGCGCCGAGGATGGCGCCCTGGTCAAGGTGGATACCGCGCTGTCCAGCGAACTGCTCAAGGCGCGACTGGCCGAGCACGCCGGCCGCATCGTGGTGACCGGCTTTATCGCCGCCGACATGGAGGGACGATCCCTGTTGCTCGGTCGCAACGGCTCCGACTACAGCGCCAGCCTGTTGGCCCTGCTGGCGGACGGCGAGTCCACCACCATCTGGAGCGACGTGGCCGGGGTCTACAGCGCCGACCCGCGCCGGGTCAAGGAGGCGCGCCTGCTGGAGCGCCTGAGCCTCGCCGAAGCCAACGAGCTGGCCCGCCTCGGCTCCTCGGTGCTGCATTCGCGCACCCTGCAGCCGGTGGCCGACAGCCGCCAGCGGCTCACTCTGCGCTGCAGCTACAACCCGGACGAGGGCTGCACCCACATCCTGCGCCGGGCGCCGCGCTCCGGCGGCGCCCGCATCGTCTCCTCGGTGGATCAGATCGCCCTCATCGAGCTCAAGGTGCTGCCGCAGACTGATTTTGAGCAGACAGTGGCAACCATCGAGGCTTATCTGGCCCGCCATCGCCTCAACCCGCTCACCCTGCAGCGCCAGCCGGATCGCCGGATCCTGCGCCTCGCCTACACCCTCGAGGTGGCACAGGGGGCGTTCGAGCTGCTGCGCGACTTCCAGCTGCAGGGCAGCTTCACCGCTCTTATCCAGCGCGAAGGCTACAGCCTGGTGGCGCTGGTGGGGGCCGGCGTCACCGACAACGCCGAGCAGTGTCACCGCTTCTACCAGCTGCTGGCGGATCAGCCGCTGGAGTTCGTGCAGGTGGCCAAAGATGGCCTGAGCCTGGTGGCCGTGCTGCGCCAGGTGGTGCTGGAGCCGCTGCTGATCGCCCTGCACAGCGCCCTGTTCAGCCGCCCGAACCGGGTCGGGCTGGTGGTGTTCGGCAAGGGCAACATCGGCGGTCACTGGCTGAACCTCTATGCCCGCGAGAAGGCGCGGCTCGAACATGAACTGAACCTGGCGCTCACTCTCTACGGGGTGTTCAGCTCGGAAGGGGGCCTGCTGGATGAAGAGGGGCTGGATCCGCTCAAGGTGCAGGACAACTTCAATCCCAAGCCGCTGATCTGGCCCGAGCTGCTGGCCCAGCTGGAGCAGCACGGGTTCGACACCCTGATTGCGCTGGACATGACCGCCAGCGAGACGGTGAGCCGCTACTACCCGGACTTTGCCCAGCTCGGCATTCACATCATCGCCGCCAACAAGTTTGCCGGCGCCGCCGACAGCGAGTTCTACCAGCGCATCAAGCAGACCTGCCGCGATCATCAGGTGCAGTGGCGCTACAACGCCACCGTGGGCGCCGGGCTGCCGATCCAGTCCAGCATCCAGATGCTGCGCCAGAGCGGCGACCGCATTCAGGGGGTCTCCGGCATCTTCTCCGGCACCCTCTCCTGGCTGTTCCAGCAGTATGACGGCAGTCGTCCCTTCTCCGAGCTGGTGGACGAGGCGTGGCAACACGGCCTGACCGAGCCGGATCCCCGCGAGGATCTCTCTGGCCAGGATGTGCGCCGCAAGCTGCTTATTCTGGCGCGGGAGGCGGGCTTCGAGCTCGACTCTGCCGACATCGAGCTGGAGAACCTGGTGCCCGTCTCCCTGCGCAAGGTGAGCACGGATCAGTTCATGGACAGGCTGAAAGAGCTGGATGACCCGATCCAGACCGCCTTCGAGGGGGCGCGCCGGGTCGGCAAGGTGCTGCGCTACGTCGCCCGCTTCGAGCACGACGGCAAGGCGCGGGTCGGGCTGGAGGCGCTGGAACCGCACCACCCGTTCGCCAACCTCTTGCCCTGCGACAACGTGTTTGCCATCGAGAGCGACAGCTACCGCACCAACCCGCTGGTCATTCAGGGCCCGGGGGCCGGCCGGGAAGTGACGGCCGCCGCCATCCAGTACGATCTCTGGCAGATCTGTGCCAGCCTGTAACAGCGGACAAGCCGTTCAGTCAAAGAGGCGCCAGTGGCGCCTCTTTTTATTGTTTAGCGGCAGGTTTTTAGGTCTACGGGCTGATTTCCCTATCCCGTAAGCGGCCCGTTTTTGAGCGTCTTCAACAGGTTGTTGGCAGGAGTCAGGTAATAACCGGACTTGCACAGGTAGCATGAACGGGCACTACTCCCGCACAGACTGGCCAAGAACGGGCACGGTATTGGTTCCCCCTCTTATTCGCTGAGGCGAGCCCGCTTGTTCAGGCTGCGAGACAGGATGTCGAGCGAGCAGCGCCGGGCCATGGACGGCCCGTCGGTGCGTGCCGTCGGACAAGCGGGTGAGACGAAGGAACCCGACGTAGTCGGGCGAAGAAGCGGGGGAGAAGACCTTTGGTGACTTTGGGTCTTTCCAAAGTCACTCGCCCCAGCCCGAAGGGCGGGCGAAACCCCTTCAAGACCGGCAGGCTTGCATCCACCATCCTCTAAAGCTGTAAAGTGGGCGATTGCCCCTGATAGCTAATCGACCCTGCGATTCCATGGCAACGCCTAACGACCAAGGATTCTCCGGCAGCATGGCTCCAGCGGGCCCTGTCGATATAACAAAGGGCGCCGAGGCGCCCTTTGTTATTGAGGGGAGCTTGATAGCCCCGACTATCAACCCGTGTTGCGCATACCTGCGGCGATGCCGGCGATGGTGACCATCAGCGCCTGATCCAGCTCGGGATGCAGGGTCTCCGGGTGGTTGCGCGAGCGGCCCAGCAGCTCGACCTGCAGCACGTTGAGCGGGTCTGTGTAGGGGTTGCGCAGCTTGATGGACTCCTTGATCCAGGGCTGGTCGTCGAGCAAGTCGCCCTGCGGGCGCAGCTCCAGCACCACCTGGATGGAGTCGGCAAGCTCCTGACGCAGCTGTTTGCCGAGGCCCCACAGCTCCTTGGGCACCAGCCGGGTGTCGTAGTACTCGGCCAGCCAGACGTCAGCCTTGAGGAACACCATCTCCAGCATCTCGAGGCGGGTGCGGAAGAAGGGCCATTGGCGGCTCATCTCTTCCAGCACGCCCTTCTGGCCGTCGGCGATGGCTTGCTGCAGCCCCTTGTGGGCACCGAGCCAGGCCGGCAGCATCAGCCGGTTCTGGGTCCAGGCGAAGATCCAGGGGATGGCGCGCAGGCTCTCGACCCCACCGTTGGGTTTGCGCTTGGAGGGGCGCGAACCGAGCGGCAGCTTGCCAAGCTCCATCTCGGGGGTGGCGGCGCGGAAGTAGGGCACGAAGTCCGGGTGACCGCGCACGATACTGCGGTAGTGATCGCAGGAGACAGAGGCCAGCTGCTCCATCACGGCGCGCCAGCACTCCTTGGGCTTGGGCGGCGGCAGCAGGTTCCCCTCCAGCACGGCGCTAGTGTAGAGGTTGAGGCTCTGGATGGCCACCTTGGGCAGGCCGAACTTGAAGCGGATCATCTCGCCCTGTTCGGTCACCCGCAGGCCACCGCGCAGGGATCCCGGCGGTTGCGACAGGATCGCCTGATGGGCAGGGGCGCCACCGCGGCCGACGGTACCGCCACGGCCATGGAACAGGGTGAGGCGCAGGTTGTTGGCCTCGGCCAGTGCCACCAGGGATTCCATGGCGGCGTACTGGGCCCAGCCGGCGGCCATCATGCCCGCGTCCTTGGCGGAGTCGGAGTAGCCGATCATCACGTACTGGCGGCCCTGGATGTAGCCGCGATACCAGTCCACCGACAGCAGGCGCTCCATCACGGCGGTGCCCGCCATCAGGTCTTCCTGGGTCTCGAACAGCGGGGCGACCGGCATGCGGAACTTGCAGCCGGCCTCTTTGAGCAACAGCTGCACCGCCAGCACGTCGGACGGTGCGCCAGCCATGGAGATGATGTAGATGCCGAACGCATCGGGATCGTGCTGGGCGATGACCTTGCAGGTATCCAGGGTCTCGCGGGTCTCGTCGCTCGGCGCCCAGTCGGTCGGGATGAGCGGGCGGCGGGAGTTCAGTTCGTTGAGCAGGAAGGCCTGCTTGTCATCCTCGCTCCACTCGGCGTAGTCGCCCATGCCGAGGTAGCGGGTCAGCTCGGAGAAGACCTGGCCGTGGCGCTCGCCATCCTGGCGGATGTCCAGCTTGACCAGATGGATGCCGAAACAGGCCAGCTTGCGCAGCACGTCCAGCAGCATGCCATCGGCGATGTTGCCCATGCCGCAGGCGTGCAGAGAGTGGTAGCAGAGCTCCAGTGGCTCGCGCAGCTGGGCGGTGGTCTTGACCAGATCCCGGCTCTCGCTCGCCTGGCCCTGCACCTTGGCGGTGAGGAACTCCTGGGTCTCGCGCAGCTGTTCGCGCAGCTCGCGGACCAGGGCGCGGTAAGGCTCGGGGTGATCGCCGACCCGCTCGCGCACGGCGTCGGTGCAGTCGGACATGGAGAGCTCGGAGGTGAGCTCCTTGATGTCCTTGTAGAACAGGCTCACCGCCATCCAGCGGCCCAGCTCCAGCACCTCGGCGGTCACCTTGGCGGTGACGAAGGGGTTGCCGTCGCGGTCACCGCCCATCCAGGAGGTGAACTTGACCGGCGCGGCATCCAGCGGCAGCCGCACACCCAGGTGGTGTTGCAGCCGCTCGTCCAGATTGCGCATGAATTCGGGGATGGCCGGCCACAGGCTGTTTTCCACCACGGCGAAGCCCCACTTGGCCTCGTCCACCGGGGTCGGGCGCTGTTCGCGGATCTCGTTGGTGTGCCAGGCCTGGTTGACCAGCTGTTCGATGCGATTGAGGATCTTGTCCCGCTCGCGGGGCAGCAGATCGGAGAGTTCCAGCGCCTCGAGGCAGTCGTTGAGCTGCACGTGCTTGTGGATCAGGGTGCGACGGGTCACCTCGGTGGGGTGGGCGGTCAGCACCAGATCGATGTCCAGCTCGCGCACGGCCTGGATGATGGCCTCCTGCGACAGGTTGGAGGCTTTCAGCTTGTCGAACATCTGCTCCAGCGGATCCGGGGTGCAGACCTGCTCTTCGCAGCGACGGGAGATGGTGTGGAACTGTTCGGCCACGTTGGCCAGGTTGAGGAACTGGCTGAAGGCGCGGGCCACCGGCAGCAGCTCGTCGTCGCTCAGGTTGCGCAGGGTGTCGAGCAGACGTTCCCGGTCCGTCTCATTGCCTTTGCGGGAGGATTTGGCCAGCTGGCGAATGGTTTCGATCTTGTCGAGGAAGGCCTGTCCCTGATGATCCTTGATGGACTTGCCCAGCAGTTGACCCAGCATGCCTACGTTGGCGCGTAGTGCGGCGTACTTTTCGTTCATTCCACATCCTTATCTTGTTGGTGCCTGACACCCATCCGGGGTGCGAGACGACCTCACTTATTGTTGTGCGATTACAACATATGCTCCGTCATCTTAGGGTGACAATCTACCCAGATTGTCTGCGCAAGGTCAAATAACAGGCCGATTCAGAACATGTATTTCCATCACCTGTCCCGAGGTGCGATGTCATGTAACTTACTTACATTCCCGTCAATTTAGAGGCAGAAACGGCGGATCAGGTGCTGCAATACGCTGGTGGTCGGTTTGACGAACGACAGATCGAGATATTCGTCCGGCTGGTGGGCCTGGGCGATGTGGCCGGGCCCCAGCACTATGGTTTCACAACCGAGCTGCTGGATGAAGGGGGCCTCGGTGCAATAGTTCACGGATTCGGCGGCCCGGCCGCTGGCCCGCTCGGCCTCGCGCACCAGCTCGGAGTCATCGGCGCAGGCGTAGGCGGGGATCGGCTCGTGCAGGTGTTGCAGGTGCAGACAGCCGGGCTGGTGAATTTCGATGGGGGAGAGCGCTTCTTTGAGCATGCCCATCAGCTCGTCGGGGCCCACCTGTGGGGTAGGGCGCATGTCGATGTGCAGTTCGCAGCAACCGCAGATGCGGTTCGGGCTGTCGCCCCCCTGGATGTAGCCGAGGTTCAGGGTCGGCTGAGGCACGGCGAATCTGTGGTCGGCGTACTTCTCCTTCAGGCTGTGCTGCAGCTTGAGCACCTGGCCCATGGCCTGGTGCATGATCTCCAGCGCGTTGACGCCGTTGGCGGGATCCGAGCTGTGACCGCTCTTGCCTGTGATGCGGATGGCTTCCGACATGTGGCCCTTGTGGGCCACCACCGGCACCAGCCCGGTTGGCTCGCCGATCACCGCGTAGTCGGGTTTCAGCTCAGCAGCGGCGGCGATGGCGCGGGCCCCAGCCATGGTGGTCTCTTCATCGGCGGTGGCCAGGATGCGCAGCGGCTTGTTGAGGGTCTTGAGGTCGATCTCTTTGAGCGCCTCGACAATAAAGGCGAAGAAGCCCTTCATATCGATGGTACCGAGGCCATAGAGGCGGTTGCCCTCTTCGGTCACCTTGAAGGGATCCTTGCTCCAGCCCCCCTCATCGAACGGCACCGTATCTGTGTGGCCCGCCAGCAGCAGCCCCCCTTCGCCTTGACCTATCGTCGCCACCAGATTGAACTTGCCCGGCAGATCGGGCAGGGCGGTCACCTCGCATTGAAAGCCGAGCTGAGCGAACCAGTCGGCCAGCAGCCGGATCACCGCCTCATTGCTCTGATCCCAGCGGGGATCCGTGCTGCTGATGGACGGAATCGCAATAATATTCTTGTAGAGTGAAAAAAAATCCAGATTGGCCACCTGCTCCTCCTTGCTTCCCCGGAATGTTTCTGTTAGAAAATACAAATGCAAAGTGAGTGCATGAATATTCTGTAAGTTTGCCTGAATACGTGGCTCATCGACAAGGCTTCTAGTTGTAAGGGAAAGTTAATGTTCTGTCACCTGATCTATAACCGACGACACACACCCGCCTGAATTGCCCCTCCGCACTCGTGCATGGGGCATCGAACCCCCTTGTGCACCGCAGCACCATGCTGTGAATCTCGAACTCTGACTTGGAATACTCAACATGCTTAACACCGTTATCGTCGGTGCCAGTGGCTACGCGGGAGCCGAGCTGGCCGCCCTGGTCCAGAACCATCCACAACTCAAGCTGTTCGGCCTCTATGTTTCCGCCGGCAGCCAGGACGCCCACAAGCGTTTCTCTTCTCTGCATCCCCAGTGGGTCGGCGCGCTCGATCAGCCGCTGCTGCCGCTGGACGAAGATGGCATGACCCGGATCCTGACCCAGGCCGACCTGGTGCTGCTGGCCACCGCCCACGAGGTGAGCGCGGAACTTGCGCCCAAGTTCCTGGCCAAGGGGCTGCCGGTGTTCGATCTCTCCGGTGCCTTCCGGGTCAGGGATCAGCAGTTCTACGCCTCCTACTACGGCTTCACCCATGAGAGTGAGCAGTGGCTGGATCAGGCCGCCTACGGCCTGGCCGAGTGGAATGCCGAAGCGGTCAAGGCGGCCCAGCTGATTGCCGTGCCCGGTTGCTACCCGACCGCCTCCCTCTGCGCCCTCAAGCCGCTGCAGCAGGCTGGTCTCATCGCCAAGGGGTGGCAGCCCATCATCAACGCCGTCTCCGGGGTTTCCGGTGCCGGTCGCAAGGCGGCCATCAACACCAGCTTCTGCGAGGTGAGCCTCAACCCCTACGGCACCTTCAATCACCGGCATCAGCCGGAGATCAGCCACCACCTGGGCAAGGAGGTGCTGTTCCAGCCTCACCTTGGCAACTATGTGCGCGGCATCCTGGCCACCATCTATGTGCAGTTGGCGGACGGCGTGACACCGACCCAGGTGGATCAGGCCTACCTCAAGGCCTACGAGGGCAAGCCGCTGGTGCGTCTGACCGGCCAAATGCCCTCCATTCGTGGCGTCGCGGGCACCCCTTACTGCGACCTCGCCTGGCAACAGCAGGGCAACATGCTGGTGGTGGTATCCGCCATCGACAACCTGCTCAAGGGCGCCGCCTCCCAGGCCATGCAGTGCATAAATATCAAATTCGGATTTGAACCGGCCACCGGCCTGATTTAAGGACTCAAGGAAGGATCGCAACGATGAACAAGCAGACTCTGGTAATCAAGCTGGGCGGCGCACTGATCGAGAACGACGAGGCGCTGACCGCCCTGTTCGCCACCCTCAAAAGCTTTCTGGACGAGCAGCACAGACCCCTGGTGCTGGTGCACGGCGGTGGCTGCCTGGTGGATGACCTGCTCAAGGGGCTGGGTCTCACCTCCACCAAGAAGAACGGCCTGCGGGTGACCCCGTTCGAGCAGATCCCCTTCATTGCCGGCGCGCTAGCCGGTACCGCCAACAAGCAGATGATGGCCAAGGCCATCGCCACCGGCATCCCGGCGGTGGGGCTCTGTCTGGCGGACGGCGGTCTGTGCCAGGTGACCCAGCTCGACCCGGCACTCGGCGCGGTCGGTGACTGCCAACCGGGCAACCCGGCACTGGTGGCGGGGATCCTCGCTCAGGGCTTCCTGCCGGTGGTGAGCTCCATCGGCATCACCGCCGATGGCCAGCTGATGAACGTCAACGCGGATCAGGCGGCCACCGCCATTGCCGAGGCGCTCGGCGCCGATCTGGTGATGCTCTCCGACGTGAGCGGCATCCTGGATGGCAAGGGCAAGCTGGTGCCCCAGCTCGACAAAGTGACCGCGCTGGATCTGATGGAGAAGGGGGTGATCAGCGACGGCATGGCGGTCAAGGTGAAAGCCGCCCTGCATGCCGCCGAGACCCTGGGCAAACCGGTCTGTGTCGCCAGCTGGCGCTACCCGGATCAGCTGCTCAAGCTGCTGGCTGGCGGTGCCGTCGGCACCCAGGTCTCTCTCTGATCTCTACCGGAACAAGGAACATCCGATGCAACATCTTCTGAAAGACAGCGACTTGAGCAAGGCCCAGATCGAGGCGCTGATCGCGCTAGGCAAATCGGTCAAGGCCGATCCGAAAAAGTACGGCCAGGCACTGGCGGGCAAGAGCGTGGTGACCCTGTTCGAGAAACCCTCCCTGCGCACCCGGGTCACCTTCGACATCGGCATCGCCCGGCTCGGCGGCCACAGCGTCTATCTGGATCAGCAGAACGGCGCGCTCGGCAAGCGCGAATCGGTGAAGGATTTCGCCGCCAACCTGTCGCGCTGGTGTGACGCCATCGTCGCCCGGGTGTTCGATCACCAGACTCTGGTCGAGCTGGCGGAGCACGGCACTGTGCCGGTGGTGAACAGCCTGTGCAACCTCTACCACCCCTGCCAGGGGCTGGCGGACTTCATGACCATCAGCGAGCACTACGGCGATCTGTCCAAGGTGAAGCTGGCCTATCTCGGCGATGGCAACAACGTCAGCCACTCATTGCTGCTGCTGGGGGCGACTCTGGGCACCGACGTGACCCTGGTCTGCCCGAAAGGCCACGGCCCGGATACCCAGATCTTCCTGCAGGCCCAGGCGCTGGCGGCCCAGTCGGGGGCGACCATCCACATCAGCGACGACGTGGCGGCCATCGAAGGGTTTGACGTGGCCTACACGGATACCTGGGTCTCCATGGGTGACAACACGCCAATGGAGCAGGTAAAAGATATCTTTATGCCTTATCAGATCAACCAGGCCCTGCTCGACCGCACCGGCATCCAGCACGTGCTGCACTGCCAGCCGGCGCACCGGGAGCTGGAGATCACCTCTCAGGTCATGGACGGGCCTGGCTCCCTCATCATGGACGAGGCTGAAAACCGGATGCATATCCAGAACGCCGTACTGCTGACCTTGCTTGGACATGGTCAGGGGCACAAATAACGGCAACCGACCCCAAATCACACCCTTTTATCGAATCATCATGGAGAGAAGTAAATGAGCGGAATCAACAAGATCGTACTGGCTTACTCGGGCGGACTGGATACCTCGGCCATCATTCCCTGGCTGAAGGAAAACTATGATGCGGAGATCATCGCCTTCGTCGCCGACGTCGGTCAGGAGCGTGACGATCTGGAAGGGATCGAGCAAAAAGCCATCGCCTCCGGCGCCACCAAGTGCATCGTCAAGGATCTGCGGGAAGAGTTCGTCAAAGAGTACGTCTACCCGACCCTGAAGACCGGCGCCGTCTATGAGGGCACCTACCTGCTGGGTACCTCCATGGCCCGTCCGGTGATCGCCAAGGCGATGGTCGAGGCCGCACTGGCGGAAGGGGCCGACGCCATCTCCCACGGTTGTACCGGCAAGGGCAACGATCAGGTGCGTTTCGAAGGTGCGGTGGCCGCTCTGGCACCCCAGCTGAAAGTGATCGCCCCCTGGCGTCTGTGGGACATGCGCTCCCGGGAAGATCTGCTGGCCTACCTGGAAGCCCGTCAGATCCCCTGCAAGGCGACCCTGAAGAAGATCTACAGCCGCGACGCCAACGCCTGGCACATCTCCACCGAGGGTGGCGAGCTGGAGAGCACCTGGAACGAGCCGTCCGAAGCGGTGTGGCAGTGGACCGTTTCCGCCGAACAGGCACCGGATCAGCCGGAGTACGTCAAGCTGACCGTGGCCCAGGGTGAAGTGGTGGCCGTTGATGACCAGCCGCTCAGCCCGCACCAGATCCTGACCACCTTGAACGAGCGTGCTGGCAAGCACGGCGTGGGCCGCATCGACATCACCGAAAACCGGATGGTGGGCATGAAGTCCCGCGGCTGCTACGAGACCCCGGGCGGTACCGTGATGGTCGCCGCACTGCGCGCGGTAGAAGAGCTGGTCTTGGATCGCCCGACCCGCGCCTGGCGGGAGAAGCTGGGGGCCGAGTTCTCCCACCTGGTCTATGACGGTCGCTGGTTCACCCCGCTGTGCAAGGCCATTGTCGCCTCTGCCAACGCCATCGCCGAAGATCTCGACGGTGAAGTGGTGCTGAAGATGTACAAGGGTCAGGTCACCGCGGTACAGAAGAAGTCGCCGAACAGCCTCTACTCCGAAGACTTCGCCACCTTCGGCGCCGACGAAGTGTACGACCAGAGCCATGCCGAAGGCTTTATCCGTCTCTACACCCTGGCGAGCCGGATCCGCGCCATGAAAGAGCAGCATCAGGCCATCGGTGGCGATCACACCCACGGCTAAGCAAGCGCGATAACCCGTTGATTCCGTTGAGGGGGCATTGCCCCCTCTTCTATAGGCCGAGGGCATGGCCCCTGAGCCATCATCGGCGGTGTGACAAGAGCGGCAGCGCCCCGGCCGCTTCTGTGAGATAACAGGCTCGCAGAAAAACAGGGCACGATTTCAAGCTCGGTGGCCAGGGGCCGCCGACAACGCATTCAAGGAGAGCAGTATGGCACTTTGGGGTGGACGCTTCAGTCAGGGAGCCGATAGCCGGTTCAAGCAGTTCAACGATTCGCTGCGGTTCGATTACCGGCTGGCGGAGCAGGATATTCAGGGCTCCATGGCCTGGGCCAAAGCGCTGGTGAAGGTGGGCGTGTTGACCGAGGGTGAACAGGGCAAGCTGCAGCAGGCGATGGAAGTGCTGCTCGCCTCTGTGCAGCAGGATCCCCAGCAGATCCTGAGTTCGGATGCCGAAGACATCCACTCCTGGGTCGAGAGCCAGCTTATCGCCGCCGTCGGCGATCTTGGCAAGAAGCTGCACACCGGCCGCTCGCGCAATGATCAGGTCGCCACCGACCTCAAACTCTGGTGCAAGGCGCAGGGTGAGCTGCTGCTCGGCTCCATCACCGCCCTGCAACAGGGGCTGGTGGCCTCTGCTCGCGAAAATCAGGCCGCCGTGCTGCCGGGCTACACCCACCTGCAGCGGGCCCAGCCGGTCACCTACGCCCACTGGGCGCTGGCCTATGTGGAGATGCTGGAGCGGGATTACTCTCGGCTGCTGGATGCCCTCAAACGCCTCGACACCAGCCCGCTCGGCTGCGGCGCCTTGGCGGGCACCGCCTACGCCATCGACCGTGAAGCGCTGGCGCTCGACATGGGCTTTGCCGGTGCCACCCGCAACAGCCTGGATTCGGTCTCCGATCGGGATCACGTGGTGGAGCTGATGCACGTGGCGTCGCTGTCCATGACCCACCTGTCGCGCTTTGCCGAAGATCTCATCTTCTACAACACCGGCGAGGCTGGGTTTGTGGAGCTCTCCGATGCGGTCACTTCAGGCTCGTCGCTGATGCCACAGAAGAAGAACCCGGATGCGCTGGAGCTTATTCGTGGCAAAACCGGCCGGGTAGTCGGCGCCCAGCTGGGCATGCTGATGAGCCTCAAGGCGCTGCCGCTGGCCTACAACAAGGACATGCAGGAGGACAAAGAGGGGCTGTTCGATGCCCTCGACACCTGGCACGACTGCCTCGACATGGCGGCGCTGGTGCTGATCGATCTGAAGGTCAATGGCGAGCGCACCAAGGCGGCGGCCCAGGGCGGCTATGCCAATGCTACCGAGCTGGCAGACTATCTGGTGGCCAAGGGGATCCCGTTCCGCGAGGCGCACCATATCGTCGGCGAGACCGTGGTTTACGCGATCCAGATGAAGAAGCCGCTGGAAGAGCTTTCCCTCCCCGAGTTCCAGCGCTTCAGTCCCGTGGTGGGGGAAGATGTTTACCCGAACCTGGAGCTGGAGGCGACCTTGGCCAAGCGGGTTGCCAAGGGAGGCGTAGCCCGCGAGCAGATTGAATCGGCCCTCACCACCGCCGAACAGTGGCTGGCCAAACGTGCCTAAGTGCACAGGAACATCAAGAGAGGGCGTCAGCCCTCTTTTTTATGTCGGCTTATCAGCCTGTTTCGCTTGCCCCGAGGGCGGCAAAGCGGGCATAAATCCCTGACCAGGCTGAATGGAACTCAGCGCCAACCAGAAGGAACCTGCATGTACTTGCCACCCCATTTTGCCGTCACCGACTCCGAGACTCTGCACCAGCTGATCCGAGCATATCCGCTGGGGGCTCTGATCACCCATGGTGAAGGGGGGCTGGATGCCAACCACCTACCGTTCGAGCTGGATGCTGGAGAGGGGGATCATGGCGTCCTGCGTGCCCATGTGGCCCGCAACAATCCGCTCTGGCAGGAAGTGAAAGACGGCGACGAGGTGCTGGTGATCTTCAAGGCTGCAGATGGCTACATCTCTCCCAGCTGGTATCCGGGCAAGCAGGAGCATCACAAGCTGGTGCCGACCTGGAACTACAGCGTGGTGCATGCTCACGGTCGCATCCAGATCCGCGACGATGCCCGCTTCGTGCGCCGTCTGCTGGCTAATCTGACCCGCACCCATGAAGCCGCAGAGCCAACCCCCTGGAAGATGGCTGATGCGCCGCGAGACTATCTCGAGGCCATGGTGCAGGCGGTCATCGGCATCGAAATAGAGATAACCGGGCTGGTCGGCAAGTTCAAGCTGGGTCAGAACAAGGAGGCGGCGGATCGCCTGGGCGCGGCCAATGCCCTGCAGGATCGCGGGCAGAGTGCGCTGGCAGAGGCGATGCTGACTCCACCTTCCTCACTACCCTAGCGTGGCATCATGGGATCCGGCCCGGCAAAAACGGCAACCAGGAGGTTGCCGTTTTTTATTGCTCACCGCCGTTCACGCACTGGCATTGAGCAGCTTGCCGACGCCCTCCCCCTTGCCATTGGGCAGGGTCTGCTTGAAGGCGAAGAGCAGTTGATCGAGGCTGAGGTCGCTGTTGCCAAGGGAGCCCTTGAGGGTGTCGAGCTCGCCCTGCAGGGCGTCGAGACGGGTGCTCTGGGTGCCGTTTGCCAGCTGGGTGCGGGCGGCGTCGATGGCCTGGGGCAGCGACTGGCCCGAGTACTCTTGGCCCAGGGTCTGCATCAGCGCCCCCATGAAGTGGTTGATGGCGGGGCGGTTCTGCTCGCTGTTGGCATCCTTGACGCCGAGGCGCTGGAACAGGCTCTGCACCGTGGGGGCGAGCCGCTCTTCCTGCACGGGGGGCTCGGTCTGGGCCGGTGGCGTGCTGTCCCCAAGCAGCTTGCTGCCGAGCTTGAGGGCGAGGGAGGCGAGGGGAAGCAGGGTGCCGATGGCGATCATGATGTCACTCTCCGTACTACTGATGTCATGACGGAGCAGGGAACGGGCCAATTTGGCGAAAATTTAGTCTTAGAGTGGCAGGGGACTGATCCTGCGGTGAATTTAGTTTTGGCCAGGCAGAGGGCGGGCGAGTGCGAGAGAGGGCGGCGGCAAACCCTTGCAGCCCGGGGGCTGGCGGTTTGCCGCCCGGCTTGCCGGATCAGAGCTCCTTGAACGGGCGGCGCTTCTCCTCCTCGATGACGATGGCTTCCAGATTGGCGATGCGCTCCTGCAGCTCGTTGATGAGCATGTCCTGCTTGCCGAGACGATCGGTGATGCGGGCATCCCCCAACTGGTAGCGGGCCCGCTTGCTGAGAAAGCCGAACAGAGCGCTGATGAAGACGATCAGCACGATACCGGTCCACATGGTCATGAATGACTCCTTGCCGATGAATAAACGAGAAAACAGCCTTGTTGCCATCTGTTGTCTCATACCCGATTGCCGGCTGCAATGGCCGGCAAGGGGGTGGACGGGAATGTCGAGGGGCTGTTTTGCCCGCGTCAGACCGTCTGCCAGAGCGGACGGCCGAGCCAGAGCCCCCACAGGGTCAGGTGCAGCAGCACGATGAACCAGAATACCCTGCGATAACTCCCCTTCTGGGTCTTGTGGCGCAGCCAGTGGCGGGCCAGCAGGGCGCCGGGCCAGCCGCCGAACAGCTCGAGCAGATGGAGCCGGGACTCGGGGATGCGCCAGCCGCCGCGCACCGCCTGGCGCTTGTCGTGGGCGTAGGCCAGCATCGTCAGCAGACTCATGGCGGTGATGATGGCCAGCGGCCACCAGTTGGCGTCGGCCAGGCCGAGCCAGGCCGTCCACAGCAGGGGGAGCAGGGCGAGCCAGATCACAGGGCCAGCTCCCAGCCGCGGGGGGCGTCCGGGCTCAGGCTGCGGATCACGCGCGCCGGGTTGCCCACCGCCACCGAGTCGGCCGGAATGTCGCGGGTGACCACGGCGCCGGCCCCTATGATGGATCGCGGCCCTATGGTGACGCCGGGGCAGATGATGGCGCCACCGCCAATCCAGCAGTCATCGCCGATCCGCACCGGCTTGTTGTAGGCGGTCCAGTTGCGTCGCTCCAGATAGTCCATGGTGTGGGTGGCGGTGTAGATCTGCACGTTGGGGGCCAGCAGCACATGGCTGCCGATGTGCACCTCGCCCACGTCGAGAATGGTGATGTTGAAGTTGAAGAAGGTCTTCTCGCCGATGTGGATGTTGCGGCCGAATTCGCAGGTGAAGGGAGTGCTGATCCAGCAGGAGTCGGGGCAGTGACCGAACAGCTCACCGCACAGGCGCTGGCGCAGGGCTTGGTCACCGGCCGGGGAGGCGTTGAGTTGTGCCAGCAGCGCCTGACCGCGGATCCGGTCGTTCGCTATCTCCTCGCTCTGGCTGTCCAGGGCGCCGCCCGCCAGAACCTTGTCCCAATCGCTTGCCATGCTACCGCTCCTCTCATGTGCCAAGAGGAGCCAGTATACGCGAGCACTTTGGCGGCGTCAGGCTGTCACTTGCTGCAACCTCAGGCGCCCGGCCAGATCAGCGGCAGGATCAGCAGGGCCGATACGAAGTAGGGCAGCAGCACCCGCAGCCCCAGCCGGCGGCCGCCGATCCCCAGGGCCAGCAGCCCCTTCACCAGCGAGTTGACCAGCCCGGCCAACAGGATGCCGCGGGCCGCCACCTCCAGCGCCAGCTCCTTGTGGGAGAGCTGGGAGAGCGACAAGGTGATGGCGTCCACGTCGGTGATGCCGGAGACCAGCGACAGCAGATAGACCCCGGAGTTGCCCACCTTGTTCTGCAACAGGGTGGCCATGAAGCCGATCAGCGCCAGCAGCAGGCCGAATTTGATGGCGGTGGCCAGATCGAGCGGGTTGCTGGTCTGGGGTTGCACCGGGCCGTCGGTCAGCTCCTCGCGTTGGCGCCAGAACCAGAAGGCGAAGCCGTAGACGGTGGCCGCCAGCAACAGCAGGGGCGCCGCCAGGCGCATCGCCAGCTCGTTGTGGATGAGCAGCACCAGCACCAGCAGTCGCAGCCACATGGTGGCCCCCGCCAGCAGGATGCCGGTGGCCAGCAGCCGCTCCAGCCCCCCCTGCTCCTTGTTGAGACGGGCAAACTGCAGGGTGAGGGCGGTGGAGGAGGCGAGCCCGGCCAGCATGCTGGTGAGCACCAGCCCGGCGCGGGTGCCGAGCAGGCGTACCGCGAAGTGACCGCAAAACGAGATGCCGGCGATCACCACCACCATCAGCCAGATCTTGAAGGGGTTGAAGGCATCGAGCGGGCCCATCTCCTCATTGGGCAGCACTGGCAGCAGCACCAGGGAGATGAGCAAAAAGCGCAGGGTGGCGTGAAATTCGGTCTCGCTCAGAAACAGCATCCCCTGCTGGATCTTGCCCTTGAGCCCCATCAGCAGCGCCGCCAGCACGGCGCAGGCCACCGCCTCGCTCGGGCTCAGCAGCACCGACATCAGCCCCAGCAGATAGGTGAGCAGCATGGCCACCGAGCTGGTGAGGCCGAACTCCCCCTGCCAGCGCTGGGCCAGCCAGACCGAGAGGCCGCAGCCAATCACCACCGCCAGCAGGCCGAGCAGCGGCAGCCAGGGGCCCAGGGTGGGCAGCAGCAGGGCGCAGACCCCGCCGAGCAGTCCGATGAGGCCGTAGGTCCGCATCCCGGCGATGCGTTGGTTGTCCCCCAGCTGGCGCACCTGCCAGCCCCGCTCCAGCCCTATGATGAGGCCGATGGCCAGCGACACCAGGGCACCATTGACGGGTTCTGCGTTGATCCACATAACGACTTCCTGTTCGTCATCAGCCTGCCTTGTTTCCATGATGGCACAGCCGGCACCGGGCCAGCGCGGCCTGGCTCACAGAGTGCGCGAATGGCGCCCGCGGTCTCCTGATATGAGCAAATGAGATAAGCAAAGCGTTATTTCTTGGTTCTCGGCATAACAAGCCCGCGGCATGCTGCATTCAACCCAACGAGATATGGAGTATCCCCATGAAACTGCGAACGACAGCCCTGACCCTACTCTCCCTGCTGGCCCTCGGTCAGGCCAATGCCGCCGAGATCCGTTTGCTCAACGTCTCCTACGATCCGACCCGCGAACTGTTCCAGGAGTACAACGGCGCCTTCGCCAGGGAGTGGAAGGCGAAGACCGGCGACGATGTTGTGGTCAGCCAGTCCCATGGCGGCTCTGGTAAGCAGGCGCGCGCCGTGGTGGACGGGCTGGAGGCGGACGTGGTGTCGCTGGCGCTGGCCTATGACGTCAATGCCGTGGCCAGACAGGGGCTGATTGGCGCCGACTGGCAGAGCCGGCTGGCCAACAATGCGGCGCCCTACACCTCCACCATCGTCTTCCTGGTACGCAAGGACAATCCCAAGCAGATCAAGGACTGGGATGATCTGGTACGCAAGGACGTGGCCATCGTCACCCCCAACCCCAAGACTTCCGGCGGGGCGCGCTGGAACTACCTGGCTGCCTGGGGCTACGCCCTGAAGAAGAGCGGCAGCGAGGAGGGAGCCAGGCAGTTCGTCGGCGATCTCTACAAGAACGTGAAGGTGCTGGACTCCGGCGCCCGTGGCGCCACCACCAGCTTCATCGAGCGCGGCCTCGGCGATGTGCTGCTGGCCTGGGAGAACGAAGCCCTGCTGGTGCTGGGTCAGCCCGGCAATCGCGACAAGTTCGAGTTGGTGGTGCCGTCGGTCTCCATCCTGGCCGAGCCGCCGGTGGCGGTGGTGGACAAGGTGGCCAGGAAGCACGGCACCGAGGCGGTGGCCAAGGCTTACCTCGACTACCTCTATTCCGACGAGGGGCAGCGCATCGTCGCCAAATATCACTATCGTCCCAGCAACCCGGCGATCCTGAAGGAGACCGCAGCCCAGTTCCCGCAGCTGACCCTGTTCACCGTCAAGGATCTGGAAGGGGACTGGGACAAGGCGCAGAAAAAGCACTTCGCCCAGGGCGCCCTGTTTGACCAGATCTACCAGCCGGGCCGCTGAGCGGCCGGCCATCGTCAACTGAACTGGCCCCTGTGCCAGCTGATAGGAGCACCAAGATGAACAAGATCCTCCTGGTTCCCGGTCTGCACAACAGCGGGCCGGATCACTGGCAGAGCCGCTGGCACCAACAATTCCCCCACTGGCAGCGGATGGTGGGGCTGCCGTGGGATCGGCCCGACCTCACGGTCTGGAGCGCCAAGCTGGCGAGCAAGCTCAAAAGCCGGCTCGGGCGGGCTCACCTGGTGGCCCACTCCTTCGGCGCGCTGGCAGCCATCACGGCGGCGCGCCGGCAGCCCGACAAGGTGGCCTCGCTGTTTATCGTGGCGCCGGCGGATCCGGCCCGCTTCGGCTTGCCAGACGAGCTGCTGGCAGGATCGCTCAAGGTGTCGGCCCAGCTGGTGGCCAGCCGCAACGATCCCTGGATGAGCTTCGAGCGGGCCGAATACTGGAGCCGGCAGTGGCAGGTGCCGCTGTTTGATGCCGGCGAGGTGGGCCACCTCAATGCCCAGTCCGGCCACGGCGACTGGCACCAGGGGCTCAACCTGCTCGGCACCCTCTATCGGCGGGCCGAGATGGTGGTGGCGCCGACGCCGGCGGTGTGGGAGCGGCGGGCGGCCTTGAGTTTTCGCTAAGCGGCGAGCGTTGATCACAGAGGTTTGGAACAGAGAAGGAGGGCAGGCAGCCGATACCACGACAGTCTGATTTGGATAGCTTGGTACATTGCACGACGCTCCATTTTTAGGTCTTTTATTTATATAAAAGACCTTTTTTTTCATTTTATGGCTCTAAAAGCCTTGTATGTCGTTGTTAGATAAAAAAGTGCTTAGCAAAGGCGTTATTGGTGTTTGTTGCCCCTGACCGGAGTGCGCAGAATCGCTGTATCTAATGTTTTTCATAACAAACGGATGCGTTATGCGATTTGGTTCTTACTCCGTGCTGCCGGGCTTCGGCCCGACCCTCGGCTTCAGCCTGCTCTATCTGGGCGTGCTGGTGCTGCTGCCGCTCTCGGCGCTGGTGCTGTTCGCGGTGAACAATCTGACCCTGGCCGAGTTCTGGCAGGTGATAGGTTCGCCGCGGGTGCTCGCCTCCTTTCGTCTGAGCTTCGGGGCCGCCCTGGTGGCGGCGCTGCTCAACGCCCTGTTCGGCCTGATCCTGGCCTGGGTGCTGGTGCGTTATACCTTCCCCGGCCGCCGACTGGTGGATGCCCTGATCGATCTGCCGTTCGCCATGCCTACCGCCGTCTCCGGCATCGCCCTGTGCGCCATCTTTGCCCCTAACGGCTGGATCGGGCAGTGGGTCGCCCCGTTTGGCATCGAGCTCGCCTACAACCCCATCGGCGTGGTGATTGCGCTCACCTTCATCGGGCTGCCCTTCGTGGTGCGCACCCTGCAGCCGGTGCTGCAGGAAGCCGAGACCGAGCAGGAGGAGGCTGCCGCCAGCCTGGGCGCCGATCGCTGGCAGACCTTCATCCGGGTGCTGTGGCCGACCCTGGTGCCTGCTCTGTTGACCGGCTTTGCCCTGGCCTTTGCGCGGGCGGTGGGGGAGTACGGCTCCGTCATCTTCATCGCCGGCAACCTGCCGATGGTGTCGGAGATCGCGCCGCTGATGATCATGAGCCACCTGGAGGAGTACGACTACGCCGGCGCTTCTGCCATTGCCGTGGTCATGCTGCTGATCTCTTTCATTTTGTTACTGCTTATCAACAAGTTGCAGGCCTGGAGCTGGGCCCGTATCGGAGGGAGCCGGATATGAACGCATCCAACGCAAGCCTGGCGCTGGCAACGGGTGAGGTGGCGCCGACCCCCTCGGTGCGCCAGCCCCCCGTCATCCGCGAGCCGGTCTGGGTCAAGTGGTTGCTGATCACGGTCGGCCTCGGCTGGTTTGCCGCCCTGCTGCTGCTGCCGCTGGCCACCGTCTTTATCCAGGCCTTGTCCCCCGGATTGAGCTTCTTCTGGCACGCCATCAGCGAGCCGGACGCCCTCAGTGCCCTCGGCCTCACCGCCCTGGTGACCCTCTGCTCGGTACCCCTCAACCTGCTGTTCGGGGTCGCCGCGGCCTGGGCCATCGCCCGCTTCCGCTTCCCGGGCCGGCAACTGCTCATCACCCTCATCGATCTGCCGTTCTCCGTGTCGCCGGTGATCGCGGGGCTGATGTTCGTGCTGATGTTCGGCAGCCGCGGCTGGTTTGGCGAATGGCTGAGCGAGCACGACATCAAGGTGATCTTCGCCACCCCCGGCATCATCCTGGCCACCACCTTCATCACTGTGCCCTTCGTGGTGCGCGAGCTGCTGCCCCAGATGGAGGCGCGCGGCCCGGAAGAGGAGGAGGCCGCCATCATGCTGGGGGCGAGCGGCCTGCAGATGTTCTGGCGGGTCACCCTGCCCGGCATCCGCTGGAGCCTGATGTACGGCCTGCTGCTCTGTACCGCCCGGGCGGTGGGGGAGTTTGGCGCCGTGTCGGTGGTCTCCGGCCACATTCGCGGCCAGACCAACACCCTGCCGCTGCACATCGAGATCCTCTACAACGAGTACCAGACCGGCGCCGCCTTCGCGGTGGCCAGCCTGTTGGCCCTGTTCGGGATCTTCACCCTGCTGGGGGAAACCCTGCTGGCCCGGCTGCGTGCCCAGCCCGTTCACTCTCACTGATCACCGAATTCAAGAGGCTGCCATGAGCATTCAGGTACAAGGACTCAACAAGCATTTCAACCAGTACGCGGCGCTGGCCGACATCAACCTCGACTTTCACGACGGTGAGCTGGTGGCGTTGCTCGGCCCCTCCGGCTGCGGCAAGACCACGTTGCTGCGGATCATCGCCGGGCTGGAGCAGGCCGATAGCGGCCACGTCATCATCCGCGGCGAGGATGCCTCGGATCTGCACGTGCGCGAGCGCAACGTCGGTTTCGTGTTCCAGCACTACGCCCTGTTTCGTCACATGACGGTGTTCGAGAACGTGGCGTTTGGCCTTAGGGTCAAGCCGCGCAGCGAGCGACCGGCCGAGGTGGCGATCCGCGCCCGGGTCAAGGAGCTGCTGGTTCTGGTGCAGCTCAGCCACGTGGCCGCGCGCTACCCGACCCAGCTCTCCGGCGGTCAGCGCCAGCGGGTCGCCCTGGCCCGCGCGCTGGCGGTGCAGCCCAAGGTGCTGCTGCTGGACGAGCCCTTCGGCGCCCTCGACGCCCAGGTGCGCAAGGAGCTGCGCCGCTGGCTGCGCGAGCTGCACGACGAGCTGCACGTCACCAGCCTGTTCGTCACCCACGATCAGGAGGAGGCGCTGGAGGTGGCGGACCGGGTGGTGCTGATGAATGCCGGCAAGGTCGAGCAGATCGGCACCCCCGCCGAGGTCTACGACCAGCCCGCCAGCTCCTTCGTGCACAGCTTCCTCGGCAGCGTGAACCTGTTTCGCGGGCGGGTGGCCGGGCAGGGGCTCGGCATCGGCGAGCAGCTGCTGGGCGGGCCCATCAGCTCCCAGCTGGCGGAGGGCAGCGCGGCCGTCGCCTATGTGCGTCCCCACGAGCTGGAGATAGTGCCGGCGGATGCGCCGGGCGGCATCAGCGCCACCATCACCAGATTGCTGCCCATGGGGCCGCGCATCCGGGTGGAACTGCGTGGCAATGGGGATACAAACGGTGCACACTTCGAGGCCGAGCTGAGCAAGGAGGCGGCCCGCGCCTTCAGCCCGGGCCAGGGGGTGCGGCTGGTGGCCAGACAGGCCCAGCTCTACCCGGATTACCAGATTTAAGTGGCAGGCCCCTGGCGGGCCGCGCAGGCAAGCAGCGTGACCAGGGCGGAGTCTGCCCGCCTGGGATGCAACAGGGTCAGTATGGCGGCCAGAGTTCAGGCTCGGGCAGCCAGACAAGATAACAACAAGGCGGCGGGGAGGGCCCCGACCGGCCGGTCAGCGCAGGAGGCGATGACGTGAATTTTCAGCAGTTGCGAATCATTCGGGAGGCGGCACGGCGGGATTACAACCTGACCGAGGTGGCCAATGCCCTGTTTACCTCCCAGTCCGGGGTCAGCCGCCATATCCGCGAGCTGGAAGAGGAGCTGGGGATCGAGTTGTTCATCCGCTACGGCAAGCGGCTGCTCGGCATGACAGAGCCGGGCAAGGAGCTGCTGGTGATCGCCGAGCGCATCCTCGGGGATGCCGAGAACATCCGCAAGCTGGCCAGCACCTTTGCCAACCGCGACTCGGGCCGGCTGCTGGTGGCGACCACCCACACCCAGGCCCGCTACGCCCTGCCGCGGGTGGTGAAGGCGTTTCGCGAGCAGTTCCCGCTGGTGCAGCTGGAGCTGCGCCAGGGCGGTCCGGAGGAGATAGTGCGGCTGGTGCAGACCGGCGAGGTGGACATCGGCATCAGCAGCGAGCAGCTCGACAAGAGCGAAGGGGTGGTGGCGTTTCCCTACTACCGCTGGCACCACAACATAGTGGTGCCGGAGCAGCATCCGCTCAGTGCCGAGCAGGAGCTGACCCTGGCGGCGCTGGCCCAGTGGCCCATCATCACCTATCAGGCCGGGCTGACCGGGCGGGCGCGGGTGGACGAGGCGTTTGCCGAGGCCGGCATAGCCCCGCAGATCCTGCTGACCGCGCAGGACTCCGACGTCATCAAGACCTATGTCGAGCTGGAGATGGGGGTGGGCATACTGGCGGACATGGCGTTCGACACCCAGCGCGACAAGGGACTGGTGCAGCTGGACGGCAGCCGGTTGTTTGCGCCCCACACCGCCTGGATCGGTCTCAAGCAGGGGCAGTTCCAGCACAACTTCGCCTGGCAGTTCATCCAGCTCTGCAACCCTGAGCTGGCGCTGGCGGACATTCAGGCCCGCGCCATGGGCGGCGAGCCGGCCATCGACTTCCAGATCTGAGCGGTCACACCAGAGAACACCAGAGAAAACGGGGAGCCAGTGGCTCCCCGTTTTGTTGATGGCGTCATGCTGTGCCTGCGGATCAGTTCACCAGGATCCAGGCATCCTGCCAATTGCTACCGACCCCGGGCTCATACTGGGTGGCGCTGGCCGACCACTGGCTGCACCAGCCGCGATAGGGGAAGGGCTTGCACTGGTAGATCTTGCCGTTCTTGGGCTGCAGCACCCTGGTGCCGTCGGTGTAGGACTTGAGCCCGTCCGGGAAGGTGAACTGGTAGTCACCGCCGGCGGCCGGATCCTTGAGCATCAGGTCCAGGGTCTGCTGCACCGCCTCGCCACCGGCCTTGGGTTTGCCCTCGATCACCAGCTGGTGGTGACCGGCGCTGAGCCCGGTGAGCGGCATGGTGAAGCTGTGGCTGCTGTCCTTGATGTCGGCGCTGGTCTGTCCCTTGGCGGCCCCACCGTGATCATACAGGGTGTTGGTGACGGTCAGATCGCCCTCGGCAGCCACGGTAAAGTTGAGGGTCAGCTTGCCCTCGTCGAGCAGGTAGTCGCTCTCCAGGCCGCTCACGCTGACGCCGTTGCTCACCGGCGGCTGCTGTTGCTCAAGCTGGATCTCGACCCGCTCCAGCGCGCTGCCGGCCTTGAAGTAGACCGGGTTCTGGCCGTAGACGGGGTTGAACTGGCCTTCACCGCTCTGTTGGCCGGCGCGGATCTGGCTCTGCTCTGCATTGATCTTGCTCGCCAGGGCGTGGGTCCAGTTGTTCTTCTGGCCCTGCTCCGGGCTGGCGATGGTCAGCTCGGTCTGCAGATCGGGGCGTACGCCGTTGGCATCGAACACCAGGGTTCTGGCCTTGTCGCCGACCGCCAGCTCGGTGGAGGGGTAGATGGTGCCGCCCTGGCTCCATTCCAGCGGTGGCTGGGTGCCGCCCTTGAAGTTGGCATCGATCACGTTATAGAAGCTGTTGCTGGTGTCCCCCACTTCCCACACCCCCAGGATCACCTGATAGCCGGTGCGCTCGGGCAGGTTGCACTGGTGGGTGACCTGCTTGGGCGGCTGGGTCATGTTGCCGTCCACCACGCAGAAGGGGGTGAGCTCGAAGGCGGCGCGAGTCAGCGGCTGGTTCGGGTTCCAGTCCTGCTTGGTGAGGTAGTAGCGCCAGTTGCGGGTGACGTGGTTGGCGGTGAAGGTCCAGCTGATGGCGAAGGGGCCGGCCTGTACCTCGCGGCGGGTCCAGCGGTCGCTGGTCTGGGCGTTCAGCTCGCCCCAGCTGGCGCTGCCGGCCGAGGCGATCTGGCCGTCGGCAGGGCCACCATTCGGGAAGCCGGAGGGGCCTTCCACGCTCTGGGGTTCCCATTGCACCGCGCCACACTGGCTGTTGCCGCCGGTCTTGCACAGGTAGTTGCGCGACTCCGGCTGGCTGATGTAGCCGTGGGCGAGCACGCTGCCACTGACCAGCAGGGCCAGGGTTGCAGCGACGTGATTGAGTTGGATTTTTGCTGCCATACATTCCTCTGTTCGACAGATGTGGGCAGTCAAGTTGGCAGGGGCGTTCCCCGAAACACTGTGTGGCAACCCCGCTATCCTGGACGACATGTCTTTAGACCGGAGGCTTTGCGTCCTGGCCTTTCAACCAGTTTGCCAAATGACTACATAAAGGGTCATGGTGTCGCGATTGGCGACAACTCATCATGACTATTTTTGATTAAATAATTAAGTGTAAATCTTTACAGCTTGACCTCATCGGAGTAGAGCAAACACTTAACTTTCTGTTTTTAAATGGCTATTAACTCGGCGCCACGGCATCAAGTTCGTCGAACAGGTCGACAAGATGCAAATATTTGGCATTTTTTTGCAATGAAAAACGCCCCCGCCAGCCGATCTGGCGGGGGCGTGCGCTGCGACAAGCCAGGACGGATCAGTGGCGGATGCGCGGACGATCCTCCTGCCGCGGCGGTTGCGGCATCCGCGGCTGGGTTGCCGGCTGGTGGCTGGCCGAGCCCAGTTTGAACAGGGCCAGCCGCTCGTCCAGGCTGCGGGAGAGGCCGGCCAGCAGCTCGCTCTCCTGAGCCAGCTGGGAGGCGGACTGGGACATCTCCAGCGCCGAGTCGTTGATGCCGCTGACGTTGCGGTTCATGTCCTCCGCCACCATGCTCTGCTGCTCCGCCGCGGTGGCGATCTGGGTCGCCATGTCGCTGACGTGCTGGATGTGGTTGACGATGAGGGAGAGATCCTGGCCCGCCTTCTCCGACTGGCCGACGCTGCTCTCCGCCAACTTGCGGCTGGCGTCCATGGCGTCGGCCGCACTCACCGCCCGCTGCTGCAGCTGGGCTATGGTGCTCTGGATCTCCTCGGTGGACTGGCGGGTGCGGCTCGCCAGCTGGCGAACCTCGTCGGCCACCACGGCAAAGCCGCGGCCCTGCTCGCCGGCGCGGGCCGCCTCGATGGCGGCGTTGAGGGCCAACAGGTTGGTCTGCTCCGAGATGGCGCTGATGACCGCCGTCACCTCGCTTATCTGCATCACCCCCTCCTTGAGCTGGTTGACCTGCAAGGTGGCCTGCTCCACCTCGCTGGCCAGCGCCTGGATGCCGTGCACGCTGGCGTGCACGTCCCGGTTGCCGAGGCCGGCCTCGCTGGTGGCGTCCTGGGTGTCGCGGGCGGTGTTCTCGGCGTGGCCGGCCACGTCAGCGATGGTGGCGCTCATCTCGTTCATGGCGGTGGCGAGCTGGGCCAGCTGATCCCGCTGGCTGTTGACCGCCTGGTTGGTCTGTTCGGCGGAGGCGGCGATGCGCAGGGCGGCATCCGCCACGTTGCTGGCCCCCTGGCTTGCCTCCAGCAGGGCGTGCCGGATGGCGCTGAGCCCCTGGTTGGTGCAGCTGGCGACGGCCCCCAGCTCATCCTTGCCGTGCACCGGGATGCTCACCACCAGATCGCCGGCGGCCACCTGCTGCATGGCCCGGTTGATCTCGGCCAGCGGGTTGACGATGGAGCGGCTGATGGCAAAGCCCAGCAGCCCCATCAGCAGGGTCACCAGCAGGGTGGCGCCCCCCATCAGCTGATACTGGGACCAGATGGTGGCCTGGATATCCTGCAGCAGCACGCCGGAACCGAGGATCCAGCCCCAGGGCTGATAGCCGGCCACCAGCGACAGTTTCTGGGCCGATTCGCCGGAGGGGGAGACCCACTGGTACTCCAGCCGACCCTGCTGACCCCCTCTGCCGAGATCCACCATCCGCTGCCAGTGCGCGCCGGCGATGGCGGATCCGCTCTCGCCCATCTGCTGGCCGACCAGCTCGGGTCGGACGGGGTGCACCAGCATCCGGCGGTTCTCGTCCAGCACGAACAGGTAGTTGTCACCGTCAAAGCGCATGCTGTTGAGCATGGCCCTGGCCTCGGCCTGCGCCTGCGGGGCGGGCAGGGTGGCGGCCAGCGCCTGGATCCGGCTCATGGCCAGATCCAGCACGGCCTGCAGCCTGGCTTCCCGTTCACTCATCAGATTGCGCTGCAGGGCACTGGCGGAGATGAGCAGCAGTGCGATGAAGCCGACCAGCGCCAGTGAGAGCAACAGCATCAATTTGCGGCTCACGGCAATATCACCGAGCTTGAACATAGTCTCTTCCTTAACTTTCCCATGCGGGTCTGGTGGTGACCAGTCTGTCGGCTGGCCCTGATTATTTTTCATTTAACATTTAATTAACTTTCAAAGGCTTGGCGCGACAGCACGCCAATTGAGAAGTTTGACACCAGTATAGCCAGCAGACAGAAACCCTCGCTTTTGGTAGCGTGTTCGCGCGCATCCCGGCGCACAATTTGCCGGATTATTTGCAGAAAATGTGAATGAGTCGGCATTTCACCAATAAAGGAGTGGGCACCCCGTGCTGCCCCATAACAAGAGGGAATTTATGAGTTCCATTGCCAGGAATTATCTCAACCAGCTCAACGCCGACTACCTGCAGGTGCACAGGCGCAAGGAGGATCTGTTCTGGTCCACCTACATGGGCACCAGCGACGATCAGGCCGGTTTCACCGCCGCCGAGCAGGCCTACAAGGCGTTCTGCGCCGACCCGGCGCGCCTGCCGGTGCTGCGGGAGATGCATGCCATGGCCGAGGAGACCGAGCTCAAGCGCGGTCTGGCAGGCTGGATCGCCTTCTTCGAATGCAACGTCATCGAGGCGCCGGCCGCCGCCGCCCTGATGGACGAGCTGGTGGCCGCCGAGGCGGCGCTGTTCGCCCGCCGTCGGGAGCTGAAGCTGACCTTGCTGGACGAGCAGGGCCGCGAGGTGGCAGGCAGTCTGCCCGCCGCCAGCACGGCACTGGCTGCCAGTAGCAACGAGGCGGTGCGCCAGAGCGCGCTCGCCATGTTCCACACCCTGGAGAACTGGGTGGTCGACAACGGCTATCTGGCCATAGTCGCGCTGCGCAACCGCTTCGCCCGGGCCATGGGTTATCGCGACTACTTCGACTACAAGGTGCACAAGAACGAGCAGATGAGCCCGGCGCAGCTGTTCGCCATCCTCGACGACTTCATCGCCGGCACCGAGCAGCGGCTGCATCAGAGCCTGGCCGAGCTGAAGGCGGCCAAGGGGGAGGCGGCTCTGCTGCCCCACAACCTGCGCTACAGCGTGAGCGGCGACGTGACCCGCCAGCTCGACCCCTACGTACCCTTCTCCCGCGCCTTGCAGGATTGGGTCGAGAGCTTCCGCCGGCTCGGCATCCAGTACCGCGGCGCCAGCCTCACTCTGGATCTGCTGACCCGGGAGGGGAAATACGAGAACGGCTTCTGCCACGGCCCGGTGCCGAGCTTCTGGCAGGAGGGGGAGTGGGTGCCGGCAGTGGTCAACTTCACCAGCCTGGCCGACCCGGCCCAGGTGGGCAGCGGCTGGAGCGGGCTCAACACCCTGTTCCACGAGGGGGGCCATGCGGCGCACTTTGCCAACGTCACCGGCAACGCCCCCTGCTTCTCCCAGGAGTTCCCGCCCACCTCCATGGCCTATGCCGAGACCCAGTCCATGTTCTGTGACAGCCTGCTGGATGACGCGGACTGGCTCAAGCGCTACGCCAGAAATGCGGCGGGGGAGCCGATCCCGGATGCGCTGATCAAGGCGATGATCGAGGCGCGCCAGCCGTTTCGTGCCTTCAACGAGCGCCAGATCGCGCTGGTGGCTTACTTCGAGCGGGATCTCTACGCCATGGACGAGGCCGAACGCACCCCGGCTGCCGTGCTGGCGCTGGCCCGCCGCTGGGAGCGCCAGATCCTGGGGGTGGAGAGCCCGCGTCCGCTGCTGGCCATCCCGCACCTGCTCAACCAGGAGTCGGCCTGTGCCTACCACGGCTACCTGCTGGCGCTGATGGCGGTGGAGCAGACCCGCGCCTATTTCCTGAAGCGCGACGGCTACCTCACCGACAACCCGCGTATCGGGCCGGATCTGGCCGCCCACTACTGGGGGCCGGGCAACGGCATGACCCATGACGAGACCCTGCGCAGCCTGACCGGCAAGGGCTTCAGCGCCGGCCCGCTGGCCGCGGTGTGCAACCAGAGCGTGGCCGAGGCGTGGCAACAGGCCGAGGCTTGCATGGCGACGGCCCGTCAGCGTCCGCCGGCCGGCGAGGGGGCACCGCTCGATGCCCGCATTCGGGTAGTTCACGGCGACCAGCTTATCGCCGACAATAGCGACTCAGAGGAAGCCATGTTGGCTGGCTTCGAACGCTGGATCCGCCACCACTACCAGGAGGCGGCCACCAGTCACTGAGGCGCAAGCCGGTGAACATGCGTTATGTCAGACCCCTGCCACGGCAGGGGTCTGTTTTTCATGGGAAGGAGTCGAGGGTGGGAACAAGAGCGCGGTGGAGGTGGCTGCTGGCCACGCTGCTGCTGACGGGGTCGCTGGCGCAGCCGGCCCGGGCACTGCAGGCGCTGACCGAGCAGATGCCCCCTTACAACTACCAGCTGGCCGGCCAGCCGGTGAGCGGTTTCTCGGTGGATCTGCTGCAGGCCCTGCTGGCGCGCAGCGGCCTGGCGCTGCGCGGTGACATCCAGCTGCTGCCCTGGGCGCGGGCCTATCAGAATGCCCGCTATCGGGCGGGCAGCATCCTCTTCTCGGTGGCGCGCACCCCGGAGCGGGAGCACCAGTTCCAGTGGGTGGGGCCGGTCGGGCCGCGCACCATCAGGGTGTGGCGGCTGAGCTCGCGCACCGATATCCAGCCCCGCAGCCTGCAGGAGGCGAGCGACTACCGGATCGCCGTGGTACGCAACTCGGCTTCAGCCCAGCAGCTGATCCGCCAGGGGCTGGCGCCGGTCAGCGTCAACAGCGAGGAGGACAAGTTTCGCATGCTGCTGCGCGGCCGGGTGGAGCTGGTGACGGCGCTGGATCTGGGGGCGGCCTTCCACATGCACCAGCTGGGGCACGGCTTCGAGGCGCTCACCCCGCTGTTTGTCTATGACGACAGCGAGCAGTATTACTTTGCCCTCAACCTGGCGACGGAGCCGGCCAAGGTGCAGGCCCTGCAGCAGGCCCTCGACCAGATGCGCCAGGATGGCTCGCTGGAGACCCTGCGCCGGCGCTGGCTCAACCTCCATGCGCAGCCCACCGTCTCGCTCGGCGGGGCTGCCCCCTTCTGATCCCCCGTCACCCCGCCGGGCCTAGCCCTGGATCTTCAGCACGCTGACCGGTTTGCCCTTGAGCGCCACCAGCAGCTGCCGGCCCGCCAGCTTGTGGCCGTCGATCATGATGGAGTTGTGGCTGAAGTTGGCCACCAGCCGGCTGCCGTCGGAGAAGCGGGTCTCCTGCACCCGGCCCACCCCGTCACGCCAGCGAAAGCCCACCAGCGCCTTGTCCCACAGCACTTCATGCAGCGGGGCGAACTGCTCGCTCAGCCGGGTCAGCTCCGGCAGGCGACTGGCCAGCGTGCTGCGGCTCAGGTTGACCAGCGGCGGGGTGTTGTAGAGCAGGCCGAGCAGGGCGCGCTCCTCTTTGATGCCCGGGAATTTCAGGTTGTCCAGCAGCCAGTGGTGGCTGTTGAGCACGGAGTCGTGGAACACCGCCTGATAGAGGGGCAGCCGATCCGCCGGATTGAACACCGTCTTCAGGTAGCGCGGCTTGAGCCGGGCGGGCTGGAAGAAGACTTGCGGCGCTTCGTCCGGCCACCACTTGCCGAGGTAGTAGGGGGACTTGGCCTGTTTGCGCATGGCGGCATCCTCCCAGCCAAAGCCCCAGCTCTGGATACCGTGGGCAAACAACAGCGGCTTGCTGGTGAGGGCGTTGCCATCCTCCGAGCCCAGCACCAGGCCGAGGTGCTCCCCCACCCAGCTCATGCGGGCGTTGCGGTCGGCGACCATGGCCTGACTGCCCTGCTGGTGGGCCGGGTTGTAGTCGTTGGAGGCCATGGCGGTGCCATCCACGTCGAGGAACAGGCTGTTGATGCCGCTGGCCTTGGCCAGCTCGCTCATGCGGCTCTTGGCAAAGGGCAGGGTGCAGCCGGGGTTGAGATAGACCCCCTCGCCGCCAAAGCCCGGCTTGGGCTTGCCGTTGGCCTCGACGATGGCGCAGCGCTTGCCGATCTCCGGCGGCAGCTGGGCGGTGAGCCAGCTGTCGTTGGTGCCGGGCGCGATGGCGGTGTCGTAGGAGTCATAGCTGCCCACCAGATAGCCCTGGCGCAGGGCGGCGGTGAGGGCATAGCCCTGCTGCAGGGCCGCCGTCCACTGCGGGGTGCCGAGCCACAGCTTGCGTAGTCCCGCCTGCTGCAGCGCCTCGATCACCGGCAGTGACAGCCCCTGGCCCCAGCGCTCCTGGGGCACCAGCAGATCCCCCAGCTGACCCTTGACCCACTGCTGGCGCAGGGCCAGCACCTTGCTCTGGGCCTGCGGGCCCTGCTGGGCAGGCAGCGGCAGCTGGCTGGCAATCAGCCGGTTGAGGCCGGCCATGATCAGGCTCTGCTGCCAGATCTCGGGATGGGCGGCGGCCAGCGCCTCCCGCTCCTCGGCATTGAAGGTCTGCAGCCACTCCGGCTTTTGCTGCAATCTGGCCTGCAGAGCGGGCCACGCTTTCACGTCCTGCCGATCGAGCAGGGCATCCCCCCACAGGTAGACATGGCTGGCGCCGATCAGTCGCCGGCCGGCCGGGACGCGGGCAATCTTGTCGGCCAGGGATTGCCAGGCCCCCTCGCTCTGCAACCACGCCCGGTAGCGGCGGGCGCCGGCCAGCCAGTCATCCCCCACGCTCAGCCGCACCACCATGGGCGCCTGAGCGTTGAAGCTGCTGAACTCGTGGCTGGCGCTCAGCTGCAGCCGGCCCCCCTGGCGGCTGAACTTGAGCCGGTTGTCGTAGGGGCTCTGCAGGATCCAGCTGTAGGTCTGCTTGCCTGCATCCTGGCTCCAGAGCGGCAGCTTGAGGTCGTAGTGGGTGTTGAGCTCGGCCAGCTCGTCGCCGACATAGCCGAGCCAGTCGCTGTCGCGCACCGAGAAGCGGCTGCCCTCGCCGATGGCGAGGGAGAGGTGGGTCTGGTTTCTCGGCAGGCTGTACCAGGTCAGCTGACGGGGACTGTCGCTGGCAAGCGTCAGCAGCAGGTCGTCGCCATCCAGCCTGACCTCCACCCTGGCCTCCTGGGCGGGCCAGCGCCAGCTGGCCTGCTGGTCATCCTGCTGCAGCTGATCGACCTGGCGGGCGGGCTGGCCCGCGCTGACCGGGATCCGGTTCACCGCAATGGCCAGGGTATCGGGATCGATGCTGTAACTTTGAGTCCCGCCTTGCAGGGTCAGAGGGGCGGCGGCGAGCGGCGCCGCCAGCCATGAAATTGCCAGCCAGCCCAGTGCTGGCGCCGTTATTCGCAAACCGTTCATGCAACATCCTTGACCTGATCAATGCCATCAGGGTACGCCGCAGCCCGCCTCCCGGTACAGCCAAATTTGCTTAACCCATATGGGGTGAAGGGAGTCATGCCGGTCGCTTTCACGGACGTTTTGCTGCAGCAAAAAAGCATCATTCGAACCCTTCCTCAGCCCCCGCCAGCGCTGGCTTTGTCGACTCAAATGGATGTGTGCAAACACCAGCGTCGATTTTTCAGACGCCCCATATAGGGGGGTGCCAGCCTTGTCGCCAGTTTCTAGCATGCCCCCTCACTTTGAATGCAATTCATTGTTTTATAAGGATTGTTTTTGACTGGAGTATCAGTATGAAGAGAGCGAAATGGGGGCTTGGGCTGGCATTGTGCGCCCTCTTGGCCGGGGTGATCGGCTGGTGGCTGTGGCCGCAGCCGGTGGCGCCCGGAGCAATGACGACAGGGGATGAGGCGCGTGCGGCAGAGTCGGCCCCGCTGGTGGAGCTGACGCCACTCGCCGCCATGCCGGTACCCGCGCTCAAACCGGCGCCGGTCACGCCCCCCGCCAAGCCGGATCGGCTGCGGGAAGATGGCAGCCAGCAGCTGGAGACCCCCTGGCAGGCGGCCGAGGTGGATGCGGACTTTCCGCTGGCGGAGCCCGGCGATGCGGTCGAGCAACCCCAGCCGATCGCCCTGCAGGGCAGCGATCTGGAGCGGGCTCAGGTGGGTGACAGCGTGGCGTTGCCGCTGCCGGATGGCAGCACCCTGCAGGCCAGGGTGACCAAGGTCGAGCTGCAGCGGGGCGGGGAGCGCAACTGGCAAGGGGAGATTCGGGTCGAGGGTGACAGCTATCCGGTCAATTTCACCGTCGGCAAGCAAGCGACTTTCGGGTTCATCGGCACGCCGCAAGGCAGTTACTCCGTCGAGACCCTGGGAGGCAAGGGCTGGGTTTACAAGAACCCGCCGCTGGATCTGGGTCATGGCGGCGATGACGCCCTGATCCCGACTCACCAATAACAACAGAAAAGGAAGATCACATGCAGAAAACTACCTTGGGGATCATGATTGCGGGATTGCTCGGGGCGACCCCCGTGCTGGCGGAAACCATCGACCTGATGGTGCTGCACAGCCCGGGGCTGGCGGCCCGCTATCAGGGGGATGCGCAGACCCGGATCCAGCACATGATCAACGTCACCAACCAGATCTATGCCGCCAGCGGCCTGGATCTGACGGTGCGGAGCGTGCACGACCAGCAGGTCAATTACCCGGATGGCGGCACCGACGAATCCGCGCTCAACGCGGTGACCTACCAGCAGGATCCGGCTTTCAAGCAGGTACCGACCCTGCGCACCCGTTATGGCGCCGACATGGTGGTGCTGATGCGCCCCCAGACCGGTGACCACGGCAGCTGCGGGCTGGCCTGGGTTGGTGGTTCCGCGACCTATAGCGATGGCCGCAAGGCGTATGCCGACGGGGATGTCTCCCAGGATGCCGGCAGCATGTTCAGCCATGTCACGGCCACCGGCTGTGGCGACGTGGTGCTGGCACACGAGCTGGGTCACAACATGGGGCTCAACCACTCCCGCCTGCAAGATGGCACGGGGGGCACTTACCACTATGCGCTGGGACACGGGGTGCGGGGTTCCTTCGCCACCGTGATGGCCTATCCCTCCAGCTTCGGGGTCTACAGCCACGAGTACAAGTTCTCCAGCCCGGACCTGGTCTGCAAGGGGCAGCCGTGCGGCGTGGATTACCGGGATCAGGCCAACGGGGCCGATGCGGTGCGGGCGCTGAAGGTGACCACGCCGCAGATCGCCGCCTTCTACCCCACCATGGTGACGGAAGCGCTGCCGGATCTGGGCGAGCTGGAACGCTCCCTCGAAACCCGGCGCCAGGACCTGGCGGCGGCCCAGGAGCACTACAGCCAGCAGGTGGCGGCCAGAACCGCCCTGCAGGATCGCCAGCAGACGCTCAAGGGCAACTTTGATCGCTACCAGCGCGAGCTGAACCAGCTGAACCAGCGCAACCGCCAGACGGTGCAGGAGATCAACCGGCTGGTGCGCGAGTACAACAGCTACAGCGGCAGCTACGGCCCGGAAGAGTATCGACGGATCCGCGCCATCCAGGCGGGCCTGAGCACCCGCATCGATCAGCTGCACGATGAGAACAACGCCATCATTCGCCAGTCCAACGAGATCAGCCAGCGTTACCAGGCCGAGGTGAAGGAGTACAACGGCAGCTGGGATCGCTACAACCAGCTGGTGGCAGCGGTGAAGAGTGCCGACGGCAAGGTGGACGAGGCGCGCCGTGAGCTGGAGCTGGCCGAGCACAGGTATCAGCTGGCGCTGGCCCGCCAGCCGGCCGAGACGCAGCCGGCCTGATGCAACAAGGGCGCCCCGCAACAGGCGGGGCGCCCTTGATGTCTGTCATAGGAGCCGACGGAGCCGACCGGGCAAGCCCGGCCGGCTCCTCTTTTTATGGCGGACTTATCTGGCCGCCGGCAGCTGGGCGAGGGCGGCCTTCACTGCGGCTTCCAGCTGGGGATCGCGCCCTGCCACCATGTCGGCCGGGGTCAGTGCCACCTGCACGTCCGGGATCAGCTCCTGGTTCTCGTACAGGGTGCCGTCGGGGTTGCGCAGCCCCAGGGTCGGGATGCCGTAGGCGAGGCCCGGGATCAGCCTGGAGGTGTGGCCGTACACCATGGTGCCGGTGCCCGGCACCGGTTCGCCGACGATGGGGCCCACCTTGAGGGTGCGGTAGTACTGGGGAAAGGCCGAGCCTTCCGAGTAGCTGCCCGCATTGACCAGCACCACCGAGGGCTTGGTCCACTGGCGGGTGGCGGCGTCCGTCTCACCCTTGCCAAGGCGCGGCCAGCTGCTGGCCATGCCCTGGGCGCTGCCGCTGCCGGTCAGGAACTCCACCAGGGTGTTGGCCAGATAACCCCCCTTGTTGAAGCGCACGTCGACGATCAGCGCCTCGCGGTTGCGCTGGCGGCCGAGGGCGTCGGCCACCACCTCCTCATAGACGGCGCTGCTCATCTCCGGCAGATAGACATAGCCGACCCGCCCCTGACTCAACTGTTCCACCTGGCTGCGGCGCTTGGCGATCCAGCCGTCGAGCTGCAACTGATACTCCTGCTGCTGGTTGATGGCGGTGACCTCCAGCTGGTGCGGCTCCTTGGCCCCCTTGGGCAGCAGGGTGAGGGCCAGCCGCTGGCCGGCCTGATGGTTGAGCAGGGCATCCAGCTCGTTGAGGCTGTGCAGTTCGGTGCCGTTGATGGCCAGCAGGCGGGCGCCCGGCGCCAGATCCGTCTCCTGCTCCAGCGGGCCGCCGGCCAGCAGGGCGGCCAGCTCGACCGCTCCCTGCCGCTCGCGCCAGTAGCCGCCGAGGCTGGCGGTGTCGTCCGGCATGCGCAGGGAGGAGTCGGGGACGCTGCCCCAGGTGTGAGAAACATTGAGCTCGCCGGCCAGCTCCGCCAGCAGGTTGCCGAAGTCACGCTCGTTGCTGATGCCGGGCAGCAGGCGGCGATAGGCGGCCACGTAGCCATCCCAGTCCACCCCGTTCATGTCGGCCCGGTAGAATTCGTCCCGGGTGAGGCGGGTGATCTGGTCGAAGGCGGCGCTCATCCGATCCTGCCAGCTGGCGGTGATCAGCAGATTGAAGGGGTGACTGCTGGCCTCGCCGGAGCGGGTATCGATGAGGGCGATCTCCCCCTCCCGCACCAGGGTGGCGAGGCTGGCATCCTGGTTGAGGCTGGCCAGTGCCGGCCCCGGCTGCTCGGCAAACAGCAGCTTGGTCTCGCCCTTGCGCAGATCCCGGGCGTAGCCCTTGATCTCGCTCTCGCCGTTGGCCCCGCTGGTCTCCACCAGATAGACCAGGTGATCGTCGACGATGCGGCTGGCGAGGACGGTGCCTTCTGGCTGCAACTGCAGCGCCTCGCGGTGTGCCAGCCGGTCGGTTTCGAAGCCGTAGCCAGCCTTGGGCGGTGCCTGTTCAGCAAGGAAATCGCTTCTGGCGGCGCGGCTGCTGTAGAGGCCGAGCAGGCTGCCGCCGAGGGGCTCGCCATCGGCCCCCAGCACGCCGTACTTGGTGGATTGCCAATAGAGAATACCGCCATCCTGGCTCCAGGCCGGCTCACCATCCCGATAGCCGTTGAGGCTGACGTTGACCGGCTTGGCCTTGGCATCCCGGGTGTCGATGACGGCGATCTCCTGTTGGCTGGAGTCGGGCTGGATGGTCAGCGCCAGGTGGCGCGAATCGGGGGCAAAGGCCAGCTCCACCGCATGGCGGGAGGGGTTGAACTCGGCGGCGACCAGCTGGCGCTGCTTGCCGCTGGCCAGATCCAGCAGATGGACGGCCTGGCCATCCACCACGAAGGCGAGCTGCTTGCCGTCGGGGGAGAGGGTCGGCACGCTGATGGCGGCGCCCGGGATGGCCAGCAGCTTCTCCTCGATCAGGGTGCCGGGGGCACTGAACAGGGTGTCCGGCTGCTCCTTCTTGAGGCGATACAACGCCGCCGGCCCCTCCTGTTCGGAGAGGTAGATGAGCTCTTGCTCTTTATCCAGATAGCGCGGCGCCGACTGTTCGCTGGGGTGGCGGGTGAGCTGGCGTACCCGCTCGCGCCGGGTGTCGACCGCGTAGAGATCCCCCTGGCTGACCAGGATCACCTCTTCTCCGTCCTGGCGGGCGATGGCCTCGTCGATGGGGCCGGGCTGCCAGCTCTGTTCGGCCGGCACCTTGGCGAACAGCGGCTGGATGGCGAGCTTGTGCGGGGTGTCGCTGCCTGCATCGAGGCGGTAGAGCTCCCCCTGCCAGGACCAGACCAGATCCCCCTGGCGGGAGGCACTGAGGCCGCGCACCGGGTGACCCTTGAAGTGGGTGAGCTGGCGATCCTGGCCGCTGGCCAGATCCCGTTGCCAGACGTTGAAGTCGCCGCTGCGCTCGCTCAGGTAGTAGAGCTGCTTGCCCTGCTCATCCCAGACCGGATCGCTGGCGGCTACCCTGTCTTCGGTCAGCTGGCGATGCTGCTTGCCGTCAAACAGCCAGAGGCGGGAGACGGCGAACGAATGCTGATGCTTGCGAAACGGCTGATCCATGCCCGGCATCTGGTAGGCCAGCTGGTTGCCGTGGGGGCGGGCCAGGGTGGCCGGCAGGGGCTGGGCCGGGGTCAGCGGGCCGCCGGTAACCGGCGTCCAGTAGAGGTTGCTGGCCCGATACCCCTCCGCCACGAAGTGATCGGCGTCGGGGTTGGTCAGGCGCTGGCTGCTCAGCAGCAGCTGCTTGCCATCGGCGCTGAAGGCCTGGGGCAGATCGGGGCGCGAGTCGCGGGTCAGCCGCACCATCTCGCCGCCGCGACTCGGCACCACGAACACGTCCTCGTTGCCGTAGAGGTTGGCGGCAAAGGCTATGAGCTTGCCATCCGGCGACCAGAGCGGGCGCTGGCTCAGATAGCTGCCGTCGGTGAGGGGCACGGCGCTGCCACCATCCCCCGCACTCAGGTAGACGCGGCCCTGCCAGGTGAAGGCAAGCTGCTTGCCGTCGGGGGAGAGGGCGGGCTCGCGCAGCCAGAGCGGCTCGGCCGCCTGCAGGGGGGAGCAGAGCAGCAGGAGCAGCAGTGAGAGTCGGTATCGCATCGTGAGGTTCCTGAGAGGTGAAAAGCGCCTTATCTTCCCCCAATGTCCCACCCGGGACTATCCCGAGATAGGGGGGTTATCCCGTTGTTTTGGCAGTTAATTGTAACAATCTATAAAAGATGGCGCGGGATATGTTTCTCTGGATATATTGAGTATTGATGGCGATCCAATATGATGGCGCTCGCCCGCCACACCAGGCGGTGCAGTTCAGATGATTTGGTAACAGAAAAGCCCTTACCAGAGGCTTGCCGAGGGATGGAATGAGAGCCGTATTACTGTGTTTGCTGGGGCTGTGGCCCGCATTGAGTTTTGCCACCCTGTCCGCCGATATGGTGGTGGTGAAGAAATCGAGTTATAGCCTGACCCTGATGAAGGATGGCAAGGAGGTCAAACGCTACTGGATCGCTCTGGGTCCGGCTCCCAAGGGGCACAAGCAGCGGGAAGGGGATCAGCGCACGCCGGAAGGCCGTTACATCCTCGACTACAAGAAGACCAACTCCAACTATTACAAGGCCATCCACATCAACTACCCGAATCTGGACGACATCAAGGCGGCCAACGAGATGGGTGTGCGACCGGGCGGCATGATCATGATCCACGGTCAGCGCAACAGCATAGGCAACACCCGTTTGCAGCCGTCCAACTGGACCAATGGCTGCATCGCCATGCTCAACAAGGATCTGGACGAAGTGTGGAACGCCATCGAACCCGGCACTCCCATCATCATTCAGCCCTGACTCTCTGCAGCGCGCCACCTTCGGGTGGCGTTCTGTTTTTTGGCTCCCTCCTTTCTTTACCCGCAGCCTCTTGGTATCCGTCCCCGTGCTGTGCTAGTTTTTCCGGCTCGCCGTGGCCGCAACAAGGATGATCCCATGCCGTCAGCAACCCTCTCTCCGTCCGTCGGTGCCGAGAGTACCCGTGCGCTCTGGTGGCGCGCCTCCATCGATATTCTGCCGCTCTCCATCTCGGTGATCCCCTGGGGGATCCTGTGCGGCGCCCTGGCGCTGCAGGTGGGACTGAGCCCGCTGCAGGCCCAGCTGATGTCGCTGCTGGTCTATGCCGGCGCCGCCCAGCTGTCGGCCACCACCCTGTTCGGGGCAGGCACGCCGCTGCTGCCCATCATGGGCTCCACCTTCGTCATCACCTCTCAGCACCTGCTCTACGGCTTCACTTTTCGCCGCGACGTGCTGCCGCTCTCCCTGCGCTGGCGCGCCAGTCTCGCCTTCTTCCTGACCGACGAGATGTTCGCGGTGGCGCTCAAAGACAGGGAGCGCAGCGGCCGCTTCGATCCGGCCTACGCGCTCATCGCCGGCTTCGTCTTCTATCTGTTCTGGAATGTGGCGACCCTGCTCGGCATCGCCGCCGGCCAGTACATCGACGGGCTGGATCAGATGGGGCTGGACTTCGCCATCGCCGCCACCTTCATCGCCATGACCATTCCCGCCATGAAGAACCTGCCCATGGTGGCGGCCACCCTGGTGAGCGGGGCCATGGCGCTGCTCACCAAGCCGCTGCTGGCGGAGGTCTACATCATCATCTCGGCGCTCTCCGGCATGCTGGTGGGTTATGTGCTGCACCGGATGAGGAGGTAATCATGAGCTGGCTGATGATAGGCCTGCTGGCCCTGATCACCTTCTTCAACCGCTTCGCCTTCTTCTCGCGGCTGACCCGCTATCAGCCGGGCGCCGAGATGGGGGCCTTCCTCAGCTTCTCGGCCCAGTCGGTGCTGACCGCCATCTGGCTGCCCATAGTCTTCAGCTACCAGCCGGGCGCTGGGCTGAGCTGGGATCCGGACTACCTGGTCGCCACCCTGCTGGTGACGGCGCTGACCCTGCTGCGGCTGCCGACCCTGCTGGTGGTGGTGGTCGGCATGGGGGGCTTCTTCCTGCTGCGCTGGCAGGGGGGCGTGGCCCAGCTGCTGCCCTGGCTGGGCTAGGCCCGTGATCCTGCATGGCGGATGTCTTCATTGGATATCCGCCATGTTGTGAATGTCACTTCAAAAAACACCTCCCAAGTGTGAGGATTTAGCTCCCATCCGTCGAGGAGCGAGCCATGTCCTTCACCGAAACCTGCCAGCGCATCGTGCGCGATCCCCTGTTGTCACCGGCCCAGAAGAGCCATGCCCTGGCGCTGGCCGCCGAGAATGCGCTGCCCTATCCCGAGCTGCCCGCCGAGGTGAGCGAGGCGATGGCCAAGGGCTTTGTCTGCGACATGTTCGAGGGGCACGCTCCCTACAAGCCGCGCTATGTGCTGCCGGATTACGAGAAGTTTCTGCGCCAGGGCTCCGCCTGGCTGGAGCTGGCACCGCCGCAGGATTTTGACGAGGCGCTCGATGCCCTGCGCATCCTCTACCACCACGTGCCCTCCGTCACCGGCATGCCGGTCTGGCTGGGCCGGCTCGACCACCTGCTGCTGCCCTTCGTCGGTGAGCTGGATGACGAGACCCTCTATCGCAAGCTGAAGGGGTTCTGGATCTACCTGGACCGGGTACTGCCGGATGCCTTCATGCACGTCAACATAGGCCCGGATGACAACCGGCTCTGCCGCCTGATCCTGCGCATCGACGGTGAACTCAAGCAGGTGGCCCCCAACCTCACTCTGTTCCACGATCCGGCGCAGACCCCGGACAGCCTGCTGCTGCAGGGGGTGAAGAACATCGCGGCCTGCAGCAAGCCCCACATCGCCAACTACCCACTGCATCGCAACACCTTCGATGAGCGCGGCTTCGGCATCGTCAGCTGCTACAACGCCCTGCCCCAGGCGGGCGGCGCCAACACCCTGGTGCGGGTCTCCCTCAAGCGGGTGGCCGAGCAGGCCCACGGCATCGACGACTTCCTGGGCTGCCTGCTGCCCCACTACTGCCGCCTCGCCTCCCGCCTGATCGAGGCGCGTGCCGCCTTCCTGCACCAGGAGTCCGGCTTCTTCGACAGTTTCCTGGTGCAGGAGGGGCTGCTGGAAGAGGATCGCTTCGTGCCCATGTTCGGCATCTACGGCATGGCCGAGGCGGTCAACCTTCTGATGGACAAGGAGAATCTGCCGGAGCGCTACGGCCGTGACGAAGAGGCGAACCAGCTGGGCTATCGCATCTCGGCCCAGCTCGCCCGCCACGTGAGCGAAACGCCGCAGCGTCACGCCTGGGGCGGCCGCGCCCTGCTCCACTCCCAGGGCGGGCTCAGCGTGGATCGCGGGGTGACCCCCGGGGTGCGCATCCCCTATGGCGAGGAGCCGGATCCCGCCAGCCACGTGCTGGCGCTGGCACCCCACCACGGCTTCTATCACTCCGGGATCAGCGAGATCCTCACCCTGGATCCCACCATCCGCCAGAACCCGCAGGCGTTGCTGCAGCTCTGCAAGGGGGCGCTCGCCATCGGCATGCGCGAGTTCACCGCCAACGTGGCGGACAGCGACCTGGTGCGGGTGACCGGCTACATGATCCGCAAGAGCGACGTGGCCCGCTTCGCGACCGAGGGCTCGCGGCTGCAGACCACCTGCCTCGGCGCCGAGGCGAGCGAGCTGACCGGGATCCGCCAGCGGGCGCCGCGGGTGGTGGGACGCGAGGCGACCCTGTGTGACTACTGAGTGCGACAGGCGGGCAGGGGCGGCGCGCAGCGCAACGGTGAGCCGCTGGCTGCCCTTCTCCTGCGTGGACGGCCCCGGCAACCGGCTGGTGCTGTTTCTGCAGGGCTGCAACTTCGCCTGCCCCGGCTGCCACAATCCGCACACCATAGGGTTGTGTGATCACTGCGGTGACTGCGTGCCCGGCTGTCCGAGCGGGGCGCTGACCCTGCACGAGGGACGGGTGAGCTGGCAGGCGGCGCGCTGCACCGATTGCGATGCCTGTCTCGATGTCTGCCCCCGCAGTGCCAGCCCCAAGACCGCCGCCATGACGGTGGCCGAGGTGCTGGCCCTGCTGCGCCGCTACGGCCCGCTGCTGACCGGCATTACCGTCTCCGGCGGTGAGGCCACCACCCAGCTGCCGTTTGTGATCGCGCTGTTCACGGCCATCAAGGGGGCGCCGGATCTGGCCCGTCTCGACTGCCTGCTCGACAGCAACGGTTCGCTCGCCGAGGCTGGCTGGCAGCGGCTGCTGCCGGTGCTGGACGGCGCCATGATCGACCTCAAGGGGTGGCACGACTCTGTGCATCACACGCTGACCGGCTATGGCCGCGAGCGGGTGCTGGCCTCGCTGCAACTGCTGGCGCAGGCGGGCAAGCTGGTGGAGGTGCGCCTGCTGCAGGTGCCGGGGCAGAGCGACTATCTTGCCGCCGACGGCACGCTGGATGGCGGGCTCGCCGCCTTCTTGCACTCTCTCGGGCCCGTGCCCATCCGCCTCAACGGCTTTCGCCATCACGGCGTGCGCGGGGCGGCGCAGGACTGGCCACAGGCGACGCGAGAGGAGCTGGAGCAACTGGCTGCTGCGCTGGCGGCGGCAGGGCTTGGCCCCGTCACTCTGCCGCCGCTGCTCTGAGTAGATTGATGCTAATCAACTGATCGCAAAGGGATTTAATACTACAAGGCAAGATTGGGCGGCGAACCGAGCGGTTCGGCGTGGCTTTTTTGCTGCCTGAGTCTTGAGATGACGTAACTGTGATTGCTGTCTATTTGAGCTGTGCGAGGGGGCGGCTAGAATGGGTCAATCGCCCACCATCAACAGACGAACATGAGTGAATCCAACGCCTTATATCGAGTGCAGTTCATTTGTCACAACGAGCGTTACGAAGTCTATGTCAGGGAAGTGAGCCAGGGTCAGCTGTTCGGCTTTATCGAGATCGCCAACTTCGTGTGGGACAACCACACGGCGCTTATCGTCGACCCCAGCCACGAGAAGTTGAAGAGTGAGTTTGCCGACGTCAATCGCACCATGATCCCCATGCACCACGTGCTGCGGGTCGATCAGGTGCGCAAGCAGGGGGCTGCCCGCATCACCGAGCTGGGCAACAACGTCTCTCCTTTCCCCGGCCCCATCTACACCAAGAAACCCTGAGCACGGTCGTACCCGGCACAGGTTGTGCCGGGTACGACCCTCATCATGCCAACTCGCGGGCCAGCTGCAGGATCCGCTGGCGAAACCAGCGTCGCGCCGGCTCCTCTCCGGCCGGGCCGTACCATACCAGGCTGTGGGTGACGGCGCCGTAATCAAACGGTACTGGCCGGCTCACCAGATCGTGCGGGGCCGCCTGCTCGGCCCAGCCGTTGACGGCGGTGAGGATCAGATCGCTCTGGCGCAGCAGGGTCGCCGCACTGCCAAAATCGGGCAGGATGGCGGCGATCTGCCGGCGCACCTGCAACTGGGCCAGGCTCTGCTCGAAGAAGGGGTTGGCCAGCTCCTGATCACGAATGGCGATATGGCGCCAGCTCAGGTAGGCATCGAGATCCCAGGGCCGCGCCAGCGCCGGGTGATCCGCACGCAGCAGGCAGACCAGCTTGTCTTCTCGCAATGTCTCCCACACCAGCCCTTGCTGGCGGGGCAGGGGCTGGCTCTGATCGTGGGGCAGGATCACGAAGTCCAGCTTGCCCGCCGCCAGGGCCGCCAGCCCCTGCTCATCCTTGTTGCGGATGTCGGGCACCAGGCCCGGCACCTCGCGCATCAGCTGCGCCAGGATGGGCCCCATGGGCCAGACCATGCCGCTCTCGCGCAGGGCAAATTTCAGCTGCCCCTGCCAGCTGACAGGATCGAAGCCGCCCTGGCCGGTGAGGCCGTTGAGCTCGCTCAGCAGCCGGTGCAGGGTGGGGCCGAGCCGCTCGGCGAACGGGGTCAGCAACAGCTGGTTGCCCTGGCGGTAGAGCAGCTGATCGCCGAGCAGATCCCGCAACTGGTTGAGGGTCTTGCTGACGGTGGAGGGGGTGGTGCAGAGCCGCTCGGCGGTGCGGGTGACGCTCTGGCTGTCAAGCAGCAGGTGCAGGGTAACCAGGTGGCGGCCGCCGAGGCGGGAGAGGGCAATGAGATCCATAACGGTTCCACGAGCAAACGGGACAAACAAAAAGCCCCGCCTGAGCGGGGCTTGCGGGGATCAGCCCTTGAGCACGGCGGCCATGGCGTCGGCCACGTAGTCGACGTTGCGGCTGTTGAGGCCCGCCACGCACATGCGGCCGGAGCGCACCAGGTAGACGGCGAACTCCTCGCGCAGGCGGTCCACCTGCTCCGGGGTGAAGCCGGTGTAGCTGAACATGCCGCGCTGGTTGATGAAGTAGCTGAAGTCGCGGCCCGGCACCTTGGCGCTCAGCACCTCGAACAGCTTCTGGCGCATCCCCTTGATGCGGGTGCGCATCTCGGTCACTTCACCGACCCACATGGCGTGCAGTTCGGGCTGGCTCATCACGGCCGCGGTGATCTGGCCGCCGTGGGTGGGGGGGCTGGAGTAGTTGCGGCGCACGGTGGCCTTCATCTGGCCCAGTACCCGACCCGCCTCTTCGGCATCCTGGCAGATGACCGACAGGCCGCCACAGCGCTCGCCGTAGAAGGAGAGGTTCTTGGAGAAGGAGTTGCTGACGAAGAAGCTGACGCCTGCGGCCACCATGGCGCGAATGGCGTAGGCATCCTCTTCCAGCCCGTCGCCAAAGCCCTGGTAGGCAATATCCATAAAGGGGATCAGGTTCTTCTCGACCACCAGCGTGATCACCTGGTCCCACTGGGCACGGGAGAGATCCACCCCGGTCGGGTTGTGGCAGCAGGGGTGCAGCAGCACGATGCTTTTCGCCGGCAGGGCGCTCAGGCAGTCGATCATGGCGTCAAACTGCACGCCGCCGGTGGCCGCATCGTAGTAGGGGTAGTCGTGCACCTTGATGCCGGCGCCCTCGAACATCGCCTTGTGGTTGTCCCAGGTGGGATTGCTGACCCACACCTCGGAGGCCGGGAAGTAGCGCTTGAGCAGATCGGCGCCGATCTTCAGCGCGCCTGAGCCGCCGATGGTCTGGATGGTGGCGATGCGACCCGCCTTGACCGCTTCGTGGTCGGCACCGAACAGCAGGTGCTGCACCGCGGTGCGGTAGTTGGCGGCGCCTTCCATCGGCTGGTAGGGGCGCGGGGCCGGGGCGGCGGCGCGCTGGGCTTCGGCCTGCTGTACCGAGGCCAGCAGCGGAATGCGGCCCTGCTCGTCGTAATAGAGGCCGATCCCCAGGTTCACCTTCTGCTCGCGGGTGTCTTTGTGGAAGGTCTCGACCAGGGTCAGGATGGGGTCGCCAGCATAGGCATCGACGTGTTCAAACATGGGGGGTCCTTGCGAAATGGAATCCAGGGTATGGCGATCAATGATCGGCGGTCATCATGGCGTAAAGCCGGCGAGGGCTCAAGTCTGAAAGGGGCGCGGGCTGGCGGAGCGATGCCGCCCAGCCGTAAACGGGATGATGCGGGCCGCTCGCGGCCCCCTCCACCGGCTCTACTTCAGATAGGATCGCAACACCCGTACCACCTGATCCAGATCCTCCAGCCGCTCGGCCGGGGTCGCCTCTTCGGCGCCGAGATGCTCGCGCATGTGGCCCTCCAGCACCTCCAGCATCAGGCCGTTGACGGCGCCGCGAATGGCGGCGATCTGCTGCAAGATGGCGGCGCAGTCACTCTCCTGCTCCAGCGCGCTCTCCAGTGCCCCTGCCTGCCCCTTGATGCGGCGCACCCGCGCCAGCAGCTTCTTCTTGCCGTGAATGGTGTGTGACATGCAGGATCCTCTCGATCAATAAAACTATACTGGGGTATAGTATATTGCATCTTCGTCCTCAGGAGAAATCCATGTCATCCCTCGCCTCATCCCACTGCCACCAACCCGTCGTCCACGAAGGGAATCCGCTGGCGGAACAGAAGACCCGCTGGGCCGTGCTGCTGACCGTCGTCATGATGGTGGCGGAGATCGGTGGCGGCTGGTTCTACAACTCCATGGCACTGCTGGCCGACGGCTGGCACATGAGCTCCCATGCGCTGGCGCTCGGCCTGTCGGTACTGGCCTACCGCGCCGCCCGCCACTTCGCCCGCGACCACAGATTCAGCTTCGGTACTTGGAAGATCGAAGTGCTGGGGGGTTTCACCAGCGCCCTCTTGCTGGTGGGGGTGGCCGGCATGATGCTGTTCGAGTCGGTGTTCCGGCTGCTGGATCCCAGCCCGATCCACTACCAGCAGGCCATCGCCATCGCCATCGTCGGCCTGCTGGTGAACCTGGCCTGTGCCTGGCTGCTCAAGGATGATCACGGTCATCACCACCATCATCACGACCACGATCACTCACACGATCATCACGGCCATCAGGATCTCAATCTGCGAGCCGCCTACATTCACGTGCTGGCGGATGCGGCCACCTCGGTGCTGGCGATTCTGGCGCTGGTGGGGGGCATGCTGTGGGGGGCCGACTGGCTCGATCCTCTGATGGGCATAGTGGGCGCCGTGCTGGTGGCGGTGTGGGCCTGGGGGCTGCTGCGCGACTCCGGCCGGGTGCTGCTGGATGCCGAGATGGATGCGCCGCTGGTGGCAGAGATCCGCGAGGTGATAGCCGAGCTGCCACAGACCGAGATCCGCGATCTGCACGTCTGGCGGGTGGGGCAGCAGCAGTATGCCTGCGTGCTCTCCCTGCTGATGGCGGCGCCGCTCTCCGCCAGCGAGATCCGCGCACGGCTCGCCATTCACGAGGAGCTGGTGCACGTCACCATAGAGGTGGGCACCCCCTGATCCTGGCCGGTTGGCCGCAACAGCAGGAAGGGGCCAAGGCCCCTTCCTGTTTTTCTGGCTCAGTGTGGCGGGCCCTGCACATCGTCCGGTTTGTGCTGCCAGATGGCGCCGAGCAGCAGCTTGAGCAGCAGCCCGGGTGGATTGTCCAGCAGCCGGCCCGACTCCAGCTGCAGCTGGCCGTCGGGATGAAAGCCGAGGCTGGCGTGGACGGTGCCATCCTCGCCGCACACCTGGATGAGACCGCTCAAACTGCCGCGCTCCCCCGGCTGGCAGCGCAGCCGCAGCTCCCGTGGCTCCCCCAGCAGGGTGAAGGCGCGGGCAAGGGGCGGGGTATCTTCATAATCCGGCCAGTTGAAGAAGCGGTACTGCTCGGCCAGGGTGCCCGCCTGCTGGCAGAACTGGTCGAACAGCTGGGCAATCCCCTGATACTCCTGATCCAGCCGCCTGGCCTGCTCTTCAATCCGTTTCATCTCCGGTTGCTCCTTTGCTCGCTCTTGTTCACTTATCCATTTGATCGGAAATCTTTTTTTCCGAAATTGGACGCGCCTTCCGCTGGTATGGGCCGAAACGGACGACGGGTCTGTGAGCCCGATCCGATTTTCGTTATGAAAACGTTATCTTGTTGAAAGAGGTTAACTTTTTTGCCTTCCTGCTCACATTTGAAACGATTTCAGCTGATTAATATGGCCCCGCTCGGCAATGACCGGGTACTCGAATATCGAGACTAACTACAGCGGGAATTATAAAAAAATGGATATGAAAAAGACCAAGGTGGCGCTGGTAACAGCCTCACTGCTCGCGCTTTTGTCCGGCTGCAATGACAACAGCACTTCCCCCACCCCGGAACCCTCGGACGGCCCAGTCGCCCGTCTGCCCAATGTACAACCCCCGGCCGAACAGCTGGTGGCCGGGCCCGATCAGGCGGTGATCGCCCTGGTGGATACCCAGACCAGCGCCGCCCGCGGGGTCACTGGCCCCTTCGCCAACTACAGCCTGCACCTGTGGAACAACGACGCCTGCAACGCCACCGCCGAGAGCGGCCTCAACGCGGGCTGGGACGACAAGGCCAACACCCCGGCCGCGGTCGACGGCTTCGGCCCGAGCTGGGTGGTGCCCCTCAGCAAGGTGGAAGGGTGCATCAACTTTATCGCCCGTAACGGTGATCTGGCCAACCTGACCGGCAGCGACATGAAGGTGGTCTTCAGCGATCATCCGGACCGCACCGTGGCCATCGTCGCCGGCAAGAACGAGATCTTCGGCAGCCGCGCCGAGGCCTTCACCGCCGCCTTCGGCGTGGCGGGCGCCAGTGCCCACCTGATCGACGGCAACACCCTGATCTGGCAAGGGGGCAAGGACAAGCCCCATGTCCGCCTCTATTACACCGAGTCCGGCACCATCAAGGCCAATGCCGAAGGGGTGTTCGACTTCCCCTACATCACCCTTACCCCGACCAGCCTGACCGCCGAGCAGCAGGCCAAGTATCCGCATCTGAAAGATGCTGCCGCCTTCGCCCTGCCGGCCGGGAAAGATCTCAAGCCGCTGCTCAAGGGTGAGCTGGTGGCCATCGGTACCGACGCCGACGGTATTCTGCAGGGGGCGACCCTGGTGCAGAGCGCCGGCGCCCTCGATGCCCTCTACAGCGAGGCGGCCACCAAGCTGACCTATGGCGCCGTGGTGGAGGGGGGCAATGTCACCTTCCGGCTGTGGGCGCCGACCGCAAGATCGGTCAAGCTGGCGCTGTTCGACGAGCAGCACAAGTCGCTCGGCGAGCGCACCATGACCCTGGACGAGGCCAGCGGCAGCTGGAGCGTGCAGGGGGGCAGCGAGCTGGTGGGCAAGTTCTACCGCTACGACATCCAGGTCTATCACCCGGTCAGCCGCAAGCTGGAATCCTATCAGGTGACCGACCCCTACTCCCTGAGCCTGGCGATGAACTCCGAGTTCAGCCAGGTGGTGGATCTCAACGATCCGGCCCTCAAGCCGGAAGGGTGGGACAGCCTGAAGGCGCCCCACAGCCAGCAGAACCCGGCCGACATCACCATCTATGAGGCCCATGTCCGCGATCTGACCGGCAACGACGACTCCACCCCGGCCGAGCACCGCGGCAAGTTCCTCGGCCTGACCGATACCGACACGGCGCCGGTCAAGCACCTGCAGGCGCTGGCCAAGAGCGGCGTCAGCCACCTGCACCTGCTGCCGGTGTTCGACATCGCCACCGTCAACGAGGATCCGGCCAAGGTCGCCAACATCGGCGATGACTTCGGCAAGCTGTGCCAGGTCAACCCCGAGGTGCAGAACTCCAAGTTCGCCGGCTACTGCAGCAGCGGCCAGACCATCGCAGCCGTGCTCGGCGATCTGCAAGGGGGCGACAGCAAGGAGAACCCGCAGGTGCAGGAGCTCTACGGCTACCTGCGCGGCGTCGACTCCTTCAACTGGGGTTATGACCCCTACCACTACACCACCCCGGAAGGCTCCTACGCCACCAACGCCGAGGGCAGCCAGCGCATCCTGGAGTTTCGCGAAATGGTCAAGGCCATCAAGCAGAACATCGGCATGAACGTGGTGATGGACGTGGTCTACAACCACACCAACGAGGCGGGCCTCGGGCCCAAGTCGGTGCTCGACAAGATAGTGCCCTGGTACTATCAGCGCCTCAATCCGGAGACCGGCTCGGTGGAGAACTCCACCTGCTGCTCCAACACGGCGCCGGAACACGCCATGTTCGCCAAGCTGATGGATGACTCCCTGGTCACCTGGGCCCGCGACTACAAGATCGACGCCTTCCGCTTCGACCTGATGGGCCACCACCCGAAAGATCAGATGGTGCAGGCGCTGGCTGCGGTGAAGAAGGTCAACCCGGAGATGTACTTCTACGGCGAGGGCTGGAACTTCGGCGAGGTGCAGGATGACAAGCGCTTCGTGCAGGCGACCCAGAAACACCTGGCCGGCACCGGCATCGGCTCCTTCTCCGACCGGCTGCGGGATGCGGTGCGCGGTGGCAGTCCGTTCGACGGCGGCGACACCATTCGCAAGACCCAGGGCTTTGGCAACGGCGCCCTGGTGGATGCCAACGAGATGGACGGCGTCGATCGCGCCACCGCCCTGCATCAGAGCGACCTGGTGCGCCTCGGCATGGCCGGCAACCTGAAGGAGTTCATTCTGACCGACAAGGACGGGATGCCGAAGAAGGGGGCCGACATCGACTACAACGGTCAGCCGGCGGGCTATGCCCAGGATCCGACCGAAATCCAGAACTACGTCGACAAGCACGACAACCAGACCCTGTTCGACAACCTGATCTACAAGGCGCCGCAAGGGGCCGATCTGGTGCGGATGCAGGGGGTATCGCTCGCCACCGCCATGCTGGGGCAGGGTATTCCCTTCACCCACGCCGGTGTCGAGCTGCTGCGCTCCAAGTCCATGGAGCGGGACAGCTACGACTCGGGTGACTGGTACAACCGGGTCGACTACACCCTGGCCGACAACAACTTCAACAAGGGGTTGCCGCGCAAGGACAAGGATGGCGACAACTATTCGCTGATCGAGCAGGTGCTCGGCAAGCACGTCAAGCCGAGCGGTGCCGACATGGCGACCATGGTGGGCTTCTATCAGGAGCTGGCCGAGCTGCGTCAATCTTCCCGTCTGCTGCGTCTGGGCAGTGGCGCCGAGGTGATCAAGCGGGTCGATTTTCGCAATACCGGCCCGGATCAGGTGCCCGGCCTCATCGTGATGACGGTGGATGACGGCGTCAATGCGGGTGCGGATCTGGATCCGGCCATCGACGGTCTGGTGGTGATGATCAACGCCACCAATGCTCCCCAGAGCGTCAGCGACTTCCGTGACGGCAACGATCAGCCCATCGACCTGGCCAGCCTGCAGCTGAGCCCGGCCCACCACGGCGGCGAGAGCATCGCCCGCGATGCCGCCGTCAATGGCGGTACCCTGACCCTGGGGGCCTGGTCGGCGGCGGTGTTCGTCAAGCCGCAGAGCGGTGCCCAGGGCAGCGGCCTGCCGGTCGGCAAGAAGACTGATCTGAGCACGGTACCGCCGTTTGGTGACACCGCCGTCTATCTGAAGGGGTTTCTCGATGAGTGGGGCAACACCAACCAGATGACCTTCACCAGCAACTTCATGTACGAGTTCACCACCGAGGTGAGCAGCGACAAGCTGGGCACCACCAACGTCAAGATCGCGGATGCCAGCTGGGGTCCCCTCAACTACGGCAGCTGCAACGCCGGTGACAAGCTGGTGGTCGGCACCCCGCTGACCCTCTGCAAGGGTGGCGATACCGGCAACATCGGGCTCGATCTGGCCAAGGCGGGCAGCTACAAGTTCGTCTTTACTGCCATGAACAAGGACAAGCCCACCCTGAGCGTCAGCTTTACCGAGCCGGTGCAGAGCTGCAAGGTGCTGGACACGGTGGCGGGCAATCCGCTCGGCTACAACCTGTTCGTCAAGGGCGAGCTCTCCGGCTGGAATGCTCAGCCCCAGTACCAGTTGAGCTACAAGGGAATGGATGGCGATCTCGCCATCTATCAGGCGGCCTTCAACTACACCGGCAGCACCGAGTTCAAGGTGGCCAACGAGGACTGGAGCAAGGAGTACCTGCTCAACGGTGGCGGTGCGCTGAAGGCGGAGACCGGTTACCCCTTCGCCTTCTCCCAGGCGGGCAGCGCCAACAACAGCATCACCTTGCCGCAAGGGCTGTGGAGCGTGCTGGTGAAAGTTGACCCGGCCGGTGCCAAGGCCGGTACCGCGGTGATCCAGGAGTGCAGCGCCAAGTAGTCATTCCCATCGAGCCCGGGGCTGGCTCGGCAGCCCAGGGTTGAATTCCACCTTGCCAAGGGTGGGATAACACCGAGAGAGTAAGCAAAGCGCGACTGCCGACCGGCAGCCGCGCTTTTTCTTTGCCGTCGAAGGCTGTGCAATAAAAAAGCCGTCCCGAGGGGGACGGCTGTTGGTTGTGCCGTTAACGGCCGGCTTAGCGCTTGCGCAGCAGGCGCAGGGCGTTGGCGGTGACCAGGGCGGTGGCGCCGGTATCGGCCAGCACCGCAATCCACAGGCCGGTGATGCCAAGCAGGCTGGTGACCAGGAAGATGGCCTTGAGCCCCAGCGCCAGCGCTATGTTCTGGTGGATGTTGGCCAGTGCCGCGCGGGAGAGTCGGATCATGGCGGCAACCCCGCCGAGCTGGTTGTGGGTCAGCGCCGCATCGGCGGTCTCCAGCGCCACGTCGGTGCCGCCCCCCATGGCGATGCCGATGCTGGCCCGCTTCATGGCCGGCGCGTCGTTGATGCCGTCGCCGATCATCGCAACCTTTTGCGTGAGGCCGAGCTTGGCGATCTCATCGACCTTGCCCTCCGGCAGCAGGCCGGCGCGCCAGCCCATGCCGAGCTCGCCGGCGATGGCCTCGGCGGCGCGGGGGTTGTCACCGGTCAGCATGATGCTCTGCAGGCCAAGCTCGCTCAGCTCGCGCAGGGCCGGGGCCGCCTCGGGGCGGATCTGGTCGCGCAGAGCCAGCAGGGCCGCCGGGGCGGCGTCAGGCTGACCGAGCACCACCACCGTCTTGCCTTGCTGCTCCAGGGTGGCAACCCGGGCCTGCATCGCCGCATCCAGGGTGGCGACCCGGCTCGGTGCCAACAGCTGCCAGAGGGTACCGTCGATGCGACCCTCCACCCCCATGCCGGGCAGGGCGCGCAACTCCTGGGCCGCAGCGGGGCTGAGGCCCCGTTCGCCGGCCGCCGTCACCACGGCGCGGGCCAGCGGGTGGTGGGAGCCCTGCTCGATGGCCGCTGCCAGTGCCAGCAGCTCGGCCTCAGGCTGGCCATTGAGGCTCACCAGTTCGGTCAGCTGCGGCTTGCCCAGAGTCAGGGTGCCGGTCTTGTCAAAGGCCAGGGTATCGATGTGGGCGAGGCGCTCCAGCGCGGCGCCCCCCTTGATGAGGGCCCCCTGCCGGGTGGCTGCCGCCAGCGCCGAGGTGACCGCCGCCGGGGTGGAGATGACCAGGGCGCAGGGGCAGCCGATCAGCAGCAGCGCCAGCCCGCGATAGACCCACTCGTCCCAGCTCTGGCCGAAGGCGAGTGGCGGTACCAGCACCAACAGCAGGGCGACCAGCATCATGGTCGGGGTATACCAGCGGCTGAAGCGGTCGATGAAGCGCTCGATGGGGGCGCGCTGGGTCTCGGCCTCTTCGATGAGATGCAGGATGCGGTCGATGGCGTTGTTGCCGGGCTCGGACACCACTTCGAGACGCAGCACCCGATCCGCCGCCAGGCTGCCGGCGGGCACCTTGTCACCCTGACGGCGCTCCACCGGGATGGATTCGCCGGTCAGGGCGCTCTCGTCAAAGGCGCCGAGGGCGTCGAGCAGGCGGGCATCGGCCGGCAGACGGGCGCCCGGAGCGATTTCGATGATGTCGCCTGGACGCAGTTCATCGGCGGCCACCTCTTCCCGCACCTCGCCCTCGGCAGTGGTGCGGATGCGCAGCGCCTTGTCGGGCACCAGCGCCATCAGGGCGGTGACCCCGGCGCGGGCGCGGCCGGCGGCGTAGGCCTCCAGATGTTCCCCCAGCATGAACAGCAGCAGCACCATGGCCGCTTCGGCGGTTTCGCCGAGGAACAGGGCCCCCACGGCGGCGACCGTCATCAGGGTTTCGATGGCGAAGGGGGAGCCGCTCTTGGTCAGCGCCCACGCCTTGCGAGAGATGGGCCACAGCCCCCAGAGGGTGGCCAGGGTAAACAGCGGCTGACCGATCTGGCTCGGCAGCAGGGCCGCTACCAGCATCAGGCCGGCCAGCGACAGCGGTTGCCAATATTTGCCGAGCAGGGTCTGCAGCGGGCCGCGTTCGCGGCCGGACTCCTGCTTGCCGCTGCGCTCGCCCTTGAGCTGGAAGCCGGCGGCCAGCACGGCGGCGGTGACGGGATCGGGGGAGAGGCCGGGGGCCAGATCCACCACCAGCTTCTCGGTGGCAAACAGCACGCGGGCCTGCTGCACGCCGCTCACCCGGCTGACGGCCGTCTCTATCTTGCGGGCACAGCTGGGGCAGTCCATCCCCAGCACCTGCCAGCTGTGGCGGCGGCTGTTCTGCTCGGGGGCGTCCAGCGGCGGCTCGTCCGCGGCGGAGGCGTGATCGTGCGCATGACCCTGCTCATGGTGATGGTCGTGTTTGGTGTCGGTGCAGCAGCCCCCTCTGGGGGGCTCTTCGTCACCGGGGACGTCGGAGACCCCGCGCGCCTGATGATCGTGGGGAGCCGGGGTGGCCGCGCAACTGGCCGTTGCCGTGTTGTCACAGCAGTGGCTGGTGTGGCTGTGCTCGGCCTGGGAGGCGGCCGCCTTGCTGACGGCCTTGATGGGGGCGGCGTGCTGATGGCTGCAGCAGGATTTGCTCATGGTGCGTTCCTCTTGAGGGACCCCGCCCCTGCGGGATCCTGGATGACTGAGCCGAGTGTAAACCTTGGTGTTAAGTCCAAGGTCAACCCCCTTTCTTTCTGCTCCTCCAGACGAGTGCTTTGGCGATCCTATATCCCTGTGATTGGCGGGTGTTTGTCCCCGCCCGGCGGGCCTATACTGGAGGCCCTGATCCTCCCTCGATAATCAAGGACATAACATGAGCAATACCGTTACTCTGCAAGGCAACCCGGTTTCCGTCGCCGGTCACTTCCCGGTTGCCGGCGAACAGGCCAAGCCCTTCTCCCTGGTGGCCAAGGATCTTTCCGACGTGACCCTGGCGAACTTCGCCGGTCAGCGCAAAATCCTGAACATCTTTCCGAGCGTCGATACCCCGACCTGCGCCACCTCAGTGCGCAAGTTCAACGAGCAGGCAAGCAGCCTGAACAACGCCGTGGTGCTGTGCATCTCCGCCGACCTGCCGTTCGCCCAGGCCCGCTTCTGCGGCGCCGAGGGTCTGGACAAGGTGGTGAACCTGTCCACCCTGCGTGGCGTCTCCTTCCTGCAGGACTACGGCGTGGCCTTCTCCTCCGGCCCGCTGGTGGGTCTGGCTGCCCGCGCCATCGTGGTGCTGGATGAGCACGACAAGGTGCTGCACAGCGAGCTGGTGGCCGAAGTGGCCGACGAGCCGAACTACGCCGCCGCCCTGGCCGTGCTGTAATCGCGTCGGGTCGACAAAAATCCCGCCGGGGCCATGCCCCGGCGGGATTTTTTTATGGGCGGCTGACGTCAGGGGGACGTGGCGACCGGCTGTGATGAGGGCTTGGGTTGCCACTCCACATAGGGGCGGTGCAACCTGGCGTAGATCTCGGCCAGCTTGCCGGAGGCGGCGAGCCGGTCAATCGCCTCGCCGAGGAAGCGATCCATCTCGTCGCCGGCGGGCCCCTTGGCGATGATGAAGACATCCTCGAAATCCCCCAGATGTTCCCGATGGATGCTGGTGAGCTTGAGCCGGCGCAACATCAGGTCGGCCTCCTCCTGGGCCCAGATGAAGGCATCGATGCGACCGCGGGAGAGCTTGCGCAGAGACTGCTCTATGCTCATCGACCGCTGCAGCGGAATGGGCAGAAAGCCGGGAGTCGCCTCGATCAGCAGATCCCGCTTGGTGGGCACTATGCCGTAGGCCATGTCGGGGGTGATGATGTGGTCGGTATTGCTGTAGAGCACGTGGGTCACCTTGCCGAAACTGCGGGTGCTGAAGCGATAGGGCAGCAGGTCGGCATCCTGCAGGTTGCGGATGGCGGGCAGGCTGAAGTCGGCGGTGCCGGCGATCACCCCGGCCATGGCCCGGGCGAGGGGATAGATGGTGATCCGGATGCTGATATCCGGATAGAGATCGTCGATGGCGCGCACCAGATCCACGAAAGGACCCGTCTTGTCGGCATTGATCAGCCCAGGCAGCTCGCCGAGGTGGGCGTTGATGATGCGCACCGGCTTGGCGGCGGGGGGGGCCTGGGGATCGGCGCGGGAGAGCCCCAGGCTGGTCAGCCCCAGCAGGGCGAGCAGCAGCAAGAGGGGCAGGGTGGGGGATCGGGTCATGGTCGGGTAGCTCCGCCTTGAGAGGTTTTCTGAAGTGTAGCCAGCGGCACCCTGGCGCGGCGGCCCGGCACCTGAGCGGATTGGGTTTTACTTATGGGCCCCCGCTCACTAGACTTCGCCCTCCCACTTGCTTATCCGTACCGTGCCATGACCTTTGACCAACTCGCCCTTGCCCCCGCCCTGCTGGCGGCCCTGCCAACCAATCTTCAGCACCCGACCCGGGTACAACAACTGGCCATCCCGGCCGCGCTGGCGGGACGGGATCTGCTGGCGCTGGCCCGCACCGGCAGCGGCAAGACCCTGGCGTTCGGCCTGCCGCTGCTGCAGCGGCTGGATCCCGCCCTGGCAGAGGTGCAGGGGCTGGTGCTGGTACCGACCCGAGAGCTGGCGGTGCAGGTGAGCGAGGCGTTGCAGGGGCCGGCCGCCGGGCTGGGTCTGCGGCTGGTGACCCTGTGCGGCGGGGTGGAACAGGCGCAGCAACAGGCCGAGCTGGCGCTGGGGCCGCAGCTGCTGGTGGCGACCCCGGGGCGGCTGCGGGATCTGCTGGGCCAGCAGTTGCTGACCCTGGCCGGCCTGCGCACTCTGGTGCTGGACGAGGCGGACCGCCTGCTGGAGATGGGGTTCTGGCCCGATATCCAGTGGCTGATGAAGGCGATGCCGGACGCGCGGCAGCAGATGCTCTTCTCCGCCACCCTGCCCGCCGAGCTGGAGGCGCTGGCAACCGGTCTGCTGAAAGAGCCCGCGCGGGTGGAGGCGGATCCCCGCAACAGCGTGGCCGACGACATCGAGGAGCGGCTCTATCTGGTCAACAAGAGCAGCAAGGTGCCGGCGCTCATCAGCCTGCTCAAGGCCCACGAGTGGCCGCAGGTGCTGGTCTTCATCAGTGCTCGCGACGACGCCGACGGGGTGGCCCGCAAGCTGGCCAAGGCGGGCATCGCGGTGGCGGCCCTGCACGGTGAGAAGGAGCAGGCGGTGCGCGAACAGGCGCTTGGCGACTTCAAGGCGGGCAAGGTGCGGGTGCTGGTGGCCACCGATCTGATGGCGCGCGGCATTCACGTGGAGGCGCTGCCGCTGGTGATCAACCTGGACTTGCCCGCCAGCGCCCCCGTCTACGTGCATCGCATCGGCCGCACCGCCCGGGCCGGGCGCAGCGGGCTCGCCATCTCCCTCACCTGCCATGGCGAGGCCGACACCCTGGCGGCGATCCGCTCCCTCACCGGGCGCGAGCTGCCGCTGGCCGAGCTCACCGGCTTCCCGGTGACCGACAAGCCAGCCAGCGGGGAGGGCAAGCGCGCCCCCCGCGACAAACAGGCCAACCGTCGCACCCAGGCCAAGCGCAGCGTCAAGCAGTTCAAGGGCAAGGCGTAGCGCCTCCCGTCATGACCGGTGTGACAGGCCGGTTCATCGCAGCACCAAACAGTGAAAGGGTCGGGGCCAAACCCTGACCCTTTCTGTTTGCCCACCTGGTCACTATCAAATAGCGGTCGCTTCGCTATGCTCCATGGGTTTCACCATGGAGGGATGACGAATGACCAGTCTGGTAATGGGCCCCCTGCTGGGCCTCGAGTCAGAGACCGAGTACAGCATCTGTTTTATGGCGCAGGCCAGCTGCAAGAGTGCGGCCGTGCGGATCAACGGCGAGCTGCTGGCCGCCAGCAAGCAGGCGGATACCCCGAGAGGCGGCTTCTGGCGGTTGGTCTGGCAGGCCAGTCCCAAGAGCAAGGCCGGCACCCCCGTCGACTACGAGATCCTGCTGGACAACAAGCCGGCGCAGGATCTGGCGGGATACGACAAGTGGCAGTTCCATCTGCCGGGCAAGAAGGAGCCGGTGCGGATAGGCTACGCCTCCTGCAACGGCTTCTCCGACTTCAAGCTGCTCACCTCCACCCCGGCCCCCTACGTCATGTGGGACAAGCTGGCCGCGGAGCACAAGGCCCATCCCTTCTCCCTGTTGCTGATGGGAGGAGATCAGGTTTATGCGGACTCCCTCTGGACGAGCGTGCCGACCCTCAAGGCCTGGAACGAGCTGGACCGGGCGGAGAAGGTCAAGCGCAAGGCGACCCGGGCCATGGTGGAGCAGCTCGACCGTTTCTATTGCGACCTCTATTGCAAACAGTGGGGCCGCCTCGAGGTTGCCTTCATGCTGGCCAGGGTGCCGAGCGCCATGATGTGGGACGACCACGACATCTTCGATGGCTGGGGCAGCTACCCCGAGGATCTGCAGCGCTGCGAGGTCTATCAGGCCATCTATGCCGCCGCCACCAAGTACTTCCGGCTGTTCCAGCTGCGCACCGGTGCCAACGGGGCGCTGCTGGACAAGGGGCTGAATCACCACTCCTGGCGGCTCGGTTTCAGGGGCTACCAGATCCTGGCGCTGGACAACCGGGCCAACCGCACCCGCGACCAGGTGATGAGCCCGTCCCAGTGGGATCAGGTCAACGCCGCGCTGGCGGCCTGCGACACGGGCCACCTGCTGGTACTGGCGGGGGTGCCCGTGGTCTATCGCGACTTCTCCTTCACCGAGGCGGCGTTCGATGCCACCCCCTGGGAGGAGGAGCTGACCGACGATCTCAAGGATCACTGGCGGGCCAAGGCCCATCAGGGGGAGCGGGCCCGCCTCATCATGCGGTTGCTGGACAACGCCAGGCAGCGGCGCCAGAAGGAGCCTGGCTGCAAGACCCTGATCCTCTCAGGCGACGTGCACGTGGGGTGCCTCGGGGTCATTCAGGACAAGCGGGAGGGGCTCAACGTACATCAGCTGGTCTCCTCCGGCATCGTCCACCCCTGTCCCACCCAGTTTCAGTGGATGGGGATCCTGGCCATGACCAACGACGATCCCGAATACCTCGACGAGAGCCGGCTGATCCGCGCCGAGCTTATCAAGCCGTTCGGCGCCCCCGTCTACCTGCGTACCCGCAACTTCGCCACCCTGCTGATGGGCAGCGACGACAAGCTGTGGGCGAACTGGCATTGCGAGAACGGCGTGGCGGCCAGCTACCCGCTGGCCTGATGGCCAGAAAATGCGAAGGGCCCGTCAGGGCCCTTTTTTCATTGCGTTGGTGTGGCTGTGTCACGGGCGAAGAAGTCGCGCCTGAACTGGCCGAGCACCGCCTCCCTGTGCTGCTGCCAGCTCGCCTCGTCCATGTTGCCCCGGCTGGCTGCCAGCTGCTGCTCGAGCTCGGTCAACTGCTGCTGGTAGCGGCTGCGCTGATCCAGCTGCTGCTGGCGGCTGGCGGCAAACTGCAGGGTCGCCTCGGCCTGTGCAGCCGGCAGGAAGTGGTGGGCCAGGGTGGCGAGCTCCTCGTCTCCCCACAGCTGGCGTGCCTGCTGCAGCCGGGCCGCCGGGTTGAACAGTTCAGTCGCCAGATCCGGGTGCTCCGCCACCCACTCATCCTGCAAGCGGCTGAGGGCATCCAGCCGCTCGGCCAGCGGCAACTGCTCGTTCTCCTGCGCCAGCTGCTCGAGCGCCAGGGCGTAGCGCCCCTGCAGCCGAAACAGACTCTCCCCCTCGCCAAGCCAGCTGGCCTCTGCACCTTCCAGATTGGCCAGCCGCTCGGCCAGCGGCAGATCGCTGTCGCTTACCTCGCTGGCGAGCTGCTGGCTCAGCGCCTCCGGCATGGCTCGCCAGCTGGCGGGAGGTGGCTCGGAGCCGGTCTGTGTGGCGGCAACCGGCGAGGCGAGCGCCGGGGAGCCTGGCTGCTGTGCCGGCACGGGCGCAGCTGCGTCCGATGGGGCCAGGCTGGAGGGGGCCGGGCGCGCCGGCTCCTCCTGTGCGCCCAGGTTGAGCAGCAACAAGGCCAGCAGCGCCAGCGCCAGCAAGCCGTAACGGCGCTTCATCGGCTGATCTCTCCCTTGACCGGGAAGTGATCGGAGAGGTTGCTGGCGGGCCAGAGGCTGCCGTCGCTGCTGCGCGGGATCCAGACGCTGTTGAGGTTGTGGCTTGCGGCGCCGTACTCCCGGCTCACCACCAGATAGTCGAGGTACTCCACGTTGGCGCCGCCGGAGAGCGGACCGCCGGCATAGGGGTTGATCCTGGGATCGAAGGTAGCCTCGGTGTAGCCGCCGTAGGCCGGCTCGTCGGCGTCGAGATTGGCCAGCATGCCGGCGTAGTCATCGGCAAACTTGCGCTTGTTGACGTTGAAGTCGCCGCCATAGATGACGGTGTCGCTGGCGGAAATATTGAGGCTGGCGGCCAGGGTGCGCATCTGGCCGAACTGGATCTGGCGCAGGCGGCGCGCCTCGTCGGTGTCAAAGCTGGCGGTGTGGGTGGCGAACAGGTGCCAGGCCTTGCCCCCCTTGATCACCTCCGCATACATCACCCCCTTGTCGGCGAAGCAGTCGGTGCCGGTGCACTGGGGATAGACCAGCTGGGCCTCGCGCACTATGGGGTAGCGGCTGACGATCACCACGCCGCCGTCGTGGATGTTGACCCCCGGCTTGTCTAGCACCTTGGTCTGGTAGGGGTACTCTTTGGCCAGCGCCTGCAGGAAGCCCTCGCGGCGGCCGTCGAACACCTCCTGCAGCAGCAGGGCGTCATAGCCCTTGAGGTGTTCGGGCAGCAGCGCCAGCCGCTCGCCGATGCTGGAGGCGATCACCGGCAGCGCCCAGACGTTGTAGCTGGCCACCTTGAGCTTGCTCTCCGCCGGTTCCGGTTGCTCCCGCTTCTGTGGCGGAGTGAGCATATAGTGCAGATCGTCGTAGCGGCCGGTGAACTTGGCGGCGAAGGCCAGCTCCTGCGGCCCGTTCAGGCGGTGGATGGCGCGATCGCTCTGCCAGCCTGAGTTGTCTGCCGGCGTCTCGCCGCCGTGTTGCAGGGTGCTGTTCCACCAGGTGCCCTCCATCCGTTGATTGAGGCGATAGGTGTCGCCGCCGGGGGTGGTGACCCGGGTTTCGAACAGATAGCTCTTGCCCGCCTTCACCCCCTCGTAGCGGTTGAAGCTGAGCACCATGGCGCTCTCCCAGGGGCCCAGCTCAGTCCTGTGCTGGATCCACTGGCTGCCGGCCTGCAGCTCGCCGGAGCCGCTCTGGCGGATCTCCAGCTGGACCGGATCCGGGCTGTTGTTGGTGAGGTAGACATCGGTATCGGCCAGCGCCTGCAGCGGAAACTGGCTGGCCAGCAGCAGGGCGGCATAACTGACGGGCTTGTGCATCATGAAGTCCTTTTGGTTGAGACACGCAGGAAAGTGACTGTTATGGCGGGCACAGAGGTCATTTCATTTACATTTTTGTTACAAATAAATGAAAGGCCCCATATGGGGAGGCAGGGCGAGCGGACAGGTTGGCGAAGAGGCGGGGCGTGCCGGTTGGCACGCCCCCGAGGGGATCAGCGGCTGGCCAGCGGGTAGGTGAAGAGGGCCAGGTGGGCGAAGTTGAACAGGAAGTGGATCGCGATGGCGACGCTGAGGCGCCCGCTCAGCAGGAAGGCCAGACCATAACAGGCCCCCGCCAGCGCGGCGAACAGCACCAGCAGCGGGCCGCCGGCCAGGTGGGCGGCGCCGAACAGCAGGCTGGCTACCAGCACCCCAAGCCAGCGCCGGCTGCGTGCGGCTATCCCCTGCTGCAGGAAGCCGCGAAACAGCGCCTCTTCCGCCACGCAGGTGAACAGCAGGTTGTTGATGGCAAACAGCCACCACCAGCCGGGCAGTCCTACCTCGGGCTTGAGGGCTCCCAGCTGCCAGGCGGCGATCAGCAGGGCCGCCAGCGGCACCAGCAGCAGCGCCAGCCTGCGCCACTGAATGGCGCCGCCCGGGCCCAGCAAGGCGGGCCAGGCCAGCAGCAGGCCGAAGAAGACCAGCGGCTTGTCGAGGTTGAGGTACATGTTGAAGGGCACGCTGGCGGGGCCGGCCTGCACCTGATCCAGCACCTTCAGGTTGGTGAAGCCGGGGATGAGGTGCAGCATCAGCGCCACCGCCCACAGCAGTACGGCGCCCAGGGCGACGGCGCGCCAGGGCTGGGGCAGGGAGGGGGTACGCCAGGCCAGCAACAGACCCGCCGCGCTGGCCAGCAGGGCGACAGGGCTCAGGTGGCCGAGGCCGAGAGCCGCCAGCAGGGCGACCGCCAGCATGATGAAGCCGGGCAGACGCTGCCGGGCCAGACAGAGCAAGACGGCCAGCGCCAGTGCTCCCCAGATGAGTGAATCAGGTAGAGGTAACATTGAGTCTCCAGGGCCGATGAAAGTGCCGCACCTTAACAATGGGACATCCCATGAGACAAGGCTCAATAAGCTGGTCGGATCCCCGCGCGGCAGGAGAGAGCAGGCGAGCGGCCATAAAAAAACCGGAGCTGGGCTCCGGTTTTGGCAAGGATGCGACGCTATCAGCGGCCGGATTCGGCGATCACCCGGGCGATGATGTCGGCCCGCAGGTTGGCGTCCAGCTCGCCCAGGGCGATCAGGCCGGCCTTGAAGATCACGTTCTTCGGCAGGCTGACGTCGTCCAGGGTGGTGATGGCCTCTACGTGCAGGCCGTTCAGGCGGCTGGCATCGCGCGGGCTCAGGTTGACCTGGGTGTTCAGCACCTGCTTGCCCTTCTTCTTGGGCTGGGCGGGTTTCTTCGGCTGCTCTTCCAGCTCGTCTTCCGGCAGTTCGTCATCAAAATCGTAAATAGACATAGTCAATCCTGTTGGTTGGGCGAGGGGCCGTGAGCCCGACGTGGTTGTTCCGATGGGGTCAATCAGCCCATATCCTCGTTACGGATAAAGGCGCGCCAGGAGACGAGCACCTGGGCAAAATCTTCCAGCCCGCACATGGCCAGCTGTTCATCATCGTAGTAGGCGAGATCATCGAGATCCTCATCCTGCTCAATATTGAGGACGTTGGCCTTCACCTCGGCCTCCTCGTGGGTCAGCAGCAGGGAGTAGTCGCCGCCAAGCAGCCGGTATTCGGTGCGGGCCCGGCTGGAGAGCTGATCGATGATGGCGAACAGCTCGTCGAGTTTCTCCTCGTCCTTGCCCACTTCGTCGATCAGCCACTGACCGATGGCCTCGTGGCCCATGGAGAACCGGGCGCGATAACCGCCAAACGGATCGCGGCGAAATTCATAATCCATAGTTCAGTCCATAGCGGAAGGGTGAGTCGTCATGGGCAGGGGAAAATCCTGCTCCATGGCGGGGCGCATATAGCGTAAAGTGGCCTATTCTAGCGAGCCCCCCCTCGCTTGTCTTGAAGATGTGGCATCTTTGCCCCGGTGCAGGCGCTTTGTGGCCGGTCCGGCCCCCGCTTTGGAGATGTGATGCAGCTAAACGATACCCTCGCACGCCAGATAGTCAGTCGGGCGATACAGATCCTCTCTTCTTCGCTCAACGTGATGGATGAACGACTGAGGCCCGTCGTAGCTCCTCGTGCTCTTGTCTCGGTAACTGGTGGCGCATATGCAGCTCAATGACACCCTCGCACGGCAGATTGTCAGCCGGGCCATGAAGATCCTCTCTTTCTCGGTCAACGTGATGGACGAGCACGGCCTTATCATCGCGTCCGGCAACCCGGAGCGGCTCCATCAGCGTCATGAGGGGGCCGTGCTGGCGCTGACCGAGAACCGGGTGGTGGAGATCAGCGACGCCACCGCCCGCGAGCTCAAGGGGGTGCGCCCCGGCATCAACCTGCCCATCGCCTATCAGGGGGAGCTGCTCGGGGTCATCGGCATCTCGGGCGATCCGGACGAAGTTCGCGCTTACGCCGAGCTGGTGCGGATGACTGCCGAGCTGATCCTGGAGCAGGCGGCGCTCACCGAACAACTGCAGTGGGACAAGCGCCACAAGGAGGAGCTGGTGCTGCAGCTCATCCGTGGTGAAGGGCGCGAAGATCAGCTGCAGCAGGCGGCCCGCTTCCTCGGGCTGGATCTGGCCCAGCCGCGGGTGGTGGCAGTGCTGGCGCTGGAGGAGGCCGACCCGGCCCGGCTGCGGGAGCTGGTACACCTGCTGGAAAACCCGGAGCGGGACAATCTGGTGGCCATCAACGGCCTGGACGAGATAGTGGTGCTCAAGCCCGCCCAGCTCAGTGACGGCATCTGGCAGTCAGAGCAGGAGCGCAGTCGCATCAAGCAGTTGCTGGCCCGCATCCCCCACTTTCGGGTGCGCATCGGGGTGGGTGATTACTTCGCCGGCACCGACGGGCTGGCGCGATCCTACCAGACGGCGCGGGACACCTTGCGCCGCGGTATGCGGCAGGCGCCGCGCAAGCAGGTCTATTTCTTCGAGGATTACCGGCTGCCGGTGCTGCTCGGCAGTCTGGCGGACTCCTGGCAGGCGGATCAGCTGCGGGCCCCGCTGCACAAGCTGGCGCAGGAGGATACAAAGGGAACACTGCAGAAGACGCTGCGCCAATATTTCTTGCAGGATTGTGATCTGCATCCCTGTGCCGAAGCCCTGTTCATCCACCCCAATACCCTGCGTTATCGGCTGACCCGGATCGAGCAGATAACCGGGTTGAATTTCAACAAGTTAGATGACAAGTTCCTGCTCTATCTCGGGCTCAATCTCGACAGCTGATTTGTTCATATATACAGAAAGTTGCGTTTTTAAAAGCTGATATTTGGTTTTTTGACCAAAGCATTCCGATCCCGGATCACCATAATGGCCACCATTCACTCACTAGAAAGGTGCCCGTCATGACCCCGGTTACAGCCCTTGGCGCCCTCGCGGCGCTCTCCATCGCCATCTTCCTGATCCTGAAGAAGGTGCCACCCGCTTACGGCATGATCGTCGGCGCCCTGGCCGGCGGCCTGATCGGCGGTGCCGATCTGACCCAGACCGTCGCCCTGATGATCGGCGGTGCCCAGGGGATCACCACGGCGGTGATGCGGATCCTGGCGGCGGGCGTACTGGCCGGCGTGCTGATCGAATCGGGCGCCGCCACCACCATCGCCGAGACCATCGTCAAGAAGCTGGGCGAGACACGCGCCCTGCTGGCGCTGGCGCTGGCCACCCTGATCCTGACCGCGGTCGGCGTGTTCGTGGACGTGGCCGTCATCACGGTCGCCCCCATTGCGCTGGCCATCGCCCGCCGTGCCGATCTCTCCAAGGCGGCCATCCTGCTGGCGATGATCGGCGGCGGCAAGGCGGGCAACGTCATGTCGCCCAACCCCAACGCCATCGCGGCGGCGGACGCCTTCCATCTGCCCCTCACCTCGGTGATGGCGGCCGGCATCATCCCGGGCCTGTTCGGGCTGGTGATGGCCTACTGGCTCGCCAAGCGCCTCAACAACAAGGGCAGCAAAGTCGCCGCCGACGAGGTGGTGAGCTTCGATGGCAGCAAGCTGCCGGGCTTTGCCGCCGCCATCAGTGCGCCGCTGGTGGCCATCCTGCTGCTGGCCCTGCGTCCCATCGCCGGCATAGTGGTGGATCCGCTCATCGCACTGCCTCTCGGTGGCCTGGTCGGTGCCCTGATGATGGGCAAGTTCGGCAAGGTGAACCAGTTTGCCGTCTCGGGTCTGGCCCGCATGGCGCCGGTGGCCATCATGCTGCTGGGTACCGGTACTCTGGCGGGCATCATCGCCAACTCCGGTCTCAAGGATGTGCTGATCAGCGGCCTGACCGCCTCCGGCCTGCCCTCCTACCTGCTGGCCCCCATCTCGGGTGCTTTGATGTCGCTGGCGACCGCCTCGACCACCGCCGGTACAGTGGTAGCTTCCAATGTGTTCAGCTCTACCCTGCTCGAGCTTGGCATCAGCAGCCTGGCGGGGGCCGCCATGATCCACGCCGGTGCCACCGTATTCGACCACATGCCCCATGGCTCCTTCTTCCATGCCACCGGCGGCAGCGTCCACATGGGCGTGGGTGAGCGGCTCAAGCTCATCCCCTACGAAACCGCGGTCGGTCTGACCATCGCCGTTGTCTCCACCCTGATGTTTGGCGTGTTTGGCCTCGCCTAAGGAATTGATATGAAAATTGTTATCGCCCCCGATTCATTCAAGGAGAGCCTCAGTGCCATGGCGGTGGCCGATGCCATCGAGGCCGGTTTCAAGCAGGTGTTGCCGGATGCCACCTACGTCAAATTGCCGATGGCAGATGGCGGCGAGGGGACTGTGCAGTCCCTGGTGGATGCCACCGGGGGCCGCATTCTGCCCTTCCATGTGACCGCTCCCCTTGGCAACAAGGTAGAGGGCTTCGTCGGTCTGCTGGGGGATGGCGAGCGCGCCGTCATCGAGATGGCGGCGGCCTCCGGCCTGCATCTGGTGGCGCCTGAGCTGCGCAATCCGCTGCACACCTCGAGCAGTGGCACCGGCGAGCTGATCCTGGCTGCTCTCGACATGGGAGTGAAGCACCTGATCCTCGGCATCGGCGGCAGCGCCACCAATGACGGCGGTGCCGGCATGATCCAGGCGCTTGGCGGCAAGCTGCTCAAACGCGACGGCAGCCCCATCGCGCCGGGCGGCGCCGGTCTGGCCGAGCTGGCCACCATCGATCTGAGCGGGCTGGACTCGCGCCTCGCCAAGATCACCATCGAAGTGGCCTGCGATGTGGACAACCCGCTGTGCGGGCCGAAAGGGGCCTCCGCCGTGTTCGGTCCGCAGAAGGGGGCGACCCCCGCGATGGTGGCGCAGTTGGATGCCAACCTGGCCCACTATGCCGACTGCATCGAGCAGGCCCTCGGCAAGCAGGTGAAGGAGATCCCGGGGGCGGGTGCCGCCGGTGGCATGGGGGCGGCCCTGGTGGGCCTGCTCGGCGCCGAGCTCAAACCCGGCATCCAGATCGTCATCGAGGCGTTGAAACTGGCCGAGGCGGTGGCCGACGCGGATCTGGTCATCACCGGCGAGGGGCGCATCGACAGCCAGACCATTCACGGCAAGACGCCAATCGGTGTCGCACGCTGTGCCAAGCGGTTCGGCAAGCCGGTGATCGGTATCGCGGGTTGTCTGACCGACGACTGCGGCGTGGTGCACGAGCACGGGCTGGATGCGGTGTTTGCCGTGGTCAACCGCGCCATGTCCCTGCCGGAGGCGCTGGCCACCGCCACCACCAACCTGCAGCTCACGGCCCGCAACGTGGCAGCGCTCTACCTGCTGCGGCCCTGACCCTCTTCTGGCCGGTGCCTGGCGCCGGCCAACCCCGCCCCGTGTCGCGGTGACGACCCGCTCAACTGCGGGTCAGCCCGAAACACCTTGCCGATCAGATGATCGGCTTTTTTCATTATCCTGCTGTATCCCCAGTGCTTTTCTGCGGTTTCTGTATTCTGGCCGCCGACTTTGCGGCATAGTGATCCCCCATAGTACAAGGAGCGACCCATGATCTTGCTGACCCTGGGGGTACTGCTGTTTACCCTGACTCACCTCTACCCCTGCTTCGCGCCCGACCACAGGATCCGGCTGCGCGAGCGGTTGGGGGAGCATCGCTACAAGGGACTCTTCTCGCTGGTGCTGTTTATCGGCATCGCCTGCATCATTGCCGGCTGGCGCACCTCCAGCCCCTTGCCGCTCTATTTTCTGCCCGCCTGGGGACCGACTCTGATGATGGCGGTGATGCCCATCGCCCTGATCCTGTTCTGCTCCGGTCAGGGCCCCAACCACCTGCGGCGCTGGCTGGTGCATCCCCAACTGCTCGGCACCCTGCTCTGGGCCGGTGCCCATCTGGCGGTCAACAGCGAGGCCCGCTCCCTGGTGCTGTTTGGCGGCATCGGCCTGTGGGCACTGGTGAGCATCGTCTGGATTTCGGTGCGGGACTGGCAGCGCTATCCCCGTCCGGTGGCCAACTGGTACGGCACCGGGCTCAGCGTGGGGGCTGGGCTGGCGCTCACCGCCCTGCTGATCTTCTGGGGGCACGGCATGCTCACCGGCATCCCCCTCTATTGAGCCGGTGAACCGGCCGGCGTGTTCGCGCGTATGTCACTCATCTGCCTGACAGGAGTCACTCGATGAAAAGGATTGTCTTGTTGCTGACGCTGGCATCCGGTATGGCCGGCGCCGCCTGCCCCGACTACTTCAACGTGGAGATGCGGGAGCTCAATAGCACCCAGCGCCACAACCTCTGCCAGCTGACCGAGGGCAAGGTGGTGCTGGTGGTCAACACCGCCTCTTATTGTGGCTACAGCGGCCAGTTCCGGGATCTGGAGCGGCTCTATCAGGGCTACAAGGAGCAGGGGCTGGTGGTGCTGGGCTTCCCCTCCAACGACTTCAGACAGGAGGCGGGCAACGAGAACAAGACCGCCGAGGTGTGCCGGCGCGACTACGGGGTCACCTTCCCCATGTTTAACCGGGTGGCGGTGCGGGGTTCGGATGCGGTACCCCTGTTCAAGGGGCTGGCGGCGGCAGCCGATGGCGATGCCCCCAACTGGAACTTCCACAAATACCTGGTGGGGCGCGACGGCAAGCTCATCGGCAGCTACGGTGCCAACCAGAATCCGGCGGACGATCCCCTGCAACAAGAGGTCAAACGGGCGCTCGGCCTTTAGCGCTACCCCGCGGCGGGCCGCTCTGGAATAATGGGGGCCCGCTCTCCAGTCTGGTAATCCCGTGCTGCAACGTCTGCCCCAAATGGTGATCTTCGATGCCCTGGTCCGTGAACAGGGGATCTCTGCCGCCGCCCGGCGGCTCGGCGTCTCCAAATCCCACATCAGCAAGCAACTGGCCCAGCTCGAGGCAGAACTCGGTGCCCAACTGGTGCAGCGCACCACCCGCCGCTTCTCCCTCACCGAACTCGGCCAGGAGTATGCCCGCCACTGCCGTGCCCTGGTGGCGGTGGCGCTGGAGGCGGACTCCATGGTGGCGGAGCGGCGCGGCAAGGTGAGCGGCGTGCTCCATCTGGGGGTCGGTCAATCCTTCGGCCGGCTGCACGTGATCCCGCGGCTCAAGGCGTTTCAGGATCGCTACCCCGAGCTGGAGCTGGAAGTCTCATTGTTCGATCACCGCACCAATCTGGTGGATGAGGGGCTGGATCTCTGGATCACCACCTACGAGGACAAACCCGAGGCCCTGGTGGGGCAGCGGCTGGCGGACATCGGCTTCGTGCTGGTGGCCTCGCCGGACTATCTCTTGAGCCACGGCACCCCGCTCCATCCCAAGGATCTGGCCCAGCACAACTGCATCACCTACCAGAGCCGGGAGCGGCGCTACCACGAGTGGTCGTTTCGCCAGGGCAAGGAGCGCCAGACGGTGCAGGTGGCCGGCAACTACCGGGTGGATCTGGCGGAGGCGGTGCGCGACGCCGCCTTGGCCGGGCTCGGCATCGCCTACGTAGCCAACTACCTGCTGGACAAGGAGCTGCAGTCCGGCCAGCTGATCCCGCTGTTGCCTCAGTGGCGACCAAACCAGAAGATGGCGGTACACGCCGTCTATGCCAGGCGCGAGCACCTGGATCCCAAGATCCGGCTGTTCATCGATTTCCTCAAGGAGGGTTTCGGCCCCCATCCCTACTGGGAACAGCGGCTGGCCCCCTGGCTCGGCGGCAAATTGTCCGGTACAGAGGAATAATCGTTTCCATATAAGAACACTGGCTTTCGCTTGATACCAAAATCGAGCCAAATCAGCCAGTTGCCGCAACCGGTATCGTGAAAACGTTTTTGCTAACAGGGCTGTAACCAACTGGACTTGCAGTGGCGAGGCTGGGAGAGCAGAATCCGCGCCCATCTTTCGCCCCACCTGATGGAGTCCCTATGATTGCCCTGCTCGGCATCCTGAGCATCCTGGCCCTGGCCACGCTCTGCTCTGATAATCGTCGTCGTATCCCGTTGCGAACAGTGGGCCTGGCCCTCTGCCTGCAGATCCTCTTCGCCGGCCTGGTGCTCTGGCTGCCCGCCGGTCAGCACGTGCTGAACGGGGTGAGCGAGAGCGTGAGCAGCGTGATCGGTTACGGTCAGGAGGGGATCGCCTTCCTGTTCGGCGATCTGGCCAAGTTCAAGCTGGGCTTCATCTTTGCCTTTAACGTGCTGCCGGTCATCATCTTCTTCTCCGCGGTGATCGCCATCCTCTACCACATCGGCCTGATGCCGAAAGTGATCGCCCTGCTTGGCGGCGGCCTGCAGAAGCTGCTGGGCACCGGTCGCGCCGAAAGCCTCTCCGCCACCGCCAACATCTTCGTCGGCATGGTGGAGGCGCCGCTGGTGGTCAAACCCTATCTCTCCAAGATGTCCGATTCCCAGTTCTTCGCGGTGATGAGCTGCGGCCTCGCCTCCGTGGCTGGCGGTACCCTGGTGGGTTACGCCAGCATCGGGGTCGAGCTGAAATACCTGATCGCGGCGGCCTTCATGTCGGCGCCGGCCGGTCTGGCCATGGCCAAGATCCTGGTGCCGCCTGCCGCCGAAGAAGAGGACCATCATCAGGACGTGGTGATCCCGCGTGCCACCAACGTGATTGAAGCGGCCGCCGATGGTGCCATGTCCGGTCTCAACATCGCGGTCGCCGTGGGGGCCACCCTGCTGGCCTTCGTCGGCGTGATCGCCATGCTCAACGGCCTGCTGGGCTGGGCCGGCGACCTGGTGGGGTTGGATCTGAGCTTCCAGATCATCCTGGGCTGGCTGTTCGCTCCCGTCTCCTGGCTGATCGGCATTCCCTGGGAGCAGGCTCAGGCCGCCGGCGCCCTGATCGGCACCAAGATAGTGGTGAACGAGTTCGTTGCCTTCATCGCCCTGGTGCAGGACCAGACCCTGAGCGAATCGAGCAAGGCCATCGTCACCTTCGCCCTGTGCGGTTTCGCCAACATCTCCTCCATGGCGATCCTGATCGGTGGCCTGGGTGCCATGGTGCCCGAGCGCAAATCCTTCATCGCCCGCTACGGCATGCGCGCCATCCTGGCGGGGGTGCTGGCGAACCTGATGAGCGCCTCGCTGGCCGGCCTGTTCCTCGCCCTCTGATTGACCCCAGAAGTTAGCACCTTCCGGTCAGAGCCCGCTTCGGCGGGCTTTTTTGCGCCCGTCTGCCGGCAAAAAAAAGCGCCTCAGGGAGGCGCGGGGGAAAAAGACAGATTGGAAGCGTCACATGGGTGCCACTTGAATGAGGGATGAGCCATGCCATCCAAGTGTGAAGGCATGATGCCTGAGGCTGTCTGAAGCCCTTCTGAGGCGATTCTTCATACTATGTTCATTTTGCTAAACGCAATGCGGGCTGGCTGGTCAGTGGCTCAGGAAGGCAGCGCGACGCCGTCTGAGGTTTGCTGTTCCAGCGCCGGCAACCAGGTTGCTAACGGGATGCCAGCCGCGGCTCAGGGGGTCAGCACAAAATGATCGGCACTCTGCTGCTCCAGTGCCAGCAGCCAGCGTTTGATGGGGATGCCGCCGGCATAACCGGTCAGCTCGCCGCTGCGGCCGATCACCCGGTGGCAGGGCACTATGATGCTGAGCGGGTTGCGGCCGTTGGCGGCCCCCACCGCGCGAACCGCCTTGGGATTGCCGATGGCCTGGGCTATCTCGAGGTAGCTGACGGTCTCACCGTAGGGAATGTCGCCCAGGGCGCGCCATACCGATTGCTGAAAAGGTGTGCCCCGGGCGGCGAGCGGCAGATCGAAGCGGCGCAGGCGACCGGCGAAGTAGGCAGCGAACTGCTCGACGAAAGGGGCGAGCGCCAGGTCGTCCCGCTGCCACTGGTCGGTCGGCGTCACCGGTTGTTCGCCTCGCACGAACTCCACGTAGCGCAGCCCGTCCCGATCGATGGCGATGAGCAGGGGGCCGTGGGCGCTGTCGCAAAAACTGTATTGCATGTTGTCATCCTCGGGTGTCGGGCCTAGTCCACGACCGGCTTGCCGCGGGTCGATTTGATCTCCCCCTTGCGCTTCTTGGCATCGACCCGCTTGCGCTGGGAGCTGCGGGTCGGCTTGGTGGCATGGCGGGCCTTGGGACGCCAGGCTGCTTTTTTCAGCAGCTCCACCAGGCGGTTCATCGCCTCCTTGCGGTTCATGTCCTGACTGCGATGGGTCTCGACCCGGATCAGGATGAAGCCGTCGTGAACCCGGCTGTCGCTCAGCTTGTCGAGCCCCTCCTTGTAGAGCGGGGTGAGGCTGGGGGAGCTGCGGTAATCGAAGCGCAACCAGACGGCGGAGTCGGTCTTGTTGACGTGCTGGCCGCCGTTGCCCTGTGCCCGCATGGTCTGGAATTGCAGTTCATGCCAGGGCAGGGTGACGCTGTTGGAGATGACTAACATACTGCTGTGCTCTTGTTTGGTGCAGCGGCGCTGGCTGGTTCAGCTTGGTGCCTCATAATGGGGCGAGCTGCGCTCCCTTGGTGATGTCGGGAGAGTCCTGCTCCAGACGCAAATGCTATCTTTTTGAAATTAAACAATAAAAAGACTTGGCACAAGAATTGATTCCCCATTCATGACATACCATGGATTGGGAGCAACCAGATGAAGCTGATTACTGCGATTATCAAACCCTTCAAGTTGGATGACGTGCGCGAGGCCGTCGCCATCTTGGGGGTCGAGGGTCTGACCGTGTCCGAGGTCAAAGGGTTTGGCCGCCAGAAGGGGCACACCGAATTATACCGGGGAGCCGAGTATCAGGTCGACTTCCTGCCCAAGGTCAAGCTGGAGATCGCCACCGCCGATGACAACGTCGAAGGGGTGATCGAGGCGATCTGCAAGGCCGCCTACACCGGCAAGATAGGTGACGGCAAGATCTTCGTCTATGACCTGCTGCAGGCCGTGCGCATTCGGACCGGCGAGAACGACGACGAGGCGCTCTGACGGCCCTGACGGGGCTGGTGGTCGATGGGGTGTCGCTGATTGACTCCATGGTGGGGCTGGATAGGATTCTATCCGGCCCCTTTGTTTGAACGGCGTTTAAATATGTGATCCCGCAACGTCAGGATTTCTTGATCCCGCTGTCGAGCTCAATGCAAAATGCAAACAGCAATGGTTCTCACTCGATATAGCAACTCAAGGAATGGATGATGAAAATGAAGATGTTGGCACTGGCTTTCTCTGCGTTGGCGGCTCAGTCGGCGTTTGCAGCAGGGGAAGTGAATGTCTACTCCAACCGCCAGGATGAGCTGATCAAGCCCATCATCCAGCAGTTCGAGAAAGAGTCTGGCATCAAGGTCAACGTGGTGTTCGCCAAAGAGGGTCTGAACGAGCGTCTGGAGCGGGAAGGCAAGCTCTCCCCGGCGGATCTGATGCTGACCGTCGACATCAGCCGGTTGACCGATCTGGTGGACAAGGGGCTGGTGCAGCCGGTGGACAGCAAGATCCTGCAGGAGAACATCCCCGCCATCTATCGCGATCCGGACAACCGCTGGTTCGCCCTGACCACCCGCGTGCGCGCCATCTATTCCAGCAAGGAGCGCCTCGGCAAGCTGGACACTATCAGCTACGAAGATCTGGCCAAGCCTGAATTCAAAGGAAAAATCTGCACCCGTAGCGGCAAGCATGAGTACAATGTAGCGCTGGTCTCCTCCATGATCGCTCATCACGGCATGGCGGATGCAAAAACCTGGCTGGAAGGGGTCAAGGCCAACCTGGCGCGCAAGCCGCAGGGCAACGACCGGGATCAGGTCAAAGCGATCAAGGATGGTATCTGTGACCTGTCGCTCGGCAACAGCTACTACCTGGGCGCCATGCTGAAGGATCCGGCGCAGAAGTCCTGGGCCGATGCCGTCTATATCAACTTCCCGAACCAGGGGGATCGCGGTGCCCACGTCAACGTGAGCGGCGTGGCCATGACCAAATATGCCAAGAACAAGGCCGAGGCCCAGAAGCTGATGGAGTTTCTGGCCGGCGACACCGCCCAGCACATGTATGCGGACGTGAATGCCGAGTATCCGGTCAAGGCCGGGGTCGAGCCTTCCGCCATGGTCAAGTCCTGGGGCAGTTTCAAGTCTGACCCCATGCCGGTCAGCGATTACGCCAAGCACCGCAAGGACGCCTTGCAGCTGCTGGATGAAGTGAAATTCGACTTGTAATCAGATGGGGCCAACGGCCCCATCAACCTCTGTGGTCTCATGAAAAATTTTGGATGGATTACCGGCAGCTGGGCCAGCGCCCTGCTGCTGGCCTTGCCGGTGCTTGCCCTGGTCTTCTCCGCCTTCTCGGCCGACGGAGATCTGTTTAGCCACCTCGCCGATACCGTACTGTTCGACTATCTGACCAATACCCTGGGGCTGGTGGTTGGCGTCGTGCTGCTCAGCCTGCTGTTCGGCGTGCCGACCGCCTGGCTGGTGGCCATGTGTCAGGTGCCGGGTCGCCGTGCCCTGCAGTGGGCGCTGATGCTGCCCATGGCCATGCCCTCCTACATAGTGGCTTACGTCTACACGGATCTGCTCGACTACTCGGGCCCGCTGCAGGCGGGGCTGCGGCAGCTGTTTGGCTGGAGCAGTCCGGCCGATTACTGGTTTCCGGCCATCCGCTCCCTTGGCGGTGCCTCCTGGGTGCTGGCGCTGGTACTGTTTCCCTACGTCTATCTGCTGACCCGCGCCTCCTTTCTGGAGCAGTCGGTCAGCCTCATTCACTCCAGCCGCCTGCTGGGTTGCAGTCCCTGGCAGAGCTTTCGCCGCCTCAGCCTGCCGCTGGCACGTCCCGCCATCATGGTGGCGGTATCCCTGGTGGCGATGGAGACGTTGGCGGACTTTGCCACCGTCCACTTCTTTGCCATCAACACCCTGACCACGGCGGTCTACGATACCTGGCTCGGCTACGGCAGTCTGGCCACCGCCGCCAAGCTCTCCTGTCTGATGCTGCTGGCGGTGGTGTTGCTGATCGCGCTGGAGCGCCGCTCCCGCAGTCGGCAGCAGGTGTTCCAGAAGTCCATGGGCCACGAACAGCCGCTGCGCTACCCGCTCAAGGGGGCGCGGCGCTGGCTGGCCGGTCTCTGGTGCTGGGGACTGGTGCTGGCCGGCTTCGGTCTGCCGTTCGTCATCCTGCTGGATTACGGCGTGCGCTACTTCGAATTGTCGTGGACGCCGGAGTTTGTCCGCTTCGCCGGCAACAGTCTGGTCATCTCGGCGCTGACCGCTCTGCTGGCCATGGGCATCGCCCTGTTGCTCGGCTTCTGCCGTCGCCTCGATGGCGGGCCCAAGAGCCTGTTGCCGCTGCGCATCGCTGCCATGGGTTACGCCATGCCGGGTACCGTGCTCGCCATCGGGGTGCTGGTGCCGCTCACCGCCCTCGACTTTGCCATCAACGATCTGGCCGAGTGGCTGGGGCGCCAGGGGCCTGGGTTGCTGCTGACCGGCACCCTCACCGCCATCGTGTTCGGCTATCTGGTGCGCTTCGTGGCCATCGCCATCGGCTCGGTGGAGAGCAGCATGGGCAAGATCTCCCCCAGCCTCGACATGGCGGCCCGCTCCCTGGGGCAGGGGGATGGCGCCATGCTGCGGCGGGTGCACCTGCCGCTGGTGCGGCGCGGCCTGTTTGCCGGTGCCATGCTGGTGTTCATCGAATCCATGAAGGAGCTGCCCGCCGCCCTGCTGCTGCGGCCGTTCAACTTCGATACCCTGGCGACCCACGTCTACCAGTTCGTGTCGGACGAGATGCTGGAGCGCGGCGCGCTTGGCGCCATCGTCATTGTGCTGGTGGGGTTGTTGCCGCTCATCTGGGTCAACCGCAACCTGGATGGGGCGGGGCACTGAGTTCGCCCACCCTGGAGTGGTGTCTGGCCGCCGGTCGGTCTGGTTCAAAAGAATATGAGGAAGTCAGCCTTGTCCTGTTTGCAGGTTGAAAATGTCAGTTGCCGTTACAACGGCCGCAATGTGCTGGAACAGCTCTCCCTGACGGTGGCAGACAACGAGATTGTCTGTCTGCTGGGAGCGAGCGGCTGTGGCAAGACCACGTTGCTCAAGGCCATCGCCGGCCTGCTGCCGCTGGCGGAGGGCACGATTCGCCTCGGCGATACCCTGCTCGACGGGCCGGGGGCCAGCGTGCCGCCCGAGGCGCGCAACATCGGCATGATCTTTCAGGATTACGCCCTCTTCCCCCACCTGACGGTGGCGGACAACGTCGGTTTCGGTCTGACCCGGCTCGATCGCCGTGCCCGCCAGCAGCAGGTGGATGAGGCGCTGGCGCTGGTCAATCTGCAGGGGCTGGGGGATCGCTATCCGCACCAGCTCTCCGGCGGCCAGCAGCAGCGGGTGGCCATCGCCCGCGCCTTGGTGTGCAAGCCGCGGCTGATGCTGCTGGACGAGCCCTTCTCCAATATCGACACCCAGGTGCGGATGAAGCTGATCCTCGAGATCCGCGCCCTGCTCAAGCAGCAGGGGATCGGCGCCATCTTCGTCAGCCACAGCAAGGAGGAGGCCTTTGCTTTTGCCGATCGGCTGGCGCTGTTTCGCGCGGGTCACATCGAGCAGGTGGGCCAGCCTGAGCAGCTCTATCGTCGCCCCCAGAATCGCTTCGTGGCGGAGTTTCTCGGCGGGGTCAACTACCTGGCGGCCGAGGTGGTGGACAGTCACTGCGTGCGTACGGCGCTCGGGGTCATCTGCGGTAGCGAACCTCACGGCCGGGCAGTGGGTGAGCTGCTGCAACTGATGCTCAGGCCCCAGCAGCTGCTGCTGGAGAGCGCCGCGGATGGCGAGCTCAAGGTGGTGGAGCAGCAGTTCTTAGGCCACCACTGCCGGGTGCTGTTCGAGAGTGGCGAGCTGCGGCTGGAGGCGAGCATCGGCGAGCCGCTGGAGGGCGCGCGGGCGCGGGTCAGGGTGACCCCTCACGCCCTGGTGTTGTTTGACCCTTTACCCTGAACGCGTGATATCGTTGTGAAATCAATGAACTGGAACCGCGCTGGTTTATAATCGCGCAACGCTAATCGCCCATATCGCCAATGTCTGTTCAGGGGAGAGATATATGAAAGCCCAAGCCGGGATCTGTGCCGAGCCCAATCTGCACGCCCTCTATCTGATGTTCAACCGCACCGGTGACGCCGCCGAGCTGGTGGCCCGTCTGGCCAGGTTGCCGGCCCTGTGGGAGGCGGTCGCCGCCGATTTCCCCGCTGCCGGCTTCAGCGGTCTGGTGGCCGTCGGTGCCGATGCCTGGGATGGCCTCTATCCCGCCGCCCGTCCACCCCAGTTCCGCAGCTTCATGGCGCAATCCGCCAACGGTCAGGAGGCCCCCAACACCCCGTTCGATCTGTTCGTGCAGTTGCGCGCCGATCGGGTGGATGTGCTGCACCACGCCGGTCAGCGCGTGATGGCCCTGCTGGCCGGGTTGGTGGAACTGGCGGAAGAGGTGCGTGGTTTTCGCAACCTCGACTGCCGCGATCTGACCGGTTTTGTCGACGGCACCGAAAACCCGCAGGATGAGCACCGCGCCGAAGTGGCGCTGCTGGACGGCGGCGAGTTTGCCGGCGGCTCCTACATCCACGTGCAGCGCTGGGTTCACGCCATGAGCGACTGGGAGAAGCTGGCGCAAAAAGAGCAGGAAGACATCATAGGTCGCACCAAGGTCGACAACATCGAGTACGAGTCGGCCGACAAGCCGCTGACCGCCCACATCAAGCGGGTCAACCTCAAGACGCCGAAGGGGGAGTCCATGGAGATCCTGCGCCAGAGCATGCCCTGGGGCTCCATGACCGAGCAGGGGCTCTACTTCATCTCCTGCTGTCGTACCCCGCTGCACTTCAACGCCATGTTGGCCAGCATGTACAAGGGGGAGGGCAGTCACTTCGATCACCTGCTGCGCTTCACCAGGGCGGTGACCGGCGCGGCCTTCTTCGCCCCCTCAGAAGATTTTCTGCTGGGGCAGGGCAAATAAGCCCGACCCGCAGATAACAAAAATCCCGGCCTTGGCCGGGATTTTGCGTTCTGGTGCAACCGCCACGGGGCGGTTGCCGCCCTTACGGCGTCTGTTCGAACAGCTCGAGGGCGGAGAGATAGAGCTCCTCGATGTCGGTGTCGCTGGTCGGGGTGATGAAGATGGTGTCGTCACCGGCGATGGTGCCGAGGATCCCTTCAGCCTTGCCGAGGGAGTCGAGCAGGCGGGCGATCAGCTGGGCCGCACCCGGGCTGGTATGGATCACCACCAAGGCACCGTTGTGGTCGACATCCAGCACCAGATTCTTGAGCGGGCTGGAGGTGGTGGGCACGCCCAGTTCCACCGGCAGGCAGTAGACCATCTCCATCTTGGCATTGCGGGTGCGAACGGCGCCGAAGCGGCTCAGCATGCGCGATACCTTGGACTGGTTGATGTTTTCGAAGCCCATCTCTTGCAGGGCAGTCACTATCTCTGCCTGGGAGCCAAATCGTTCTTCTTTCAGCAAGGCTTTAAAGGCCTTGGCCAGTTTTTCTTGCTTGTCGTTATGCTTCATCTTGGACTCACGAATGAGGAGGTTTGGCTGCCTGTCACGCTCAGGCGGCAGATATGAACAGCGTGCCCATTTTGCATTCATATGCCTATTTTTGCAAGGAAGCGGCGCTTGTTCTGCATATTGATTCAAATATAGCTTGCATCCACCCATGCCAGCGTTAGAATCAGGACGAAATTTTGAAAACTTATTCAATTGGGCTGTATGGGTATTGAATTAATCGGTATCGAAAAATCCTGGCACAAGGTGCCGGTACTGCAACAGGTCAGCTTTCGGACCGCGCCCGGTGAAACCCTGGTGCTGCTGGGTCCGAGCGGTGCCGGCAAGAGTTCTCTGCTGCGCATGATGAACCTGCTGGACACCCCGGATGCCGGTGTCCTGCGCATCGGTGAAAGTGAATTTTCTTTCCCCTCCAGCCTCTCCACCGCCGAGTTCAACCGCCAGACCCAGGCGCTGCGGCGCAAGGTGGGCATGGTGTTCCAGCAGTACAATCTGTGGCCCCATCTCACCGTGATGGAGAACCTCATCGAGGCGCCGGTCAAGCTGCTCGGCATGAGCAAGGCGGCGGCCATGGAGAAGGGGGGCTATCTGCTGGCCCAACTGCAACTGGCCGACAAGCGCGACGCTTGGCCGGCGCGCCTCTCCGGCGGTCAGCAGCAGCGGGTGGCCATCGCCCGCACCCTGATGATGGATCCCCAGGTGCTGCTGTTTGACGAGCCGACCGCGGCCCTCGACCCCGAGATCACCAAGGAAGTGGCGGAGATCATCCGCAACCTTGGCCAGACCGGTATCACCCAGGTGGTGGTGACCCACGAGGTGGAGTTCGCCCGCAAGGTGGCCAGCCAGGTGATCTATCTGGAGAAGGGGCGGATCATCGAAGCGGGCTCCGCCGCCATTTTCCAAGCCCCGCAAACCAGCCGGTTTGCCGAATTCTTGATGCATTGATATTCAAATCGATAAGGAAGCTGTCATGAAAAAGAGTCTGTTGCTGATCGCGGCCATGGGCCTGCTGAGCACCCAGGTGCTGGCGAAAGAGATCAAGTTCGCCACCGAGGCCACCTACGCACCGTTCGAATACCTGGACGACAAGAACGAGTTCCAGGGGTTTGACATCGATCTGGCCCGCGCCATCTGTGAACAGGCCAAGCTGGAGTGCAGCTTCCACAACCAGGCTTTTGACAGCCTGATCCCCAGCCTGAAATTCCGTCGCTACGACGCCGCCATCGCCGCCATGGACGTGACCCCGGAGCGGGCCGCCCAGGTCGATTTCTCTGACATCTATTACCAGAACTCCGCCGTGTTCGTGACCAAGAAGGACGCCTTCAAGGGGCCGGAAGATCTGGTGGACAAGACTGTCGGCGTGCAAAACGGCAGCTCCCACCAGTCCTATCTGGTGGACAACTGGGTGAGCAAGGGGCTGCTGACCGTGCCCTACGCCAGCTACCAGAGTGCCTTCCTCGACATGATGAACGGCCGTACCGACGGCGTGTTTGCCGATACCGCGGTCGCCGCCGACTGGCTCAAGCAGCACAAGGAGTATGCCGTGATCGGCACGCCGGTGACTGACGCCAAGTACTTCGGTACCGGTTTTGGCATCGCGGTGGCCAAGGGCAATCAGGAACTGCTGACCCAGCTGAACAAGGGGCTGGCCGACATCAAGGCCAACGGCACCTATCAGAAGATCTACGACAAATATTTCGCGCACTAAGCCATGTTGAGCCTGTTGTTGGATGCAGCCTGGATGACCCTCGGGCTGGCCCTGGCCTCCCTGGTAGGGGGCATGGTGCTGGCGCTGGCGTTCAGCGCCGCCGAGCTGAGCAAGCAGCGCGCTCTGGTGTGGCCGGTGGCCACCCTCACCACGCTTATTCGCGGGTTGCCCGAGTTGCTGGTGGTGCTGTTCATCTACTTCGGCTCTACCCAGGTGCTGTTCCTCATCACCGGCGAGTACGTAGAGTTCAGCCCGTTCGCCTGCGGCGTGCTGGCGCTCTCCCTGCTGTTCGCCAGCTACGCCACCCAGACCCTGCGGGCCGCCCTCAATGCGGTGCCTGCCGGGCAGCGGCTGGCGGCGCTGGCGCTCGGCCTTGGCAAGCGTCACATCTTCTTTCGCATCGTGCTGCCCCAGGCCTGGCGTCACGCCCTGCCAGGGCTCGGCAACCAGTGGTTGGTGCTGCTCAAAGACACCGCACTGGTTTCCCTCATTGGGGTGAACGAGATGATGCGCCAGGCCCAGATGGCCTCGGCCAGTACCTATCAACCCTTTACCTGGTATGCCGCGGCGGCTCTCATCTACCTGGCCATCAGCCTGGTGAGTGAGTTCGGCTTGAAGCAGGCTGCCCGTTATACCCGCCGTTACGGAGGCTGATCATGCAGGATTACCTGATGACCCTGCTGGGTGGCCTGGCGATTACCCTGCAACTGACCGCCGGCAGTCTGCTGCTGGGTGTGCTGATGGCGGCGGCCATGACCTGGGTGCTGGAGCGCCGCATTCCGGTGGCGACCCAGCTGGTGCAGCTGTGGGTGCTGATCTTTACCGGCACGCCGCTGCTGATCCAGATCTTCCTCATCTACTACGGGCCGGGTCAGTTTGCCTGGCTCAAAGAGGGGCCGCTCTGGCCGCTGCTCAAGCAGCCCTGGTTCTGCGCCGTGCTGGCGCTCGGCTTCAATACCGCCGCCTACTCCACCCGGCTGTTCAAGGGGGCGCTCGATGCCATCCCGGCCGGTGAGGTAGAGGCCTGCCGCGCGCTCGGCTTCTCCGCCAGCCAGACCCTGTGGATGAAGGTGCGTCACGCCGCCCGGCGACTGGTACCCGCCTACTCCAACGAGGTGATCCTGGTGCTCAAGGGGAGTTCGCTCGCCAGTACCATCACCATCATGGATGTGATGGGGCTGGCTCAACGCCTCAATGCCCAGACCTATGACACCCTGGCGGTGTTCACCGTGGCCGGTGCCCTCTACCTGACCATGAACGGATTGTTAACAATTGGTTTTCGTTGGTGTGAACGCAGGGCGCTGGCCTTCCAGGGCTGAAGTCGGCAGATCTACCTATTAATGGTGAGGGGAAGTGCAGGAAATCTGTGCTTCCCCTCCAATTTTTTGCATTTCCCCCCATTTTTATTCGCCGCCTGTTTATTGGCTCACAGAACCTGTGATTACAACTGTTATCAGATTGTTTTTTAGGGGGGGATCCTTTAAGGTTGGGCGCACAACAAGAAACAACCTTAAACCTACGCTTAAACATGGAGTTGATCATGAAAGTTGCCGTTCTGGGTGCCGCCGGTGGCATCGGCCAAGCCCTCGCTCTGCTGTTGAAAAACCGTCTGCCTGCTGGTTCCGAATTGAGCCTGTATGACATCGCTCCGGTGACCCCGGGCGTGGCGGTCGATCTGAGCCATATCCCGACTGACGTGAAAGTAAAAGGTTTCTGCGGTGAAGATCCGAGCCCGGCTCTGGTCGGCGCCGATGTCGTACTGATCTCCGCCGGCGTGGCGCGCAAGCCCGGCATGGATCGTTCCGACCTGTTCAACATCAACGCCGGCATCGTCAAGAATCTGGTGGAAAAGTGCGCCGCCTCCTGCCCGAAAGCGCTGATCGGCATCATCACCAACCCGGTCAACACCACGGTCGCCATCGCTGCCGAAGTGCTGAAGAAGGCCGGTGTCTATGACAAGCGTCGCCTGTTCGGCGTCACCACTCTGGACGTGATCCGTGCCGAGACCTTCGTGGCCGACGCCAAGGGTCTGAACGTCGACAAGGTGCGCGTCAACGTGATCGGTGGCCATAGTGGTGTGACCATTCTGCCGCTGCTCTCCCAGATTGAAGGGGCTTCCTTCACCGCTGACGAAGTGGCCGCCATGACCAAGCGTATCCAGAACGCCGGTACCGAAGTGGTGGAAGCCAAGGCCGGTGGCGGTTCCGCCACTCTCTCCATGGGCCAGGCTGCCTGCCGTTTCGGTCTGTCGCTCATCAAGGGTCTGCAGGGTGAAGCCAACGTCATCGAGTGCGCTTACGTGGAAGGCGACGGCAAGCACGCCACTTTCTTCGCGCAGCCCATCCTGCTTGGCAAGAACGGCGTCGAAACCGTGCTGGACTACGGCAAGCTGAGCGCCTTCGAACAAGAGGCGATGGATGGCATGCTGGCCACCCTGAAAGCCGATATCCAGCTGGGTGTCGACTTCGTCAAGTAAGGCGTCCGGATGGACAGCAAGGGGAGCTTCGGCTCCCCTTTGTCGTTATGGGCAGGTGGTGCCGGACTAAGGGGATGCCGCCGGCTGCCGATAACAGGGTGCTGCAGGAGATCCTTATGATGAAACCCATTACCCTTGTCGGCCTGTTCTGTTTGCTGACGCCCCCATTGCTGACGGGCCAGGCGCAGGGGGCCGAGCCTTCCACCTCTGCCGCCGCCGCGACGAGCGGGGCCACGCCGGCGGCCAGTGCGCAGCCGGAGGTTGCCGCTCAGCCCTCTGCGGCTGCCCCGTCCTCTGCTGCGGCTCCCGCACCGGCTGCCGTGCAAACCACGGTAACGCCAGCCGCCCCTGCTGCACCGGTAGCGGCAGCGAATGCAACACCCGCCGCTGCGCCAGCGGCAGCCCCCATTCCCGCGCCTGTCGCTGCAGAGGGCGACCGTTCGCCGAGCAATCGTCCCATGACCAGCACCCCGGCCAGCGGCCTGACCGTGGACAGCGGCGCGCTGCAGGCGGTGCCGCTCTATCGTCAGGACGAACTGCTCAACTGGATTGAACAGGGCCGTCACCTGCAGCAGGTCAAGCAGGACAGGTGTCAGCTCACCCAGGATATCGAGGTGCGGGCCGAGGTGATGAAGATCCCCTCCTATCAGTTTCTGTGGGGGGACATGCTGGCCTGGGGGGTCTGCATCAAGCCCAATGCGGAGCTGGGGGTGAAATTCATGTGGGATGCGGCCAACCAGGGGCTAGCGCCGGCGCTGGAGCAGCTGGGTCGCTACTACTGGAAGGGCACCCTGGTACAAAAGGACCTGCTCAAGGCCGAGACCCTGATGCGGGAGGCCGCCAGCCTGGGCTTCCAGCGGGCGCAGATCGAGTGGGTGGAGATGCTGTTGCAGGGCATGGGAAGCCCGCTCGACTATGAAGAGGCGTATCACTGGCTGCACGGCGCCGTCATCGGTGATAAGGCCACCCACCAGAAGGCGGCGAGCCTGCTCAGCCGGCTCGGCAATCGCATGCCCGCCAATGCCATCGCCCGTGCCAAGGCGATGCACTGATCCCAAAAAATGACCCACGGATCTGCATCCGTGGGTCGGGAGGGGCCAGCCGCCGTGCCGTGACAGGCTGGACCCTCATAAGGTTATAGTGATCCGCCCGCCTTACAGATCTTGGTGGGGACCAAAAACTTCGTAGTGCAGCTGGCCGGCCGGAATACCCGCCGCGATCAGCTGCTGCTTGACCGCCTGCATGAAGCCAAGAGGGCCACAGAAGTAGTAGTGGGCCTGCGGCGTGATGCGCTCCTGTACGGCACTCAGATCCATGGTGCCGGCATGATGGTACTCTTCGCCCTGCACGTCACTGGCCTGTGGCTTCCGATACCAGACCCGGCTCAGCAGGTTGCTATGCTGGCGGGATTTTTGCTGAATATCCTCCCTGAAGGCATGCACGGCGCCCTGTTCGCAGGCGTGCAGCCAGGTGATGTCGGCCTGATGGCTGTTCGCCAGCAACTGGTTGAGCATACTCATCATCGGCGTGACACCCACACCGGCCGAGAGCAGTACCACCGGGGTATGGCCATCGGCTTTCAGGTAGAAATCGCCGGTGGGCGGCATCAGCTCCACTTGATCGCCCGCCTGCAGATGATCGTGCAGCAGGTTGGAAACCTGGCCCTGCGGCTCGCGTTTTACGCTGATGCGGTAGTGCTGGCCGTTGGGGGCATCTGAGAGGGAGTATTGGCGGATCTCCTGATACTCGAGCTCGGGATGGACCAGCTTGATGCTGAGATACTGACCCGGCTTGAAGTCCAGCACCGGCTTGCCATCCACCGGCACCAGCAGGAAGGAGGTGATGAGCTCGCTCTCGACCCGCTTTTCCTTGATCAGGAAGGGGCGGGGGCCTTGCCAGCCACCGATCTCGTTCGCCTTCTCCTGATAAATCTCGCTCTCGCGGCCGATGAAGATGCTGGCGAGCACGCCGTAAGCCTTGCCCCAGGCATCCAGCACCTCGTCGGTGACCGCACTTCCGCCCAATTCTTTGAGCGTGGCCAAGAGATGACTACCTACAATGTGATATTGTTCTGGCTGGATCAGGAAACCTGTGTGCTTGTGGGCGATGCGTTCCACGGCACCGGCCAGTGCCCCCAGGTTGTCGATGTTCTTGGCGTAGGCCGCCACCGCATTGAACAGCGCCAACGGCTGACCACCGCTGCGCTGGTGCGCCAGGTTGAAAATGTCCTTCAGCTCCGGGTTATGGCTGAACATGCGCTGGTAGAAATGCTGGGTGAGCGCGGGGCCCGCCGATTCGAGCAAAGGGATGGTGCTTTTGATGACGGCGATGGTGGCTTGGTCTAACATAGGGGTTCCTTGCTAATTGAACATCTAGAATGTCACTTAATAAGCTGCATCCTAGATGTTTATTTGATCTGAATCAATAATCAATTTCCGCGTGATGCGACACAGGCACTATGAGACTAACTAGCTATACCGATTTTGGATTGAGAGCCCTGCTCTATCTGGCGACCCTGCCGGAGGGTGAATTGTCTAGCGTGGCCAAGGTCTCCGCCTTGTATGACGTCTCCCGCAACCACATGGTGAAGGTGGTGAACCAGCTGGTGAAACTGGGTTACCTGCAGTCCCAGCGCGGCAAGAATGGCGGCATTCGCATGGCCTGCGCGCCGGAGAGCATCAACATCGGCCAGGTGATCCGGGCGCTGGAAGGGAACCTGGACGGCATCGACTGCAACTCGCCGGCCTGCCACATCGTCTCTGTCTGTTTGCTGAAGAGTGCCCTGAAAGAGGCGATGAATGCGTTTCTGGCGGTGATGGACAGCTACACGCTGCAGGATCTGCTGGCCAATCGCGACGAGCTGCAGCAGGTATTCGGCGAGTTGATCCCGACCCTGGTGCTGGAGCCTGGCGACGAAGATGAGTGAGCCGATCGCCGGCCAATGACGCAATAGAAAAAGGCTGCCATCGGCAGCCTTTTTTCAATCCTCCAGTCCCGACTCGTTTCGGTACAACGCCGGCATGATCCGCGCCATCTTCACCATGTTGTTCTCCACTTCCAGGATCTCGATGGGGTAGCCGGCCAGCCGCAGGCTGATGTTGGGCTGGGGGATCTCCTCCAGATATTCGAGGATGACACCGTTGAGGGTACGGGGCCCGTCGATGGGCAGTTGCCAGTTCATCTCCTTGTTGAGCTCGCGGATGCTGGCCGAGCCCTCCACCAGGAAGGAGCCATCCGGCTGGGGATGGATCTCGTCGCTGGGCGCCGGGGTCATGGATGTGGTGAAGTCGCCCACTATCTCTTCCAGGATGTCGTCCAGGGTGATCAGCCCCTGAATGTCGCCATACTCGTCGACGATGAGGCCGATCCGCTCCTTGTTGCGCTGGAACTTGGCCAGTTGCACGTTGAGGGGCGTCCCTTCCGGAATGAAGTAAATTTCGTCCACTTCCCGCAGCAGGCTCGACTTGTTGAACTGATCCTTGGCCATCAGCCGCAGCGCGTCGCGGGCGTGCAGAAAACCCACCACGTCGTCGATGTTGTCGCGATAGAGCAGGATCTTGGTGTGGGCGCAGTGGGCCAGCTGACGCAGTATGGTCTTCCAGTCATCGTTGATGTCGATGGCGTAGATCTCGCTGCGCGGCACCATGATGTGCTCAACCGTCATCTTGTCCAGATCCAGGATGCTGAGCAGCATCTCCTGATGGCGCTGGGGGATCAGACTGCCCGCCTCGTTGACGATGGTGCGCAGCTCCTCGGTATTGAGGGAGTCATCCTTGTTCGGATTGATCTTCAGCAGCTTGAGCAGGCCGCTGGTGATGCCATTGATCATCCAGACGAAGGGGGCAAGCGGCACCATCAATCCCTTGAGCACCCAAGAGGCGGGATAGGCGACTTTCTCCGGAAACATGGCCGCCAGGGTCTTGGGAGTCACTTCACCAAACACCAGCACGATCAGGGTCAGGCCGAAGGTGGCGATGGCCACACCCAGATCCCCGAACAGACGAATACAGACGATGGTGGCGATGGCTGACGCCAGGATGTTGACCAGGTTGTTGCCGATCAGGATCAGCCCCAGCAGGCGGTCGGGCCGGGAGAGCAGTTTCTCCACCCGACGGGCAGCCTTGTGCTTGGTCTGGGCCAGATGCCGCAGCTTGTAACGGTTGAGCGACATCATGCCGGTTTCAGAACTTGAGAAGAAGGCAGACATGAGGATCAAGATAACGAGAACAATCAGCAATGTACTCGTTGAGATACTGTCCAAGAAGGGCTCCTGTGGGACTGGGTGATGAAGAAGTAGTGGGCGATCAGCTCAGCAGCACTTCTTTGACGAAGCGACTGCCGAAGTAGGCCAGGGTCAGAATGAAGCTGCCGATCAGGCTCAGGGTGATCACCTTGCGACCGCGCCAGCCACGGGTATGGTGGCCCCACAGCAGCAGCACGTAGACACACCAGGCCAGGATCGAGAGGATGGCCTTGTGGGATTTGCCCTGGGCGAACATGTCTTCGAGGAAGAAGAGGCCGGAGGCAATGGAGAGGGTCAGCAACAGGACGCCGGCCGAGATGAGCTGAAACAGCCGCTTCTCGACCGTCATCAGGGGCGGCATGGCCGGCAGCTGGCTGATCTTGCGCGTCTTCAGTTGCCGGTCCAGACAGGCAAGTTGCAGCGCAAACAGGCAGGCGATCATCAATACCGAGTAGGCCATCAGCGCGAGGCCGATATGCAGCAGCAGCTGGGGATGGGCCTCCAGGTGGGTGATGTAGCGACCGGGAATGAGGGCGCTGGCGGCCAGCAACAGGGCCGAGAAGCTGTAGACCACCGGCAGCAGGATCCAGCCGTTGAAGCGGCGGGTGACGCAGGTCATGAAGCAGCTGATGATGAGGCTGACCAGCGAAGCCACGTTGAGCATGCTCAGATTCTGCCCGGAGTGGGTAACCAGCACCTCGCCGGAGAGGGCGGCGCCATGGGCGATCAGGGCCAGTCCGATGCAGGCAAACAGGGGGGCTTGTCCCACTGGTTTGGCACTGAGCAGCAGGTGCAGAGAGGCGATGATGGCCAGCAGATAGAACGCCAGGGCCAGAACAGAGATCACGATCATAACCGGGTCGTTGTCGAGCAAGCGATTGGGAATAGGAAGGGCAGTATACCTTGCACAAGATGTGCTCGCCAGTTGTGCTGCCGCCGATCTGCCCATATATAGGCAGCATGTTGAGCCAGCCGCACAGGGCTGACCGCAGCCGAGTGCGGCGAATAATCGTCCTCATCGTGCGAGTGAGGTATAATGCCTCCCATTTGTTACGCCAAGAACCGGAATGCGTCATGTTTGAGAATTTGACTGAACGACTCTCGCGCACCCTGCGCAACGTCAGCGGCCGTGGCCGCCTGACCGAAGAGAACATCAAGGATACCTTGCGCGAAGTTCGCATGGCGCTGCTCGAGGCGGACGTCGCCCTGCCGGTGGTGCGTGACTTCGTCGCGCGCGTCAAGGAGCGGGCGGTGGGCCAGGAAGTGGCCAAGTCCCTGAGCCCGGGCCAGGCCTTCATCAAGATTGTGCACGGCGAACTGGTCTCCGTGATGGGGGAGGCCAACGAGCAGCTCAATCTGGCGGCCCAGCCGCCAGCCATCATCCTGATGGCGGGTCTGCAGGGTGCCGGTAAGACCACCACGGTCGGCAAGCTGGCCAAGCTGCTCAAGGAGCGCAACAAGAAGAAGGTGCTGGTGGTCAGTGCGGACGTCTACCGCCCGGCGGCCATCAAGCAGCTGGAGACCCTGGCCGGCGACATCGGCGTCGACTTCTTCCCGAGCGATGCCAGCCAGAAGCCGGTGGACATCGCCAATGCGGCCATCGATCAGGCGCGCAAGAAGTTCTATGACGTGGTGATCGTCGATACCGCCGGTCGTCTGCACGTCGATGGCGAGATGATGGAGGAGATCAAACACCTTCACGCCACCATCAAGCCGGTGGAGACCCTGTTCGTGGTGGATGCCATGACCGGTCAGGATGCCGCCAATACGGCCAAGGCGTTCAACGAGGCGCTGCCGCTCACCGGCGTGATCCTCACCAAGGCGGACGGCGATGCCCGCGGCGGTGCCGCGCTGTCGGTGCGCCATATCACCGGCAAGCCGGTCAAGTTCATCGGTATGGGCGAGAAGACTGACGCGCTTGAGCCTTTCCACCCGGATCGTCTCGCCTCTCGCATCCTCGGCATGGGCGACGTGCTCTCCCTCATCGAGGAGGTGGAGCGCACCGTCGATAAAGAGAAGGCTGCCAAGCTGGCCAGCAAGGTCAAGAGTGGCAAGGGCTTCGATCTGGAAGACTTCCGCGAGCAATTGGCCCAGATGCGCAACATGGGCGGCATGATGGGGATGCTCGACAAGCTGCCCGGCATGTCCGGCCTGCCGGACAACGTCAAGGATCAGATGGATGACAAGCTCACCGTGCGGATGGAGGCCATCATCAGCTCCATGACTCCCAAGGAGCGTGCCCATCCCGATCTTATCAAGGGCTCTCGCAAGCGCCGTATCGCCGCGGGTTCCGGCATGCAGGTGCAGGACGTCAACAAGCTGCTCAAACAGTTCACCGAGATGCAGCGCATGATGAAGAAGATGTCCGGCAAGGGTGGCATGCGCAAGATGATGAGCCAGATGAAGAACATGCTGCCTCCCGGCTTCGGTGGCGGCCGCGGTCCGTTCTGATTATTCGGGCTGACGTAGCGAGTGAGGGTCTGCCAGCGGCAGGCCCTTTTCATTGCGGCTCTGCGCAAAAAATGGCTGGCTTGGTTGCAATTATTACGAATCCAAGTAGAATTATGCGGCTTATTTTAAGCTAGGGTCCGCGTGTTTGCGGGCCTTGTTCATTAGATGTTAATGAGGACGATATGGTAACCATTCGTTTACAACGTGGTGGCGCGAAAAAGCGTCCGTTCTACCAGGTAGTAGTTGCTGACAGCCGTAACGCCCGCGACGGTCGTTTCATCGAGCGCGTTGGTTTCTTCAACCCGGTTGCTTCTGGTAACGCTGAAAAGCTGAACCTGGACCTGGCTCGTATCGAGCATTGGGTTGCTACTGGTGCCGCTGTTTCTGACCGCGTTGCCAAGCTGATCAAAGACGCTGCCAAAGCTGCTTAATCAGCCAAACGGTAAGGAGTTAAGGTGGAAAAACCTGTAGTTCTGGGCACCCTGGGTACCGTTTACGGCATCAAGGGCTGGCTTAAAGTGAACTCCTTCACCGATGTTGCCGAAGCGATTTTCGATTACAACCCCTGGCTGATCAATCAGAACGGGGTGTGGCGTGAAATTCAGGTTTCATCCTGGAAGCGTCACAACAAGGGTCTGATCTGCAAACTCGATGGTATCGACGTGCGCGAGGATGCCCTGGCATTGACCAATGTCGAGATTGGCGTAGCCGCCGATCTGTTGCCTGCGTTGCCTGAGGGCGAGTTCTACTGGCGTGACCTGATTGGTTGCTCGGTAGTGACCACCAAGGGATACGACATGGGCAAGGTGACCGAATTGATGGAAACCGGCTCCAACGATGTGTTGGTGGTTGAGGCCAATGTAAAAGATGCCTTTGGTGCGAAGGAGCGGTTGATTCCGTTCCTGGAAGAGCAGGTGATCAAGAATATTGATCTGACTGCTCGAACAATCGAAGTTGATTGGGATCCTGGTTTCTAGTTTCCCGCGCTAACACGGGTGCCGGAGGTTTCTTATGTGGATTGGGGTGATTAGCCTCTTCCCTGAAATGTTCCGAGCCATTACCGAGCACGGGGTAACGGGTCGGGCCGTCAAGAGTGGCCTGCTGCAGATTGAGTGCTGGAACCCCCGGGACTTTACCCACGACAAACACCGTACGGTCGATGATCGTCCTTATGGTGGTGGGCCCGGCATGCTAATGATGGTTCAGCCGCTGCGTGACGCGATTCATGCAGCCAAGCAAGCGGCGGGAGACGGGGCGAAAGTCATCTATCTCTCTCCTCAGGGACGCAAGCTGACTCAAGCGGGCGTGACCGAGTTGGCGACGAATCAGAAACTGATTCTGGTAGCCGGTCGATACGAAGGTATCGATGAACGCGTGATACAAACCGAAGTCGACGAAGAGTGGTCTATCGGGGATTACGTGTTAAGTGGTGGCGAGTTGCCTGCCATGACCCTGATCGATGCGGTTTCGCGTCTGGTCCCAGGGGTTTTGGGTGATCAGGCCAGTGCCGAGCAGGACTCCTTCACGGACGGTCTGCTGGATCATCCCCACTATACTCGGCCGGAGGTGTTGGATGGGTTGGCGGTGCCCGAGGCGCTGACAAGCGGCAATCACGAAGTGATTCGGCGCTGGCGTCTCAAGCAGTCGCTCGGACGAACCTGGCAGAGAAGGCCGGAACTTATTAACAACCTAGCTCTGACTGACGAGCAAGAATCACTTCTTGCCGAGTATGTCCGCGAAGTGCGTGACAGCGTTAAGTAGAGTTTTCAGTTTATCCTAGGTAAGGAAAGACAATGAGCAAGATTATTCAGCAGCTTGAACAAGAGCAAATGCGTACCGACATCCCGGCTTTTGCCCAGGGCGACACCGTACGTGTTCAAGTTCGTGTTAAAGAAGGTGGTAAAGAGCGTCTGCAGGCTTTCGAAGGCATCGTGATTGCCAAGCGTAACCGCGGTCTGCACTCTGCTTTCACCGTTCGCAAGATCTCCAACGGCGAAGGTGTTGAGCGTGTATTCCAGACTCACTCTCCGCTGATCCACAGTGTAGAACTGAAGCGTCGTGGTGATGTTCGCCGCGCCAAACTGTACTACCTGCGCAACCTGTCCGGTAAAGCTGCTCGTATCAAAGAGAAGCTCAACTAATTCGATTCGAATTGGTGTCGATATGTCGGCGAAATGCTCGACAGGTAGTGAAAAGGCTCGCCAATGGCGAGCCTTTTTTGTATCCACTTTCGGGTGTGCCGGCTCAACCTGGCTGGCTGACCCGCACCACAGAGTTGTCTCGCCCGAAGGGGCCGGGTACGTAGTCATCCGCCGCCCAGTCGTTGTCGTAGCGGGTCTCCCCGTTCGGCTGAACCAGCTGATAGCAGTATTCGAAATGGCTGGGGCCATCGGTCGGCAGGTTGAGGGTGGTCTTGAACTCACCGCTCTTCATCCGCTTGAGCTCGATGGGTTGCCACTGGCTGAACTCTCCCAGCAACAACACCTGCTCGGCTTCCCCCGCGGCCTCTCTTTCCACGGCAAAGGTCACCTTGACCTCGGGGCGAGACTTGAGAAATTGCTTGTTGATCGGCATGACGCCTCCTTGTCCTGATTGCGAAAAATAGCGACTGTCTATTTTTATATCACTTTATGACAAGGATGTTGATAACAGAGATCAAGCGGGCAGGGCAAAGTGGCGCTGCAGCAGGCCGTGGGTGAAACCTATCTTGAGGTAAAAACCGCGGGGCAGGGTCAGGATCGGCTGACCGTTGCGACCGATGGCCCGGGTCAGCGCCTTGTTGTTGGCCGCCTTAGGACGCAGTTGCAGCACCTGGCCGTGGCGGGCGCTGATCTGCTCCACCTCTCCCAGCACTATCATGTCCATCAGCTCTTCCCAGTCCTGGCGCAGCAGCATCTCCTCCTCTTCATTCGGACTCCACAGCAGCGGCATGCCGATCCGGCGCTCGCCGATGGGGATCTCTCGGCTGCCTTCCACCGGGATCCAGAGCACGCGGGAGAGCTTGTTGCGCACGTTGGACTCCTCCCAGCGCTGGCCGCTGACACCGATCAGCGGTGCCACGCAGACGAAGGTGGTTTCCAGCGGCTTGCCCTGAGGATCGATGGGGATCGTCTTGAGCTCGATGCCGAGATCCGGGAAGTCCTGCTCCGGCTTGCTGCCGGCGCTCGCTCCCAGCTGCCACTCTATCAGCTGACCGACCCAGCCCTTGTCCCGACGCAGATCCGCCGGCACGGCGATGTTGGCGTCGGCGGCCAGCTGGGCCAGGGTGAAGCCGGCCATGGCGTAGGCGCGGGCCACCAGTTCCTGTTCGGAGCGGGGATTGACGGGCATGAGTGACTCCTGCAAAGAGGGATTATTCTAGCAACTCTGATCCTCCCTGAGGATCGCTGTTTTTATAACCGATCCTGGCAGGGGTATGCACAGGGGGGGCTGTTTTGTGTGTAAGTGTTTATCGTAGTGATTTAAAAGGAATTTGTCTCCAATTTATCGATGGGCGTTGCGCTGGATCCTGCCTTGAAATAGTTGTCCAAGGGTTTGCTCGCTCTGTTTCACACAGTTATCCACAGAAATCTTGGATAACTGCTTAAAAGTAGGAATAGTCACCCTGTTGTTACAAAAAAATGTGAAACGGCACCGATTTTTGCGGCGATATCGGGGCAGATAGTGTGCCACTCCTGTGGATAAAATAGCCGTGGTGGATCTTTGAACAGTCGAACTTGTTCACAATCCGGATCCCGGATCGCCGGCGGTAAAAGACATGGATCTTGATCCAGCATTCTTTGTTTAACACCATGTATTTAAATACATATTTTGTTTTATATTGCATCCTGTATGCTGTGGGGCAGTTTGGAGCAGATAAATGAAACTACTGTATATACCCGCTTGCTCACAGGCTTATGCACAGTCTGGGTGGGCAACTTGCAGGATCTGCTCCTTTAATTTGTTTATAAGTTTGCTTGAAATCGAAAGTTATTCATGAATGGGGGATTGCAGTCCTTGTTTGCTGCCACGAGGTGAATGTGGAACAATCCCCTTATAGATTCAGCCTTTATAAGGTGATCACGTGATAGATGGCGACGGGTTTCGTCCCAATGTCGGAATCGTGATCTGTAACCGTGACGGACAAGTATTGTGGGCCAAGCGTTATGGGCAGCACTCCTGGCAGTTTCCGCAGGGAGGAGTTGATGACGGTGAGACGCCAGAGCAGGCCATGTATCGTGAGCTGTATGAGGAGATAGGCCTCAAGCCCGAGGATGTGACCATCATGGCGACCAGTCGCAACTGGTTGAAGTATCGCTTGCCAAAACGCCTCGTTCGTTGGGACAGTTCACCGGTCTGTATTGGCCAAAAACAAAAATGGTTTCTGCTGCAGCTGGATCCGGGCAGGGAGTCCAGGATCCAGTTCGGTTGTCATGGTCATCCGGAGTTTGATGACTGGCGTTGGGTCAGCTTCTGGTACCCGGTGCGTCAGGTGGTTTCCTTCAAGCGGGAAGTCTATCGCCGGGTGATGAAGGAGTTTGCCCCGCTGGCGATGCCGGTGCCGGCAGTGCAGGTCAACAAGAAGGATGGGCGGCGTAATCGCGCCCGCTAAGGAGCACAGATTAGTTGTTAACGGAACTCAGACGCATCGTCGAAAGCATGGCCGAAGCCAATACCCTCGAGCTGGCCTTGCAGGCATTGGTCAGCCAGACCCGGCTGGCCATGTCGGTGGACTGCTGTTCCGTTTACGTCTCCGAACCTGAAATGCGCCGCTACCGGCTGGCTGCGACCGACGGTCTGGCCGAGTCGGCGGTGGGCAAGGCCACCCTGCCGTTCGAGCAGGGTATCGTCGGCCTGGTGGGTCAACGTGAAGAGCTGATCAACCTGGCCGATGCCCCCTCCCATCCCAGTTTCAAATTCCTGCCCGATGTGGCCGAAGAGGCGTTTCGCTCCTTCCTCGGCGCCCCCATCATGCATCAGCGCCAGGTGGTGGGTATTCTGGTGGTGCAGCAGAAGGAGAGCCGTCTCTTCGATGAGGGGGAGGAGTCCTTCATGGTCACCCTGGCGGCCCAGCTGGCGGCGCGCATCGCCCAGGCTCAGGCCAAGGGGTGGCTGCAGAAGACCGACTGGAGCAAGCCGCTGCGCGGCATTGCCGGGGCCAGCGGCATCGCCATGGCCAAGGCCTGGGTGTGGCGGCCACGCAAGGAGCTGCGCTCCATCACTCCGCGCAAGGATGAGGATCACGCCAGCCAGCTGGCGCGGCTGAACGTGGCGGTGGAAGAGGTGCGTCACGATCTGGAGAGCCTGGCCCTGCGTTTTCGCGAGAGCTACAGCCAGGACTCGGTGGCCATCTTCGACATCTATCTGCATCTGCTGGACGATCCCGGCTACATCAAGCCGATCCGCAACAAGGTGAGCAAGGAGCACTGGACGGCGGTCTCGGCGGTCAAGCTCATCAGCGATCGTCTCATCGAGCAGTTCAAGGGGATGAAGGATCCCTATCTGCAGGAGCGCTCCACCGATGTGAAGGACATCGCTCAGCGGCTCATCAGCCGGCTGGTGCAAAACGAGCCCGAGCACATCGCCATCGGCGAGCCTGTGGTGCTGGTCGCCGACGAGGTGACGGCCACCATCCTCGCCGAGGTGCCCCGCGAGTTCCTGACCGGGGTGGTGTCCCTCAAGGGGGGCACCAACTCCCACGCCGCCATCCTGGCCCGCGCCATGGGGGTGGCGGCCATCATGGGGGTGGATCTGCCGCTCGGCGACATCGGTGGTCGCATGTTGGTGGTCGATGGCTACAGCGGCGATCTTTTCATCGAGCCCAACCAGGTGATCCTGACCGAGTACCGTCAGCTGCTGAGCGAAGAGCGGGCCCTCGATACTCTGGTGCGCAGCGTCGACAACCAGCCGTCAGAAACCGCCGATGGCACCCCCGTTTCCCTGTTGCTCAACGCCGGCCTCAGCGCCGATACCGAGATAGCCCTCAATCATCTGGCGGACGGGGTCGGTCTCTATCGCACCGAGATCCCCTTCATGTTGCAGGACAGCTTCCCCTCCGAGTGGGAGCAGACTGCCCGCTATCGCGGCATTCTGGAGACCTATCGCAACCGGCCGGTCTGCATGCGGACCCTGGACGTGGGGGGGGACAAGCAGTTGCCCTATTTCCCCATCGTCGAGGAAAATCCCTTCCTTGGCTGGCGGGGGATCCGGCTCACCCTGGATCACCCCGAACTGTTCCTGGTGCAGCTCAAGGCAATGCTGCGGGCCAGCGAAGGGCTGGACAATCTGGCCATCATGCTGCCGATGATCAGCAGCGTCAGCGAAATCAAGGCCTCCCGCCGCCTGCTGGATCAGGCGTGGCGCGAGGTGTCGGAAGAGGCGGCCAGCCGCAGTGCGGTGATCCGCTACCCGAGCCTCGGGGTGATGATCGAGGTGCCTTCCGCCCTCTACATCCTGCCCGAAATGGCCCCGCTCATCGACTTCTGGTCGGTGGGCAGCAACGACCTGACCCAGTACCTGCTGGCGGTGGATCGCAACAACGCCCGGGTCGCCAACATCTACGACGCCTTCCATCCGGCGGTGATCCGCGCCCTGCAGCTGCTGGTCGATGCCTCCCATCGCTACCACAAACCGGTCTCGGTCTGTGGCGAGCTGGCCGGTGATCCGGTCGGGGTGTTGCTGCTGCTGGCCATGGGCTATCGTCGCTTCAGCATGAACACCCACAACATCGCTCGCATCAAGTACGTATTGCGCCAGGCCAACCTGAGCGAGCTAACTGTGCTGCTGACCGACGGCCTCAAACACGACAATCCCCATGTGCTGCGTGGCCTGTTTGCCCGCTATCTGGAAGAGCACGGTCTGGGCGGTTTGCTGCGCGCCGGTCACAAAGCGAAACAGATTGATTGATAATCATGCCTTGTCCCTGCTGACGAATGATCGGAAAATGCGGCTTTTCTTATGACTGGGGCCGCTTATGCAGCACGATGGATATTGGGTTTTCTCGCAGATTGATCCCGTAGCATTCAGTTTGGGACCACTATCGGTACGCTGGTATGGTCTCATGTACCTGTTTGGTTTCGCCTTTGCCATGTGGCTGGCGGGGCGCCGCGCCGATGCGCCGAACAGCGGCTGGACCCGCAACGAGGTGTCCGACCTGCTGTTTTACGGCTTCCTCGGGGTGATCCTGGGTGGTCGGGTCGGTTACGTGCTGTTCTACAACTTCGACATGTTCCTGGCCGATCCCCTCTACTTGTTCAAGATCTGGACCGGTGGCATGTCGTTCCACGGCGGCCTGATCGGGGTCATCACCGCCATGGTCTGGTTTGCCCACAAGACCAAGCGCCACTTCTTTACCGTGGCCGATTTCGTGGCACCGCTCATTCCGTTTGGCCTCGGCGTCGGCCGCATCGGCAACTTCCTCAACGGCGAGCTATGGGGTCGGGTCACCGATGTGCCCTGGGCCATCATCTTCCCGGAGGCGGGCCCCGAGCCGCGCCATCCCTCCCAGCTCTACCAGTTCGCACTGGAAGGGGTGGTACTGTTCATCATCCTCAACCTGTTCTGGCGCAAGAACCCGCCGCGCGGCGCCATCTCCGGCATGTTCCTGCTGTTCTACGGCCTGTTCCGCTTCCTGGTGGAATTCGTACGCCAGCCTGACAGCCAGCTGGGGCTCTACTTCAACGAGATCAGCATGGGGCAGATCCTCTCTACTCCGATGATCCTCATCGGTGCCCTGATGATCTGGGCCGCTTACAAGCGCCCGCAGCTGTTCGGCAACGCCGTGAAGGAGGCAAAACAATGAGAGCCTATCTCGACCTGATGCAGAAGATCCTGGATGAGGGGACCGTCAAGTCCGACCGTACCGGCACCGGTACCGTCTCCCTGTTCGGCCATCAGATGCGCTTCAACCTGGCCGAAGGCTTCCCGCTGGTGACCACCAAGAAGTGCCACCTGCGCTCCATCATTCACGAGCTGCTCTGGTTCCTCAACGGCGACACCAATACCGCCTATCTGAAAGAAAATGGTGTCAGTATCTGGGACGAGTGGGCCGACGAGAACGGCGATCTTGGCCCGGTCTACGGTGCCCAATGGCGCTCCTGGCCAGCGGCTGACGGGTCTGTCATCGACCAGATCCAGAAGGCGGTGGACGACATCAAGCACAACCCGGATTCCCGTCGCATCATCGTCTCTGCCTGGAATGTGGGCGAGCTGGACAAGATGGCGCTGGCCCCCTGCCACGCCTTTTTCCAGTTCTACGTGGCGGACGGCAAACTATCCTGCCAGCTCTATCAGCGCAGCTGTGACGTCTTCCTCGGCCTGCCGTTCAACATCGCCAGCTATGCTTTGCTGACCCACATGATGGCCCAGCAGTGTGACCTGGAGGTGGGGGACTTCGTCTGGACCGGTGGTGACGTGCACCTCTACTCCAACCACATGGAGCAGACCGCGCTGCAGCTCTCCCGCGAGCCGCGCCCGCTGCCGACCCTGGTGATCAAACGCAAGCCGGACTCCATCTTCGACTACCAGTTCGAGGATTTCGAGATCGAGGGTTACGACCCCCATCCCGGCATCAAGGCGCCCGTCGCCATCTGATGTGAAAGGCGCCCATGAGGCGCCTTTTTTATGCATAAAAACCACAGAATATTCATTCTTATGGGGGAGTTTCGAGTGATATCTGCCCGAGAAAAAACCTGCTTATAGCAGGCATGTTTGATTTTGCCTTCGGTTTTTTCGTTGTATTTCGCAGTAAGAAACGATTTTTCAAGGATTGTTATCGGATATAGACTCAAATCAAAGTAAGACTGTGGATATTTTAACCATGAGCGACGTAATCAAGAAGTTCCTCAAACTGGAGGCCGCCTCCGGAATAATTCTGATCATGGCAGCCATGCTGGCCATGATCCTGGCCAACAGCGGCCTGGCCGGCAGCTATCAGGCTTTCCTCGATACCCAGGTGCAGGTGCGCATTGCCGCCCTCGACATCAACAAGCCGCTGCTGCTCTGGATCAACGACGGCTTCATGGCTGTCTTCTTCCTGCTGGTCGGCCTCGAGGTGAAGCGCGAGATGCTGGAGGGGGCCCTCTCTTCCCGGGTGCAGGCCACCTTCCCGGCCATCGCGGCGGTGGGCGGCATGCTGGCGCCGGCCCTGATCTATGCCTTCTTCAACTACTCGGACGAAGTGGCACGTGCCGGCTGGGCCATTCCCGCCGCCACCGACATCGCCTTTGCCCTCGGGGTGATGGCGCTGCTGGGCAAGCGGGTGCCGGTGAGTCTCAAGGTGTTTCTGCTGGCGCTGGCCATCATGGATGACCTGGGGGTCATCATCATCATCGCGCTGTTCTACACCCAGCAGTTGTCGCTAACGGCGCTGGCGATCGGCATCCTGGCGACACTGACCCTGCTGTGGATGAATCGCCGCGGCGAGGATCGGATCAGCCTCTACATGCTGGTCGGGCTGGTGCTCTGGGTGGCGGTGCTGAAGTCGGGCGTCCATGCGACCCTGGCCGGCGTGGTGGTGGGCTTCATGATCCCGCTCAACGGCAAGCGTTATGAGTCGCCACTCAAGCATCTGGAGCATGCCCTGCACCCCTGGAGTGCCTACCTGATCCTGCCGCTGTTCGCCTTTGCCAACGCCGGGGTGTCGCTGGAGGGGATAGGTCTCTCCTCCCTGCTGAGCCCGGTGCCCATGGGCATCATGCTGGGGCTGTTCATCGGCAAGCCGCTCGGGGTGTTCACCATCAGCTGGCTGTCGGTCAAGCTGGGCATTGCCCAACTGCCACCTGGGGTCAACTTCAGACAGATCTTTGCGGTCAGCATTCTGTGCGGCATCGGCTTTACCATGTCGATGTTCATCGCCTCGCTGGCCTTCGAGCACGGCGGATTGGATTACGGCAGCTACTCTCGCCTCGGGATCCTGGTGGGATCCACCCTGGCGGCGATCGTCGGTTATCTCGCCCTGCGCATGGCGCTCCCGAACCGGGAGGCCGATCAAAGCACGGAGGGGTTATGAAAAGAGCAGGATGGTTGGCCATGCTGGCGCTGAGCCAGGCGGCCTGGGCCGGCAGTCTGCAGGATTGCCAGCAGGATGCAGCCTCGGCCAGCTGCTCGGCCTACCTCAGCGGCGTGGTCGACAGCGCCCTGCTGCTGGGGGACAAGCAGGCCAAGGCGCAGTTTGGCGAGACCTTCGCCGAGCGGGCACTGAGCAGCCGGGCCGGCGAGCGGGTCAAGCAGTCCAACAAGCGCTACTGCGGGGAACGGATGCCGGATCCGGTCAGCCTCAAGGCCCACCTGCAGGAGCAGTTCGGCGCGAACAAGGTTGACTCGATCAGCGACATGTATGACATTCTGGCGGCTGAACTCAGTTGCTACCGGAGCCCGCGCCAGGCGGGAACCCCATCGGATGTCACACCTTAACTACAACCATCTCTATTATTTTTGGATGACCCAGAAGAAGGGCTCCGTCACGCAAGCGGCGGAAGCCCTCTTTTTGACCCCGCAGACCGTCACCGGCCAGATCAAGCTGCTGGAGCAGCGCCTCGGTGGCAAATTGCTGATAAGAAAGGGACGCTCCCTGGAGGCGACCGAGCTGGGCCAGCTGGTGTTTCGCTATGCCGACAAGATGTTCAGCCTCTCCTACGAGATGCTGGATATCGTCAACTACCGCAAGGAGAGCCAGATCCTGTTCGACGTCGGCATCGCCGACGCTCTCTCCAAACGCCTCGCCAGCCGGGTGCTGCTCTCCGTCATCCCCAATGATGGCTCCATCCACCTCCGCTGTTTCGAATCGACCCACGAGTTGTTGCTGGAGCAGCTGAGTGAGCACAAGCTCGACATGATCCTCTCCGACTGCCCGGTGGACTCCAGCCAGCACGCCGGCCTGCTCTCCAAGCGACTCGGTGGTTGCGGGGTCAGCTTCTTCTGCAAGGCGCCGCTGCCGTCGCTGCCGTTTCCCGCCTGTCTGGAGGAGCGCAAGCTGCTGATCCCCGGCCGGCGCACCGCCATGGGTCGCCAGCTGACCCAGTGGTTCGAGCAGCAGGGGGTCTCCCCCAGCATTCTCGGCGAGTTTGACGATGCGGCCCTGATGAAGGCGTTCGGCTTCTTCAACCAGGGCATCTTCATGGCACCCACCATCTACCGGGAGGAGATCCTGGAAGGGGAGGGGGTGATGCTGCTGGGCGAGACCCAGGATCTGATGGAGGAGTACTACGTCATCTTCGCCGAGCGGATGATCCAGCACCCGGCGGTAAAACGGGTATGCGAGAGTGATTTCTCCTTCCTGTTTGCCGGCCAGGAGGACTTTGCCATGATTCAACCGGCAACCCTGTCATTTTAAATTGACGGGCCACAGAGTATGATTCTTGCCTCGAACGAGAGGGAATGAGATGCAACTGGAAGAGATGGAGGCCAATGCGAGCCGGGCGGTGGCACTGCTCAAGGCGCTGGCCAATGAACGGCGGTTGTTTATCCTGTGTCAGCTGCTGGAGCGGGAGCTGTCGGTGGGGGAGCTCAACGAGCGGCTTGGTCTGAGTCAGTCGGCGTTGTCACAACACCTGGCCGTGCTGCGGCGGGATGAACTGGTGGAGACGCGCAAGGAGGCCCAGACGGTCTACTATTCGCTGCGCAGCTACGAGGTGCGCGAGATGATAGGGTTGCTGCACAAGTTGTACTGCAGCGAACAGAAATAAAAAACCGGCACAAAGGCCGGTTTTTTCAGCTTTATCAGCAGAAGCTGATTAAGCCATAGCTTTGATCTGGGCAGACAGGCGGCTCTTGTGACGAGCAGCTTTGTTCTTGTGGATCAGGCCTTTGGTCGCCATACGATCCATGATCGGCTGAGCAACAGCGAAAGCGGCAGTCGCAGCAGCCTTGTCGCCGGAGGCGATGGCAGCGATGACTTTCTTCAGGTAGGTACGGGTCATGGAACGACGGCTGGCGTTGTGCTGACGACGTTTCTCTGACTGAAGAGCGCGCTTCTTAGCAGATTTGATGTTAGCCAAGGTAAAACTCCTAAAACTGTCTTAGCGAGTGTATTGAAAAGGCCCGGAAATATGCCTTCTCAACCACATATTGTCAAATGATTTGTGCAAATAAACACCGCCCCCCGGTGGTGTGTCAGGTGGGAGACGGTTAAACTGTCGGCCGATTCTATCAGCATTCTTTTCATTCCGACAGTTCCAGAGGCCTCGTCTTGAGTAAGAAATTGATCAAATCCGGCATGATAGTGTCCGGAATGACGTTGGCGTCCCGCGTTATGGGCTTGGTTCGCGATGTGGTCATCGCCAATCTGCTTGGCGCCGGGGTGGCCGCAGACGTCTTCTTCTTTGCCAACCGCATTCCCAACTTTCTGCGCCGCCTGTTCGCCGAAGGTGCCTTCAACCAGGCCTTTGTTCCCGTGATGACGGAGTACAAGAAAAAGGGTGACGAGAGCGAAGTGCGCGAGTTGCTGGCTGCGGTGGCGGGCACCCTGGGGGGGATCGTTACTGTGGTCACCCTGCTCGGGGTGCTGGGGTCAGGCGTGCTGACGGCCCTGTTTGGCTGGGGCTGGTTCTGGGACTGGCTGCACGGCGGGCCGGCGGCCGAGAAGTTCGAGATGGCAAGCCTGATGCTCAAGATCACCTTCCCCTACCTCTGGTTCATCACCTTCACCGCCATGGCGGGGGCCATTCTCAACACCTTCGGCCGCTTCGGGGTCTCCTCCTTTACCCCCATCTTCCTCAACATCACCATGATTGCCGCCGCCTGGTGGATTTCACCCTGGCTCGACAACCCCGAGCTGGCACTGGCCATCGGTGTCTTCCTCGGCGGTCTGGTGCAGTTCCTGTTCCAGTTCCCGTTCCTGCGCCAGCTCAACATGCTGGTGTGGCCCAAGTGGGGTTGGCACCACCCGGGGGTGGTGAAGATCCGCACCCTGATGATCCCGGCCCTGTTCGGGGTCTCGGTCAGCCAGATCAACCTGCTGGTCAACACCATGCTCGCCTCCTTCCTGGCGACCGGTGCCATCAGCTATCTCTATTACTCGGACCGGCTGCTGGAGTTCCCGCTCGGCATGTTCGGCGTCGCCATCAGCACCGTCATTCTGCCGGCGCTGGCCAAGAAGCACGTGGATGCCGACCCGGCCGACTTCTCCCGTACCATGGACTGGGGGGTGCGGATGGTGATGCTGCTCGGCCTGCCGGCCATGGTGGGCATCGCCGTGCTGCGCGAGCCCATCCTGCGGGTGCTGTTCATGCGCGGCGAGTTCGGCCTGCACGAGGTGAGCATGTCGAGCGCCAGTTTGCTGGCATCGACCACGGGCTTGCTGTCGCTGATGCTGATCAAGGTGCTGGCACCGGGCTACTACGCCCGCCAGGATACCCGCACGCCGGTGCGGATCGGGATGATCTCGATGGCGGCCAACATGGTCTGCAACCTGCTCTTCATCTATCCGCTTGGCTACGTGGGGCTGGCCCTCTCGACCGCCTGCTCGGGCACACTGAACGCGGCTTTGCTGTTCAGGGGGCTTCATCAGCAGAGCGTCTACCGCCCGTCCCGTCACACCGGGATGTTCTGTCTCAAGCTGCTGACCGCCAGCCTGCTGATGGGGGGCGTGCTCTTGTACCTCTCTCCGGATCTGGCCCAGTGGGGCGCCTGGCACATGAGCAAGGCGACCATGCAGCTGGCCATGCTGCTGGTCGTGGGGGGCGCCATCTATGCCGGTGTCCTGCTGGCGCTTGGGATCCGGCCAAGAGATCTGAGAGCGGGGCGGGACGACTGAGTCAGCCCCTGCGGCGAGATAGCCCCACCTGAACCTGTTGTCGGGGCGGAGCGGCTGAAATCGGGTCAGCAACAGGGCTGACCCGGCGTGCCGCCTGATATATAATCCGGCGATTTTCATAGCAGCAAAGCACAAGGCACTGATGGAGCTTATCCGCGGTATTCACAATATCAAGCCCCGTCACCGGGGGTGTGTATTGACCATTGGCAACTTTGATGGGGTCCATCAGGGTCATCATGCCGTGCTGGCTCGCTTGCAGGAAAAGGCCGCCCAGCTCGGCCTGCCGGCCTGCGTCATGCTGTTCGAACCCCAGCCGCTGGAGCTGTTTGCCGGGGCCGCGGCGCCGGCCCGCCTCAGCCGCCTGCGGGAGAAGTACGAGGCGCTCAAGGGGATGCAGATCGATCGCATGCTCTGCGTGCGCTTCAACCACCGCTTTGCCGAGCAGTCCGCCACCACCTTCATCGAGCAACTGCTGGTGGAGAAACTCGGCGTGCACTATCTGGTGGTCGGCGACGATTTTCGCTTCGGCAAGGGGCGGGAAGGGGACTTCCACCTGCTGGAGGAGGCCGGCCGGCGCTTCGGCTTCGAGGTGATCAGCACCCAGAGTTTCCAGCTTTCCCGCCAGCGGGTCAGCAGCACGCTAGTGCGCGAGGCCCTCGCGGCCGGCCGGATGGCGGAGGTGGAGCTGATGCTCGGCCGTCCCTACACCATCAGCGGTCGGGTGGCCCACGGTGAAAAGCTGGGCCGCACCATAGGTTTTCCCACCGCCAATCTGGCCCTCAAGCGTCAGGTGATCCCGGTCGGTGGCGTGTTCGCGGTGGAAGTGATATGTTCCGGCAAGACCTTCCCCGGTGTCGCCAATGTGGGTGTACGGCCGACCTTGAGCGGTACACAAGCCAGATTGGAAGTACATCTATTTGATTTTTCTGGCGACCTTTATGGTCAACAGGTCAAGGTGCTGCTTCGCCACAAGCTGCGCGAAGAGCAGAAATTTGACTCTTTCACCGCCTTGAAAGAGCAGATCGAACGAGATGCCCTGGCGGCCCGAGCCTGGTTCGGGCTGCCACAATTTCATTTACCCAGCACTCTTTTAGAAAAGAAGGGAACCCAGGACTGATGAGCGACTATAAACACACCCTGAATCTTCCGGAAACCGAGTTTCCGATGCGTGGCGATCTGGCCAAGCGCGAACCCAACATGCTGAAACGTTGGTACGATCAGGATCTTTACGGCGCCATTCGCCGCGCCAAAGCGGGCAAGCCTTCTTTCATTCTGCACGATGGCCCCCCCTATGCGAACGGCAGCATTCACATCGGTCACTCGGTCAACAAGATCCTCAAAGACATCATCATCAAGTCCAAGGGCCTCTCCGGCTTCGACTCTCCCTATGTGCCGGGCTGGGACTGCCACGGTCTGCCCATCGAGCTGAAAGTGGAGGGCATGGTCGGCAAGCCGGGTGAGAAGGTTTCCGCCGCCGAATTCCGCGCCGAGTGCCGCAAATACGCCAAGACCCAGATCGAAGCGCAGAAGACCGACTTCATCCGTCTGGGCGTGCTGGGTGACTGGGAACACCCCTACCTGACCATGGATTTTGGCACCGAAGCCAACATCATCCGCTCCATGGCCAAGATCGTTGAAAACGGCCACCTGCACAAAGGCTCCAAGCCGGTGCACTGGTGTACCGATTGCGGCTCCGCGCTGGCTGAAGCGGAAGTGGAGTACTACGACAAGAACTCCCCCTCCATCGACGTGCGCTTCAAGGCCGTCGACGAGGCTGCCGTTGCAGCCAAGTTTGACTGCGCCGAAGGCCACACCGGCAAGGGCCCCCTCGCTGCCGTGATCTGGACCACCACCCCGTGGACCCTGCCGGCCAACCGCGCCATCGCCATGCACGCCGATCTCGACTATGCGCTGGTGCAGGTGGAAGGGGATAACCCCGAGCGTCTGATCCTGGCCGCCGAGCTGGTGAAGGACGTGATGGACCGCGCCGGCATCGAGCACTTCCACAACCTGGGCTACGCCAAGGGCGCGGCGCTCGAGCTGCTGCGCTTCAACCACCCCTTCTACAGCTTCGACGTGCCTGTGGTGCTGGGTGATCATGTGACCCTGGACGCCGGTACCGGCGCGGTGCACACCGCCCCTGGCCACGGTCAGGAAGACTTCGTGGTCGGTCAGAAGTACGGTCTGGAAGTGGCCAACCCGGTTGGCAGCAACGGCGTCTACCTGCCGGATACCGAACTGTTTGCCGGCCAGCACGTGTTCAAGGCCAATGCGGCCGTGGTCGAGGTATTGACAGAGCGCGGCGCCCTGCTGCACCACAAGGTGTTCAACCACTCCTACCCGCACTGCTGGCGTCACAAGACCCCGATCATCTTCCGTGCCACCCCCCAGTGGTTCATCAGCATGGAGCAGAAGGGTCTTCGGCAGCGCGCCCTGGAAGAGATCGAGCGTATCGAGAAAGAGGGCATTGCCCAGCACGGCCAGAGCGGCTGGGTGCCGGCCTGGGGCAAGAACCGCATCCAGGCAATGGTCGAGAACCGTCCTGACTGGTGTATCTCCCGTCAGCGTACCTGGGGCGTGCCCATCTCCCTGTTCGTCCACAAGGATACCCAGGCGCTGCACCCGGATTCCGTGCGTCTGATGGAAGAGGTGGCCAAGCGGGTCGAGCAGTCCGGTATCCAGGCCTGGTGGGATCTGGACAAGGCCGAGCTGCTGGGCGCGGACGCCGACAACTACGAGAAGGTGCCCGATACCCTGGACGTCTGGTTTGACTCCGGCTCTACCCACGCCTCCGTGGTCGATGCCCGTCCCGAGTTCAACGGCAAGCCGGCCGACATGTATCTGGAAGGCTCTGACCAGCACCGTGGCTGGTTCATGTCCTCCCTGATGATCGGCGTGGCGATGAAGGACAAGGCACCCTACAACCAGGTGCTGACTCACGGCTTCACCGTGGACGGTCAGGGCCGCAAGATGTCCAAGTCCATCGGCAACGTGGTGAGCCCGCAGGACGTGATGAACAAGCTGGGTGCCGACATCCTGCGTCTGTGGGTCGCCAGCACCGACTACACCGGCGAGATGACCGTCTCCGACGAGATCCTCAAGCGCTCCGCCGACGCCTATCGCCGTATCCGCAACACCGCCCGCTTCCTGCTGGCCAACCTGAACGGCTTCAATCCGGCGACCGACATGGTGGCACCGGCCGACATGGTGGTGGTGGATCGCTGGGCCGTGGGCCGTGCCAAAGCGGTACAGGCCGAGATCGTGGCGGCGTTCGACGAGTACAACTTCCACGGTGTGACCCAGAAGCTGATGCAGTTCTGCTCCATCGAGATGGGTTCCTTCTATCTGGACGTCATCAAGGATCGTCAGTACACCGCCAAGGCTGACAGCCTGGCCCGTCGCTCCTGCCAGACCGCTCTCTATCACATCGCCGAGGCCATGGTGCGCTGGATGGCGCCCATCATGAGCTTCACTGCCGACGAGATCTGGGCCCTGCTGCCGGGCGAGCGCGGCGAGTTCGTGTTCACCGAGGAGTGGTACGACGGCCTGTTCGGGCTGGAAGCGGGCGAAGTGCTGAACGACGAGTTCTGGGCCGAGATCCTCACCGTGCGCGGTGAAGTTAACAAGGCGCTGGAAGTGGCCCGTGGCGAGAAGCGCATCGGCGGTTCTCTGCAGGCCGAGCTGACTCTGTTCGCCAAGCCTGAGCTGGCTGCGCGTCTGAACGCCCTGGCCGATGAGCTGCGCTTCGTGCTGCTCACCTCCAAGGCCAAGGTGGTCAGCGTCGATACCGCACCGGCAGAGGCCGTGGCGACCGAGCGCGATGACCTGTGGCTGAGCGTGGCCCAGTCTGCCGCCGCCAAGTGCGACCGCTGCTGGCACCATGTGGAAGATGTGGGCACCATCGCGGGCCACGAAGAGATCTGTGGCCGCTGCGTCACCAACGTCGAGGGTGACGGCGAAACTCGTCAATTTGCCTGATGAACATGACTCAACATAAAAGCGGCCTGCGTTGGCTGTGGCTGGCTGTGCTGGCCTTCGTACTGGACCAGGCGAGCAAGCTCGCCGTGGTCAAGCTGCTGCCGTTTGGCTACCCGGGGGTGGAGATCACCCCCTTCTTCAACCTGGTCCACGTCTACAACAAGGGAGCGGCTTTCAGCTTCCTGGCCGATCAAGGCGGCTGGCAGCGCTGGTTCTTCGCCGTGCTGGCGTTCGCCATCTGCGGCCTGCTGATCCACTGGCTGCGCAAGCAGTCGGTCACCCAGCGCTGGAGCGGCATCGCCTACAGTCTGATCATCGGCGGGGCACTCGGCAACGTGTTTGACCGGCTGGTGCTGGGCCATGTGGTCGACTTCCTCGACTTCTACTGGCAGCGTGCCCACTGGCCGGCGTTCAACCTGGCCGACAGCTTCATCTTCATCGGTGCCGCCATGATCGTGCTGGACGGCTTGCGTGGCGAGAAAAAACAGGACGCGACCTCATGAGCCAGCTGATTGCTGCGGACAGCAGTGTACTGTTCCATTTTGCCATCAAGCTGGAAGACGGCTCGGTGGCCGACAGCACGGCGCTGCACGGCAAGCCGGCCCGTCTGCGGATGGGAGACGGCAGCCTGACGCCAAGCTTCGAGCAGTGCCTGCTGGGACTGCGCGAAGGGGAGAGCAAGAGCTTCACGCTAGCGCCGGAAGAGGCGTTCGGCCTCTCCAACCCCGACAACATTTACCATCTGGACCGCTCCAAGTTCGGTGCCGATGTAGAGCCCAAGGTCGGCACCATCATACTGTTCGACCAGCCCAACGGCAGCGAGCTGCCGGGTATCGTCCGGGCGGTGGCAGGGATGTCGGTGACGGTCGATTTCAACCACCCCCTGGCCGGTCACACCGTCACCTTCGAGGTGGAGATCCTGGGGGTTGATGACGAGGAGAAGGTGCACTGATGGATATCCTGCTCGCAAATCCCCGCGGCTTCTGTGCCGGTGTCGACCGTGCCATCAGTATCGTCGAGAGCGCGCTGGAGAAGTTTGGTGCTCCCATCTATGTCCGTCATGAAGTGGTGCACAACCGCTACGTGGTGAACAAGCTCAAGGAGGCGGGTGCCGTCTTCGTCGAGGAGCTGGATGAGGTGCCGGACGACAGCATCGTCATCTTCTCCGCGCACGGAGTCTCCAAGGCGGTGCGCGAGATGGCCAAGTCCCGCGCCCTCAAGGTGTTCGATGCCACCTGTCCGCTGGTGACCAAGGTGCACATGGAGGTCCATCGCGCCAGTCGCAAGGGCTCCGAAGCCGTGCTCATCGGTCATGCCGGCCACCCCGAGGTGATCGGTACCATGGGGCAGTACGAGAATCGCGAGGGCGGCATGTATCTGGTGGAGACGCCGGCGGACGTGGCCAGGCTCAAGGTGAAGAATCCGGACGATCTCTGCTTCGTGACCCAGACCACCCTCAGCGTGGATGAGACCTCGGACGTGATCGATGCATTGCGGGCTCACTTCCCCAAGATCCAGGGGCCGCGCAAGGATGACATCTGCTACGCCACCCAGAACCGCCAGGATGCGGTGCGGGAGATGGCCGGGCTGGTGGACGCCATGCTGGTGGTGGGATCGCGCAACTCTTCCAACTCCAACCGCCTGCGGGAGCTGGCCGAGAAGGTGGGCGCCAAGGCCTACCTCATCGACGACGCCTCCATGATCGAGGCCGGTTGGCTGGCGGGAGTCAAGGCGATCGGTGTCACCGCCGGTGCCTCCGCCCCCGAGGTGCTGGTGCAGTCCGTCATCACCCGTCTGCGCGAGCTGGGTGGCAAGGTGGTGGCCGAACACCCCGGTCGTGAAGAGAACGTGGTGTTTGAAGTGCCGCCGGAACTGCGCATCCTGTGAGCGATGCGTCCCCTGCGGGACTACACCGTCTCTGATTGAGCCACCTCCAGCGAGGTGGCTTTTTCATGGGTGATTCTTATGGCTCTTGTTGGCCGCTTTGCCGTGAGATCGCAGCGAAATTTGATGATGTATGTCCAAGATTTGAGTAGATTGAATTGCAAGCGAAGGTTCGCGGCCTAGACTGCTGATGAACTTATCACCGGCTTGATGGCAGATGGATGTGCAGCCGGCCCCCCGACAAAATCAGAGCGAAACAGGATGTTTTTGCGTTCAGGTTTTAGCCTCATCGAGCTGATGGTCACCATTGCGCTCGTCTCTATCCTGCTGACGCTGGGAGTCCCCTCCTTCAGCGCGATAATGCGCAACATGACGTTGACCAGCCAGGCCAACAACTTCGTGGCCGCCATCAACCTTGCCCGCTCCGAAGCCATTCGCCGCAATACGGCGGTCACTCTCTCCGCCTCCACCAGCAATCTGACCCAGAACCACTGGGAATCTGGCTGGCAGATCTGGGTCGACAGCAACGGCAACGGCACCCTGGACAACGGCGAGTTGCTGCGACTCTTTCCCGACATGGGGGCCGGCACCCTGGTCAGCAATACGTCGCTGGTACGTTTCAGTGGCAATGGCTTTCTCGATGGTCGCGCCCAGGCGGCGCTGGTATTTTCCCTGCAGCCGCCTGACTGCGCGCAGGAAGCATCGCGCGACATCACGATCACCCCGGCCGGCCGCCCTTCAATCACGGAGACCAGCTGCATATGAAGCACCAGCAAGGCGTCTCGCTGCTTGAAATCATGATCGCCGTGCTGGTGCTGTCGATCGGCATCCTCGGCATGGCAACCCTGCAGTTGCAGGCACTCAAGAGCAACCAGTCGGCCCTGACCCGGACCGAGGCGACCCAGTTTGCCTACATGATCACCGACATGATGCGGGCCAACCGCAGCGCGGCTCTGCTCGGCCAGTACAACGTCGGCCTGGGGGAGACGGTCTCCGGCAGCTCGATGGCGATACAGGATGTGCAGTACTGGAAACAGGCGCTCGGCGGCCTGCCCGGCGGTGATGGGGCTATTGCTGTGAGTGCCGGACAGGCGACCATCACCATCCAGTGGGATGCCAGCCGGCTGGCCACCGAGCCTGCGCTGCGCAGCATGACCCTGAGGACGGATCTGTGAACGGGCGGCGCACCTTGCTGCGCCAGGCCGGTGTCGGTCTGGTGGAGGTGATGATCGCCCTGCTGCTGTCGCTGCTGACGGTCGGGGTCATCATCCAGGTGCTGCTTGGCAACCACAAAACCTACCTGACCGGTGAGGCCATCGCCCGGGTGCAGGAGGACAGCCGGTTTGCCGTCAACCTGCTGCAACAAGAGCTGCGGATGGTGGGCTACCAGGGCTGCCTCAGCAAGCAGGGGGTCAACATCACCAATACCCTCAACGGTGCGACGGCGTTGCCCTACAACTTCACCGTCTATCTGCGCGGCTATGACAATGTCACGGCGACGCTGCCTGCGCCGTTGTCGGCCCTGTTTACCGCGGCCGAGCCCAAACCCAAGCCGGGAACCGACGTGCTGCTGGTGCAGGGGCCTACCGGCAGCGGTGTGCCGGTGACCCGCAACAACAGTGCGGCCCAGCTGTTCGTGCAGCAACTCTCCAGCAAGGCCAACTACTGCGGCACCGGCAAGCAGGGCTACAGCGACCTGTGCGAGGGGGACATCGTCATGGTCTCCGACTGCCAGAAGGCGCGGATCTTCCAGATCACCCAGACCCAGGTGGTGGGAGGGGGCAGCGAGGTCAACATCGGCCACTCCAACGACAACAAATACACCCCGGGCAATACCGTCAGCTCCTGGGGTGGGGCCAGCAGCCCGGTCGAGGAGCGCTTCGGCGCCGGTTCGGTATTGAGCCGGATGGAAACCCGGGTCTATTACATCGCCCGTCCCTCGGCCAGCGCCCCCTATGCCCTCTATCGCAAGAGCGGGCTGGGGGCGGGCATGCCGCTGGTGGACGGGGTCACCGACATCCAGCTGACCTTCGGTGAGGATCAGAACCGGGATCGGGCGGCGGATCGTTACGTGAGTGCCGCCAGCAACCCGAACTGGGACAACGTGCTGGGGATCGGCGTTCAGCTGTTGATGCGCAGCAACCAGGGCAATGTGGTGTCGGATCCGCAGGCCATCAGCTTCGCCGGGGCTACCTTCCAGGCAACCGACAGCCACTGGTACTGGGTGGCCGAAACCACGGTCGCCTTGCGCAACCGGCTGCCATGAGGAGGGAGGCATGATGGGGCGACAAGGGGGAATGGCACTGGTGATCAGCCTGATTTTTCTCGCGGTAGTGAGCCTGCTGGCGATGGCCAGCATGCAGAGCGCCCTGCTGCAGGAGAAGATGGCGGGCAACCAGAAGGAGTCGCAACAGGCGCTGCAGGCGGCGGAGGCGGCACTGCGCGCTGCCGAGCGCTATCTGGAGGCGGGCAACTCAGGCCCCTACGACAACAGCGCCGGTCTCTATGAGTTCGTCAGCGTGGCGGTGGATCCCGCTTCTCCCTCCACGGCCTGGCGGACCTATGCCAATAGCGGTCTGGCGGGACGGGCCCCAGAGTACTTCATCGAGCGGCTGCCCTACACCCAGAGCAGCAACGAGAGTCTGGCGGTGGACGAGCCCATCAGCGAGCGCCGTCTTTATCGCATCACGGCTCGGGGATTCGGCCTCTCGGACGAGAGCCGGGTGCTGTTGCAATCGACCTACAGCCGCTAGGAGGGAACCATGCGTGCATCTGGCTACGGATTTTGTGCCCTGTTGCTCTGCACCCAGGTGCAGGCGGCGCTCGACATCGCCCAGGTTCCCCTCTATCTCGGCACCCGGGCCGAACCCAACATCATGTTCAGTCTGGATGACTCCGGCTCGATGCACTTCGAGCTGATGCCGGAGGATTTGATCGAAAACAGCGCTCGCTACGTCTATCCCCGTGCCGACAACGTCTATGGCAACGAGGACTATGACAACCGGACCGTGACCTTCACCAGCAACAACGATCGCAACGCCTACACCCGCTCGAGCAACAACAACAAGCTCTACTACAACCCCTTGCTGAGCTACCGCCCCTGGGCCAAGGCGGACGGTACCCTGATGGCGAATGCCAGCATCAGCTGCGCGCCGCACAACCCCTTCAACACCGCCGCCGGCTGCCGTGATCTGACCAAAAACAACCGCTCGAAGTCGTTGCGCTACTACACCGGGTTCTCCTCCAGCGACTACAACGATGACGAGACCTTCTGGCCCGCCGTCTATTTCGCCTACAAGGGCAGCGGTGACGTGACGCGGGCGAGCAGCTATACCCGGGTCGAGATAAAGTCCGGCAGCACCTATGGCGGGCGTCCTAATCGCAGCGACTGCAAGAGCGCACCGGTATGTACCTATGAGGAGGAGATTCAGAACTTCGCCAACTGGTACACCTACTATCGCTCCCGGATCCTGGCGGCCCGGGCCGGGGTCGGTCGTGCCTTCGCCAGCCAGGGACAGGCCCTGCGGGTGGGGTTTGCCACCATCAATGCCAGCGGCAGCGTGATCCGCGGGGTGGCGCCCTTCTCCGGCACCGATCGCAACGCCTTTTTCAGCGACCTCTACAGCCGTGACATTCCGGCCGCCGGTACGCCGCTGCGCACCAGCCTGAAGGATGTGGGGGAGTACTTCTCCCGCACCGACAACAATGGCCCCTGGGCGGCCAGCGCCGGCAGCACCTTGCCCCACCTAACTTGCCGGCAGAGCTACAACATCCTGATGACCGATGGCTACTGGAACGGGGATACCCCCTCAGTGGGGGATCTGGACAAGGATGGCTACAGCAATACCCTGGCCGACGTGGCCTACAAGTACTGGAAAACAGACCTGCGTGCCGATCTGGCCGACAAGGTGCCGACCAGCACGGCAGATCCCGCCAACTGGCAGCATCTGGTCAACTTTACCGTGGGGCTCGGGGTCAACGGGTCGCTCAATCCGGCCAACGGCATCCCGAACAGCTGGCCCAATCCCCATGATCCGGATGACAAGGAGTACAAGAACGCGACCTATATTCCGGAGTACAAGATCGATGACCTGTGGCATGCGGCGCTCAACAGCAGGGGCAGCTTCTTCAGCGCGGGTGACCCCGACGTCTTTGCCGCGGCCCTGAGCAGCACTCTGGCCCAGATCGCGGCACGCAACAGCTCTGCCAGTTCGGTGACCGCCAACGCCACCCGGCTGGACAGCAATACCCACATCTATCAGGCCCGCTACAACAGTGGCGACTGGTCCGGGCAGCTCATCTCCATTCCGCTCAACAGCGACGGCTCGCTGGGCAACATGGCCTGGGATGCCGCAACCCAGATCCCTGCCCATACCGCTCGCAGCCTCTTCACTCGCCAGAACGGGGTCGGCATTCCCTTCACCTGGGCCGATCTCAACGCCACCAATCGCGCCCTGTTCAACCTCGCCGGTGACAACCAGGGGGAAAACCGGGTCGCCTACTTGCGCGGTGATCGCAGCCGTGAGCAGAGCAATGGCGGCCTGTTCCGCAGTCGCAGCGACCTGCTGGGGGACATCATCAACTCGGATCCCGTCTATGTCGGCAACCGGGACTACGGCTATGGCAGCGCCACCGGCCTGACCCAGGCCGAGCGGGAGGGCTACCAGAGTTTCCTTGGCTCGACGGCCATCAGTCGCCGTACTCCCATGCTCTACGTGGGGGCCAACGACGGCATGCTGCACGGTTTTCGGGTCGCCAACGGGGTGGAGACGCTGGGCTACATCCCGGCCAGCCTGCTGGGGGATCTGAGCCTGCTGACCAAGCCGGATTACAGCCACCGCTACTATGTGGACGGTACGCCCAAGGTGGGGGATGCCTATCTTGGCAGCAGCTGGAAAACCGTGCTGCTGGGGTCGACCGGCGCCGGTGGCAAGGCGGTCTTTGCCATCGACGTGACGGCCCCCGACAACTTCACTGCCGACAAGATGTTGTGGGAGTTTACCAACGCCGAGATGGGGGTAGCGCTGGCTGCGCCGACCCTGGTCCGGGTGAAGTCCGGCAACAAATGGGTGGCGCTGGTGGCCAACGGCTACAACAGTACCAGCCAGACCGCCCGGCTGTTTGTGCTGGATCTGGCGACCGGCGCCGTGATCAAGGAGATAGATACCCAGGCGGGCTCGGCCAGCGAACCCAATGGCCTCTCATCCCCCCTGCCGGTAGACGAGGACGGCGATCGGGTGGCGGACTATGTCTATGCCGGCGATCTGCAGGGCAATCTGTGGAAATTCGACCTGACCGACAACAACAGCGCCCAGTGGGGGAGCGCCTTCAAGACCGGCAACAAGCCAAAACCGCTGTTTCAGGCGTGCAACGGGACCTGCTCTGCCAGCACGCGCCAACCCATCACCATGCGTCCGTTGGCCATTCGCCATCCCAAGGGGGGCATCATGGTGCTGATGGGAACCGGCAGCTATTTCACCAATGACGACAAGCTGTTGCCGGCAACCCCCAGGCTGGAGGCCGTCTACGGCATCTGGGATGCGGGGGCGACCGTGCTCGCCAGCCAGTTGCAGCAGCAGAGCATCACTCACGAATACTCCGCCAATGGCACCACCATCAAGTTCAATGTGAGGGTGGTCTCCAACACGGCGGTCAACTACACCAGCCAGAAAGGGTGGTATCTGGTGCTCAAATCCCCTGCGTTGAGCAAGGGGGTAGGGGAGCGAGCCGTTTCGGAGATGCTCTACCGCAACAAACGGCTGATCTTCAATACCCTGATCCCCTCGGCGGATGCCTGTGACTTTGGTGGACGTTCCTGGCTGATGGAGCTGGATCCTGTCTCGGGGGCGCGTCTGAGCTACTCGGTGTTCGACGTCAATGGCGATGGGGCCGTCAATGATGACGACTATGTGGGGATCAAGGGCGGCAGCGGCAACGACATCAAGGTGCCGGTCAGTGGCAAGCAGTTTGACGAGCTCACCACGACGCCGAGCGTGGTGGAGGATGCCGACATGGAGCGCAAGTACATCAGCGGTTCCAGCGGCAATATCTCGGTCACCCTGGAAGAGGGGGCGGGTGACCTGGGTGGTCGCCAGTCCTGGTTGCAACTGGAGTAGAGGTGGAGATGGCGCGTGGATTTTCCCTGCTGGAGCTGATGATTGCGGTAGCCGTGATGGCGATTCTGACCCTGATTGCCTACCCCAGCTACAACAGCTACATGGCGTCGGCCAAGCGGGCCGAGGCCAAGGCGGCGCTGCTCGAGGCGGCGCAATACATGGAGCGGCAGTTTACTGCCGATGGCAACTATGATGGCGGCAATCTAGCCTCAGCCGGACTGGCCACCTTGCCCAGGGATGGCGGGGCTGCCTATTACAATCTGGCGCTCAATGCCAGCGGCGCCCGCTATACCCTGACGGCGATCCCGACCGGAGTGATGAACGGCGATCCCTGCGGCTTGCTGACTCTGGATCAGGGGGGACAGCAGGGGGTGTCGATGGCCAGCATGACGGCCGCCGAGTGCTGGTAATGCGTTACCAGCAGGCGGCTGGGGTCTTGATGTCAGCCTTGTTGAGGGTGAGGGTATCGCAGGCGGTGCTGCCGTTCTTGTCACCCACCTGCGCTCCCTTGCTGGTGGCGATCAGGGTGTAGGTGGTTGCGGTAGCCCCGGAGATGGTGAAGTCGTAGTAGCTGCTGGTGGGGTTGCCCACCTGGGACGGGGTCGTGCCGTAGCTGGTGTTGGAGACTCGGAACTCTTCCTGTTTCAGCTGCATGCTGAGCAAGCCCTTGAACGCCTCGGCTCGACGGGATTTGCGCAAACCGTCGCTGAAACTGGGGTAGGCGATGGATGCAATGATGGCGACGATGGCGACTGCAACGAGCAGTTCCAGCAGCGTGATTCCGGACTGTTTGGCTTTCATGGGGCGGCATGCTTCGTGAAACAGGTTGATACTATAGGATAGTACTGACGGTGTGCTCTACTGGCATGTGCAAAAAGAAAGGAGTCTTGAACGATGGAAGGCAGAAAGGGCAGATCCGCCGGTTTTACCCTGATAGAGCTGATGGTCGCCCTGTCTCTGGTCGCTCTGCTGCTGACCGTTGCGATTCCCAGTTATCAATCCCTGCGCCAGGAGCAAATGGTCAAGGCCGCCACCCAGGCGGTGTATACGGATGTGATGTTGCTGAAGTCCGAGGCCATCAAGCGTAACCGCACCCTGCAATTCATCATCTTCAACAGCGGCACCAGCAATTGGTGTTACCGCATTTTTATCGATGGCAGCTGCAACAGTTGCAGCGATCACTGTTCCAGCATTGAGGGGCGCAAGGGGGGCGATGCCAGTGAATATCCCGGTATCAGCCTGGTTGCCAGCTACAGTGAATCGTCGAGCAACATCAGGCCCCTGAGTATCTCTCCCAGAAGGTCTTCCTTGACGGCGGGGAATATTGCCATCTCATCCGGTACCTATTCCATGCAGGTCAAGACCAACAATGTCGGGCGTGTGCGTACCTGTGGTGTCAGCAATGTCAGTGGGGTGCCTGCATGTTGAGAGCGCCAAGGGGATTCAACGTGGTGGAGCTGATGGTTGCCATGGTCGCAGGCCTGCTGCTGGTCGCCGCGGTGACATCCTTGTTCGCCACCATCCTGAGGGTCAATCAGACCTCCATGCAGGTGAGCCGCCTCAATCAGGAGCTGCAGAGCGTCACCGACATGATCGCCCGTGACGTGCAGCGCACCGGTTATGATCAGGGGGCGACAGCCTTTCTCGGCGCGGCATCGGGAGCCAGATCTCCTTTCTATTTCGATACCAGCAGCGATCTGCTGAATGAGACGGTCACTGGCTCCAAGATTTATCGCTGCATCCGGCTGAAATACGATGATGATAACAACGGCGTGCTTGGGGCTGATGAAACCTATATCTACAGCTACGACAGTGCCGACAAAGGGGTACAGCTTGGCACCACTTGCAGCACCGGCAGCCTGCTGAGTACCGACAATACCATCGAAATTACGGATCTCACCTTCTCGCTGTTGAGTGGCAGCGTCTCGTCAGGTGCACGGACGGTGCGGCTGAACATATCGGGCCAGTTCAAGGCCAACACCGCACTCAAACTCACTCTGCAGCGTGATATCAAGCTGCGCAACGACGGGTATTGATGTCATGCAACGTCATCTTGGTTTTACCACCTTCACCGTTACCTTGCTGCTTACTGTGATGTTGCTGAGTATCTCGCTGCTGGTGGGCAAGCTGATGGTGTCTGACCGCCGTGTCAGCCTCAACGAAGTGCAGTATCGACAGGCGCTGGCCCTAGCCGAACTGGGTTTGTCCGACGGGGTCGGCCGCTTGGCACAGGACGCAAGTTGGCGTAGCGCCAGCAGTGGCGTGTCGGTCACTGTGTCGGCCGGTACCTATACCCTGTTTGCGCTGGACGACACAGCCGTGACCGTGGGCGGGGCGAGCGTGACGCCGGTCAGGGTGCGAGCCCAGGCTACCCTGGTTGACAGTACTGCCAATGCCGATGTGGAGATAAAGACCATCAAGGTCAGCGTATTGGCGGGCACCCCGGCTGCCCCCCTGACGGTTGCTGGCGGTATGGCCGTTTCCGGCAACTTTACCGTGGTGGCCAATCCCAACGGGGGCGGGCCTGGCGTGCCGCTCTCCATCTGGACCAACGGTAATGTGGACCTGACCAATGGCTCCGGTCAGACCTGCCATCAGGGGGATTACAGCGGGGGGTGCAGTGCCTACATCAGCCAGAAGGGGGACAAACAGTCGGACATCAAGGACAACGATTCCGCCTTCCCAAGCGATCTGGTCTGGTATCTGTTCAACGAGAATGACGATGCAACAGGATGGGCCAATCTGGAGTCGCGGGCGGTGCAGATGCTGACCAATTGCGATTCGTTGTCGACCGCCTCCCGTGGACTCATCATCGTCGATGGGGACTGCAAGCCGGGCGGCTCGATCGGTTCGGTTGCCGCACCTGTGGTGCTTATCGTGCGCAACGGGGATCTGATGGTCAACGGCAACGCCACCCTCTATGGGCTGGTGTTCGCCTACTCCTCCACTCCCGCCACGGCTACCAACGATATCAGCCTGAAGGGGGGCGCCATCGTCAATGGCGCTGTGGTTGCCAACTACCAACTAGGCAAGACCGCCAACGGGACCTTCGACGCCAAGTACGACCAGGCGGTGCTGAGCAATATCGAGAATGGAGCCGCATTTCAGATCATTAACCTAGTGCCCGGTAGCTGGCGGGACTGGTAGGAGCGAACATGAAACCGCACAAGGGATTCGGGCTGTTGGAGATCTTGATCACCCTGGTTCTGCTCGGGGTGGGGGTGGCCGGGTTGGTGGCCATGTCGCGCGGGATCCTCGGGGCTTCCCAGGACGGGCGGCGCTATGAGGTGGCGATGCGGCTGGCCGAGTCGAAACTCGATGACTTTCGTACCTTCAACGGCGTGGTGAGTGCCGTCTCTCCACTCACGGCCTATAACAGCATTGCGGCGGGCACCAGTACGGTCACCCCCGCCGATGGCGGCGGGACCTATACCCTGAGCTGGACCGTCAACAACCAGTACTGGAATGGTACGACCTGGCAGACGACGGTCCCTGCGGGATACCTGCAGTCCTACCCAGGCCGCAAGGTCGTCAACGTGACCGTCAGCTGGAGCGATAATGACGGGAATCCAGTCTCGTTGTTATTGGCCGGCGCAGTGTCGCCGGCAGAGTCACTGGCCCAGAACCAGTTGAATGGCGGGCTCGATACCAGTCGCGAACCTCCCCAGGTGGTCTATACCCCGGGGGTGGCGCCGGACGTCATCTCCATCCAGATCGATCAGGAAGGGCGCAAGCAGGAGACCAGCAAACCGCTGCCGACGGTGACCTCCAAGGATGGCACCGTCGGCAAGCTGGTGCAGTTCGAGACGGTCACCTACAAGCCCGACAACGGTGGCAACACCCAGCAGGTGCTGCAGGATCTGGCCTCGGTCTCCTGCTCTTGCAGTTACGGCTCGAGCGTCAATGCCTACCTGCCGGGCCAGGCGATCCTGACCGACAGCAATCTGCTCTACTGGAGCGTGGGCTCCCAGGTCACCAAGCAGACCGGCATCCTCAACAGCAGCGTCAAGGATCAACCCACCCTCTGCACCAGTTGCTGCAAGAACCACTTCGATGGCAGTGGCAGCAGCTTTGATCAGTTCTACTCCCCGCTGCACACCAACAGGCAGCGCTATAACAGCTCGCTCACCTCGGTAAACAGTGGCAACTATGTGGATGCCTGCCGCTTCGTCCGGCTCGATGGCTATTATCGCCCTCTGCCAGAGTGGAACCTGATCAAAGTCATAGTGACCAGCGCCGACTTCCTCGCCAAGACGGCCAATCAGACCAGCTACCAGAATTACATCAAGTACGTGGTCACCACCTACATCACCTGGCAGAAGAACACCCTCAACTGGACAGCGAACCCCACCGCCACGCCACCGACCATCACCGAGTTTGCCGACTGGTTGCCTGCCAACGCGGCGGCGGGGGGAGACACCACGACCAAGGTCACCATGAGCACGGGCACGGCCCAGCTGATCGCGCGCGGCATTTATGTGGATGTGCTCTCGCCCACCTATCTGGCCGCACTCGACCTGACCTCGCAGGATCTGCTGGCCAGAGTGCCATTCCAGGATATCAACCTGACCATGCTGGCCGAGTGGAGTCTGGTGCCCTTGAGTGGCCAGCTGACCGGCAGTGTCTCCGACTATGTAGGGGTGACCAACGAGACGGTCAAGACGGTGGTCGATCTCAACAACTACTACTTCGGCAGCTACAGTCGCGGCTACCTGTCGGCCAAGAAGAGCACCAAGGATGCCTCCAACGTGTTGCAGAGCGCGTCGATCAAGGTGACCGCCTATCAAGGCAACTCGGGGATCACCGCCTCGCTCATCTCGCCAGTGGATCAGAGTGAAGCCAAGAGCGCCAGCATGCCGGTGGCGATCGATACCAGTTCCCAGACGGTGCCGACCATCACTGTATCGGGACGGATCGAATGTCTGGAAAAAGGTAACGGTAACAATACGGATCCTGTTTCATGCAACAAGAACACCTTCAACGGGTTGAGCGTGACCACCACCACCACGGGGGCCACATGCCGCATCGACAAGCCCCAGGCCAACAACCAGCCGGCCACCTATGTCTGCACGGCGGCGCAAAACAGCAGCCTGGTGGTGAGTTTCTCCTACAGTGCCCAGGGCAACACCACCTATCTGCTGAAGCCGGCGTCGTTGAGCATCGCCATGACACCGCCCGCCAGCGGTCAGGTGATCACCGGGCCCTGTGGCCTGCTGGTGGACAACGGCGTGACCAACGCGAGCAGCCTGACTTGTACCCCCTGAGTCTTGGGCGCTGGCACAGCCAGCGCCTTTTCTTTATCATTCCCCATCATTTTCGAATTCAAGATGCATCGCCATGGCAAAAGCCCTCTCTCTGATGCTTGCCCAGTTGAATCTGACGGTAGGCGCCATCGAAGATAACTGTGACAAGGTGCTGGCGGCAGCCGCCGAAGCCGATCGGCAAGGCGCCGATCTGCTGGTCTGCTCCGAACTGGCCCTGACCGGCTACCCGCCGGAAGATCTGCTGCTGCGCGCCGATCTGATGATCCGGGTGGAGGCCGCGCTGACCCGCATCGCGGCATGGCAGGGGGCTTGCGCCATTCTGGTGGGTCACCCCTGGCGTGAAGGGGAGGCGCTCTACAACGCCGCCTCCCTCTATGAGCAGGGGCAGCTGGTCGCACGCTACTTCAAGCAGGATCTGCCCAACTACGGGGTCTTCGACGAGAAGCGCTACTTCACCGCGGCAACCGAGACCTGCGTGGTCCCCTTCCGTGGTCATCAGCTGGGCTTGCTCATCTGCGAAGATCTCTGGCAGCCGGGGCCGGCGCTGGCCGCCAAGGCCGCCGGAGCCGAGCTGCTGCTCACCATCAATGCCTCGCCCTACGATCAGGAAAAACCCTGGATCCGCCGTGAGCTGATGGCCGAGCGCTGCGATCAGACCGGTCTGCCGCTGGTCTACCTCAACCAGGTATGCGGTCAGGACGAGCTGATCTTCGACGGCTGCTCCAAGGTGTTCAACAGCCAGGGCGAGCTGACCCACAAGCTGGCCCCCTTTGCCGAAGAGCTGGCGCTGGTGCACTTTGCCGATGGTCAGCCGGTGAAGGAGCGGGAACCCGCCGCACCACTGGAACCCTTGGCCGAGACCTATCAGGCACTGGTACTGGCGGTGCGCGACTACGTCACCAAGAACGGCTTCCACGGCGCCGTGCTGGGCCTCTCCGGCGGCATCGACTCGGCGCTGACCTTGGCCATCGCGGCCGATGCCATCGGCGCCGACAAGGTGCAGGCGGTGATGATGCCATTCCGCTACACCGCCCAGATGAGCGTGGAAGATGCCAAGGAGCAGGCCGAACGGATGGGGGTGGAGTTCAACATCATTTCCATCGAGCCAATGTTCGAAGGCTTTATGGCCCAGCTGGCGCCGCTGTTTGAAGGGACCGCCCGCGACACCACCGAAGAGAACCTGCAGGCTCGCTGCCGTGGTGTGTTGTTGATGGCGCTCTCCAACAAGCGTCGTCGCATCGTGCTGACCACCGGCAACAAGAGCGAGATGGCGGTGGGCTATGCCACCCTGTACGGCGACATGGCCGGCGGTTTCGACGTGCTCAAGGACGTTCCCAAGACGCTGGTCTTCAAGCTGTGCGAATACCGCAATTCCGTCGATTATGTGATCCCGCAGCGGGTCATCGACCGTCCTCCTTCGGCAGAATTGGCACCGGACCAGGTGGATCAGGACAGCCTGCCCCCCTATGACATCCTGGATGCCATCCTCAAGCGCTATGTGGAAGAAGATGCCTCCGTGGCTGACATGGTGGCGGAAGGCTTCGAGGAGGCGGTGGTGCGCAAGGTGATCCGCCTCGTGGATCTCAACGAATACAAGCGCCGTCAGGCTGCGGTCGGGCCCCGCATCACGGCCCGCAACTTTGGTAAGGATCGCCGTTACCCCATCACGTCCGGGTTTGGCAAACAAAACTGGTAAGGAGTCACCATGAAGAAGATTGAAGCCATCATCAAACCGTTCAAGCTGGACGATGTGCGCGAGGCCCTGGCCGAGATCGGCATCAACGGCATGACGGTATCCGAGGTCAAGGGCTTCGGCCGCCAGAAGGGCCACACCGAGCTATATCGCGGCGCCGAGTACATGGTCGACTTCCTGCCCAAGGTGAAGGTGGAGCTGGTGGTGCAGGACGAGGATCTCGATGCCTGCCTGGAAGCGATCCAGAACACCGCCCGCACCGGCAAGATTGGTGACGGCAAGATCTTCGTCTGCGAGGTGGAGCGGGTCATCCGCATCCGTACCGGCGAAGAGAACGAAGACGCCATCTGACGGATGGCTGAGCCTTGTGATGAGCCAACGAATGGAGACTCGAGCCCGCTGATGTCCTGGATGCGCCTCGTTGCGATGGCCGGCCTGCTGGCCGGTCTGACCGCCTGCAGTACCCGGCCGCCGGCCCAGCCGGAAAACCTGTGCCAGATCTTTCGTGAGAAGCCGGACTGGCACAAGGCGGCGCTCAAGATGAACGAGAAGTGGGGAACGCCTGTGCAGGTGGTGATGGCCATGATGTATCAGGAGTCCTCCTTCGTGCACGATGCCCAGCCGCCGATGCAGTATTTCCTCTTCATCCCGACCGGGCGGGCCAGCTCCGCCTACGGCTATGCCCAGGTCAAAGATGAAACCTGGGCCGACTATCAGCGGGAGACCGGCAACAGCTGGAGCGATCGCGATGACTTTGCCGACGCCATCGACTTCATGGGCTGGTACACTCACAAGGCCCAGCGGCTGAACGGCACCTCCAAGTGGGATGCGTATGGCCAGTATCTCAACTATCACGAAGGGTGGGGTGGCTATCGGCGTGGCAGCTACCGCAGCAAGGGATGGCTGATGAAGACATCCCGCAAGGTGGAGGCTCGCGCCCAGCGCTACGGCGCCCAGTATCGACAATGCAAGGATCAGCTCTCCAGCGGGGGCTGGTTCTGGTAACCAAATCAGGAGTCAGAAATGCCGTTATTGGACAGTTTTACCGTTGACCACACTCGCATGGCCGCGCCGGCGGTACGTGTGGCCAAGACCATGCAGACCCCGAACAAGGACACCATTACCGTGTTCGATCTGCGTTTCTGTGTGCCGAACCAGGAGATCCTCTCCGAGCGTGGCATCCACACCCTCGAGCACCTGTTTGCCGGCTTTATGCGTGACCATCTCAATGGGGATGGGGTTGAGATCATCGACATCTCTCCCATGGGCTGCCGCACCGGCTTCTACATGAGCCTGATCGGTGCGCCGGACGAAGCCCGGGTTGGCGCTGCCTGGCAGGCCGCCATGAGCGACGTGCTGACCGTGCAGGAGCAGGGCAAGATCCCCGAGCTGAACGAATACCAGTGCGGTACCTACAGCATGCACTCGCTGGAAGAGGCCCATGCCATCGCCCGCCACGTGCTGGAGCGCGGCATCGGCGTCAACCGCAATGACGAACTGGCCCTGCCGGAAGAGAAGCTGAAAAGCCTCTGATCCCGGGATGGCAAACATGAAAAAGGCCGGTCAATGACCGGCCTTTTTGCGTTTGGCGAGTTCAGGATGGCAGCGGCATCACCCGGTTGCGGCCCAGCTCCTTGGCCTTGTAGAGCAGCTTGTCGGTGCGCTCGACCAGGCTGTCGCCCGTCTCCTGACCATTGTATTCGCCCACCCCGAACGAGGCGGTGATGTGGTCGATGCGCCGGCCCGACTTGCGATCCAGGATCGACATCTTCTCGATGGCCCGGCGCAGGCTCTCCGCCATCTGGCGGCTCAGCGCCAGGTTGCGCATGGGAAGCAGCAGGGCAAACTCTTCGCCGCCGAGGCGGTAGGCGGTGACGCCCTCCTTGCAGGTCTCCCGCAGTCGCTTGCTGAAGGCGCGCAGCACCTGATCTCCCAGCAGGTGGCCATATTCGTCGTTGAAACTCTTGAAGCGGTCGATATCGGCGAGGATCAGCGAGAAGGGCTGCTTGCTGCGCAGCAGGCTGTCTATCTCCAGATCGAAGGCGCGCCGGTTGAGCAGGCTGGTGAGGGCATCCTCGTTGGCCAGCTTGCGGGTCTCGTTGAGCGCCTCGCGCAGCTCCTTGATCTCCTTCTCGGCGCTGCTGAGCTGGTTGCGAAAGTGCATGGTCGACATGCGCACGTCCCGCGATTCGCGCACCAGATCCCGCAGGATCCCCATGGTGTCCTCCAGGCTCAGCCCCTCGTCATCGATGAGGCTCAGCCGGTCGAAACTCTTGTCGAGCATCTCCTGAAACATGCCGGTATCCGAGATGGCATCCTGCATGGTGTGGCCGAGCTCGTTGGCCATGGCGGCCAGGTTGAGCTTCATCGCCTCCATCTGCTGCTCATCCTGGGCGGCGAGGTGCTGGTGATAGAGACGTTCGCAGGTGGTCAGCGAGCAGGTGCCTTGCAGCTTGATGGCCTGATCGATGGCCTGATTGAGCTCGGGCATGCTGGCCGCCACATAGTTATACCAAAGGGTGTAATTATCCGGCGTGGTGGGGATTTGATACTTGATCATCAGGGGAACCGCCTGCTTGAGATAGGCGGCGGATTGGGCGAACGAATCCTTGCTCATGAGTTCCATGTCTCATCATGACTGCAAACTGTGCATAGTATGACAGAGAGATTGGCCAAAAGGCAGTCGATGGATGCCATTCGCCCCCCCCTCCGATATAATGTCGCCGTTACCACCTACCCTAAGGCCTGCTTATGTCTCAAAAAGATCCTTTCCTCGAACGCGAGGCCGAAAAATACGAGAATCCGATCGCCAGTCGCGAGCTGATCCTCGACCTCATCAAGGGCCATGAAAAGCCCATGTCCCGTGAAGAGTTGGCCAAGGTCCTCAAGCTGACCGAAGAAGAGCCGCTGGAAGCCTTGCGTCGTCGTCTGCGCGCCATGGAGCGCGACGGTCAACTGGTCTTCACCCGCAACCAGTGTTACGCCCTGCCGGATCGCCTGAATCTGGTCAAAGGCTATGTGCTCGGCCACAAGGATGGCTTCGGTTTCCTGCGTCCCGAGGGTGGTGGCCCGGATCTGTTCCTGAACAACCGCGAGATGCAGCGCCTGATGCACGGCGACTACGCCCTGGTGCAGCCCACCGAGATCGACCGCAAGGGTCGCCAGGAGGCGCGTCTGGTGCGTTTGCTCAAGGCCCGCGAGGCGGACATCGTCGGTCGCTATTTCGTCGAGAACGGCGTCGGTTTCGTGGTACCCGACGACAGCCGTATCGGCCAGGATATCATCATCCCGGAAGGGGAGAACAAGGGGGCTCGCCAGAGCCAGGTGGTGGTCGTGCGCATCAACCAGCGCGCCACCGCCCGCTTCAATGCGGTCGGCACCGTGCTGGAAGTGCTGGGTGAGAACATGGCACCCGGCATGGAGATCGAGATTGCCCTGCGTACCCACGGCATCCCGCACACCTGGCCCGAGGAGGTGACCAAAGAGGTTGCTGGTCTCGGCGAACAGGTGCCGGAGAAGGCCAAAGAGGGTCGCATCGACCTGCGTGCCCTGCCGCTGGTCACCATCGACGGGGAAGATGCCCGCGACTTCGATGACGCCGTCTTCTGTGAAGCCAAGCGCGGTGGCGGCTGGCGCCTGTGGGTCGCCATTGCCGACGTCTCAGCCTATGTGAAGCCGGGCACCGCCCTCGACACCGAGGCCTACCAGCGCGGCAACTCCGTCTACTTCCCCGAATTCGTGGTGCCCATGCTGCCGGAGGTGCTCTCCAACGGCCTCTGCTCACTCAACCCACAGGTTGACCGACTCTGCATGGTGTGCGAGATGACCATCTCCGCCGCCGGCCGCATGTCCGGCTACAAGTTCTACGAAGCGGTGATGAACTCCCACGCCCGCATGACCTACACCAAGGTGGCGGCGATCCTGGATGGCGATCCCAAGCTGCGTCAGCAGTACGAGCCGCTGGTGGGTCACATCGAAGAGCTCAACAACCTCTACAAGGCGCTCAAGCATGCCCGCCATCAGCGCGGTGCGGTGGAGTTCGAGAGCGAAGAGACCCGCTTCATCTTCAACGCCCAGCGCAAGATCGACCGCATCGTGCCGCTGGTACGCAACGACGCCCACAAGATCATCGAAGAGTGCATGATCCAGGCGAACGTGGCTGCCGCCCGCTACATCGAGAAGAACGAGGCCGCCGCCCTGTTCCGGGTGCACGACCGCCCGGGCGAAGAGCGCCTCACCGGCTTCCGTGACTTCCTGGCCGAGCTGGGCCTGGAGCTCAAGGGCGGTCTCGAGCCCGAGCCGAAAGACTTTGCCGACCTGGCCGCCAAGTTTGAAGGGCGCCCGGATGCAGAGCTGCTCTCCACCATGCTGCTGCGCTCCATGCGTCAGGCCATCTATCAGGCCGACAACATCGGCCACTTCGGTCTGGCGCTGAAGTCTTATGCGCACTTCACCTCGCCGATCCGCCGCTATCCCGACCTCATCCTGCACCGGGCGATCAAGTATCAGACCGCCAAGGAGCAGCAGGGCAACCTGCGCCACAAGTGGACGCCGAGCGGTGGCTACCACTACCAGCTGGAAGAAGTGGATCCGATGGGCGAGCACTGCTCCATGACCGAGCGCCGTGCCGATGACGCCACCCGCGACGTGGCCGACTGGCTCAAGTGCGAGTACATGCTGGATCACGTGGGTGACGAGTTCGACGGTGTCATCGCCAGCGTCACCGGCTTTGGCTTCTTCGTGCGTCTGGCCGAGATCCACATCGACGGTCTGGTGCACGTCAGCACCCTCACCAACGACTACTACCAGTTCGACCCGTTGCACCAGCAGCTGATCGGCGAGAACTTCCGCCGCCGCTACCGTCTGGGTGACAAGGTGCGGGTCAAGGTGATGGGCGTGAACCTGGACGATCGCAAGATCGACTTCGTGATGGTGGAAGAGCCCCTCAAGATCACCGGCAAGAACGCCAAGCAGGCGGTGCGCAAGATGGCCGAGATCAAGAAGGAGAAGGCCAAGAGCGCCGAGCGCCACGACAAACGCAAAGAGAAAGAGGGCAAGGACCACGGTAAATCAGCCAAGGGCGGCCGTGCCAAACCCAGCAACAGACGACCGAGCAAAAAAGCGCGCGACAAGGCCAAGGGGTAAACCCTCGGCCCATGCTTGGAGCCGGCGACCCGGGCTGAGGTCGTAAGGGGCTGATGGCCCCGGGTTATCTTCGCCAGCGCCCGGGTTATCATTGCAAAAGCCTGAGAGTCTTGAGATGAAAAAAATCCGAACCCTATTAACGGGGTTCGGATTTTTTATGGTCAGCGAAAAGGGGAGGGGCTTAGATTCTGGGCGGGGCTCAGCCAAGCTCTGTACCTATGGCTAGCAGCACACTCCTTGCGCGATAGCCACGCTATTGGCCGCTACGAGGCGCGTGGAAAGGTGGGTGTCCCATGATATTTCCCAATTAAATCCTCCTGATTTATAAAAAACCTAACGTTTAAGGTGAGGGGCGCGGAGCCACGCTTTTGGGCGGAGCGTCCCTCTCGACCGCAATGTTAGCTATTCAGGTCATAAAGCAAAAGCAAGTGCAGCTAACACAGCTTTGAATGCGCTAGCTGCTTTATCAATTGCTTGAGCTGTTTTTGCAAGATCGTTGATTGCATTCTGTGCAGCCTGCTTCGCTTTGTCTAATGCATCTTTGGCTTCTTTGTATTTCACCACCTGCTCCTCCCATTCTTTTCCTTGAGCCTGATGGAGTGCATCAAACATATCTTGCAGTCTATTGCTTAAGTCTGCGCTTGGATTTTTTTCCTTTAATTTCTTCAGTTCAGTTATGTTTTCTGCAATTTCCGAGGATAAAGATTTCGTAGCCATGCTTTTAGCTCCTATTTGCCAGTCAGTACGTTAATGTGGGTTTGCAGTTCTTCTACCTGCTTAGCGAAAGCCTTAATGTCATCAGTAGTGTAGCTGTCATCTTCGATAACCTTCAAAAGCTGGTAGTTCGCCTTAGATAATTTCGATATCAAGCCGTTACCCTGGCCAGATAATGTACTGATTTCAGCTTTTGCTTGCTGCGCAAGAATATAGGAATTGTATGCAAACTCCCTTTCTTGATATGAGTGGTTTTTCTCCTTGAGAACATCGCTTGAAAGTTCACTCACCGCATCCGCACTAGTGCAATAAATGTCTATAACTCCCGTTTTACTTACTACCGTCTTTCGCTTTGACTCTTCAATGCATAACGAATCCTCTACCAAGGTCAGATCATTTCTCAATAATTCCGCAAGATTTCCGATATCTTTATAGTAAGCCTCAATAATTGGCTTTATGTGTTTTTTCTTTTCGTTCTCTACAAACCATGTGCTAGCGATACCTATCACGCCTAAAACTGCGCTCTTCTTGCCATCATCAATTTTGTATGCTGCATCTTGAGTTTGTTTTGCAGCCTCAAACTGCGTCATAAAGTTAGTTGCTGCTTTGGAGATTGCATCGCCTTGGTCATTTGTTGCCAGCTTATTAAGAATGTCTCCATAAGATTGGAGTGCCTTAAGTGTGGCTATTTGAGTAGCTATGCCAGATTCGCTTAATCCACCATCTAGATCGAATGTTTTAGGCGGTGCCTCGTTTCGCATTATCAACCTTCTTCTTTCCAACTCTATAACTTTGTCTCTCGTAGTCTTGAATTGATCTTGTGTTGTCTTTGCCACAGACTCAGTTGCAGTTGCAAATTGCGCCACTTGCTGTTTTTGAATTTGCGTCAAACCACATCCTGATAGCAGTAACGCCATAATCAGGGGGTATACACTTTTTTGAAGCATTTTCTCTCTCCTATAAATCAGCGACAATAAAATTGTAGTGTTTGTGTGTACAGCTAATGCCCACAACAGGGGCCAAACGTAGTGGAGCCAATTTGCGGTAAAGTGAGAAAAGCGAACCGCAAATTGGCGGAGCGTAGTTTAGTCCCTTGCTTGTGATTGTTAGCCCTGTTTTGTAAGGTCTAGTTTAATTATTTTTGGGTTGTCTTCGCGCATCAAGAAGACATTGGCTACTGGCCACTTATCTCCTTTGACACCGGGATACTCTTCATTGGTGCGCAACCCAAAAAAACAAAATCCATTTGCTTCCAATTCTTTGATCATGTTCGTCAAGTGAAATGTAGCCTTGACTTTATCACCAGCCTCTAAATCTGACCAAATGTCTCCCCAGTCCTGAACGGACTGAGCGGCCCAAGCGAGTAATTCAGCCTCTTCTTCAGTTTTTGGATCATCATGGTTGAACCTATATGCATAGGCTCCACCAATGATCTCCGATAGCTTTGTTCCATTATCAATACGAAAATAGAAGCTTTCAGAATCCTGATCTGAAAAGGCCGAACTCTCTTCGTTAAAATCAAGGTCGTTGGCCTTAATTTCAAATGTTGATGCGATAGCCTTTTTTGACTCTAAGGATGCATTCCCATCCTTTTCTATCCGTTGCACCGTTCTCAAGCTCAGGCTTGCCGCCGTTGCCAACTCATCCTGTGACCAGGACTTCTCGGCTCTTAGTTTCTTTATCAGTTCGACGTTAATTTTCATATTCATATCAATCATTTCCTTCTCAGTTATCTGGTAACTGTATTGTCAGGGATGATTGCCTATTCCAGTTACGTCATCTTTACGACATTAATACGACAGAACTACGACAAGGGGCTAACAGTGATTAGATAGAAGGCGGCACTAATCCGATAGCAGAGCCTTCCATATAACTCCGATCTGCCCTGATTTTTGTCATGAAAAAAATCAAATTAAATAAAAACATTACCAATCTACCTCTGATACTTGAATGTATTCGCTTGACCTCCTCTTTTTACTCTATCATTACCACTGTATAAAAAAACAGTTAAGGAGCCAACGATGGAGAGCACCACCAAACCCCGCCTGCGTGAACAGGTCAGGACAGCGATGCGTTTGCATCACTACAGCATCCGTACTGAAAAGTCCTACTGGTACTGGATCCGCAATTTCATACGTTTTAATCAACTGTAAAATTGGGACAGTCACCGTTTTGCTTCACTCGCTTATCCATTCCATCAGGCAAGGCTACCGCCCCTGAGTGTCAGCCCCCAGTCTGCTGCTTTTTACCGGCGATGTTGCACTGGCTTGGCTCATGGGTGACTCCGACGAGGCTGTTGCTAAACGAGTATATTAGCGTGCGATGCAGGAGAGGATCGCGGGAGGTGGTGGTTTTTTGAGCAAGCTCAATAAATTAATCATCTTGAGCCGTGTTGCAGTTGAACATCCACAACGAAAGGGATGATCTCCAAGGGCTGAAATTGGGACAGCTACCGTTTTGAGCGCCGCGTAGCGAGCCCACTTAGTCACTGCCGGGCGGGGTATTGTCCCCCCTGCAATCAGCCGAGAGTAGGGTCAGGTGTGCCATTAAGGATGATGGCGCAGCCGGATCAAGAGGCCTGTCATAGTTTCGGAGCTTGGCCGAGCAGCTCCCTCCTCCCTAGATACCGGTCTCTCTGGTATGATGCGCCATCATTTAGCGACCGGTGACGACGCCAGCATCATGGTGGTCAGGCTGCCGGTAGGGCCATTTTTCTTTGGGGCGCACTGGGTGTGACCCGACACCACGGATCTTGAACATGAGCAGTGAACTGATTTACGGCATCCACGCCGTGGCCGCCCTTCTTGAGCGCGAGCCGGAGCGTTTCATCGAAGTGTGGGCCCTCAAGGGCCGCGACGATGAGCGGCTGCAGCCCCTGCTGGCGGAGCTGGATGCGCTTGGCCTCAAGGTGCAGAGCGTGAACCGCAAGACGCTCGACGACAAGGCGGAGGGCAACAATCACCAGGGCATCATGGCCCGGCTGAAGGAGGCGCCCAAGCTGGCCGAGCACGATCTGGCCAGCCTGCTGGACAAGCTGGCCGAGCAAGAAACCGCCCCCTTCCTGCTGGTGCTGGACGGGGTGACCGATCCGCACAACCTGGGTGCCTGCCTGCGCAGCGCCGATGCGGCCGGGGTGCATGCGGTGATCGTGCCGCGCGACAAGGCCACCGGGCTGACCCCTATCGTGCGCAAGGTCGCCTGTGGCGCCGCCGAAGTGGTGCCGCTTATTCAGGTCACCAACCTGGCTCGCAGCCTGCGCGAGCTGCAGGAGCGTGGCGTCTGGCTGGTCGGCACCGCCGGTGAGGCGGATCACGACCTCTATCAGGCCAAGCTGACCGGCCCCATGGCGCTGGTGATGGGGGCCGAAGGCAAGGGCATGCGTCGCCTCACCCGCGAGCACTGCGACGAGCTGGTGAGCATCCCGATGGCGGGGGCGGTATCCAGCCTCAACGTCTCGGTGGCGACCGGCGTCTGCCTGTTTGAAGCCGTGCGCCAGCGTCGTGCCTGAGGCGAGCTGAATGGACAGACCCCCGTTTTGCCGGGATAGGGTCACGGATGAGCAGGAGGCCACGCGCCTCCTCTCTTTTGCCCGGCCGCTGACCCTGAGCCCCCGTGCCTGCCTCTGGCATGCCGGCGATCGACCCGATCTGCTGGTGATGGTGGAGCAGGGGCTGCTGCGGGCCAAGGTGGTGCTGGCAGATGGCCGCGAGTACATCAAGGAGTTCTACTGGGAGGGGGACGAGTTTCTCGACTTCCACCACCTGCTCAGTGGCGAGCCGGCCCGCTACAGCGTAGAGGCGCTGGAGCCCTGTCGGCTCTTGCTGTTCAATCTGGCCGATCTGCGCACGCTTTCCTGCTGGCCCGCCTGGTATCAGCATCTGCTGGCGGTGCAGCTGCGCATCAAGGAGGAGAAGGAGCTGCTGCTGCTGACCGAGAGCCCGCAGGCCCGCTATCAGCACTTTCTGCGCAGTTTTCCCGCGCTGGAGGCCAGGGTGCCCGATCACCAGATCGCCGCCTATCTCGGCATCACCCCCATCAGCCTGAGCCGCATTCGCAAACGGCTGAAGGATCTTAACAAAGGTTAATGCCGGCCCGCGTGCGGCTGGCTATGCTGCCCTTCTCATCATGAGCAAGGAATCCCCATGAACTGGTCTCTCAAATCTTTCGAACAACTCGACGTCAACGAACTCTATGAACTGCTCACCCTGAGATCCCGGGTCTTCGTGGTGGAGCAGACCTGCGTCTTTCTCGATCTGGACGGTGTCGACAAGCGCCCCGACGTACTGCATCTGCTCGGCTGGCAGGATGGGGCACTGGTGGCCTATGCCAGGCTGATGGCGCCCGGTGTGGCCAAGAGTGAGCAGGTGGTGATCGGCCGGGTGGTGACCGCCCCCGAGGCGAGAGGCGATGGCCTGGGCCACCGTCTGATGCAGCAGGCGCTGCAGGAGTGTGCCCGGCTGTGGCCCGGGGTCAGCATCTATCTGGGGGCTCAGGCGCACCTGCAGGGCTTCTACGGCCGTCACGGCTTCACCGCCGTGGGTGAACCCTATCTGGAAGATGACATTCCCCACATCGGCATGAGCTCCTCTTAATGCCTTTTAGGCATAACAATGAAATTATTATGTCTTGAGGTAGTAAAGAAAACGGGTGCCTGGCGCCATGTTAGTGGGTACCCTCTGAGTGATTAATCGGCAACAGTTGATGGATAGGTTTTAAAAATGGTCTTTTACCCCATTAATACAGAACAAGATTCAGCGATTGAGCCGTTGAGCCATTTTATTTGCGTTCGTCACACGAGCGGTTGTCGCTGATGGAGTTGTTGCGCAAGCGGTTCGCACTGGACCTGCAAACCTTCGCCATCATCACCCTGGTGCTGGGCAATCTGGCCCAGGCCTTCTCCGACGTGCTGGTCAAGCTGATCGGCCCCGGCTTCAGCCCCTTCCAATACATGTTCCTGCGCCAGCTGCTGACCCTGCTGGTGCTGCTGCCCTTCATGCTGCGGGTGCCGCGCCCGGCCTGGGGGCTGGGTGCCTGGAAGTGGCACCTGCTGCGCGGCCACCTCTGCCTGCTCGGCGGCGGTGGCATGATGCTGGCTCTGACCCAGCTGCCGCTGGCCACGGCCAACGCCATCTTCTATGTCTCCCCGCTGCTGACGTTGCCACTGGCAGCCTGGCTGCTCAAGGAGAAGATCCACCCCAGAGTCTGGCTGCTGAGCGGCATGGGGCTGCTCGGGGTTGTGTTCGTGCTGCGGCCGGGGGATTTCCATCTGGCCGGGCTGGGCGCCCTGGTGACCGCTTTCACCCTGGCGCTGTTCAACATCACGGGACGCAAGTTGCCGGCAGGGATCTCGGTGGTGGCGACCCTGTTCTGGGCCAACCTGCTGGCCATGCCGCTGACAGCGGGTCTGGCGGTGGGTCAGTGGCAGCCGGTGGACTGGCGGCTGCTGGTGCTGATCGGCGGCAGCGGCGTCATGCAACTGCTCTATCACGCCAGCTGCTTCTATTCCTATCGCCAGGTGGAGGCCAACCGCATCGCGGCGACCGAGTACTCGGGCCTGATGTTCGTGGTGCTGCTGGGGGTCTGGCTGTTTGGCGAGATCCCGGCGTGGAACCTCTGGGTCGGGGTGAGCTTCATCCTGCTGGCCATTCACTGGCAGCGCCGGTTGCGCTGAGGCCAGGCCGGCAGCAGGCTGCCGGATGAAAAAACAGGCATCTTATGAGGCCGCTCTCTGTCATGGTCGGGCAAACCGGGTATGCTGGGCGGCCTGTTGCTATCGGAACCCTGTCGTGACCCCAACCATCTTTGCCGCCATCCTGCTGGCAGCCCTGCTGCACGCGCTCTGGAATGCGCTGGCCAAGCGCCAGGCCGAGGGGCGGGTCAGCGTCCTGCTGGTCTCCCTCTGCTCCGGTCTGTTTGCTGCCCCCTTTCTCCCCTTGGTGGGCTGGCCGGTGGCGGCCGAATATCCCTGGCTGGCACTCTCCATCCTGCTGCACTGCGGCTACTGCCTGTTTCTCGGTCGGGCCTACCGGCTGGGTGAGTTCGGCCAGATCTACCCGCTGGCCCGGGGCAGTGCCCCGCTGGTGGCCCTGCTGTTCGGTGCCCTGCTGCTGGGGGAAGTGCCGGGGATGGTGGCAGTGACGGGAGCCGTGGTGCTGGTGAGCGGTGTGCTGCTGATAGCGTGGCGCGGCGGCCTGCGGCTGGCACCGGCCGCGCTGCAGGCGGTGCTTGTCACGGCGCTCTTTACCGCCTCCTATACCCTGTCCGATGGGGCAGGGGCCCGCTCGGCCGGCGAGCCGGTGCGTTACACCCTCTGGCTGTTCACCCTCACCGCGCCGATGATGCCGCTGCTGATGCGCTGGCAGAGCCGCACCGCCTGGCGCGAGCTGGGGCCTGCGGCGTGGCGCAGCGGCGCCATCGGTGGCGCCCTGTCGCTGTTGGCCTACGGTATCGTCATCTGGGCCATGACCAAGGCACCCATCGGCCTGGTGGCGGCCCTGCGTGAGAGCAGCGTGTTGTTTGCGGTGCTGCTCTCCTGGGGCTGGCTGGGGGAGACGCTGGGGCGGGTCAGGCTGCTGGCCGCCCTGATTATCCTGGGCGGGATCCTGCTGATCCGCCTCGGCTAGAGGCGTGCCCCTCGGTGCTGACGGCCGCCCCCGACCTGGATGCCGGCGGCGGCGACATCAGGCTGGTTGCTGCAAGGCGGCAATGGCTTCCCGGGCGACCCGGTCGAGGGGCTCGCCGAGCCGGCTGACCCGATAGTCGAGGCGCTCTATCAGCTCGTTGCCAAAGCGCAGCTTGTCCAGCGCTGTGAGGGTGGCGCCGTCCAGTTTGTCCAGGCGATCCTCCCGTATCAGCAGCACGGCCCTGTCGACCCCGCCCAGCAGCCCTCCGGGTTCTTTCAACTCACGGATGGGATGGATGGTGTGCAGGAACTGGGGGCGCCACAGGGGCACTATGGCCCAGCGTTGCTCGGCCACGGCTTGCTCAAAGGCGACCAGACACTGCTCCTGTGTCCCGTTCAGGAAGCGGTAACCCGCCTGCTCGAGCCCGTACACCTTCATGATCTCCCGCGAGAAGCGGCTGATGCCAGCCCCCGGCCCGATCCCCTGGAGCTGCGGGGTCATGCGCCGTCTCACCTCGGGGCGCAGCAGGTCGGCGACCTCGGCCACCTGATCGACGGGAACATACTCAGGGACGCCCCACAGGGCATAGGGCTGGTAGTGCAGCCCCAGCTCACGCACGGCCACCCGCTTCTCGATCTCGGCTTTGTAGATGCCGTGGCTGGCAGGCAGCCAGGCGGAGGCCAGCAGATCGATCTCGCCGCTGGCGAGCCGTTCAAAATTGGCTTCATGGGGGGCGTGGCTGCGGGTGACCCGGTAGCCCCGCTGCTCCAGAACGGCAGTCACCAGGGCCCCGGCCATGCGGTGGAATGAGAGATCCGTGATGCCGAGCCTGAGCTGGGGGCCAGCGCCCTGCTCTGAGGGGGAGCGGGGGCTTGCCAAGGCCCGCCCCGCCACTGCCAGGGTGCCCATGGCAATCGCGCTTTTGATGAAATGTCGTCTGTTACTCATCCCTATCTCCCCCGGTCGGCGGGTTGTCGTGCTGGTCGATGTTCGTCTGGGTGAAGAGCAACTCGACCGGCACCCCGTTGTTATCCCTCAGAAAGAGCTGCAGCTCGTTGCGCTCCGGGATGATCCGGCTGACGAAGGGCACCTCCAGCCGCAGCAGGCGAGCCTGCGTCTCTACAGGATCCGAGGCACTCAGCGAGATGTGATCGATGCAGCCGCTGCCTTGCTCCGTCTCCCGTCTCCCCAGATAGTCGGTCAGTCCCTCGCCCTGGGTGTTGGCAACGATGTGCAGCAGGGGGCGCCCTCCTGCGTAGAGCCAGCAACCCGGAAAAGGAAAGGGGGGCCGCCCCCCTTCCTGCAGGCCGATGGCATCGCGATAAAACGCTATGGTCTGCTCCAGCTGATCCGTGCGAAGCGTGACGTGGTCGATGGCATGTATGGTCATATGGCCTCCTGTCGGCTCGGAATGCGGGTGAAGGGGTCGTCGCCTAGCAGGCCAGGGCCCTTGGCCGCCCTCTTCGCTCCTGGGTCAGGATGAACAGCAGCCCCAGGGCCGGTACCAGCGCCGCGAAGAAGGGGAGGGCCGCCGGTCCCAGCTGACTGTCGACGACGGCGCCACCGATCACTCCGCCCAAGGCGTTGGCGATGTTGAATGCCGAGATGTTGGCGGTGGCCGCCAGCTCCGGGGCCTGCCGGCCATATTTCATCACCCGCATCTGCATGGCGGGCAGATTGGCGAAGGTGGCCACACCAAACAGGAAGGTGGCGATCAGGAAAGGCCATGTGTAGTGCTCCAGCACGCCGACCAGCAGCAGGGCCAGAATGGTCAGCAGTGGCCACACCAGCAGGGAGCGCCGCAGATTGCGGTCGGCGCTGTGCCCGCCGATGTTGTTGCCCAGCACCAGGCCCAGCCCGACGACCACCAGCACGCCTGTGATGGCGGAACGTTCGAAGCCCGCCACCTCTTCTGCCAGCGGCGCTATGTAGCCATAGAGGGTCATGAAGCCGGCCCAGCCCAGTACGGTAAAGAGCAGGCTGGCCAGCAGGTTCCAACTGCGGAAGGCGGCAAGCTGCTGGCTGATGGAGGTGGCGCTCTCCCTGGGTTGGCGCTCGATGACGAGGGCGATGGCCAGCATGGAGAGCAGACCCAGCCCGGCGACCACCAGGAAGGTGGTATGCCAGTCGAAGGCGTTGCCTATCCAGGCACCCGCCGGCACGCCCAGCACGTTGGCCAGGGTCAGGCCCGCAAACATCTGGCCGACGGCGCGGCCCGCCATCTTGTCGCTCACCATGCGGGTGGCGACCACGGCACCTATGCCATAGAAGGGGCCCTGGGTCAGGCCGGCCAGGATGCGGCTCACGATCAGGGTGACGTAGTCGGTGCTGAAGGCCGCGATCAGGTTGGCGACCACAAACAGCACCATCAGTGCCAGCAGGACATGGCGTTTCTCGAAGCGGGCCAGCCAGAGGGTGAGCAGCGGGCCGCCAAAGACGATGGCCAGGGCATAGGCGGTGATGAGGTTGCCCGCCTGGCCCGTGGTGACCCCCAGCGATTCAGCCACCTGGGGCAGGATGCCGGCGATCAGGAACTCTGCGGTGCCGATGGCAAAGGCACTCAGGGTCAGGATCCAGATCCGGGCCGGGAGCGTGTTGGGCTCTTTCATGCTCATCTCCTCAGTTGATCAGGGCGCCACCATCGATATCTATGGTGGCGCCGGTCATGAAGGGGTTGTCGATGGCCAGTAGATAGCCGGCGGCAAGATCTTCGGCGCGGCCGTGCCGACCGGCCGGCAGGCTGGCGGCTGCCCGGCCCAGCATGGCCTCTCGCGCCTCGGGCGCCATGGCGGCGTAGGCCTCGGTATCGGTCAGCCCCGGGCTGACCACGTTGACCCGGATGGGGGCCAGCTCACGGGCGAGCAGCCTGGCGGCGGCCTCGAGCGCGGCATTCATGGTGGTCTTGACCAAGGTGCCGGGCACTGTCTTGCGGGCCAGGAACCCTGTGGTGAGGGTGATGGTGCCGCCGGGGGCCATATACGGGGCAAGGCTGCGAATGACCGCCAGAGTGCCCCAGAACTTGGTGTCGAAGGCCGCCTTGGCCGCCGTGAGATCCAGCTCGAGCAGAGGCCCACCAGGCGCCTGGGAACCGGCGGTGATGACCAGGTGATCCAGCTGGCCCAGATCGGTCAAGAGGTTATCGATTGAGGTCTGGTCCGTGATATCCAGGCCGCTCTTGCGGCTGGCGACGATGACCTGACCGGGGCGCTGGCGCAGGGCATCGGCGACGGCGCGGCCGATACCTGTGTGGCCACCGATGACAAGGGACAGGGTATGTTGATGAAATGCCATGGCAATGTTCCTCTCTGAGACGGCGGGGGATCCGCGCCTGTGTCTGCTGGAGAAGATAGATGTGACGGTGTATTTTGATAATTGCCGCAAAATCTAAAACATAATTCGGATTATCAATACAATCATGCTCGAGAACCTCAATCTGTTCCTGGTCATAGTGGAAAAAGGGGGGCTGGCCGCCGCTGGGCGTGAGCTGGGCTTCTCCCCGGCAACCGTCTCGGAGCGGCTGGCTTCCCTGGAACGCTACTACGGTACGACCCTGCTCAGCAGAACCACTCGCTCCATCAGCCTCACCGAAGAGGGGCGCCTGTTGCTGGAGGAGGGGCGCCATCTGCTGGCCCAGGCCGAGGGGCTCAAGCGCCGTCTGCGCGATGGCGGGGACGAAATGAACGGGTTGCTGCGCATCAGCGCCCCTCATGATCTGGGGATCAGCCGGCTGGTGCCGCTGCTCGATCGCTTCATGGCGCAACACCCGGGGATCACGCTGGATCTCAACCTGACCGACGGCTATCTGGATCTGGTGGGGCAGGGGATCGATCTGGCCCTGCGCTACGGAGAGCTGGCCGACAGCACACTGCGCACCCTCTCGCTGGGGGAGAACCGCCGGATCGTCTGTGCCTCACCCGCCTACCTGGCGCGCAAGGGGGAGCCCCGCCATCCGGAAGAGCTTGCCGATCATGACTGCCTGTTGATGCGTTTCGGAGAACATCCGGAGCGCTGGTGGTCTTTTCAGGTCGAGGGTGTGGTGAAGCGGGTGATGGTGCAGGGGCGGCGCATCAGTAACAACGGTTATCTGGTGCGCCAGTGGTGCCTGCAGGGGGAGGGGATCTGCCTCAAGTCCCGCTGGGATGTGGGGGAGGATCTGAGCCGTGGCCGCCTGGTGGAGATCCTGCCCGAGTTCGCCGCCCCGGCGTCACGGCTGCAGATCGTCTACCCCTCCGGGCGGCATCAGCCGCGCCGGGTGCGCGCCCTGATCGACGCGCTGGTCGCCGAGTTCGGACGCCCTCAGGGGTAGACCCGGGTCATCATGACAAACCCTTCTGCATCGGCGGTGAGGCTGGTCTCGATCCGTCCCAGCTCGGCCAGCGTGGCCACATGGGTGCCGCCGCAGGGGATGGTGACCTCCCGCCCTTCCAGCGGGCAGTGCCAGTAACGGGAGTCGATGATCGACTCGCCGGCCCGGCTGCGGCGGATCTCGCCTCCGGTTGCCAGCCAGTCGGCCAGCTGGCGATTGATGTGCGCTTCAATCTGCGCCAGATCCGCCAGCAGGGCCTCACTGTTGACCCCCTTCTTGCGCAGGCTCTTGCCGATCCGGTACTGCTCGCGCGAGCCATTGGGCTCGACTCGCGAGGTCTGGATGGCGAGACGATCGAAATCCGGCTGATCCAGCGCGTCCCGCTCGCTCACCTCCTTGCGCCAGTAGGGCATCAGCGCCCGGTTTAGGGCCAGTGCCGCCAGGTGGCAGCCGCTGTGACCCAGGCTCAGGGCGTGACGGGCCTCGGCATCCACTTGCAGCGTCACCTGACTGCCCACCGGCAGCGCACAGTGGCCGGCCAGCGGGTGCACCACCACGAAACGCCACCCTTCCGCGCCCCGCTTGACCGGGATCGCCTGGTCGACGAACAGCTCCCCATCCGGGCTGATGGCCCCCATGCGGCAGGGGCCGACGGCCGCTTCGCCACCCTCCCAGCGCACTGTGCCCACGTCACCCGGCTGATCGGGCCAGAGGTGGCTCTGGGGATGAAAGGGGGTAAGGTCGGTGACCAGCAGGCTGGTATCGCCGCTCTGGCAGCAGATGACGCTGGCCTGCTCCTGGTGGTGGCCCAGCACGAAGCTGGCTCGGGTATGTGACATGGATGGCTCCCGCAGATCGAAGAGGAAGAGAGCCGCCAGCATACGTCAAAGCGCAGAGCGGCTCATTAACCTCGGTTAATGAGCCGGTCCGGAGGCAGGATGATGAGTGCTAGATCATGGCGACCAGCAGGTAGGCGTTGAGCCCGATCACCAGGGCGACGATGAGGCGGCCGAGCGCCTGAGTCACCGGGTGGTTGCGATATTGCCCCATCAGGGCGCGATCGCCGGTCAGCATCAGCAGCGGGATGAGCGCCAGCGCGATGCCGAAGCTCAGCACCACCTGGCTCAGCACCAGAATTTCGGTGGTGTTGAGGCCCATGGCGATCACCACGAAGGCGGGGGCCATGGTGATGGCACGGCGCAGCCAGAGCGGGATGGTGAAGCGCACGAAGCCCTGCATCACCACTTGCCCGGCCAGCGTGCCCACCACGGTGGAGCTGATGCCCGAGGCGACCAGCGAGAGGCCGAACAGGGTGGCGGCCGCCTGGCCCAGCAGCGGGGTCAGGGTCTGGTAGGCGGACTCCAGCTCCGCTACCTGCTGGTTGCCGGAGCTGTGGAAGGCGGCCGCGGCCATGGCCATCATGGCCAGGTTGACGAAGCCGGCGATGGTCATGGCGATGGCCACGTCGACCCGGGTGGTGTGCAGCCGCTGCGGAACCGAGCCCTGATCCTGGGTGTGCTGGGTCAGCGCCGAGTGCAGATAGATGACGTGAGGCATCACGGTGGCGCCGAGCACCCCGGCCGCCAGATAGACGGCGTCGCTGTTGGGCAGGCCGGGGAAGAGGGCGCCCTCCAGCAGGCTGGGCAGATGGGGGCGGGAGAACACCAGCTCGACGATGTAGGCCGCCGCCACGAACAGCAGCAGGCCGCCCACCACGAACTCCAGCGGTTTCTGGCCGCGGGACTGCAGCATCAGAATGCCCCAGGTGACCACGGCGGTGATGCCGGCCCCTTCCAGCAGGGTGACCCCGAGCAGCAGCTTGAAGCCGACCGCGGCCCCGATGAATTCGGCCAGATCGGTGGCCATGGCGATGATCTCCGCCTGCACCCAGTAGGCCCAGACCGCCGGCTTGGGCAGTCGGTCGCGAATGTGTTCCGCCAGGTTCTTGCCGGTGACGATGCCGAGCTTGGCCGAGAGAGTCTGCACCAGCATGGCCATCAGGTTGGCCCACACTACGACCCACAGCAGCTGGTAGCTGAAGGTGGAGCCGGCCTGAATGTTGGTGGCAAAGTTGCCCGGATCTATGTAGCCGATGGCGGCGATAAAGGCCGGCCCGAGCAGGGTCAGTTTGAATTTGCGGGCCGGGATGGCCGTGGTCAGCGCGGGTTGCATGGGTTCAGCCTCCATAAGTGCATGGAGATAGAATAGATCTAAATGATAATTATTATCAATTGAAGTTTTATATTGTTCCCATAGATAAAAACATCGGCGGCGGCTGGTTGCAGTGAGGGATGGGATTTCGTACAATACGCCGCCCTAGAAAAGCAGCGTCTAAACACCATTATGTTCCTTGCCTCTGAGGTCTGGCTGCACCTGGGCGGAGGCTGAATTAATCCGTAAGGAGCTAAAATGCGTCATTACGAAATCGTCTTCATGGTTCATCCGGACCAGAGCGAGCAAGTACCTGGCATGATCGAGCGTTACACCGGCGCCATCACCACCTCCGGTGGTACCATTCATCGCCTGGAAGATTGGGGCCGTCGTCAGCTGGCTTACCCGATCGACAAACTGCACAAAGCCCACTACGTTCTGATGAACGTAGAAGCAGAGCAAGCCGTTATCGATGAGCTGGAAACCAACTTCCGCTTCAACGATGCCGTTATCCGCAACATGATCATGCGCACCAAGCACGCCGTGACTGAAGTTTCTCCGATGGCCAAGGCCAAGGAAGAGCGCTTCACCCGTCGTGACGACGAGCGCCGCGAAGAAGCTACTGAAGCTGCTTCCGAAGAGTAATTCTGGATCACTGACTAGAGGATAAAGGCCATGGCACGTTATTTCCGTCGTCGTAAGTTCTGCCGCTTCACCGCCGAGAACGTTACCGAGATCGACTACAAAGATATCGTTACTCTGAAAAACTACATCACTGAATCTGGCAAGATCGTACCGAGCCGTATCACCGGTACCCGCGCCAAGTATCAGCGTCAGCTGGCACGCGCCATCAAGCGTGCTCGTTACCTGGCTCTGCTGCCGTACACCGATCTGCACAACAAGTAAGAATCGGTCCGGCACTTAAGCCTAACTCAACGAAATTTATAGAGGAAAGGTAATGCAAGTTATCCTGCTCGACAAAATCGCCAAACTGGGCGGTCTGGGTGACCAAGTTTCCGTGAAAGCTGGTTACGCCCGTAACTTCCTGATCCCGCAAGGCAAAGCTGTTATGGCCACCAAGGCCAACATCGAAGCTTTCGGTGCTCGTCGCGCTGAGCTGGAAGCCAAACTGGCTGCCAACAAAGCTGCTGCTGAAGAGCGTGCTGCCAAGCTGGCCGAACTGGCTACCGTGGTTATCGCTTCCAAGTCTGGCGACGAAGGCAAGCTGTTCGGTTCCATCGGTACCCGTGACGTGGCTGAAGCCATCACTGCTGCCGGCGTAGCCGTTGCCAAGAGCGAAGTCCGCATGGGCAACGTTCTGCGTAACACCGGTGACTACGAAGTTGCTGTTCAGCTGCACGCTGACGTTAAAGCAACCGTACAGATCCAGGTTGTTGCCCTGTAATAGCGATTCGCTTTTGCAGAAAAAACCCGCGCACTTGCGCGGGTTTTTTATTTTCAGGCCCGGGGGTAGAGTAAAGACCTGTTCCTCTGGAGGAGATCCCTATGGCCTGGGTCGAAGGTCGCGTCCTTGAACGCATCGAGTGGACGCCCACCCTGTTCTCCCTGCGTGTGGCGGCCGAGCTGGCCCCCTACAAGGCGGGGCAATTCACCAAACTGGCCCTCGAGCAGGGCGATCGCCGCGTCCAGCGGGCCTACTCCTTCGTCAATCCGCCTTCGACTCCCTACCACGAGTTCTATTTCGTCGAGATCCCCGATGGGGAGCTGACTCCGACCCTGGGTTCCCTGCGGACGGGCGACAGCCTGCTGGTGCAATCCCTGGCGACCGGTTTTCTCACCCTGGACGAGGTGCCGGCCGGGCGCGATCTCTGGCTGCTCTCCACCGGGACCGCCATCGGCCCCTTCCTCTCCATGCTGGCCGACGGGGAAGCCTTTGCCCGTTTCGAGAATCTGGTGCTGGTGCACGGGGTGCGCAAGGGGGAGGAGCTGAGCTATCGGGATCTGATAGTGAGCTTTGCCGAGCGTCATGGCGAGCGTTTTCGCTACGTCCCCTTCGTCAGCCGTGAAAGCTGGCCCGGAGCGATGGAGGGGCGGATCCCGGCGGCCATCGCCGATGGTCGCCTGCAGGCGCGAGTGGGGCTGGAATTTGCTCCCGCGCTGAGCCAGGTGCTGATCTGCGGCAACCCGGCCATGGTGAAGGAGACCCAGCAGACCCTGTTGTCATTGGGGTTGGCCAAGAACCTGCGGCGGGCCCCCGGCAACATCAGTGCCGAGAATTACTGGTAGTAAAAGCGAACAAGGGGCCATGGGCCCCTTGTTCATGCTCGACGGCAGTCAGATCAGTGCTTCTTGTTGCCGTGGCCCTTGTCCTTCTCTTTGAACTTGTCATGTCCCTGCCCCGGGTTGTTGCCGCTATGAATGCTGCGGTTGTAGTGATCCCGGTACTTGCCGTCGATCTTGTCGCAGTTGAGCTTGATGCGGCTGTCACCGATGCCGAGATCCAGGCAGTTGTGCTGCCACCAGTCGTACTCCTTGTCATCCCAGTCGACGTTCAGCTTGATGTTGTCGGTGGAGAGGCGGATGCCATCGCCATCCTTGGAGTGGGGCGGTGCGGCAAAGGCAACCCCGTTGGCCAACAGCAGGGAGAGCAGCAGGGCGCCTTTGTTGAACATGGTTGAATGAGTCATGACGAAAGTTCTCCTTGGTTACTGGCCGGTGCCCTGGGTGGCGGGCATCTGGTTGCTGCCGGGGGGATCATTGCGGTGCTCTTCATCGTCGAAGCTGACCCTGCTTTCCCGGCATGGCGTCTGGGTGCCATCGTTCATTCCCGGCTCGAAGCAGTTGGTCGATGACCAGCCAAATTGCTTGTCATCCCAGTCCAGGTTGAAGGTTAGTGCATCGACGGAAAATGCCGTACCACCTTCCTCCTCATACTGCGGTGCTGCCAGCGCGGCGCCGGCAACCAGAAGCAGGGGCAGTAACAAGCTAGTCGTTCGGTTCATTGTGGCCTCGGTGGTTGGTTGTTGCGGGTCAGTGTATGCCAGTCTTGCTGAATCCGGGCAGAATCAGGCTCAATCTCCCATGCTACGAGAGTCGGCAGTGAGTGTATCGACTTTTTGCTGCCGATTTGTCCGTTTTGGTCGCACTCTGGGCAGCTGACCACGGATCTGGTGCAATTATGGTGATTGTCCTTCTCTCGAGGAGTCTGCTGACTATAATCGGCAGCCAACTTTTCCTGCATATCGCGCCCGCTTTCTCATGACCACACAGGCTTCTGCCGTGCTGCGCTACCCCAAGGGGTGGTTCGCACTGACCACGGTGTACAGTTTTACCGGCTTGGCCATTCTGGCCTCCATTGTCTTCTCCCTGCTGCTGTTTCTCTCCATCGACGAGAATCCCCTGATGAAGTGGCTGTTCGGTGGCCTGGCCATCATCTTCGAACTGGGCAAGTTCTACGTCTGGTATGAATACGGGGAGTGCAAGGCGCGTCGCGATCTGGGTGGGGCCTTCTGGTCGCTGCTGTTCTACAGCGTGCTGGCCGCCATCTCCATCGGCGGCAGCATAGGCGGCATCAACAGCGCCACCAACACCATCCTCAACCAGCAGGCGCGCCATGAGCGGGAGATCGCCCGCTTCGACGAGCAGATCGCCAGCATAGAGCGGCAGATCCAGCTCAACGAGGAGGCGGCCCGCAAGTACATCGAGATGGCGCGCATCTCCAGCGGCGTCAGCGGCCTGCAGCAGGCCAACACCAAGCTCAGGCTGCGCCAGGACGAGCTGCGCCAGGAGCGCGACGCCAAGCCCGTCAACGAACAATCCTCCATGCTGGGGCTGATGAGCAGCCTGGCGGACGGGGTGGGCATGAGCATCAGCCAGGTGCAGTTTCTGCTGGTCTGCTTCCTCTCGGTGCTGCTCGACGTGTTCGGCGCCTTCTTCGTCAGTCTGATCGGCGAGGAGAACCGCTTTCGCCGCAGCTGGCTGTGGCAGCGGGACCGCGAGCGGGAACAGATCGTGCTGCAGCAGGCGGAGGCCGCTGCCATGGCGCAGCAGCTGCCCGGCCGGCCGGAGCCCGAGCCAGAGGTGGTGGAGCAGGTGCGCAGCGCGCTGGAGAGCGGCGAGCTCAAGTGCAGCAAGCGCAGCGTCGCACAGGCGCTGTCGCTGTCGCTGGAGGAGGTGGACCGGGTGTTCCAGCATCTGCTGGCCCAGGGCGTGCTGGGGCAGGGTAGCAACCGCCACTACCATCTCAGTTCGCAAGGAAGTTGATCATCAGGCCACCTCGGGGTGGCCTTTTTATTGCGCGCGGGCGCTGTGCTAGTGGGTCAGCACCATCATCAGGCTGAGGAAGGCGGCCAGTCCGCCACCGATGCCGATGATCCAGTAAAACCCCTTGGCCCCCTGCTTGAGCGGGATGCGGAAGTAGAGCAGAAACGCCCACCACCCCAGGGCCAGCAACAGAGGAATAAGAAACATTCGAGCCATGGTGTCCTCGCTGTTATTCTGTTGACCCTTGATCAATCAACAGGATGGATTGTGCAATGACGCAGCTACAGATTACCGCATTCGGCGCCCCCTCGGTACTCAGGCTCAACCCTTCCCAGGACAAGGTGCCTGCCGAGGGCGAAGTGCGGGTGCGCATCTGCTTTGCGGGGGTCAACCCCATCGATGCCAAGACTCGGGCCGGCCTCGGCTGGGCGGCGGCGCAAAACAAGGAGAAGCTGCCCTGGACGCCGGGCTACGACGTGGCCGGCGTGGTCGAGAAGGTCGGCCCTGGTGTCGGCTCGCTGGCCGAGGGGGAGCGAGTGTGCGGCATGGTGGGCTTTCCCCTCGCCGCCGGTGGCTACGGCGAGTCCGTGGTGGCCCGCGAAGAGGAGCTGGTCAAGCTGGAGGAGCTTGCTCTGAGGCAGGGTGCGGCGCTGCCGCTGGCCGGCCTCACCGCCTGGCAGGGGCTGTTCGAACACGGCGCCCTCAAGGCGGGGCAACGGGTGCTGATCCTGGCCGGCGCCGGCGGCGTCGGCCATCTGGCGGTGCAGTTTGCCAGCGCCTATGGCGCCGAGGTGGTGGCGACGGCGAGCGGTGACAACCACAGCTTCCTGCACGCGCTGGGGGCCAGCAAGATGGTGGATTACCACGATGCAGACTGGGCCGCCCAGGTGGTGGCCGACGGTCCGGTCGATCTGGTGCTGGATCTGGTGGGTGGCGAGAGCGGCAAGGCGGCGCTGGCCTGCGTCAAGCCGGGCGGCCGGCTGGTGACGGTACCCACCATCACCGCCCAGCAGATCAAGGATGCCGCGGCCGGTAGCGCCATCGAGGTGCTTGGCATGCTGGTGCATCCTGACCGCCAGCAGTTGAGCCAGATGCTGATCCTGCTGCGTCAGGGGGAGGTGCAGATCACCGTCTCCAGCGAATTCCCGCTGGCGGAAGGGGCCCTGGCCCATCAGGCCATCGAGCAGGGCCACGTGCGCGGCAAGCTGCTGCTGCGCATGCCCGCCGCGGATGAGCTGGCCGGATGAACGGCATCACCGAGCTGGGGCTTGGCTGGCTGTTTCTGAGTGCCTTCACCTCCGCCACCCTGCTGCCCGGCAGCTCGGAAGTGCTGCTGGGGGCCATGGCGACCAAGGGGGAGTGGAGCATGGCCAGCCTGCTGCTGTGGGCGACGCTGGGCAACACCCTCGGCTCCATGACCACCTGGTGGCTCGGCTGGCTAGCCACCTTCAAGAAAAAACCGGAAGATTTTCAAGGCCGTGGGGAACAAAAAGCCCTCGGTTGGCTCAAACAACATGGCCACTGGTGTCTGCTGCTGGCCTGGACGCCTGTGGTCGGCGATGGTCTCTGTCTGCTGGCCGGCTGGCTGCGCCTCTCCTTCTGGCGCTCTCTCATTCTCATCGGGCTCGGCAAATTGTTGCGTTATGCCCTGGTCTTTCTGCTGGCCAGGCAGATCTTCTAGCTTCACTCACGAGGTAACCGTGAACAAACTCATTCCATTAAGCATGCTTCTGGGCCTCTCTCTGCCCGTGCTGGCGGCACCCACCCTGGTGTCGGAACAGGTCAAGGAAGAGGGCAAACTCGGCATTCCCTATCAGATGTACAAGCTGGACAACGGCCTGACCGTCATTCTGGCGCCCGACCGATCCGATCCCCTGGTGCACCTGGACGTCACCTATCACGTGGGCTCGGCCCGCGAGCAGGTGGGCAAGTCCGGGTTCGCCCACTTCTTCGAGCACATGATGTTCCAGGGCTCCAAGCACGTGGGGGATCAGGAGCACATGCGGATCATCAACGAGGCCGGTGGTGACATGAACGGCACCACCAACAAGGACCGCACCAACTACTACGAGACCGTGCCGGCCAACCAGCTGGAGAAGGTGCTCTGGCTCGAGGCTGATCGCATGGGCTTCTTGCTTGATGCGGTGAGCCAGAAGAAGTTCGAGATCCAGCGCGCCACCGTCAAGAACGAACGGGCCCAGCGCATCGACAACCAGCCTTACGGCCTGGTGAGCGAGAAGGTGGGGGAGGCACTCTATCCACGCACCCACCCCTACTCCTGGCAGCCCATCGGCTATGTGGAAGATCTCGACCGGGTCGACGTCAACGACCTCAAGCAGTTCTTCCTGCGCTGGTACGGCCCCAACAACGCCACCCTGACCCTGGGCGGCGACTTCGACACCAAGCAGGCGCTGGCATGGATTGAGAAGTACTTCGGCCCGATCCCGCGTGGACCCGAGGTGGCTGAGCCGACCCCCGAGCCGGTGACCCTGCCCGAGACCCGTTACGTGACGCTCGAGGACAAGGTGCACCTGCCGCTGCTCTACATCAGCTACCCGACCGTGTCCCTTGGCGATCCGCAGGAGCCAGCCCTCGACATGTTTGCCGACGTGCTGGGCGGCTCCGCCAGCTCCATGCTCTACCAGTCGCTGGTCAAGAGCGGCAAGGCGATCGATGTGGGGGCCTCCCACTACTGCGAGGAGCTGGCCTGTACCCTCACCGTCTACGCCTATCCCAACCCGGCGGTGGATGGCAGCCTGAAGACCCTCAAGAGCGAGGTGGACAAGGTGATCGGCGAGTTCGCCGGTCGCGGCCTCAAGCCGGAGGATCTGGAGAAGGCGATCAACAGCTATCGTGCCTCGGCCATCTGGGGTCTGGACAGCGTCTCCGGCAAGGTTAGCCAGCTCGCCATGGGCCAGGTGTTCGCCCAGGATCCCAACTATGTGTTCAAGAGCCTGGACGCCATCGGCAAGGTGACGCCGGAGCAGGTCAAGGCCGCCTACGACAAGTTCATCCTGAACAAGCCGGCGGTGGTGCTGAGCGTGGTGCCCAAGGGCAAGAGCGACTGGCAGGCCGCCAAGCCCAACTTCACCCCGGCCAAGCGCGAGCTGCCGGATTACGCCAAGCATGACAAGGTGCTGGCCGAGCGGCCGGTGAAAGACGACTTCGATCGCAGCGTGCAGCCCAAGGCGGCCGATGCGGTGAGCGTCAAGGTGCCGGCCATCTGGCACGGCAAGCTCGACAAGGGGATCGAGATCATCGGCACCCAGAGCGATGAAATCCCGGCGGTTTCCATCATGGTCGCCCTGCCGGGCGGCATGCGGGCCGAAGGCAAGGGCGAGCTGGGGCTGGCCAGCCTCACCGCCAGCATGATGGGGCAGGGCTCGGTGCGTCTGACCGAGGCCCAGCTCAGCGACGAGCTGCAAAAGCTCGGCTCCAGCGTCAGCGTCTCCAGCGCCCAGTACAACAACCTGGTCACCATCAGCAGCCTGGCCGACAAGCTGCCGCAGACCCTGGCGCTGGTGCGCGAGGTGTATGAGCGGCCCGGCATGCGCGAGGCCGACTTCGAGCGGGTCAAGGCGCAGATGCTGCAGGGGATGAAACAGAGCGAGCAGCAGCCCGAGTGGCTGGCCGGTCAGGCCTTCCGCGAGCTGATCTACGGCAAGCAGAACCGTCTCGGTCAGCCGGGTGACGGCGTGCTGGCCGATGTGGAGAAGCTGACCCTGGCGGACGTGAAGCGCTTCTACCAGAACTACTACAACCCGACCAACGCCAAGGTGGTGGTAGTGGGTGACGTGACCCAGTCCCAGGTGGAGGATCAACTCGGCTTCCTGACCCAGTGGAAGGGGGCTGCCCCCTCTCTTGGCAGTCTCAAGCCCGAAGGCGAGCAGGCCAAGCCGGGCATCTATCTGGTGGACAAGCCGGGGGCGCCCCAGTCGGTGATCCGCATCGGCCGCCGCGCCATGCCGTTCGATACCACGGGGGACTACTTCACCGCCGGGCTGATGAACTTCAACCTGGGCGGCAACTTCAACAGCCGCATCAACCTCAACCTGCGGGAAGACAAGGGCTATACCTATGGGGCCAGCTCGGGCTTCTCCGCCAACCGGGAGGTGGGTACCTTCGCCACCGGCGCCAACGTGCGGGCCGATGCGACCGTGGATGCCATCCGCCAGTTCCTCAAGGAGATGGACAACTACCGCAAGAGCGGCCCGACCCCGGTCGAGCTCGCCTACATGCGCAGCGCCGTCTCCCAGCAGGATGCGCTCTCCTACGAGACGCTTGGCCAGAAGGCGGGCTTCCTGCTGCAGATGATCATGTATGACCTGAAGCTGGACTATGTGCAGGCCCAGAACAGCCTGATCAAGACGGTGTCGGCCGAGACGCTCAAGGCCAGTGCGGCACGCTGGCTTGACCCGGCCGAGATGGTGATTGTGGTGGTGGGGGACAAGCAAAAGCTTGAAAAACCCCTGCAGGAGCTTCATCTTCCCATCTATCCGCTGCAGCTGCCCTGAGGGCGCTACATAAAAATAGTGCCGCCCCCCTGTGGGGCGGCCACACATGAGCCGTGAATATGACTACGACAAGCTTGTCACTCACCGAGTTGTTGACCGCCCTGGGTTCGCCGGAACGGCTGACCGCCCTCAAGGGGATCCGGCGCGGGATCGAACGTGAATGTCTGCGCATCACCCCACAGGGGACCCTGGCCCAGACCGATCACCCCAGAAGTCTGGGCTCGGCACTGACCCATGCCAACATCACCACCGACTACTCGGAGAGCCTGCTGGAGTTCATCACGCCGGCCACCGACTCTATCGACAGCCTGCTGGAACAGCTTGGCGACATCCACCGCCACACCATTCATCACCTGGGTGATGAGCGGATCTGGCCGCTCTCCATGCCCTGCTTCGTCGGCGACGAGGATAACATCCGGCTGGCCCAGTACGGCAGCTCCAACATCGGCCGGATGAAGACCCTCTACCGGCAGGGGCTGAAGAACCGCTACGGCAGCCTGATGCAGGTGATCGCCGGGGTGCACTTCAACTTCTCCATGCCGGACAGCTTCTGGTGCGAGTGGCAGGAGCTGGTGTGCGAGGGGTGCTGCAGCCAGCGCTTCATCTCCGACAAGTACATGGGGCTTATCCGCAACGTCTACCGCTTCGGCTGGCTGGTGCCCTACCTGTTCGGCGCCTCGCCGGCCATCTGCGAATCCTTCCTCAAGGGGCGCAAGAGCAACCTGCCGTTCCAGAAGACCGGCAAGGGCACCCTCTACCTGCCCTACGCCACCGCCCTGCGGCTGTCGGATCTGGGTTACACCAACAGCGCCCAGGCGGGACTCAAGATAAGCCACGACAACCTGCCGGCCTATGTGAGCAGCCTGCGCCGCGCCATCAACACCCATGATCCCGACTTCGCCAGGATCGGCGTCAAGGTGAACGGTGAGTACCGTCAGCTCAACGACAACGTGCTGCAGCTGGAGAACGAGCTGTACGCCCCGATCCGCCCCAAGCGCACCCCGCGCAGCGGCGAGAAGCCGTCCGACGCGCTGGAGCAGCGTGGCATCGAATACATCGAGCTGCGCACCGTGGACGTCAACCCCTTCACCCCGTATGGCATCGAGGTGGATCAGATCCGCTTCTTCGACCTGTTCCTGGTCTGGTGCCTGCTGCGTCCGTCCCCTGTGCTGGGTGACGAGGAGATCGCCCGCAATCGCCGCAACCAGACCAAGGTGGTGCTGGAAGGGCGCCGTCCCGGCCTCGAGCTGGAGGACGAGCAGGGCAACCCCATCGGCCTCAAGGAGTTCGGCCTCAAGCTGTTCGACGAGCTGGCCGAGGTCGCCGCGCTGCTGGATCGCTGCTGCGGCCGCAACCGCTATCGCGAGACGCTGGCGATGCACCGCGAGAAGCTGCTCAACCCCGAGCTCACCTACTCCGCCCGCCTGCTCAAGCAACTGCTGGAGAGTGGCAAGGACAACGGCGCCTTCGCCGACGAGCTGGCGAGCCGCTATCGGGAAGAGATGCTGGCCGGCGAGCTGCAGTACTGGGACGAGGCCTACTTTGCCGGCGAGGCACGGGAGTCCCTGGCCAAGCAGCGGGAGCGGGAGCGCAGCGACAGCCTGTCGTTCGACGACTTCCTGGCCGACTACTTCGGAACCAGCAAGACCCCGGCCTGATGACAGGCAACAAAAAAAGCCGCTCTTGAAGCGGCTTTTTTATTTCCCTGAACCCGGGTGGCATCAGACGTGGTTGTACTCAGACATGGTTATACATGGCCTCGATCTCGCTCTGGTACTTGGACTCGATGATCTTGCGGCGCAGTTTCATGGTGGGGGTCAGCTCACCCAGCTCCATGGAGAAGGCGCTCGGCAGCAGGGTGAACTTCTTCACCTGCTCGAACTTGGCCAGCTCTTTTTGCAGATCCTGGATGCGCGCCTCGAAGAACTCCACCACCTTGGAGTGGCGCAGCAGTTCGGTCTTGCACTGGTACTGCAGGTTGATGGAGCGGGCGTACTCCTCCAGCGACTCGAAGCAGGGCACGATCAGCGCCGAGACGAAGTGGCGGGTATCGGCAACGATGGCGATCTGTTCGATGAAGCGATCCTTGCCGAGGGTCCCCTCCACCAGTTGCGGCGCCACGTACTTGCCGTTGGAGGTCTTCATCAGCTCCTTGAGGCGCTCGGTGAAGTAGATGTTGCCTTCGCCGTCGAGCTCGCCGGCATCGCCGGTGCGCAGGAAGCCATCCTCGGTCATCACCTCGGCGGTGGCCTCGGGCTTGTTGTAGTAGCCGCGCATCACGGTGGGGGAGCGCACCAGCAGCTCGTTGTTCTCACCCAGCTTCACCTCGATGCCGCTGAGCGCCGTGCCGATGGAGCCCAGCTTGAACTGGCTGTCCTCGTAGCAGCAGACGGTGGCGGTGGTCTCGGTCATGCCGTAACCGTACTTGAGGTTGAGCCCCATGGCCTGGAAGAAGAAGTTCACCTCGTCGGCGAGGCGGGCGCCGGCCACCGGTAGGAAGCGGGTGCGGCCGCCGAAACGGGCGCGCAGCTTGCGAAACACCAGCCGCTCGGCGAGCCAGAGCTGGCCGTAGAGCAGAGGAGAGGCGGCTTTACCCGCCTGGCGGGTGGCAACCATCTGCTTGCCGACCCGGGTGGCCCAGCCGAACAGGGCCTGGCGCAGGCGTGGGGCCTGGGCGACGCGAGCCTGGATCATGGCGTAGGCCTTCTCGTAGAGGCGCGGTACGGCGCACATCACGGTCGGCTGCACCTCGCCGATGACATCCATCACCTTCTGCGGATCGCGGATGTAGACGTTCTCGGCGCCGCAATAGAGCACGTAGTAGGTCCAGGCGCGCTCGAACACATGGCTGAGCGGCAGCATGCAGAGCGAAACATCCTGCTCGTTCAGATCTAGGCGGCTGTTGTGCATCTCGAAGCAGGCGGCGATGTTGGCGAAATCGAGCATCACCCCCTTGGGCTCACCTGTGGTGCCCGAGGTGTAGATCAGGGTCAGCAGGTCGTCCATCCGGTACTGGCCCTCGCGCTCGCGCAGTACCTGTTCGCTGGGCTGGTGATTGCCGGAAGAGAGGAACTCCTGGAAGTGGCTCGCCTGCGGGCAGCCGCGCAGGTTGACGCTGCCGTCGAGGGCGATGAGCTGCTGAATCTCGCCGCTTTCAATGAGTTGCAGTGCTTGGTCGAACTGGGGCTGTTCGCCGACGAACAGCACCTTGATGCCGGCATCTTTGACGATGTAGCGCAGCTGATCCAGAGTGCTGGTGGGGTAGATAGGGACGCTGACGCCGCGGGCGGCCAGGATGCCGAGATCGGCCTGGGTCCACTCCGGCATGTTGCGGGCATAGATGCCGACCATCTCGGTAGGCTGGTGGCCGGCGCGGATCAGCGCCTGGGCACAGTAGTCCATGGCCTGCCCCAGGGTACGCCAGCCGATGGCACGCCACTGGCCATCCTGTTGTACGCGCAGGGCGGCCTTGTTGCCAAGCCGGGCGATACGTTCCCGCATCAGTCGAACCAGGTGGTGTTTCGGCATCAGTCAGACATCCTCAAGTAACAGTTGTACGCCCTAAGGGGCACTGAAAAATCGCGCTGGAGTTTAAACTCTAAGATTACAGCTTACAAGTGTTCGCCATTTGTCTTGGATCACAAAGTCGTCAATTAGGGGGGCTTGAGGCATGATGGTGGCTGACGTGTGGAGCCATTCAGGGAGGGAGCATAATGAGTGTCGGTATCAAGGGGGTGGTGACCGGGGTATTGCTGTTGCTGGCGGGGGCCGGCGGGCTCTGGTTTACGCTGGGAGGAACGGGTGGCGAGGAGGACAACCCCTGGCTGAGCGGCGCCGAAGGCTACGCCCAGGCACAGCAGCTGGCCCTGCAGAAGGGCTATCCGCTGCTCTATGTGATCGAACGCGCCAAATGCCGGCGCTGCAAGCTGCTGGATACCACCCTGTGGCAGACAGAGGAGATGGCGCCTGTGCTGGCCCGGCTGGTCAAGGTGCGTCTCAACCCGAATGCCGGGGATGGCAGCGAGCAGATACTGCGCCGCTTCCCGCAGGTGGCGACGCCGCCCGGCATCTATGTGCAGCAGCCGGGCGAGCCGCTCAAGCCCATCAAGATAGTGGTGGATATCCAGCAGATCTGGATGCCCGGGGTGACCTGGCAGCGCGGCTTCTTCATGCCGCTCTCCGCCGCCGGCTTCGAGGCTGTGCTGCACACCACCCAAAGCCTGCAGGATCCGGCCCTCGACAACGCGCCGCTGCTCTAATGCTGCAGATGTAGCGCGGCGGCTTAGCCGAAGTCGAACAGGCGGGACATCAGCACGGCATCTTCCCGATCCTGACCGGTGCCGTAGTAGTCGGCGCGCCGGCAGTACTCGGCAAACCCCTCGCTCTCGTAGAGGCCGATGGCGGTGCTGTTGCCGGCCCGTACCTCGAGGAACCAGGCCTCGGCCTGGTTGGCCTTGCTGCGGCTCAGGTACTCCCTGAGCAGCGCCCGCCCCAGCCCCTTGCCCTGAAAGTCAGGATGCACGCAGATGTTCATCAGCGAGCTGTCGCCCGCCACAAGATCCGAGATGTAGAAGCCGGCCGGCTGGCCGTCGACCAGCAGCAGGCCGTTGAGATAGCGCGGCCCGAAGCAGGAGAGCAGGTTGGCCTGACTCCAGGGCTCCTTGTGGGCAGCCTGTTCTATGGGGTAGATGAGCTCGAAGTCGGTCTCGAGCAGGGGACGAAATTGCACCATGGTGGCTCCGGGTCGGGGCGGCTGAACGAAGAGAGATGCGGGGCGCACGGCTGGTCAGCCGAGGCGCCCCTTGAGCTGCAGCCACAGAGCCCGTTTCTGGGCCGGGCTGGGGGTGAGCGGGCAGATCAGAGCCTCTGGCCAGGCGGGATCGGCCGCCTCCAGCCAGAGCAGGGGCGGGGTGTGGCCGGCGGGCAGGCTGCTCAGCAGGCTGACCTCGTCGCTGCCGATGCCGAGCAGCTGGCAGAGATCCGCCAGCAGACCGGGGGCCGGCAGCCGGCTCGCCAGGATCCAGAGCTTGCCGCTCGGCGGCTCGCTCGGCACGGCCGGGGCGGGGACCGCCTCCTGCTGACTCGCCTGAGCCTCACTGGCAGGTGCGGGCGCAGCCTGATGGCCCGCCAGCAGGGCCGGCCGGCGCAGTTGCCAGCTAGGGATGCCCATCCGGGCCAGTAGGTGTTGCCGCAGGCGACCGGATGCCTGGTCTGGTTGCTCGGGGACGGGTTCCCGCGCTGTGGTCAGCTGCACTGGATCTTGCATGGGCGATGACTCAGTCTTGATCTGCATTGATGAAAAAAGCTCTGCGCAGGGTACACTCGAACGCGTTTTGCTGCATCTTTTGCGGTATGTTTTAGCCAGGAGAGGCGCTCCGACGCCCGGCAACCGACCGGTGCGAGCCAGAGGCGACCTCCCGACAATACAACAAGCAGGACAGGGAACCTTCGATCGCGTCGCGGGTGTGCCGGTTCCAGACAACCCCAGTATCGGAAGTGCGCCTATGCCACCTTTAGCATCACAGAATCTTCGTCTCGCCCCCATTCACGAACGGCTGCCACGCCTGCTGTCGGCCCTCGGCGAGGGGCTTTACGAGCGCCAGGATGCCCTGCGGCTTGGTCTGCTGGCGGCCCTGTCCGGTGAGAGCGTGTTTCTGCTGGGCCCGCCCGGCATCGCCAAGAGCCTGATTGCGCGGCGCCTCAAGCTGGCCTTTCATGAGGCGCGTCACTTCGAGTACCTGATGACCCGTTTCAGCACGCCGGAGGAGGTGTTCGGCCCCCTCTCCATCCAGGCGCTGAAGGAGGACGGCAAGTACCTGCGGCTCACCGCCGGCTACCTGCCGGAGGCCGAGGTGGTGTTCCTCGACGAGATCTGGAAGGCGGGCCCCGCCATCCTCAACACGTTGCTCACCGCCATCAACGAGCGGCAGTTTCGCAACGGCGACAGCCAGCACCCCATCCCAATGCGGCTGCTGGTGACCGCCTCCAACGAGCTGCCGGCCCCCGACAGCGGGCTGGAGGCGCTTTACGACCGCATGCTGGTGCGGATCTGGATGGACCGGGTGCAGGAGAAGGCCAACTTCCAGGCCATGCTGGCCAGTGACGGCCAGTCCCACCAGAATCTGCCACCCTCGGTGCAGATCCACGGCGACGAGTATCTGGAGTGGCAGGAGCAGATCGACCGGATCCGGCTGCCGGACGACTGCTTCGAGCTCATCTATCAGCTGCGCCAGCAGCTCGACAGCCAGCTGGCCCACAGCTGCTACGTGTCGGATCGGCGCTGGAAGAAGGCAGTGCGGCTGATCAAGGCGAGCGCCTTTTTCAACGGCCGCGACGAGGTGGCCCCGCTCGATCTGCTGCTGTTCAAGGATTGCCTCTGGCATGACGAGGCCTCGCGCACCGCCCTGCTGGAGATGATGACCGAATTCTCCCGCCTCTACGGCTATCAGCAGCTGACCATGACCCGTCAGCTGATGGGGCTGCGGGACAAGTTCAAGCAGCTCAAACAGAGCGTGGCCCAGCGCCTGTGCTGCAAGGCCAGAAAGCGCCAGCAGTGGTTCGGGCGCCGCGCCCGCGGCATCCAGATCCCGCTGGCCAACGCCCGCCCGTTCGGCAAGCTGGTGCACTTCCATCTGCTCACCCCGGCGGCGCTGGATGGCGACGATCCGGAGCGGCTGGTGGAGACGCTGGTGTTCGACCGCACCCTGCTCTCCCACTGGCACCCCACCGGCGAGTCGCTGGTGGGCTGGCCGCTTGGCAACCCCAAGGAGGGCCACTACGAGTTGGTGCTGGACGACGAGCTGCGGCTGCACGTGCTGGATCTGCAACGCCAGCAGATCCCGCTGGTGCTGGTGGAGCGCACCCCCATCCCCGAGGTGGTGATCACCCCCTGGCAGGCGGCCCTGACCGAGCTGCTGGCGGAGGCCGGCGTGCTGGCGCAGGAGCTCAAGCGCCAGCGCAACCTGTTCGAGCGCCATCAGCAGCACCTCTTCATCGGTCGTCACTGGTTGCAGCAGGTGGAGGACAGCTTCTTCGTGCTGAACCGGGATCTGGATCAGCTGCGCACCGACATCAGCCAGTGGCACGACCGGCTGCCGCAACTGGACGCCTGAGCCATGGCGAGCGCGAAGGGGGCGGTCGTGAGCCAGGTCAGCGGAGGTTGCCATGCTTGAGATCGGCATGATGGATCTGGGGCTGCTGATGGGCGAGGGGGAGCTGGCGGGCGAAATGGCGCTCTTGCTGGCCTCCACCCCCAAGATCTCCGAGTTCATCAAACGTTCCCCGCTGCAGGGCAAGTTGTTGCAAAAGCGCATCCGCCGCTGGAGCGATCAGCTGGGGGAGGAGATGCGCCACAAGCCGGTGCCGGTGGCGCTGGAGCAGGAGTATCGCCTCTATCAGGCCCACAAGGGGTTGCCGCTGGCCGAGCTGATGGGGCGTCTGCCGGCGCTGCTGGACGGGCTTGAGCAGTACAGCCCCTTCGCCGGCGAGGCGCGCAGCCTGGTGCGCCAGCTGATGGCTCACCCCACCGACAGCCAGCGCCAGCTGTTGATCGAGAAGTGGCGCACCAGCCTGGTGGGCAGCCTGCTGCAGTTGCAGCAGCAGATCGCCGAGGCGGAGCGGGAGAAGCAGCGCCAGGAGATCGAAGATCAGCTGCTGGCGAGCCGTACCCTGGCCGATGCGCTCGATCCCAACCAGATCTCCGCCGGCGGGCTCTGGGATTTGGCGCAGGGGAGCTGGCACAAGCGCAGCCTGGTGCTGGTCAAGCAGTACGCTCGCATGCTGCAGCGCGAGCCACTGCTGGCGGAGATCGCCAACCTGCTGGGACGCAGCGAGCAGGACAACCGGGCCAACGACTCGCCGGTGCCGCCGGTGCAGGTGCACGAACTGGAAGAGGTGCAGACCGACGACGTGCCGGACGATCTGGTGGGCATCCACCCGGCCAGCGACCTGATGCGACTCTTGCCGAGCGAGGCGGTGATGCTGGCGCTGCCGGAGCTGGAGCTGGAGTTCTACCGCCGCTATCTGGAGCGGCGCCTGCTCAGCTACCAGTCGCGCGGCACCCTGCCGCGCCAGCGCATCATGCTGCGCACCCCTGAGCTTGGCGGGCGGCAGCTGCAGCAGCGGGGGCCCTTCATCGTCTGCATCGACACCTCGGGCTCCATGGGGGGCTATCCGGAGGAGTGCGCCAAGGCGCTGTTTCTGGCGCTGCTCAAGGTGGCGATGGACGAGAAGCGGGGCTGCTACCTGATGCTCTTCTCCACCGAGGTGGCGACCCTGGAGATCACCGCCGACACAGGGCTCGACAAGGCGGAGCGCTTCCTCTCCATGAGTTTTCACGGCGGCACCGATCTGGTGCCCTGCCTCGAGAAGGCCCTGATCAAGCTGGATGACCCCGCCTTTGCCAAAGCGGACGTGCTGGTGGTCTCCGACTTTATCGCCCAGAGCCTGCCTCACAGCCTGCTGGATCGGATGAACCGCCAGCGCAAGCAGCAGACCCGCTTCCACGCTGTGGCCATGTCCCGCCATGCCAAACCGGCGCTGCTGCGGGTGTTCGACAACAGCTGGCTACTCGACTGCGGCCTGCGCGGTCGCCTGTTGCGCCGCTGGCAGCGCAGCTGAAACCCGCCGTGCCGGCAGACTGGCCAGCACCACTCCGACACACAAGAGGCCAAGCGCCAGCCACACCGGCGGCGTGACGCTCTCCCCCAGCAGCCACCAGGCCAGCATGGCCGCCATCACGGGCGTGAGCGAGCCCAGCGCCGAGCTGACCTCGGCGCCCAGGGTGCGGATGGCGTGGGCGTAACAGAGCGCCGCCAGCAAGCCGGCGCCTATCCCTTGCAGCAGACCCTGCCAGAGCCAGACGCTGGCATGGCTCACTATGGGCAAGGGGCTCCACAGGAGCGTCGGCAGCAGCAACAGGGCCGACGGCACCGCCACCAGCGCGGCCGCATCCAGCGCCGCCAGTCCGCTGCGTCTGACCGCCAGGGTAAACAGGGCCCACAGCAGGGCCGCCCCCAGAAAGCAGAGCTGTCCCTGCCATAATCCCGGTTCTCCGCCCAGCAACAGGATGGCGGTGGCCAGGGCGATGAGGGCGAGCCCCCAGCACCGCTGCAGGGGGCAGGGGGCGCGCCACAGCAACAGGCCCAGCAGGCTGACCATGAGGGGGACCGTGCCCGGGATCAGGGCGCTGCCCTGGGCCACCGGGGCCAGCTGCATGCCGGTGGCGCCGAGCCAGAAGAAGGGCAGGCCGGCCCCCGCCAGCATGGCCAGCTGCCAGCGCAGGGGCGTGCGGCGCAGACGGATGCGGTGACGCCAGTAATAGGGGAGCAGCAGCAGGGCCGGGATACCGAAGCGCAGCAGCGCCAGCGCCTGTGGCGGGAGTTTCTCCTCGGCGCCCAGGCGCAGGGAGAGAAAGAAACCGGACCAGAGCAGCACGGTGGCGAGGGCGGCGGCCCAGCCGCTGCAACGGGGTGATGGTGTGAATGACATCGGGCTCCCTCCATGGCGTGTCCCGGCTCATTATCACGCCAGGGGGGAGGGTGTTGCAGGGCAAACTGTTTGAGAAATTGGGGTGTAATTGCTAGTTTCAGCCAATCCAAAAGGGATTTTTACCGGATATCACCAAGATGCTCGACAGGATTGATTTACATCTGCTGCGCTTGCTGCAACAGGATGGGCGCCTCACGACCGTGGAGCTGGCGGAGCAGGTAGGCTTGTCCGCCTCCCCCTGTGCCCGGCGCCTGAAGCGGCTGGAGGGGGAGGGCCATATACGGGGGTATCGCGCCGTGCTGGCGCGGGAGATGCTCGGGCTTGGCATCACCATCTTCGTCAACGTGCGGCTCAGTCAGCACAGGGAGCCGCTGGTGGAGGCCTTCGAGCAGGCGGTGGCGGCCATGGCGGAGGTGATCAGTTGTCACACCGTCTCCGGCAACTACGACTACCTGCTGGAGGTGGTGGTGCCCGACCTGCCCGCCTACGAGCAATGGATCCGGCGGTTGCAGTCCCAGGACATGGTCAACGACATCAGCAGCCACTTCGCCATTCGGGCGGTCAAGGTGATGGGGCCGCTGCCCATCTGACCCTGTTCAGGGGCGGGGCTGGTGGCCGAGCCCGCGCTCGTTGACCTGCTCCTGATCCAGCAGTGGCTGGCCACTCGGCCGGGCGACATGAAAGCCCCGCTTGCCGCTGCGCTTGACCCGATACATGGCCTGGTCGGCCCGGGCCAGCGCCGTGCTGAAATCATCCTGCGGCCGGATTGCCGCAATCCCCATGCTCAAGCCCACCGAGGCGTCGCCGTTGGGCAGCTCGAACGGGGTGGCGATGGCGTCGATGCACTGGCTGGCCAGCTGGCTGGTGCGGGGATCGTCGCTGGCCCAAGGCAGCAGCAGCACGAATTCGTCGCCGCCGAGCCGGCCTATCTTCACCCCCTCCTCGCAACAGTCGCGCAGCCGGCGGGTGAGGGCGATCAGCAGCTCGTCGCCGGCGCGGTGGCCCAGGTTGTCGTTGACCTGCTTGAAGTCGTCCAGATCGATGAAGCAGATGGCTTTGAAACCCTGGTTGAACTTGCGTTGCAGGGCGGTGCGGTTGGCAAGGCCGGTGAGGGGATCCCGGTGGGCGAGCCGGGCCAGCTGCTGTTCGTACTCCTTCTCGTGGGTGATGTCGATGTGGGTGCCCATCACCCGAACGGGGTTGCCCTGTGCGTCCCGCTCCACCACCCGGCCCCGGTCCAGCACCCAGGTGGTCTTGCCATCCTTGGCGATCATCCGGTGCATCACCTGATAAAACGGGCTCTTGCCGCTCAGGTGATCGAAGAAGGCCTGCAGCACCCGCTCCCTGTCTTCCGGATGCAGATGCTCGCGCCAGACGTCGAAGTGGGCCGACAGCTCCTTGGGCTGGTAGCCGAGCATGGAACCCCAGCGCCGGTTGAAGATGATGAGCTTGCCGGTGGGCACGTGGTTCTGCCAGATGCACAGGCCGGTGCCGTCCATGGCGGCTTCCAGCTTCTCCCGCGCATCGTCGGCGACCCGCCTGAGCCGTTCGTTCTCCTGCAGCAGCTTGTCGTAGGCCGCCTGCAGCTCCTGATATGTCATCAACCTGCGCTTCCCTGTGTTGGATGGCGCCTATAGTCGATGCTGATTTTCCATCTGTAAAGGGGCGCGTTCGGTCAGCGTGAGAGCCTGCCGGATCTGGCCTATCTCCTCTCTTTTTCCATGGTTGCTGTGTGTTGCTGCAAGGCGAGATATGATGGGGGGAGTGAGCATATTCGTGTACTAGCACCACCTGAGGGGAAACCGAACCGGCATGAAACGCATCATGACCCTGATCCTGCTGACGGGATTGTGTACGCCCCTCGCCTGGGCGGCCCGGGCGCCGCTGACCGAGCCCCAGCTCTCCCGCGAGTTACAGCTGCTGGAGGAGGGGTTCCAGCCCGATCGCATGTTCCGGCTGCGCATCGCCGCCTTGGTGGCGAGCAAGGAAGCCTATCCCCCCGACGTGCAGGGGCGCATCGTGCGGCTGCAGTGCTGGGCCATGCCTTCCGAGTGGGACGACGAGTACCGTGCCGTGGTGGACTTTGCCGACCAGGAACTGGCCGGTGCCCGGGCCCGCAAGGACAGGATCACCGAGACAGGTCTGCTGGCCTGCCGCGCCTTCCATCAGCAGATGCTCGGCAACATGGAGCAGGCCAAGGAGGACTACCAGCAGGCGCTGGTGCTGGCCCGCCGGCTCGGTGATCGGGTGCAGGAGGCGGACATCCTCAGCTTGCGCGGCGACATGTACGCCTATCAGGGTGAGCTGGCGGAGGGGCTGATGGAGCTCATCGAGGCGCACAAGCGCTTCGAGTCGCTGGGGCTGGATGGCAAGGCACGGGAGGTGCTGGCCCAGATCGCCAACGCCTATCGGCGGATGGGGCTCTATGAGCGGGCCGAGGGGTATTTCGAAGAGCTGGCCCATGACTACAGCGCCCTGCGCGCTCAGGAGCCGCTGGTGAGGATCCGCTCCCAGCAGGGGCTGCTCTACTCCGAGATGGGGGAGTATGACCGGGCGCTGCCGCTGATGAAGATGGCCGAGCAGTTCTATCGTTCTCAGCAGAAAGAGGGGCTGCTGGCCTGGGTCCGGATCGAGATCGCCACCATACTGCTCAATCAGGGCAAGGTGACCAAGGCGGTGAGCAAGCTGCGCCAGGCTGACGCCATTTTGCAGGGGCGCGAGAGCTCCGACAGCGTCACCCTGGGTCACTGGCAACTGGTGATGGGGATGGCGGAGGCGGCGCAGGGCAACCCGACCAAGGCGCTCTACTACCTGGCCCACGCCGAACCCATCTTCGTCAAGGAGAAGAACCAGCGCTTCCTGGCGCGGGTTTACGAGGTGCGGGCACGGATCCTGGAGCAGCAGGGGCAGATCAGCGCCGCGCTCAGCAACCTCAAGCTGTTTGTCGAGACCAAGCACTCGCTGGAACGGGTGCTCAGGGAGCAGCGCTCGTTGCAGATGCGCTTCGAGTTCGATCTGGCTCGCAAGGAGCTGGAGAACCAGGCCCTCAAGACCAAGCAGCTGCTGCAGGAGGCCAAGCTCAAGCAACTGCAGGAGCGGCGCCACTGGCAGTACGTGGTGGTGGCCCTGTTGTTGCTGGTGATGGGCATGCTGGCGCTGCACCAGTTCAATCGCTCCCGCCAGATGCGCCGGCTCGCCATGACCGACGATCTGACCGGGCTGCACAACCGCCGCCAGATCCAGAACAAGGGCCAGCACTGGTTCAGACAGGCGCGGGAGCAGGGCAAGCCCTTCTCGGTGCTGCTGCTGGACATCGATCACTTCAAGCTGGTCAATGACCAGCTGGGCCACCACGTGGGGGATCTGGTGCTGGCCGCCGTGGCCAAGTGCATCGCCGCCCAGCTGCGTTCGCTGGACAGAGTGGGGCGCAACGGTGGCGAAGAGTTTCTGGTGCTGCTGCCCGACACCTGTCTGGACGAGGCGATGGAAGTGGCGGAGCGGATCCGTCATCGCGTCTCCCAGCTGCGTATCGAGGGGATGCTGGAGGGGCGTTTTGTCAACGTCAGCATCGGTTGTGCCCAGCAGGGTCCTCTCGACGAGAGCCTGGGGGGGCTGGTGCAGCGGGCCGACGAGGCCATGTACCGGGCCAAGCAGGCCGGCCGCAACCAGGTGATGCGGGCCGAATAGGGTGCACCACCCTGCAAAGCCGGGCTGGGTATTTTTCACTCGCGCGGGTATAATGTCGCGCAATTTTGCTTTGGCTCAGGTGAGAAGACCCATGTAACGCAACCCTCTTCCTCTCTCCACCGGCGGGTCTGATGCCCGCCCGAGTGGCCCGTTGCGTATCCATGCCGGACCGTGAGTCAATGCGGCACTCCGGAATTATCCCACGGTGGCTTAAGGCCGCCGCCCAATAGAAGAACGTTGAATTATGTCAGCTGAATTTCTGAGTGAAGTCTCCAAGAGACGCACTTTTGCGATCATCTCGCACCCGGATGCGGGTAAAACCACCATCACCGAAAAGGTACTGCTGTTCGGACAGGCCATTCAGCGCGCCGGTACCGTCAAGGGCCGTGGCTCGGGTCAGCACGCCAAATCCGACTGGATGGAGATGGAGAAGCAGCGTGGTATCTCCATCACCACCTCGGTGATGCAGTTCCCCTACGCCGACTGCCTGGTCAACCTGCTCGATACCCCGGGTCACGAGGACTTCTCCGAAGATACCTACCGTACCCTGACGGCGGTCGACTGCTGCCTGATGGTCATCGACGCCGCCAAGGGTGTTGAAGACCGGACCCGCAAGCTGATGGAAGTGACCCGGCTGCGCGACACCCCCATCCTCACCTTCATGAACAAACTGGACCGCGAAGTGCGCGATCCCATGGAGGTGATGGACGAGGTGGAGCGTGAGCTCAACATCATGTGCGCCCCCATCACCTGGCCCATCGGTTGCGGCAAATCCTTCAAGGGTGTCTATCACCTCTACAAGGACGAGACCTATCTGTATCAGAGCGGTCAGGGCCACACCATCCAGGAGAAGCGGGTGGTCAAGGGGTTGAACAACCCCGAGCTGGACGCCGCCATCGGCGAAGATCTGGCTGCCCAGCTGCGCGGCGAGCTGGAGCTGGTGCAGGGTGCCTCCCCCGAGTTCGATCACGACGCCTTCATCGCCGGTGAGATGACCCCGGTCTTCTTCGGTACCGCACTCGGCAACTTCGGTGTCGACCACATGCTGGACGGCCTGACCGACTGGGCGCCGGCCCCGATGCCGCGCAAGGCCGAGAGCCGCGAAGTGGTGGCGACCGAGGAGAAGTTCTCCGGCTTCGTGTTCAAGATCCAGGCGAACATGGATCCGAAACACCGCGACCGTATCGCCTTTATGCGCATCGTCTCCGGCACCTACAGCAAGGGCATGAAGATGCGCCACGTGCGCATCGGCAAGGACGTGAACATCTCCGACGCCGTGACCTTCATGGCCGGTGACCGGGAGCAGGCGGAAGACGCCTTCGCCGGCGACATCATCGGTCTGCACAACCACGGCACCATCCAGATCGGCGACACCTTTACCCAGGGTGAGGATCTGAAGTTCACCGGCATCCCGAACTTCGCGCCGGAACTGTTCCGCCGCATCCGCCTGCGCGACCCGCTCAAGCAGAAGCAGCTGCTCAAGGGGCTGGTGCAGCTCTCCGAAGAGGGGGCGGTGCAGGTGTTCCGTCCGCTCATCAGCAACGATCTCATCGTCGGTGCGGTCGGTGTGCTGCAGTTCGACGTAGTGGTCTCGCGCCTGAAGAGCGAGTACAACGTCGAGGCCATCTACGAGGCGGTCAACGTCGCCACTGCCCGCTGGGTGGAAGGGACCGACGTCAAGAAGTTCGAGGAGTTCAAGCGCAAGAACGAGGTCAACCTGGCCCTCGATGGCGGTGACAACCTCACCTACATCGCGCCGACCATGGTCAACCTGCGCCTGGCCCAGGAGCGTCACCCTGACGTCCAGTTCCGCCAGACCCGCGAGCACTGACAAGGGCTTGCCGACAGGCAGACAGGATAAAAAGAGACCCCGCTTCGGCGGGGTCTCTTTTTGGATGGCGAACAGGGCGCGGATGGGGGGAGCGCCGCCGTCACCGGTCGACAAGGGGAGCAATGCCCCCTATAAAGGGGGCTTACACATGATTCAGGGAGTGATGCATGTCGGTCGAACTGCCCGTCGAGGCACAATTTAACGCTTACAACGCCCATGATCTCGAGGCCTTCCTGGCCTGCTTCTCCGATGCGTTCAAGGGGTACCGGATGCCGACGGAGAGCCCGAGCACAGTGGGCAAGGAGGCGCTCAGCGCCTTCTATGCCGAACATCGTTTCAACAACCCGGCCCTGCGGGCCGAGCTGCTGGCGCGCACCGTCATCGGCAACAAGGTGTTCGATCACGAGTTGATCTATGGCCTCTCCCCCGAGCCGCTGGAGAGCATGGCGGTGTTTGAGGTGGAGGCCGGCCTTATCAAAACGGCCTGGTTCTACTTTCCCACCTGACAGGCGCCCAGCGCCCCAGTCTGCCTTGGCCTGACTGTAAACACCGTCCGGCAACTCCGGCTGACGTCAGGCCTCACCCTTCATGCCATATTGCGTTACCTGCCGTCTGGCCCTGAGCAACAGGCAAACAAAAGGGCGGTACCAGGGCCGCCCTTGTTCATCCGGTCTTTATGCTTCACGCCACAGGCAGGGTCTCGTTGGCGGCGAGCGCCAGCACCATGCAGATCTCGCAGGCATCGTGGCCGGTGCTGCCGAGCGGCCCCGGCAGGTGCTCGAAGCCCAGGGACTCGTAGAGTGCGGTGGCCTCGCGCAGCACGGCGGTGGTCTCCAGGTAGCAGCGCTGATAGCCGAGCGCGCGCGCCTCGTCCAGCGCCTGCAGCACCAGCCGCCGTCCCAGTCCCAGCCCGCGCAGGGAGGGCATGAAGTACATCTTCTGCAGCTCGCAGACTTGCCCCTCTTCCCCCGCCAGCGGCGCTATGCCGCCCCCGCCCAGAATGGTGCCATCGGGTCCCTCGATCACCCAGTAGCGGCTGCGCTCGCCCAGGTAGGTTTCATGAAGAAAGTCGAGATTGGGATCCGCTACGCCGTAGCCCTTGTCGGCGGTGAGGCCGTATTCGGCGGAGACGGCGCGCACCACGGCAGCGATGGCTGGGTTATCGGCCTGGGTGATGGGGCGAATGCGATAGCCCTGCTGGCGGCGGGCACGGGAGAGCGCGCTGCGATAGAGGCGCAGGCCTTCCCACAGCTGCTCGCGCTCGGCGAGGGTGAGTTGGGCCAGGGTCTCCTCCATGGCGCTGTCCATCTCCTGATGCAGATCCAGCAGTTGAGCCTGGCCGGCGATGGTGAGGCGCGCCTCCTTGCTGCGACCATCGGACGGATGGGGATGCCAGCTGATGAGCTCGCGCTCGGCCAGACGGGCCAGCGGGCGGCTGGCGTTGGACTTGTCGATGCGCAGCCGCTCCGCCAGTTGCTGGTTGGTGGCGGGGCCGCTCTCCAGCTCGATCAGCAGATGGGCTTCGAGCGGGCTGAGCGCCAGTTCGCCGCACTGTTGGGAGAGCATGCCGAGTTCGCGAACCAGATCGCGCGACAGGGCGCGCAGGGGGCGGGGATCCATATCAGGGCTTCCTATTTGGTTGTCATCAACAACCAATATAGCCAACTAGTTGTTACTAGCAACTTTTTTATTGGGTCAGCGAGGGATCACGGAACTGGCGGGCATGACGAGCAGGCACAAAAAAGGGCCCGAGAGGGGCCCAAACATTGGAAACCCGCGCGAGGGCGCGGATCCCATCCTTGGTCAGGCAAGGTGCCGGCGAGCGTTAGACCAGCTCGGCCAGCATGGTGTCGGCATAGGGCACCAGGGCATCGCCCTGTATCACCTTGGCGAGGTAGTCCGGGTTGGCGATGAGCGGGCGACCGATGGCGACCAGGTCGAAGCGGTCGGCCTCGATGGCCTCGGCTGCGGTCTCGGCGCTGTAGTTGCCCACCCCCACCAGATGGCCGTCGTAGCGGGCGCGCAGGTAGTCGGAGGCGCGGCCGTCCAGGTAGTCGAAGGTGAGGCTGTCATCGAAGATGCCGAGGTGCACATAGGCCAGGTTGCGCTGGTTCAGCTCGGCCAGCAGATGGTCGAACACGGCGCGATCCCGGGCATCCCCTTCCAGGTGCACATAGGCGCCGGGGGAGAGGCGCAGGCCCACCCGATCCCCGCCGATGCGGGCATTGATGGCATCCACCACCTCCAGCGCGAAACGGCTCATGTTCTCGGGGCTGCCGCCGTAGTTGTCGGTGCGCAGGTTGCTGGCGTGGTGCAGGAACTGATCGATGAGGTAGCCGTTGGCACCGTGGATCTCCACCCCGTCAAAGCCCGCTTCGATGGCGTTGGCGGCGGCCTGGGCGTAATCCTCGACCAGCTGGGCGATTTCGCGCTCGGTCAGGGCGCGCGGCACCTGATAGACCAGCTCGCGCATGCGCGGCACCGTGCCCTCATGGGCGACGGCAGAGGGGGCCAGCACTTCGGCGTGGTGGAAGAAGGGGTGGGAGAGACGACCCACGTGCCACAGCTGGGCGAAGATCTTGCCGCCGTTGGCATGCACGGCGCCGGTCACTTTCTTCCAGCCGGCGATCTGCTCGGCGCTGTAGAGCCCCGGGGTGTTGGGGTAGCCCTGCCCGTCCGGCCGGATGATGGTGGCTTCGGAGATGATGAGGCCGATGTCGGCGCGGCGCGCATAATAGGCGGCCATCTGCTCGGTGGGCACCAGGCCCGGGCCTGCCATGCAGCGGGTGAGGGGAGCCATCATGAAACGGTTGGCGAGGGTGAGGGTGTCGTTGAGGCGATAGGGCTGAAACAGGGTATTCATGATCGTCTGTCCTGAGGGAGTGATTCTTGAACGTGCATTCAAGACGTTTTTTGTTTTGTGTGCAAGTCTTTTTTGAACGAGCATTCAACATGGGTTGGTGTTGCCGTCCCGCTGGGGTAAACTTGCCGCCCTCTTATTTCCCCTCGCCGGCCCCAGGCCGGTGAATCCGCTTTTTCAACGGAGAAACCATGCGCAGCGCCGAGTTCAACCGGGACGACGTCTTGCGAAATGCCATGGAGGCATTTCGGGCCAAGGGTTACGCCAAGACCACCATGCAGGAGCTGGTGGCGGCGACCGGGTTGCATCCGGGCAGCCTCTACGCGGCGTTTGGCAACAAGCGCGGCCTGCTGCTGGCGGCGGTCGACCACTATGTGCAGGAGAAGAGCGCCCTGCGGCGCAGCTTCTTCGCCGCCGCGAGCCCGCTGGCGGGGGTGCAGGCCTACCTCGAGCAGGTGGTGAACGACGCCCTCTGCGGCACCTGTCTGGTGACCCGCACCCTGATGGAGCTGGCGGAGCAGGACGAAGAGCTGCATCTGAAGCTCAAGGCCATCTATGGCGAGCTGGATGCGGATCTGGCGGCGGTGCTGAGCCTGGCCCTCGAGCGCGGCGAGTTGGCGGCCGGGCGCGACATCCCGACCCTGACTGCCTTTTTGCTCATCAACATCCAGGGCCTGGTCACCTTCGCCCAGTGCCGCCCCGACCCCGTCCTGTTGGGTGGCGTGGTCACCCAGCTGATGACGGCCCTGCGGGCGTAATGCCTCTCCTATAAACAACCATGGCTCCCGCGGGAGCCATGGTTGTTTATGGGGAGGTCACACGCAGCCGGGTTGTTTGCCCCCTTCTCCCCTCGCGGGAGCCATGGTTGTTTCTGGGGATGTCACACGCAGCCGGGTTGTTTGCTCCCTTCTCCCCTCGCGGTAGCCATGGTTGTTTCTGGGGATGCCACACGCAGCCGGGTTGTTTGCCCCCTTCTCCCCTTGTGGGAGCCATGGTTGTCATCTGGGGATGCCACACGCAGCCGAGTTGTTTGCTCCCTTCTCCCCTTGTGGGAGCCATGGCTGTTTCTGGGGATGTCACACGCCGCCGGGTTGTTTGCTCCCTTCTTCCCTCGCGGGAGAAGGGTTGGGGATGAGGGGGAGGGCTCTGCTCAGCGCAATGAGAGCAAAAGAAGTTCCAGTACGGCCTCCATCCGACTCAACACATCGTTATTCCACACCCTGATCACCCGAAAGCCCTGCTGATTGAGGTAGGCCGTTCTTACGCCATCATATTGCCGCTTCGCCGGTTCGTTGTGCTGCGCTCCATCGACCTCGATGATCAGCCTCTGCTCAAGAGAGATGAAATCGACAATGTAGGGCCCGATGGGCATCTGGCGACGGAATTTCACCCCAGCCAGACGGCGGTCGCGCAATTGCAGCCACAGCTTCTGTTCGGCAAGGGTGGCTTCTCGCCTCATTCGTTTGGCAAATGGATGGGTTCTCATGGTGCCTATCCAGAGCTATTTGACCCTATTAGATATAGCCATTCTCTCGTCTGGTGACTGAGTGGGTTGCTTCCCCTCACCCTGACCCTCTCCCAGAGGGAGAGGGGACAGATCGAGTGACATTTGTCATCTTGTCGATCATCTCGGGCTTGAGTGGGGTTTTGTGACAATGAACTGATGAACTGATGAACTGATGAACTGATGAACTGATGAACTGATGAGTCGATAGACCGATGTGCTGGTGGGATGTATTTCGCCCCGGCAGACAGGTTGTCAGCCATGCTACCAGTGGCGCAGGAGCAGCCCCCTTCTCCCCTTGCGGGAGAAGGGTTGGGGATGAGGGGGAGGCCACACCCAGCCGGGTTACTCCGGCTTCACCAGCTCCTTCACCAGATGCTTGAGCCACACCAGAGCGGGTTGTTGCACGTAGCCAGGTCTGGCTCCCTTCTCCCCTTGCGGGAGAAGGGTTGGGGATGAGGGGGAGGCCACACCCAGCTGGGTTACTCCGGATTAACCAGCTCTTTCATCAGATTCTTGAGCCACACCAGGGCCGGTTGCTGCGCATGCACCGGATGCCAGACGCAGTTGAGGTGATAATCCGGCACGTCTTCGGGCAGCGGCAGGCTTTTCAGCGGCCAGTGGCTGGCGAGCAGCTCGGCCACCATGCTGGGCAGCACCAGCAGGTGATCGCTTTGGCTGACGATGGCGGCGGCGGACATATAGCTCTGGCTGTTGACCGAGATGGTGCGGCTGAAGCCCAACGTCTTCAGATAGCGATCCAGGCTCGCCTCCGAGGTACCAAGGGGCGAGTGGAACACGTGGGGCATCTCGATCAGCTGCGACAAGCTGATGCGCTCGGCCTGCAGCGTCGGGTCATCCCCACTCTCTGCGAGCGCCGGGGCGGCCATCGGCAGGTCGGCGCGCACCAGCCCGGCCAGCGGCTCGGTGAGCCAGGTCTCCTTGCCGAGGTACCCAGGCACCTGCATGTATTCGTCAAAGCCGAGCACCAGATCGATTTCGCCGCTCGCCAGCTCGGCTTCGGGCAGGGTGTCGCGCAGGATGCGGATCTCGATGGTGACTCCGGGCGCCAGCCGTTTGAGACGCTGGATAAGCGGCGGGATCAGCACGCACTCCACGTAATCCGTGGTGCAGAGCACGAAGCGGCGCTTCGACTGGCTCGGTTCGAACACCTCCTCGTCGCTGAGCTGCTGCTCCAGCAGCCGCAGCGCCTGCTGCACCCCCAGGTGCAGCCGCTGGGCGCGCGGGGTCGGCAGCATCCCCTGCGGGGTGCGCACCAAGAGCGGATCGCCAAAGAAGGTGCGCAGACGATTGAGCGCATGGCTCATGGCAGGCTGGCTGATAAAGAGGGTTTCGGCGGCGCGGGTGACGCTGCCCTGCGCCATCAGGGCGTCAAAGGCGAGCAGCAGGTTGAGGTCGAGCTGGTGCAGTTTCATCAAGATTATTTGCCAGGCTTATGGGACAATCCATCCTATTCATTTGATGGATGTGAGCGCAACTTCTTACACTGCGACCACTGTTATTTTTCCAGGATCCCCGCGCCACGTTTTGGTGCCAACGGGGTCTCAATCCATGCAAGGAGCCTTGCGATGAGCATCAAGACCATGAACACCACGCCGGCCGCTGACGGCTTCACCATGCCCGCCGAGTGGGCACACCAGCAGGCCGTCTGGATGATCTGGCCGTTTCGCCCGGACAACTGGCGTGAGGCCGGTCGCTTCGCGCAAGCCACCTTCGCCAAGGTGGCGGATGCCATCGGGCAAGCCACCCCGGTCTTTATGGGGGTGCCGGCTCGGTTTATGGAGCAGGCTCGCGCCATCATGCCCGCCCATGTCACCCTGGTCGAAATGAACAGCGATGACTGCTGGGCCCGCGACAGCGGCCCCACCATCGTCACCAACGCGGCCGGCGAGTGCCGTGGGGTGGATTGGGGCTTCAACGCCTGGGGCGGCCACAAGGGCGGTCTCTACTACCCGTGGGATCAAGACGAGCAAGTGGCGGCCCAGATGCTGGCACAGCACGGCATGGCCCGTTACGACGCGCCGCTGATCCTGGAAGGGGGCTCCATCCACGTCGACGGCGAAGGCACCTGCCTGACCACCGCTGAGTGCCTGCTCAACGAAAACCGCAACCCGCACCTGAGCAAAGAGCAGATCGAATCTCACCTGCGCGACTATCTGGGCGTGAAGAGCTTTATCTGGCTGGACGAGGGCGTCTACATGGACGAGACCGACGGCCACATCGACAACATGTGCTGCTTCGTGCGTCCGGGTGAAGTGGCCCTGCACTGGACTGACGACCAGAACGACCCCCAGTACGAGCGCTCCGTGGCCGCCCTCAAGGTGCTGGAAGCGGCGGTCGACGCCAAGGGTCGCAAGCTGAAAGTGTGGAAGCTGCCTCAGCCGGGCCCGCTGTTCTGCACCCAGGAAGAGTCTGCCGGCGTCGAGAGCGGCACCGGTGTGCCGCGCGAGGCAGAAGGCCGTCTGGCCGGCTCCTACGTGAACTTCCTCATCACCAACGATCGCATCGTCTACCCGCTGCTGGATGCTGCCACCGATGGCGAAGCCCAGCGCATTCTGGAAGAGATCTTCCCGGAGCATAAGGTCGTCGGCGTACCGGCCCGCGAGATCCTGCTGGGCGGTGGCAATATCCACTGCATTACTCAACAAATCCCCTCAGGGAAATAAGAACCGGATGACGATCCTGCTGCGAGGCCGTGATCAAGGCTCATGTGCTGCTCGCTTATGTGAAACCGAGGGCTCACGTATGTTTATACGCTCCGGTTTCTGCGCTGCTCTTCACCTTGCTGACGGCCTCTCGCGACGGGTCGTAAACCGGTTCCGGTGAGTATTCAAAACCCCACGCCGTGGGGTTTTATCTCTTGATGACATGATGGTCGCAGGCGCTGATGCGGCGATCATCATGACAAAAAGTCACCCTTTTACAGGAGATCAAAATGATCGAAGTGACCGAGGTTTCCATTGCCGAGCTGCGCGGTGCGCTCGAAGCAGGCCGCACTACAGCGGTCGAACTGGTCAAGGCCTATCTGGCCCGGATCGAGGCCTACAACGGCCCCGAGACCGCAACCAAACTCAACGCCCTCGTGGTGCCCAATCCCGATGCGCTGAAAGAGGCGCAGGCGTCCGATGCTCGCCGCGCCCGTGGTGAAACCCTGGGGCCGCTCGACGGCATCCCCTACACCGCCAAAGACAGCTATCTGGTCAAGGGGCTGACCGCCGCCTCCGGCAGCCCGGCCTTCAAGGATCTGGTGGCCCAGCGCGATGCCTTTACCGTTGAGCGGCTGCGCGCCGCCGGTGCCATCTGCCTTGGCAAAACCAATATGCCGCCGATGGCCAATGGCGGCATGCAGCGCGGCGTCTATGGCCGTGCCGAGAGCCCCTACAACGCCGACTACCTGACCGCGCCGTTTGCCTCCGGCTCCTCCAACGGCGCCGGCACCGCCACCGCCGCCAGCTTCTCCGCCTTCGGTCTCGCCGAAGAGACCTGGTCGAGCGGCCGTGGCCCTGCCTCCAACAACGGCCTGTGTGCCTACACCCCGTCCCGTGGCGTCATCTCGGTGCGCGGCAACTGGCCGCTGACTCCGACCATGGATGTGGTGGTGCCGTACGCCCGCACCATGAACGATCTCTTGGAAGTGCTGGATGTAGTGGTCGCCGACGATGCCGATACCCGTGGTGATCTGTGGCGCCTGCAGCCCTGGGTGCAGCTGCCCAAAGCCTCCGAGGTGCGTCCGGCGTCCTATCTGGATCTGGCTGCCAAGCCTGATGCCCTCAAGGGCAAGCGCCTCGGCGTGCCGCGCATGTTTATCAACAAGGATGAACTGGCCGGCACCAGCGATAACCCCGGCATCGGTGGCCCGACCGGTCAACGCATCCATACCCGCGAGGCCGTGATTGCGCTGTGGGAGCAGGCCTGTCAGGCGCTGGAAGCCGCGGGCGCCGAGGTCATCGAAGTGGACTTCCCGCTGGTCTCCAACTGCGAAGGGGACCGACCCGGTGCGCCGACCGTGTTCAATCGCGGCATCGTGAGCCCGGAGTTTCTCAACGACGAGCTGTGGGAACTCTCCGGCTGGGCGTTTGACGACTTCCTGCGTGCCAACGGCGATCCCAAACTCAACAAGCTGGCCGATGTCGATGGGCCGAAGATCTTCCCCCACGATCCGGGCACCCTGCCGAACCGCGAGGGCGATCTGGCGGCGGGCATGGACGAGTACGTCAATATGGCCAAGCGCGGCCTCAAGCGCTTTGACGAGATTGCCTCGGTGCCAGACGGCCTGCGTGGGCTGGAGAAGACCCGCAAGCTGGATCTGGAGGACTGGATGGACGGGCTCAAGCTCGACGCCGTGCTGTTCCCGACCGTCGCCGACGTCGCCCCGGCTGATGCGGATGTGAATCCGGCCTCCGCCGATATCGCCTGGAGCAACGGCATCTGGGTTGCCAACGGCAACCTCGCCATTCGCCACCTCGGCGTGCCGACCGTCACCGTCCCCATGGGCATCATGGCCGATATCGGTATGCCGGTGGGTCTGACCTTCGCCGGTCGCGCCTATGACGACAACAACCTGCTGCGCTTCGCCTCGGCCTTCGAGTCCACCGGCAGCAAGCGTATGGTGCCGCCACGGACGCCGCCGTTGGCTTGATTTGTGTGGTGAGTTAAATCTCTCTGGTTTATCCGAAGATAATGAAAAAACCACCCGTTATACGGGTGGTTTTTTATTTCCAATGCTGGTTGCCCCCGGTGTTTACCACCATCTAATCTACTAGTACATCGATGACTACCTCTGCTTTATATCCTCACTGTTCATGAAGCTCTGCATATAGTGCTTGACAGGAAATTCTTCTGAATAGCTGCGATTGTAACGGTATTGTCTAATAGACATCTGACTAAGTATTTATTGATGACATAATGTGATGTTTTATTGTGGCGGCTAGGGAAATATCAAAGGACTTGTTTGTCGATCTATCTTATGTGGTTTTTACTATATTTGTTAGGGCTTATCTTTTTCAGTTTGCTGTAAAGGTCAGCCAACTCAAATTCATTGTTTTCTCTAAGTAATTTTATTGTGCTTTCATTTTTTACGATATCAATCATGTTATTATAGCGTTCCCTCATCCAAGAGTATTTTACTCTTATATCAGCTTTGCTTGGGTGACTTGAGCCCATTAATCCCTTCCGGATAATATTCGCCAGATTTTCTATGTAATCAGGGAAGTCATAATCAGGGTCATCTAGTTCAGACTGTGCTTTGAAAAAGTAATCTATATAATACATGCCGTCAGAATCTTGTTCCAATAGCGCCTGAACATATTCTTGTTCTTGGTTAGGTGTGTGATGATAACTCTTGTTTTCTATTCCCGCATCAATAACTGAGCTCTCTAAGATAACTCTTGGATACATCGCAGCCTTTGATTCTAAAGTATATGCTTCGACTAGAGCTGGACCAAATAAGTAGTGGTCAGTATGAATAAATTTCCCTATAGTCACAGCACCTCGGCAAAGCATACCTCTTGCTATTAATCTCATTATCAACCACTTTATCTCTAGTAATGTGAAAAATACTTCGCTAGGTTGGTTTATCTCGAAGGAAATAACAAGGCAATCAGAGAAAATAGAAACCTTTTTTGTATCGTAAGATTTAGTGTCCAAATAAATCGATTTTTTATCTAGATCCCATATATCCCTAATGGCATTGTAGGCAGAAATAACCATGTTAATTGCTTCTTCGTCATCATTGCCATTTTTATCGATAGTGTCGTTAAGTAAAGACTTGAAGCCAAGTATATCAATGAAAGCGACTATTCGTTGTTCATATAACATTGTTTCACCGAAATGTGTGTTGAAGGGGTATAAGCTTGGTTAAGTTAATGACGCATAAGTTACTTTATTGGTCATAACATGTATTTCGCCACTTGACAGTAAAGGCGGACCCACTTTGGTATTGGCAATCTAATTACTATCATAACGGTCTTTGTTGTGGAAGTAAGTATTATAAAAAATACGACCTAGCTCAATAACGGCTTTAGATTCGACTAGTGGGACGTAATCGGATGTTCGCGATGTGATTGATTTCCAGAGGGCCATCTAAGTTAGGCGGTCTACGAAGCCCAATATTTATCGCATATTAGTGTTTGTCTTCCCTCATCCCCGACCCTTCTCCCGCGAGGGGAGAAGGGAGCAAATATGCGCCTCTGATTTGGTCTGGCAACCGGGTTTGGAACTGGCACGGACCATCCCCTCTCCTTCGGGAGAGGGCCAGGGTAAGGGGTCGCTATCTGTGTTGTCGGTTCGAATAGCGAAGCGTATTCGGACTTTCGCAAATAGGAGGCCGCTACCGATTTCCCCCAGACTTCACCTTCTCTTCACACAACCTCATTTTCCCCTCACAAATCCCCCGTATTTTCTGCCCACTGATAAATGGGCCCGGCTTGTCACAGGGGTGGCGAGGGGGCGATTGGCGCGAGGGAGCAATATGATGAAAGGTTGGATAAAGTGCGGGTTGGCCGGGGCCCTGGTGCTGGTGGCGAGTTTCTGGGGTGGCAGCGTGCGGGCGGCAGGGATATCGCTGACGCAGGTGAGCGGCCCTGTCTATATGGTGGAGGACAACTACTACGTGCAGGAAAATTCCATGGTCTATTTCGGGGCCAAGGGCGTGACTGTGGTGGGGGCGACCTGGACGCCGGATACCGCCCGCGAGCTGCACAAGCTGATCAAACGGGTCAGCCGCAAGCCGGTGCTGGAGGTGATCAACACCAACTACCACACCGACCGGGCAGGCGGTAACGCCTACTGGAAGTCCATCGGGGCCAAGGTGGTATCGACCCGTCAGACCCGGGACCTGATGAAGAGCGACTGGGCCGAAATCGTGGCCTTTACCCGCAAGGGGCTGCCGGAGTACCCGGACTTGCCGCTGGTGTTGCCCAACGTGGTGCACGATGGCGACTTCACGCTGCAAGAGGGCAAGCTGCGCGCCTTCTACGCGGGCCCGGCCCACACCCCGGACGGCATCTTTGTCTACTTCCCTGACGAGCAGGTGCTCTATGGCAACTGCATCCTCAAGGAGAAGCTGGGCAACCTGAGCTTTGCCGATGTGAAGGCCTATCCGCAGACCCTTGAGCGGCTCAAGGCGATGAAGCTGCCGATCAAGACGGTGGTGGGCGGTCACGACTCGCCGCTGCACGGACCTGAGCTTATCGATCACTACGAGGCGCTGATCAAGGCAGTACCCCAGTCATAAGCTGGCGCGGCGGCAGCCGGAGGGCGCGCTGGGCGCACTAAAGAAGGCGCCCCGACCGGGCGTTTCTGGCAGGGGGACGCCCTTGTCCCCTGTTTCGGGCTGTTCAAGGGCGGCCCCCTTTCATAAGATGGGCCTCTCTTCATGCAGTTAGCGGGCCTTTCGTGATGCACGCAATTCAAGACGAACAACCCGATTCACTTGGCCGCCTCAAGCAGGCGTTCACCACCGGCATGTGGGCGTCCCTGGCCAGCATCATCATCGGCTTCGCCTTCAAGGTGTGGCTGGCGCAGTGGGTGGCCAAGGGGGATCTGGCGCTGTTCAACAGCGTGGTGGATTTGATCTCGCTGTCCCTCATCCTGATGACCGGCTTTCGCTCCTCCATGGTGGTGAGCTACTCCCAGACCAGGAACGATCGGGACATCATCAATATCTTCCGCTACTTCCTCATCGGCATGGTGCTGTTCACCTGGGGGCTGGTGATCCCCTACATCAAGCACGGGCTCCATATCCGGGCCGAATATCTGCAACTGGTGGGGGTCATCTTCGGGCTGGGGCTCAAGGTCTACTTCACCAATCTGGTGGCCATGTACCGGATGTACGGGATCTCCAACCGGGTCACCTGGCTGGAGCCGCTGGCCAACGGTCTGCTGTTTATGGCCTGTTATTTCGCACTTGGTCTGGATGCGCTCTCTTCGCTCTTCTACGGGCTGACCTTCTCCTCGCTCGCCATCGCCGGCTACATGTATCTGCACCGGCGTAGGGCCATCGCCACCCGGCCGCTGGCCAGGGTCGAGCTTGGCCCCGAGATGCGCAGCTATGTGAAGAAGAGCTTTACCGCGTCCCTCGAGGCGGGGGCCAGCATCCTGATGATCTACATCACGGTACTGCTCACCATTCGCCACTTCAGCCTCGACGAGCTGGGGGATTTTCAGGTGGTGGTGCGCCCTATTTTTACCTACATGACCACCCTGTTCGTTTTCCCCATCTACCGCTTCGTGCTGCCTGAGCTGGCGGTCAATCTGCGCAGCGGCGATCACCGCCAGATCCGCCTGATCCGGCGCTGGATCTTCCGCCTCAGCGCCATCGTCAGTCTGGTGTTCTTCCTGGTGATGCTGCTGGCGGGCAAGCCGCTGGTGTCGCTGCTGTTCCCGGCCGACTATCTGGGGGCCGTGCCGGTGCTGCTGCACTTCTCCCTCTTCTTCATCTTCATGATGCTCAACGGCTACCAGCTTGCCTACATCAAGGCCCACGGCCACTTTACCCAGAGCCTGCTGATCCGCGCGGTGGGTATAGTGGCGCTGGTGGCGGCCTACTACCTGGTGGCCCGCTTCACCACCAACGTGGTGGCCATTATCGTGGCGCTGGGCCTCGGTTATCTGGTGATGTTCGTGCTCTCCACCCTGGCCGAGCAGCGCATCCTGCGGGCCCTGCCGCCCGTGCTGGCCAGCCACGGGTAGCCGCCGGCCAGCCAATAAAAAACGCCCGCTTGGGCGTTTTTTATTGGGTCGCGAATACAGGCTAAGCGCCGTCTGCGGGTTACAGCAGCATGCCAACGGCCAGCCGGTTGAAGGCATTCATCAGGGCGGCCGCCAGGGTCAGGTCCGAGATCTCGCGATCGGAAAAATGGGACTTGAGCGGTGCGTAGCGCTCGTCCGGTGCGCCTACCTCATGGACATAAGTGAGCGTCTCGGCCCAGGCCAGGGCGGCGCGCTCGCGTTCGCTGAACAGGCTGCTGACCCGCCATCCCGCCAGACAATCGAGTTTTTGCTGCGACACCTCGCACTCGCGCAGCGCCTTGGCGTGCATCCCTAGGCAGAAGGCGCAGCCGTTGATCTGCGAGATGCGCAGATAGACCAGCTCCAGCAAGGGGGCACCGAGGGGGCCTGAGGCCAGGGCGTCGCTGGTGGCGCGCAGCCCTTGATAGGCCTCGGCTGACAGGGTGGAAAAGGGAAGTCTTGGCTGAGTCATGGCAGTACTCCAAGGTGGTGTGGATCGGCAAGCCGGCTAAACAGGGGCTGCTGCGCCAGCAGCGCGCGGTTGGTGTCGATGGTCTGGCGCACAGCCTCGTCACCGAACACCAGTCCCTGCAGATAGAAGAAATGGATGTTGAACAGCCCCAGGGTGTTGAGCGCGTGGCGCAGGTAGGGGGTCAGGAAATCGGGTTGCCCGGCTCGCGGGCCCTGATGAAAGCCGCCAGATCCCACCAGGACGTAGACGGGGCGGTCGGCCAGCAGCCCCAGCTTGCCCTCGGCACTCGACTGGAAGGTGCGATGGATGCGCAGCACATAGTCAATCCACAGCTTGAGGGCGGCCGGCAGGGTGAAGTTGTGCAGCGGGGTGGCGATAAGCAGGGCATCGCTCTGCTCCAGCTCCCGGATCAGCGTCTCGGAGAGGGCCAGCTCGGGGGCGTCAAAGGGGGTGGCCGTGGTCAGCGCCTGCACATAGGCCTGGCTCAGGGCCGGCAGGGGGTCAGTGCCAACAGGGCGTTCGACCAGCGCGAGGGCCGGGTGCGCTTGCCGCAGACAGGCCACCAGATCCAGCGCCAACCGGTTGGCGTGAGAGGCAGCTCCCTGGGCGCTGGCATTGATCAGCAGTACCTGGTTCATGGGCGCAGATCCTCGCAAAAGTGCATCCCGCGGGAGAGCAACCCGCAGCGAAAGTAGAAGCGCTGGGCCAGCGCATTGTGCAGGCCGGTATCGAGCACCAGGTGATCGCACCCCAGCCGCAGGGCTTCGGCGCGCACGGCGTCCAGAAGCTGCGCCCCCAGGCCGCTGCGCTGCAGGTCGGGACTGACGACGAGGTCATCGATATAGACAAAGCGCCCGTAGATGAGGTTCTCCTGCAGGCGATAGCCGGCCAGGCCGACGATGCGTTCGGCGTCCCGTGCACCCAGCAGGTGATAGCCTTGTTGTGCCTGCCTGGTGAGCTGCGCCACATAGCGCTCCGGGCAGCTGAGGTGGGGGCGCAGCTGCTGCATCAGGGCGAAGCTGGCGGCAAAGGCCGCGTCGTCGTCGAGGGGGTGGAGAGTGTGTGCCACATCTGGTGTCCATGCTGGGGTGATGAGGCACTGTATGCCCGTCATGGACCCGCTCACAGGGCCAAAAACGGTGTAAATGAGTAGGCCATGTGGCCATGCGGAGGGAGCCTGGGCTCCCTCACCGGATCAGCGGCGGGCCTTGCTCTTGTTGCCAGCGAGCGCCTGCTTTCGGGCGCGCTGCTTCTGGGCCGCCTTGCTGCTGCGGCGCGGCTCGGGCTCGAAGCGGGTGAGATCCGGCTCAAAGCCCGGGAACCACTGCTGGGGCAGGCGGGTGTCCAGCACGGCCTCCACCTTCTCCAGCAGCGGCGCATCTTCAGGGCTGAACAGGGTGATGGCGAGCCCCTTGTTGCCGGCGCGGCCGGTACGGCCGATGCGGTGCACGTAATCCTCTGCCACAAACGGGAATTCCATATTGATCACGTAGTTGAGATCCGTGATATCGAGGCCGCGGGCCGCTACGTCGGTGGCTACCAGCGCCTGCAGGGTGCCGGCGCGAAACTCCAGCAGCACCTTCTCCCGCGCCCCTTGTGACAGGTCACCGTGGAAGGCCAGCGCGTTGATGCCCGCTTTGCCGAGCTGCTGGGCCAGCTTGTCGGCCCCCTGGCGGGTGCGGCTGAAGATCAGGGCTGGCGCCCAGCCCTTCACCTTGAGCATGTGTTCGACCAGCGCCAGCTTGCGATCGCTGTCCACCGTATAGACCCGCTGCTCCACCTCGGCCGCCGTGGTGTTGCGCGGGGCCACTTCGATAAGTGCCGGGTCACGCAACAACACCTTGCTCAAGGCAAACAGGTTGTCGTCGCAGGTGGCCGAAAACAGCAGGGTCTGGCGATCGGCCGGGATTTGCTTCAGCAGCGCCTTTATCTCGTCCATAAAGCCCATGTCGAGCATGCGATCTGCCTCGTCAAACACCAGATGGCGCAGCGCGGCCAGACTCAGCGCCCCCTGGCGCAGATGGTCGAGCAGGCGGCCAGGGGTGGCGATCAGGATATCCATGCCGTTTTTCAATGCCTCCACCTGAGCTGCGATACTCACCCCGCCGTAGACCAGCGTGCTGGTGAGGTCGGTACCCTTGGCGTAGCGCGTAACGCTCTCATGCACCTGCACCGCCAGCTCGCGGGTCGGCACCAGCACCAGGGCGCGGATGGGGCGGGCATCGCTCGTCGGGTGTTGCAGCAACTGCTCCAGCAGCGGCAGCACGAAGGCGGCGGTCTTGCCGGTGCCGGTCTGGGCGCCCGCCATCAGATCGCGCCCCGCCAGAATGAGCGGGATGGCGCTGGCCTGCACCGGAGTCGGCGCAGCGTAGCCAAGCTCGGTCAGGGTCTGCAGCAAGCGGGGAGAGAGCGCCAGATCGGCGAAAGAGGCAATGGACATAAGGGTACCCGTCGGGATGGGCGCGGCCACGCCGCGCTGGAAACAGTCTTGATGGCTGGCATGGTAACAGATGCGGGGCCGCGGGCAGAAGGCGCCGCCGGCTCAGCGGCAGTGAAACACCTCCTCCAGCGCATCCACCACGGCGCGCACCCGGCTGGCTTTTTGCAGGTCGGGGTGGAGCACCAGCCAGATGTCGACCGGATCGCACAGGGTAGGCAGCACGCGTACCAGTTCTGGCTCTTTGTCTGCCAGAAAGGTGGAGAGCAGGGCGATGCCGAGCCCCTGGCGAGCTGCCGCCAGCAACAGCAACTGGGCGTTGCACTGTAGCACCACGTTGGGTTCGTGCAGCGGCTCCTCGCACAGGCTGTGCCAGTGGCGGGAGACCAGCTCCCTGGCAAACAGCAGCAGGGCGTGCTGGCTGAGGCCGTGGCCGCTCTTGGGTGTGCCGTGGCGGGCCAGATAGTCGCGGGAGGCGTAGAGCCCCATCTCTATGGTGGTTAGGCGCTTGATCACCAGCTCGTCGTTGTCCGGGCGCAGCCCGCGGATGGCGAGATCGGCCTCCCGGTAGGCGATGTCGCTGACGCTGACCGCTGTCTGCAGGCTGAGTCGGATGCCGGGGTGGCGTTCGCGCAGCAGGGTGAGGGCGGGCAAAACGAAGGCCTGGGCCAGGGTATCGGTGGTGGCGATGCGCACCTCGCCGCACAGGCTTTGGTCACCGGCGCTTGCCTTGCGTTCGATGGCCTTGATGGCCTGCTCCATGGCGCTGGCATCCGCCAGCATGGCCTCGCCGAGGGGGCTGAGATCATAGAGCTTGGGGGTACGGATAAAGAGCTTGGAGCCGAGGTTCTGCTCCAGCGCAGTGATGCGGCGCCCCACGGTGGCCTGATCGACCCCCAGTACGCCGGCAGCGCCGCGCAGGGTGCCCTGCCGTGCCAGTGCCAGAAAAAACCGCGCGTCGTCCCAGTTGATCATCGAGCCTCCCGTTTGTCAGCCCCTGTTGGAGCTTGCTCATTAGAAGCCAGCGCTGGCGGGATCACAAGGCAAGAGTACCCTTGTCGACATGCAGATAGATGCCACTGACATGCATTATTGAAGCAGGCTGATGCATTTGTGTCGCTGTCGAGGGGCGGCGGCGGGCGTTATCATGGCGCCTCTCGTCAGCGGCCTTGCCCGCCCTCATCGGAGCCTTGCATGTCATCATCCCTCTGTGCCGCCGCCCCCTCTGCGGCGGCTACCTCCCATCGCGCCATCCTGCTGTTTCTGCCGCTGGCGCTGATGTCGGCGCTGCTCAACAGCAGCGTGCCCACCCCCCTCTATCCCCACTATCAGCAGGCGCTGGCCCTGAGCGATGTCAGCCTCACCCTCATCTATGGCGGCTATGCGGGCGGGGTGCTGATCTCCCTGTTCGGGGTGGGCAATCTGGCGGGCAGGGTGAGCGATCTGCGCGCCATGATCCTGCCGGCCCTGCTGGCGGTACTGGGGGGCGCCCTGCTGTTCTCTCTGGCGGACTCTTTCTGGTCGCTATTGCTGGCGCGGGTGCTGGCCGGGATCGGCACCGGCGCCCTGACCGGCGCCGCCAACGTGGCCCTGCTGCGCTTCGGCCCACGCGATGGCGGCAAGCGGGCCGCCCTCAGCGCGACCCTCTCCTTCACCGCCGGGTTGGCGCTCGGTCCGGTGTTCAGCGGGTTAGCGCTGCAGCTGGAGTGCTATCCGACCCAACTGCCCTTCCTGCTCATCATGGGACTGGCGGCCTGCGCCATGGCGGGGGTGGCATTGAGCTGGCCCGCCCGCGCGCAAGGGGCGCCGGCTGCGGCAACGCATCAGGGCAGGGGATCGCTGGGGGAGGGGCTCAAGGCCACCGGGGCGGCCTTTTTCATCTGTGCACTGGCGCTGTTTACCGCCTGGGCGGTGGCGGCCAGCCTGCTGGCCATCGGCCCCAAGGTGGCGAGCCAGCTGCTGGGGCTGCGGGATCTTGGCCTGTTCGGCTATCTCATCGCGGCCTACATGGTGCTCTCCGGCCTTTGCCAGCTCTGGGCCCGTCGGCTCGATGCCCGTCACACCCTGCAAAGCGGCGCCCTGGCGCTGGCGATCTGCATGCTGCTGTTTGCTGGCGCCGTGCATGCCCAGTCGTGGTGGCTGGCGGTGCTCGGCTTGCTGGTGGCCGGTTACGCCCAGGGGGCGGTGTTCGTCGGCAGTGCGACCCTGGTCAACCGCATCGCGCCAGCTGCCAGCCACGCTCGGTTGGTGTCGCTCTTCTACGTGATCGCCTATGTGGCGAACTGGGTGCCTGTGCTGCTGGGCTGGGTTAGCGATGGAGCCGGCGTGCAGGCGGCGGTGGATCTGCTCACCGTCGGCAGCGTGCTGATCAGCCTGGGGTTGGCCTGGACGGCCTGGCGCACCCGCTTCGAGCCGGCTGCCGGCTAGCGTGACTCAGTCGGCCAGTACTACTCGCTCGGCCGACAGATGGTGCATCCATTCGCGCAGGATCAGCAGCGCGGCGGCAAAGCGCCGGGTTTTGGGCAGGTTGGCGGCAGCCAGCGGGTCACCCTCCACCATGGCGGCAAACTGGCCGAACAGCTGCTCCAGGCTCTCCCGGCTCAGTTCACGACTGCCGAGCACCTCGGCCAGCGGCAACGGCGCCTGCAGGGTCACCACCTCATGGGGTGGTACCTCGGCGGCCAGCGGCATCAGCACGTCCTCCACCACCATGATGGCCTGCTCCAACTCCAGCGCGCTCGGTGGATCCCGGCGAAACGGGCCCGGCGTCATGGCCTCGAGGCCGAAGCCCAAGTCGCGGGTAAAGCGGGTGCCGTCGGCCCGGGTCAGCTGCAGCTGGCTGCTGTGCTCCCCCAGGTTGAGCAGGATGGCTGTCTGGTTGCGGCTCATGGGCTCTCCTTGTAGCGGTCGCGACTCAGCCCTATCCATACACCCGCCGCGACCGGCTGGCGAGGGCTTTCGGCGCCCCCCATCCGGGGAATACGACTTGCAATATGTGGTAGTGATGGCATTCTGGATGTCTAGATGGTTATTTTGTCGTTGCCTTCAGGAGTTCAGATATGGATATTCGTACCGCCCCCCGCGCGCTTGCGCTCGCCCTGTTGCTGGCCAGCGGCCTGGCCACCGCCAACGAGGCACTGGTGATCCAGACCGACTTCGGTCTCAAGGATGGTGCCGTCTCGGCCATGAAGGGGGTCGCCTTCGGAGTGGATCGCACCCTGCCGCTCTATGACCTGACCCACGAGATCCCGGCCTACAACATCTGGGAAGCTTCCTACCGCCTCTATCAGACTCTGCAGTACTGGCCCAAGGGGACAGTGTTCGTCAGCGTGGTGGATCCGGGGGTCGGTACCGATCGCAAGTCGGTGGTGCTCAAGACCAAGAGCGGCCACTACATCGTCAGCCCGGACAATGGCACCCTGACTCTGGTGGCGGAGCACTTCGGCATCGATACCGTGCGCCAGATCGACGAGAAGACCAACCGCCTCAAGGGCTCCGAGAAGTCCTACACCTTCCACGGCCGCGACGTCTACGCCTACACCGGCGCCCGGCTCGCCTCCGGTGCCATCAGCTATGAGCAGGTGGGGCCCAGGCTGCCGGCCGAGGTGGTGAAGATCCCCTATCAGCCGGCAGTGGCCGAGCAGGACGGCACTCTCAGGGGCACCATTCCGATCCTGGACGTGCAGTACGGCAACGTCTGGACCAACATCGACGACAGCCTGCTGACCAAGGCGGGGATCAACAAGGGTGACAACGCCTGCATCAAGATCAGCGAAGGGGATGCGCTGAAGTACGAGGGCAAGGCCCCCTATGTCAGCAGCTTTGGGGATGTGCCGGAAGGTCAGCCGCTGGTCTACCTCAACAGCCTGCTGCAGGTGTCGGTGGCGCTGAACATGGACAGCTTCGCCGCCCAACATCAGGTGCAATCCGGCGCCAACTGGCATATCAGCCTGAAGAAGTGCTCCTGATCGCGAGCTGAAGTTGCCGGGTGACCGGTACACGGAGATAAAGAGGGCAGGCATCGACGGATGCCTGCCTCTTGTCATGGCGTCCGAGGCAGGATGGTTGTTGTCAAAACACATATTTGCAAGGCGATATTGATAATGATTGTCATTTGACTGGATAATCGCCGACTCCTCAGACCACTCACCCTTTGCCCGATGAAAACCAGCCTCTTACTGGTCAGCCTGCTGATCCTGACCGCCTGCAATGACAACCATAGCCAGGCGCCCGTTCCCTCTGTGCCGGTGGTGACACCGCCCGTGGTAGAGCCGCCGGTAGAACCTCCGGTGGTGACGCCACCCACAGAGCCGCCGGTTGAGCCGGTACCGACCCATACCCGCAGCGAGTTGACCGTGCGGCTCGATGTGACGACCCGTCTGGGGCAGGGGGCCACCCTGCTGCTGCGCCAGGCCGCTACCGGCATCGCGGTGAGCGGAGAGCTGGGGCAGGAGAGCCCCCTGGTCATGACGCTGCCGGCCGGTTTGCTGCTGGATCAGCCGCTGGAGCTGGTGGGGAGCGACGGCAGCTATATTCTGCGCGCCGCGACGGCCCGGGTGGCCGATCTCGGCGCCACGGCCTTGTCGGCCCGCCGCGCTGACGTGCCTTCCTTGCGACTGGATGAAGAGGAGACAGCGCTGTTCCTGCTGGCCGACCGCAATGGGGACGGAACCCTCGATCAGAGCGAGTGGGGGCAACTGGCACAGATCCGTCTGCAACAGCAGCCGCTCATCCAGGACTATGCAACCCTGTTGCTGGCCCAGCGCCAGCCGGGGGCCGAGCTCAACTATCCGGACAGCTGGCAGATGCTGCTGGCCCTGCGTGCCGATCAGGGGGAACGCAGCTGGTATCGGCGCAGCAACAGCGGCCCCATCGAGGCGGCGAGGCGGCTGCTCTATCCCGCCCAACCCAGCCAGCCCGACGAGCCGGAGACGGCCGAGCTGCTGCGCCTTGATGAGCAGGGCCGGCTGACGAGCGGCACTGACTGGCGTTGCCTGCACGATGTGCGCAACCCCGCCGGGGTCAAGGGCAGCCAGTACTGGTTGCACGCCAGCGGCAGCAGTGCGTTGCCGCAGGCCAGCCGTGCCGGGCTGGGGGTGGTGCCGACCGGCTGCGGACGCAGTGACTGGCGACTGCCTGGCCTGGCCGAATTCGAACGGCTGCTGGCGGCGGACAAGCAGAGTTGGCGCTACCCCCACACCTTTGCCCTGGCTGTGCCGACCCGGATCTGGCTGCAGGACGGCGCCGGCCGCCCCGCTCTTTACCAGCCCGCCACGGGCAGCTGGCTCGAGGAGGGGGAGGGCAGCGTGATCTGGTATGCGCTGGCGCCCTATCCGGTACGCCCTTCGGTCGTCCGTGACGACAGCATGCCCGACATGGCCGCCCTGCGCGCCCAGTATGCCGGCCCTGCCGCCCAATGGCCGGCGGCCAGGGTTGATGAGGGGGTCGAGTGGCAGGAGCTGGGGCCGCTGCCGGCGGTGCCCTTCCCGGCTGACAACCCTTACAGCCGGGCCAAGGTGGTGCTGGGTCAGCAACTGTTCTTCGACAAGCGGCTCTCCCGGGCGCAAGACATCAGCTGTGCCAGCTGCCACGATCCGCAAAAGGGGTGGAGCGACGGGCTGAGCGTCTCGGTGGGCCACCAGGGGCAGAAGGGGACCCGCAACGCCCCCTCCATCCTCAACAGTGCCTTCAGCAGCAGCCAGTTCTGGGATGGCCGGGTCGCCTCGCTGGAGGAACAGTCCTTGCACCCCATCCAGAACCCGGTAGAGATGGCGCTGGATCACGACGAACTGCTGGCGCGTCTGCAAGCCAGCCGCGACTATCCGGCGGCCTTTGCCGCGGCGTTCGGTGACGAGGCGATCAGCCTGGAGCGGATCGCCAAGGCGATCGCCACCTTCGAGCGCACCATCATCAGCCGCGACAGCGACTTCGAGCGCTTCGTCCAAGGCGACGGGCAGGCCCTAAGCGACAAGGCGCTGTGGGGGATGCATCTCTATCGCACCGATGGCCGCTGCATGAACTGCCACTCCGGGCCGCTGTTGAGCCAGTACCGGTTCGAGAGCGTGGGGCTGGCCTACTATGGCCGCAATCTGGAAGACCGCGGCCGTTTCCTGCACACCCGCCAAAAGGCAGACATGGGGCGCTTCAAGACCCCCAGCCTGCGGGATGTGGCATTTACCGCACCTTATATGCACAACGGGGTCTTCCCAATCCTGGCGCAGCGCATCGGCAGTTCCGTGCAGGGGGTGGTGGCCATGTACAACTTCGGGGTGACCAAGTGGAGCAGCGGGGTGGGCTTCCCGACCGGGGTTGCGCAGTACGATCCCTTCTTCCCGCAAGCCTCCGATCACCTGCATGCGCTCGGTCTCTCCAACGACGAGCTGGATGCCATCGGCGAGTTCCTGCGTAGCGTGTCTGCCGAGCCGAGGCGCACTCCGGCCACGGTCGCCGAGCTCGGATTGAGCGGGGTGGCTGACGAGGCGCCGGTGCCTGCCATCGTGATCGATCTGCAGGTGACGCCGGCAGCGCCCCGGTTGGAAGTGGGCCAGGCGCTGGCTTTGCAGGCCGAACTGCGGCTGAGCGATGGCACGCGCAATCCGGCGCAGGGCTCCTTGCAGTGGCGCAGCATGACGCCGGAGCGGGTCAGCGTCGACGGCGATGGGGTGCTGCGCGCTCTGGCGGTGGGGCCTGCCCGGGTGCAGGTGAGCACGGGCGAGCGGATGCTGGAACTGGCGGTGCAGGTGGTGGATGCCCAGCCCGATTTCAGCCAGGGTTGCCGTCATCCCGAGCTGGCGGCGGGCGAGCTGATCTTCGTCTGCCCCCTGACTCGCGCGGAAGCAGACCGGCTGGCGCTGGCCTACGACGGCAGCGCCAGGGATGAAGATGGGGATTACAACCCCTTTCCCCACGACTACGTGGTGATGAGCCAGGCGCGGGCTCGCGACTACTGTCAGCAGCTGGTGGCGCGTGGCCACGATGATTGGCGCCTGCCGGCGGTCAGGGAGCTGACGGCGCTGTTTGCCGCCTATCATCAGGTCGGTGAGGAGATGAAGCTGCTGACGGAGCAGGGCTGGCCGCTCTACAGCCGGCTCTGGAGCAGCGATGCCCCCAACGACGACGGGGAGGCCCCTCTGCTCGATCCGGGCAGCGGCGAGCTCATCACGGATCTGCCGCAAGAGGCTCACGGCGTCGCCTGCGTGCGGGCTCGCTAGAGGAATCCGAGGCAATGATCTCGACAAGGGCGCTGCGGCGCCCTTTTCATGGCCGGTTCTGCGGTGAGCCTTACTGCCCCTTGAGCGGGGCGGCTGCGGGTTGAAGCCGGATGGGCTGGGGTGGCAGCTCGCGGACGCTTACCACCACCTCATAGCGTTTGTCGGCTTCGGCCGGCGGAATGTTCTTGAACAGCGCCTGGGCGGTGGCCTGAGGATCCTGGCCCAGCTTGCTGGCGTGATAGAGGGGGGCGGGTAACGCCGGCGGGCGCACGTCGGGACGACCGGCTGGCGGGGCTGGCAGTTCGCAGGCCTGGGCCGACAGGCTGGCAAGCAGCAGAGTGAGTGCGAGGGGGTAACGTGACATGGGATGACTCCATCCAGGGAAGATGGCCCATCAAACGCCAGGCGGGCCGCTAGCTCAACGGCTTTTACGCTCCGTTTTCACCCTCTTTACAGTCATGACAACGGGCGCCTGGGCGCCCGTTGTGGATCCTGGCAACCGCGGGACTCAGAACTCGTTGGAGAGCGCCTTGTACCCCTTGACCAGATCGATGTTGGTGTGGGCCACGTCCTCGGAGAACTCGGCGGCATCCACCGACACCCGCGGGATGTGGTCCAGATCGCTCTGCTGGTTGATGCGGGTGGTGGAGGGGACGTAGAACTCCGGCGGCAGATCGCAGCCGTCCACCACCGAGTTGTGGCGCACCACGGCGCCGTCACCTATGTGGCAGTTGAACAGCACGCTGTTGAAGCCGATGAACACCCGGTTACCCACTTCGCACGGGCCGTGGACTATGCTGCGGTGGGCGATGGAGGTGTACTCGCCGATGGTGACCGCCGCGCCGGACTTGGAGTGGATGACGACCCCGTCCTGAATGTTGGAGTTGGCGCCGATGACGATGGGCTCCATGTCGCCGCTGGCATCCACCTCGTCGGCGCGGATCACCGCATAGGGGCCGACAAACACGTTCTCCTTGATGATCACCTTGCCACAGATGATGGCTGTCTTGTCGATATAGGCTGACTCGTCGATGACCGGCAGATGGCCGGAGGGATTCTTGCGGATCATGTTACATCCTGTTGAAGAGGAAAGCGGACGGGAAACAGGCCGGACGTGCGGGCCCGCCGGAGAGTCAGCTTACGCCTCGGTGCCGGGAGGGGAAACCCTTTACTGGTCTGACCCCGACATTGGCCGGCGCCCCGGCAGGGTGTTCCCTTTGGGCAAAATATGGGAGCATGGCCGTTCCCGAGGGCGAAACGGCCCGCTCGACACTATTTGCATAACCCTGGATACCCAAGATGAAGAAGATTGTTGTGCTGCTCGGCATGCTGCTGGCCCCCTGGTTCTCCTCTGCCGTTCAGGCCAAAGGGGAGGCCGGCGAGTTTGACTATTACGCCATGGCGCTCTCCTGGTCACCGGAGCACTGCGCCATCAAGCCGGCCGACCGGGACCAATGTTCCCGCCAGCTGGGATTCGTGCTGCACGGGCTCTGGCCCCAGTATCAGCGCGGCTACCCGAGCAGTTGTACCCGCGAGCGGCTGGATCCGGCGATGGAGCAGCAGTTTGCCGGCCTCTATCCCAGCCGCTTTCTCTATCGCCATGAGTGGGAGAAGCATGGCACCTGTTCCGGCCTGAGCCAGCGCGATTTTCATCAGCTGGCCAGCGACCTGCGCCAGAAAGTGAAGATCCCGGCCGCCTATCAGTCTCCCGCCGAGCCGCTGCGCAAGAGCCGCTTCCAGCTCAAGGCGGATCTGGCCAGTGCCAACGACTGGCTGGCCCCGGACAACATCACGGTGGCCTGCGCCGACGGTGGCCGCTTCCTGCGGGAGGTCTATATCTGCCTCAACAAGGAGGGGACCGATGCCGTCACCTGTTCCGACGAGATGCAAAAGCGCGAGTTGCGCTCCTGCGGTCAGCCGGACTTCCTGCTGCGCAGCGTACGTTGACCACTTGTCTTCATCAGGCCCCTCGCGGGCCTGATGTGCAATGAGGGTATGGGAAAGGAGTCTTATCAATGAAGAGCAAGCAAGGATTTTCGGGTGAAGAGCGGGCGCTGTTGCTCGGCGTGAAAGGGGTGGGGCCCACCGTCATCGGGCGGCTTGAACAGCTTGGCTACCACACTCTGGCGCAATTGGCCGCGGCCGACACCGGCCATATCGTGCAACTGGTGGCCAGCATGCTGGGCTCGACCTGCTGGCAGAACAGTCCGCAGGCCCGTGCGGCCATCGATGGGGCCATCGCGCTGGCGCGCAGCCAGGTCGGCGGCGTCACTCCCGAGCGGCAAGAGGCGACATCATGACGCTGTTTGCCAAACTGGGGCTGCGCTATCCCATCATTCAGGCCCCCATGGCCGGTGTGCAGGACAGCGCGCTGGCCCTGGCCGTGACCCGGGCCGGCGCTCTGGGCTCATTGCCCGCGGCCATGCTGAGCCTCGCCACCTTGCGCGAAGAGCTGACCCGGCTGGCGGCGAGCGGGGGCCCATTCAACATCAACTTCTTCTGCCACCGGCAGGAGGCGCCGGATCCCGCCGCCCAGGCCCGCTGGTTGCAGCGGCTGGCGCCCTACTATGATGAATACGGCGTGCGCGACACTGCCGGCACGGTAGCTCCCAGTCGGGCTCCGTTCAATGCCGAGCATGCCGCCATGGTGGCCGAGTTCAAACCGGTCGTGGTCAGTTTCCACTTCGGGCTGCCCGAGCCCGAATTGCTGGCCCGGGTGAAAACTAGCGGGGCCAAGATATTGGCCAGCGCCACCACGGTCGCAGAAGCCCACTGGCTCGCCGACCATGGCGCCGATGCCATCATTGCCCAGGGGCTGGAGGCCGGCGGCCATCGCGGCCATTTCCTCGAGGACGATCTCAGCCTGCAGCAGGGCACCTTTACCCTGTTGCCACAAATAGTCGAGGCGGTGAGGCTGCCGGTCATCGCCGCCGGCGGCATTGTCGATGGTGTCGGCATTCGCGCCGCACTGGCGCTGGGGGCCAGCGCAGTGCAGATGGGCACCTCTTTTCTCTGTTGCCATGAAGCCACCACCTCAGTCTTGCATCGGGCGGCGCTGCACTCGCCAGCAGGGCGACACACGGCGCTGACCAACCTGTTCAGTGGTCGCCCGGCCCGCGGCATCGTCAATCGCCTGATGCGAGAGTTGGGCCCGCTGTCCGAAGCCGTGCCTGCCTTTCCTCATGCCAGTGGCGCCCTGGCCGCACTGCGCAGTGCGGCCGAACAGCGGGGAGATGCAGGGTGCTCGCCGCTCTGGGCTGGCCAGAATGTCTCCGGTTGCCGTGACTGGCCGGCTGCCGAGCTGATCTCGCTTTGGGTAAAAGAAGCAGGGTTGGCTGACGTTATGCCTATATAGGAAGCCAAAGCAAGCGCTGGTTCGGGTGGGAGGTCAGAAAAGAGGGGGAGAAAAAGACTCGGATCCCCTGTTTTACTCGTTATCTGTGGATAAGTTTGTATAAAAGCTGTGCTTGGATATGAATAACTAAAAAAGTGCGCTTTTTTGCAATTTTATTGCAGGGGAGGGGTTGCCAGAACGAATTCACTCCCTATAATGCGCCTCCATCGACACGGCACGCGGCAACGCAAACAGCTAGGTCGGTGGCCTCGAAAAGCCTTTGAAAATAAGGCTTGACTCGAGAAAGCGGTTGAGTAGAATGCCACTCCCGCAGCAGCAAAAAGCTGCGTCGCTCTTTAACAATTTGAATCAAGCAATCTGTGTGGGCACTCACAGCATCGAGCATCAAAAACAATTTTTGATTTTCAATGTCTGATGAAGTGACCAAAGCAACGAAAGTTGCAGCAGTTAATTCAGCAATTCATTGAGCCGCCTTAATTGGCAACCAAACTTAAATTGAAGAGTTTGATCATGGCTCAGATTGAACGCTGGCGGCAGGCCTAACACATGCAAGTCGAGCGGCAGCGGGAAAGTAGCTTGCTACTTTTGCC
>NZ_JBGLRF010000005.1:0-305494 GCF_041403085.1 Aeromonas sp. S8(2024) | reverse complement strand
AGCGCAGTGGAACCACCTGACCCCATGCCGAACTCAGAAGTGAAACGCTGTAGCGCCGATGGTAGTGTGGCATTCGCCATGCGAGAGTAGGACACTGCCAGGCACCCAATTGAAGAAGCCCGCTCATTTGAGCGGGCTTTTTTATTGCCTGAAATTAAGCTTGATTCGTATTTGACCGCGGTTCTTCGATACATGAGCCGTGCCTGCCTCACTCCTTATTCTCCACTCGGCTCTCCTCTGCCGAAACCCGGCACCAGAGCTGCAATTAGGGTTGTATCTGCTTCATAACTCGGTAGAGTAAAGGGCATCTTGGGTTGGCCCGTACTCTCTCATGCTCGTTTCTCTGGTACGGATGCAACTTGGCCTGCTTTTATCAACCTTACGTCAGTGGTATCGATATGGAACAAGTAAACAAGTCCACCTTCAGCGATGTACTGGAATATGTGCGTATGTCCCGTCGTCAGAACAAGCTCAAGCGTGAAATCGCAGACAATGAGAAGAAGATCCGTGACAACCAGAAGCGGGTGCTGCTGCTCGACAACCTGAGTGATTACATCAAGCCTGGCATGAGCATCGATGAGGTTCAGGCCATCATCGCCAACATGCGTGCTGACTATGAAGAGCGGGTGGATGATCACATCATCAAAAACGCCGAGCTCTCCAAGGAGCGTAAAGACCTGGGCACCAAGCTCAAGGCGATGAGCTCCAGCAAGTAAGCTCGCTCATTATTCTCCCAAAACACCGGCCCATGGCCGGTGTTTTGCTTTCTGCCATCAGCTCGGATCTCTCGCCGCTCTGCAACAATCGGCTCCCCTTTTCATGATCGCCCTGTTACCATCACTACAAAGCGGTCAATAGATTTCAAGCCATTGACTTGAAACGACTAAGCTTGAGTGAAACACAATAAATTGCGCAACCATGGTGGGGCTGATATGGGCGCATCAGAACAGACGGATTTGAACAAAGTGGCATATCAGGATTCATCTGTCCCAAGCGCGGACGGGAAGTACAAGCGCAAGCGTCGTCCCTGGTGGCGCTGGTTGTTCTGCTTTCTCTTTTTGCTGTGCCTGGCCGCCGTGATTGCTCTGGTGGGCTATGAGATGCAGACATCGCGCCTGCAGTCGCAGGAGATCTCCCGCTATGCCGCCAAGCTGACCTATCAGGTCGAGCCCGGCCTTAGCAAGCGGATTGCCTTTCCCGAGGATGGCCCCTTCGACAAGCGGCTGGGTTATGTGCTGCTGCCCATGATGCAGGAGCGTCTGCTGCAGCGCGGCTATCAGGTCAGCGAGCAGGTGCATTTCTCCGATGCCTTGTATGACTACGCCAGCCGCGGCTTCTTCGTCCCCTATACCGAGAAGGTCCAGGCCGGTCTGACCCTGCATGATTGCCGGGCGGAACCCTTCTATCAGTTCAAGTATCCGACCCACTATTATCCGGACTTTGCCTCCATCCCGCCGCTGGTGATCCAGTCGCTGCTGTTCATCGAGAACCGCGATCTGCTCAGCAACGAACATCCGCTGGCCAACCCGGCCGTGGACTGGCCCCGTTTTGCCAAGGCGGCCATGTCCCAGGTGGGCAAGGCGCTCGATATGCAGGATCAGTCGGCTGGCGGCAGTACCCTGGCGACCCAGGTCGAGAAGTACCGCCACTCGCCGGATGGCCTGACGCTCTCCCCCACCGAGAAGATCCGCCAGATGGCGTCCGCCAGCGTGCGGGCTTACCGGCTTGGGCCGGAGACCCTGGAGGCGCGCAAGCTGGTTGCCTGGGCCTACCTCAACTCGGTGCCACTCTCGGCGGCCCCCGGTTATGGCGAGGTGCACGGTCTGGGTGATGGCCTCTGGGTCTGGTTCGGTGCCAATGTTGACGAGGTGAACCGGCTGCTGGATCCCGCTCGCAACCAGGATGCCTCGCTGGCGGAGCAGGGGCTGGCACTGCGTCAGGTGGTTTCATTGATGATTGCCCATCGCCGCCCCTCCTATTACCTGGCTCAGGGACGTGAGGCACTGGCCACACTGACCGACAGCTATCTGCGCCTGTTCGTGCAGGAAGGGATGATCACCCCGCCGCTGATGGAGGCTGCGCTGAAGGCCAAGATCACCTTCCGTGATTTCCTGCAGTCCCCCGCGGTGACCAAGGTCAACAACAACAAGGGGTTGCAGGTTGCCCGTACCCGTCTCAGCCGTCAGCTCGGGGTGCAGCTCTACGATCTGGACCGGCTCGATCTGACGGCCGACACCAGCCTCAACATGCCGCTGCAAAACGAGGTTTCCCATTACCTGCAACAGTTGGCTGATCCGACGTTTGCCGCTCAGGTTGGCCTGTTTGGTGAGCGCCTGCTCTCGCCGGAGAAGACGGGGGATGTGAAGTACAGCTTCACCCTGTTCGAAAAATCGCCGCAAGGCTTCAAGGTGCGGGTGCAGACCGACAACACGGATCAGCCGTTTGACATCAACGAGGGCAGCAAGCTGGAGTTGGGCTCTACCGCCAAGCTGCGGGTGCTGACCACCTATCTGGAGATCGTCTCCGAGCTGCACGACAGTTATGCAGGCATGTCGGCCGAGAGCCTGCGCAAGATAGAGGTGTCGGATCAGGACAACATCAGCCGCTGGGCCGTCTCTTACCTGATGACTGCCAAGGACAAGAGCCTGCCCCTGATGCTGGAGGCTGCGCTGGATCGCAAGTATTCCGCCAGCCCGAACGAGGGGTTCTTTACCGGCGGCGGCATGCACACCTTCAACAACTTCCGGCGCGAAGACAACGGCCGCATTCCGGCCATTCGCGACGCCCTGCGTGAGTCCATCAACCTGCCGTTCGTACGCTTGATGCGCGATATTGTTCGCTACAGCCTCTACCGGGAGGGCAACCGCGCCCAGCTGCTCAAGGATGACAAGGATCCGCGCCGCACCGAATATCTGGCCAAGTTTGCAGACAAGGAGGGACAGACCTATCTGCTGCGTTTCTGGCGCAAATACCGTGGCAAGACTCCAGAGGAGCAGCTAGACACCTTCCTGGATGGCCTCAAGCCCAGCGCTGTGCGCCTTGCCGCCGTGCACCGCTACCTGATGCCGGATGCCTCGCAGGAGACCTTCGCGGCCTTCCTGGCCAAGCGTCTGCCGCGGGAGAAGCTGAGTGAGCGGCGCATCGAACAGCTCTACACCAGCTATGGTCCCGGCAAGTATTCGCTGCCGGATCAGGGCTATATCGCCCGGGTACACCCGCTGGAGCTGTGGTTGCTCTCCTATCTCAAGGAGTTTGACAAGGCGACCTTCGCCGATGCCGTCGAGGCGAGCCGGGACGAGCGGCAGGAGGTCTACAGCTGGCTGTTCAAGACCCGTCACCGCAGCGCCCGCGACAGCCGGATCCGCACCATGCTGGAGGTCGAGGCCTTCCTCGATATCCATCAGCGCTGGGCCAGACTGGGTTATCCGTTCGATCACCTGGTGCCGTCGCTGGCTACCGCGCTGGGCAGCTCGGGCGACCGCCCTGCTGCGTTGGCCGAGCTGATGGGGATCATCCAGAATGGTGGCATCCGCGCGCCGACCCTGCGCATCGAGCACCTCTCGTTTGCCAAGGGCACGCCGTTCGAGACAGAGTTCACGCCGGCGCAGACCGAGGGGACCCGGGTATTGCCGGTAGAGGTAGCCACTGCGTTGCGCAACGCGTTGTCGAAGGTGGTGGAAGGGGGCACCGCCAGGCGCATCGCCGGCGCCTTCGCCCTGCCGGACGGCACAGTGCTGCAGATGGGGGGCAAGACGGGGACCGGTGACAACCGGATCGAGACGGTGGGCCGCTACGGCAACGTGACCAGCTCGCTGGCCCGCAACCGGACCGCTACCTTCGTCTTCTACATCGGGGATGATCACTTCGGCACCTTGACGGCCTATGTGCCTGGCAGCCAGTCCGACAAGTTCCGCTTCACCTCGGCCCTGCCGGTGCAGGTGCTCAAGGGGATGGCGCCGCTGCTGATGCCCTATCTGCAACCGGAAACCCACACCCAGTGCGTAGCGGGTAACTGACCCTTCACGCCATGAAAAACGGGGCCGTATAGGCCCCGTTTCATTTTGTGTTGACCGCCGCCTGTCGGCGAACGTGAGTCATCACTTACAGCAGATCTTCGATCTCGCCGCGCAGATACTGGTACATCTCGCGATAGGCTACCGGTGGCTTGTTCAGCTCCCGCTCCTTGTTGGCGGTGCGGATCAGCTGGCGCAGCTTCTGGCGGTCCAGCTCGTGGAACTGGGACATCAGCTCGTTGAGGGCGCTGTCGCCTTCGCTGATCAGCCGCTCGCGCCACTGTTCCAGCCGGTGCAGGCGGGCGTTGACGGTGGAGTGGCGATTCTTGATGATGGAGAGCGCCTCGACGATGGGCTCCACATCGCGGCTGCGCATCAACCGGCCGATGAACTGCAGGTGGCGACGGAAAGACTCGTCCTTCTTCGGCTTGAGCTTGCGGCCCAGCTCGACTGCTTCGGCCAGCTCCTCATCCAGCGGGATCTTCTCCAGTTCGCTGTGGCTGAGGGAGACGATCTCTTCCCCCATCTTCTGCAGCGCCTCGGCATCACGCTTGAGCTGGCTCTTGCTGGGGCCCCAGTCTTCCCACTCGTTGTCGTCTTGATATTGACTCATCGGTCTCTTGATTCCTGTCATTCACGTTTGGCGGATATGTTACCAGCTTCTCCCGCTGGGCGCAGGGGTCTGATATGCTTAGCCCCTTTCCTTCCTTCATACAGATGTGAGTTATGGATCAGCAAGACCAAATCCGCCAGGATCAAGCCCATCTCGAGGCCGTGGTTGCCGAGGCCCTGGATATCGCCAAGGGACTGGGCGCCTCGCTGGCCGAAGTCTCCATCAGCAAACAGACCGGGCTGTCGGTCAACACCCGCGGTTGTGAACTGGAAAGCATCGAATTCAACAAGGATGGCGCGCTCGGCATCGCCGTCTATCGTGATGGCTGCAAGGGATCCTCGTCCACCACGGATCTGAGCCCGTCAGCCATTCGCGCCGCCGTGGAAGCGGCCATGGAGATTGCGCGCCATACCTCCCCTGACGAGTGCGCCGGTCTGGCGGATGCAGATTTGCTGGCCTGGAACGCCCCGGATCTGCAGCTGTGCCACCCGGTCGCGCTGGATCCCCAATATGGCATCGAGCTGGCCACCGAGTGCGAGCGGTTGGCGCTGGGGCGCGATGCCCGCATCAAGCACTCCGACGGCGCAGGTTTCTCCAGCCACCTTGGCATCAAGGTCTATGGCAACAGTCACGGCTTCGTCAAAGGCTATGCCGCCTCGCGCAACTCCCTGAGCTGCGTGCTGATCGGCGAGCAGGACGGCGACATGCAGCGTGATTACGGCTACTCCTCCAGTCGTACCCTGGAGGGCCTCTGGAGCCCGCAGCGCATTGCCGATGAGGCGGTGGAGCGCACCGTCTCCCGCCTCGGTGCCCGCAAGATCGCCACCCGCCATGCACCCGTGCTGTTCCATCCCGATACGGCGGCTGGTCTCTGGGGTCATCTGGTGATGGCCATCAGCGGCGGCAACCTCTACCGCAAGTCGAGCTTCCTGCTGGACAAGCTGGGCAAGCAGATCCTGCCCGAATGGCTCACCATCCAGGAGTTCCCCCACCTGCTGGGAGGGCTCGCCAGTACCCCGTTCGATGGGGAAGGGGTGCTGACCCGCGACATGGACATAGTGCGCAATGGCGAGCTGATGAGCTGGCTGTTGACCTCCTACTCGGCCCGCAAGCTGGGGCTGACCAGCACAGGCCACGCCGGTGGCATCCACAACTGGCAGGTCTCCAGCACCGGTCAGGATTTCAATGGCATGCTCAAGGAGATGGGTACCGGCTTGCTGGTGACCGAGCTGATGGGGCAGGGGGTCAACATCGTCAATGGTGACTACTCCCGCGGCGCCGCCGGTTTCTGGGTCGAGAATGGCGAGATAGCCTATCCGGTCGAGGAGATCACCATCGCCGGCAATCTGGCTGAGATGTTCAGCCATATCGTGGCGGTGGGCAGCGACGAAGATGAGCGCTCCAGCCTCAAGACAGGCTCTGTGCTGGTCGAGAACATGAAGCTGGCGGGGCACTGATCCCGGCTTTCGTCGGATTTCAGCCATGAAAAAGGCCCCTCGCTGTGCGAGGGGCCTTTTTGTATCGGCTTTGCTCAGGGGCGGCAATCAGCCCTTGATGCGCTCGATGCGGCCGCCGAGGCCTTGCAGCTTCTGCTCGATGTCTTCGTAGCCGCGGTCGATGTGGTAGATGCGGTCGACTATGGTGGAGCCTTCGGCCACGAAGCCGGCCAGCACCAGACTGGCGGAGGCGCGCAGATCGGTTGCCATCACCTGGGCACCCTTGAGCTGCTCGGTGTCGCGGCAGATGGCCACGTTGCCCTGCAGTTCGATGTCGGCGCCCATCCGTACCAGCTCGGGCACGTGCATGAAGCGGTTCTCGAAGATGGTCTCGGTGACCATACCGGTGCCCTTGGCCACCGCGTTCAGCACGGTGAACTGGGCCTGCATGTCGGTCGGGAAGGCCGGGTAGGGCGCAGTCTTGATGGTGACCGGCTTGAGGGTGCGACCGGTCATGTCAAGGGTGATCCAGTCTTCACCCTTCTCAATCAGGGCACCGGCCTCTTCCAGCTTGACCAGAACTGCTTCCAGCAGGGTCGGGTCGGTGTTGCGGCAGGTGATCTTGCCGCCGGTGACCGCGGCACCCACCAGGAAGGTACCGGTTTCGATACGATCCGGTTGCACGCTGTAGTTGCCGCCGTGCAGACGCTCGACACCGTCGATGATCAGGGTGTCGGTGCCCGCGCCCTGGATCTTGGCGCCCAGCGCGTTGAGGAAGTTGGCCAGATCGACCACTTCTGGCTCGCGCGCAGCGTTTTCGATCACTGTGCGGCCGTCAGCCAGGGTGGCGGCCATCATCAGGTTTTCGGTGCCGGTGACGGAGACCATGTCCATCAGGATGTGGGCACCCTTCAGGCGACCGTCGACGCGAGCCTTGATGTAACCCTCTTCGATGACGATCTTGGCGCCCATCAGCTCCAGACCGTGCACGTGCAGGTTGACCGGACGGGCTCCGATGGCGCAGCCGCCGGGCAGGGAGACGTCAGCCGCGCCAAAACGGGCGGCCAGCGGGCCCAGCGCCAGGATGGAGGCGCGCATGGTCTTCACCAGCTCGTAGGGGGCGACGTGGTTGTTCACGGCCCCGGTCAGTACGGTCACGTTGCCGTTGACCTTGGTGGTGGCGCCCAGCATCTCCAGCAGCTTGATGGTGGTCCCCACATCTTTCAGACGCGGTACGTTGGAGAGGTGGATCTCCTCGTCACACAGCAGGGTGGCGAACAGGATCGGCAGAGCGGCGTTCTTGGCGCCAGAGATGGTCACTTCGCCGTTGAGAGTACAACGACCATCGATCTTGAATTTGTCCATTTACGTTTGATACCAAATCAGGAGGGCAGTAGAAATTTACGTTCGCGTTTCCACTCGGCATCGGTAAAGGCCTTGATGGAGAGTGCGTGAATGGCGTTGCTGGCGATCTTGTCCATCAGCGGGGCATAGATGGCCTGCTGCTTCTTGACCCGGCTCATGCCGTCAAACATGTCACCGACGGCGATCACTTGGTAGTGACTGCCATCCCCTTTGACATGGACTTCGGACAATGGCAGAGCCTCGAGGAGTATCGCTTCAATTTCAGAGACTTGCATTATGCGTCCTCAGTTGTGAGCGGGGTTGATTGAAACAATCCGGCCACTCCGTAGAGGTTGGCCAGGGTATAGAAATCAGCGGAGGCACCCACCAGTTGCGGTGTGGCGCCTCGTGCCAGAGCGGCTTTGGCCCATTTGACCAGCAGGGCCAGCCCGGCGGAATCCAGCGTGGTCACGTCGCCGAGCTCGAGCAGATCTTCCTGCCACCAGTCAGCCCGCCGTTGCCACAGCTCAATCACCTGAGCCGCCTGCAGCTCGCCGCTCAGTCTCATGACTTGAGCACCAGCGGCTTGGCATTGTGGGCGCGCAGCTGGGCGATCACCGCATCGATGCCGTTCTGGCGAATGAGGCCACCCAGCTCGTTCTGTTTGGCAGAGAGCAGGCTGATCCCCTCGGCGACCATGTCGAAGGCTTTCCATTCGCCGGTCTTGTTGTTCTTGCGCAGCTTGAACTCGAGGAAGATATCCGGCTTGCCGGCCTCTTTCACGCTGACGTTGACGGCGGTGATGTTGCTGTCACCGGCGGCCTTGCCCGGCTCGACCTTGACGGTCTGCTTGTCGAAATGGGCCAGGGCGTCGGCGTAGGAGCTCACCATGTACTCGGTGAACACCTCGACGAAGGCGTCACGCTGGGCCGGGGTGGTCTGCTTGATCTGGTTGCCGAGCACCTTGTAGGCGGCGAAGCGGTTGTCCACGTAGGGCAGCAGCTCTTCGCGGATGATCACCCGCAGGTGATCCGGGTTGCTCTTCACCTGAGCCTGATCGGATTTCAGGCGGGCGAAGGTCTGCTTGGCTGCCTGATCCACCAGGGCGTAGGGGTCGGTGGCGTCGGTAGCTTGCGCGGTCAGGGAAAACAGCATGCTGGTCATCAGGCCCAGCAACAGGGCGATCTTCTTGAACATGGTTACTCCTTACTTGCTGTCTGACTTGGTGTCGGAAGACTGGCTGTAGAGGAACTTGCCAATCAGGTCTTCCAGCACAATGGCGGATTTGGTGTCTTCAATCATGTCGCCATCCTTGAGCATGCTGGTGCCCATCTCCTCATCGGTAAAACCGGGTACCAGACCGATGTACTGCTCACCCAGCAGGCCTGAGGTCAGGATGGAGAGGGTGCTGGTCTCGGAGAACTCGCCGGCGCTCTTCTGCATCTGCAGGGAGACGACCGGAACCTGGCTCTTGGCGTCCAGGCTGATGTCGCTGACCCGACCGACCACCACGCCGCCCACCTTGACCGGAGAGCGTACTTTCAGGCCGCCGATATTATCGAAATGGGCGCGCAGGGTATAGGTTTCTCCTTCCGGTTTGAAACTCAAACCGGCCACTTGCAGTGCCAACGCCAGAATGGCACCGATGCCGGCCAGCATGAAGGTGCCAACCAGGAATTCTACTTTGCTGAACTTCATCTTTACCTTATCCAAACATGACTGCGGTGAGTATAAAATCCAGGCCGAGCACGGCCAGGGAGGAGTGGACCACGGTGCGGGTCGTGGCCTGACTGATCCCGGCCGAGGTCGGCTTGGCATCATAACCGTTAAAGAGCGCAATCCAGGTGACCACCAGGGCGAAGATCAGGCTCTTGATGGCGCCCTGCATGATGTCATCCTGCCAGTCGACGGAGGCCTGCATGGCGGACCAGAAGCCCCCCTCATCGACCCCCAGCCAGTCCACCCCGACCAGCTTGCCGCCGAAGATGCCGATCAGGCTGAACATGAAGGCCAGCAGCGGCATGCTGATGACTCCGGCCCAGAAGCGCGGTGCCACCACCCGACGCAGCGGATCCACCGCCATCATCTCGAGGCTCGAGAGCTGCTCGGTGGCCTTCATCAGACCGATCTCGGCGGTGAGGGCGGAGCCCGCACGACCGGCAAACAGCAGGGCGGTCACCACAGGACCCAGCTCCCGCAGCAGGGAGAGGGAGACCAGCGGGCCCAGGCTCTGCTCGGCGCCAAAGTCCTTCAGGACGTTGTAGCCCTGCAGCGAGAGCACCATGCCGATGAACAGGCCCGACACCAGAATGATGGCGACCGACTGCACCCCGACCACATAGAGCTGCTGTACCAGCAGCGGAAAGTGCTTGCGCGGCGCGGGTTTGCCCGCCAGCGCGTGAAACAACATGATGGTGGCGCGGCCGATGGCGCTGATGAACCGCACCCCGCTTCGCCCCAGTTTGCTTACCTGGCTTGTCAACATCAGAGATCCTGTAGCAGCTCGCCTGCCGGAAAATGAAACGGAACAGGACCGTCGGGCAGTCCCTTCAGGAACTGCTCGACCTCGGGATTGTGCTCCTCGCGCAGCTGGGCCGGCGTGCCGTGCGCCACCACCTTGCGGTTGGCGATGATATAGGCGTAGTCGGCGATGCTCAGCACCTCCTTCACGTCGTGGGTGACGATGACGGAGGTGATACCGAGGGCATCGTTCATATCCTTGATGAGCTTCACCAGCACCGCCATGGTGATTGGATCCTGGCCGACGAACGGCTCGTCATACATGATGAGGTCCGGATCCAGCGCGATGGAACGGGCCAGCGCCGCGCGTCTGGCCATGCCGCCGGAGAGCTCGGAGGGCATCAGCTTTGCTGCGCCGCGCAGGCCCACCGCCTGCAGCTTCATCATGACGATGGTGTGGATCAGCTCCTCCGGCAGGCCGGAGTGCTCGCGCAGCGGGAAGGCCACGTTGTCGTAAACCGTCATGCCGGTAAACAGGGCGCCGCTCTGGAACAGCATGCTCATCCGCTTGCGTACCTCGTACAGGCGCGAGCGGGAGAGGGTGGGGATATCTTCCCCGTCAAACAGGATATGACCGGATTCGGGCTTGAGCTGGCCGCCGATCAACCGCAGCAAGGTAGTCTTGCCGATGCCGCTGGGGCCCATGACCGCAGTGACCTTGCCACGGGGAATGGTCAGGTTTATCCCGTCGTATAACAGCCGATCTCCGTGACTGAAGGTCAGGTCGGAGATGGTGATCAGGTCATCGTTCAAACAATTGTCCATCCGGTGTAAATGAAGAGCGAATTTTATGGGCTAGTCTAGGTCTAAGCAACAGCAAGGAACAACTATTGAACAGTCTGCCCATCCAGACGCGCGACAGTTTTTTGTAACCAATTGTCTCTCTTTTACGCCCAAGAAGTATCCGATTCGCTTATCTCGACAGACTTTTTTATAATCCCGCAGCAAATTTCAGCCCGGAGCTGTGCCTTTATGTCTGTAAAGTCTGAAAAAGTGTCTGAACTGTTCGATTTTCGTCGCAGCGCCCGTACCGTGCTGGACATCGAGAAACAAGCGATTGATGGACTCTACCAGTACCTGAACGATGCCTTCGATCAGGCGTGCGAGATGATACTGCGCTGTAGTGGCAAGATAGTGGTCACCGGCATGGGCAAGTCAGGTCATGTCGGAAGCAAGATAGCTGCGACCTTGGCCAGCACCGGCACTCCCGCCTTCTTCCTCCATCCGGGTGAAGCCAGCCACGGCGATCTGGGGATGATCTCCGGCGGCGATCTCATCATCGCCATCTCCAACTCCGGTGAGAGCGACGAGATCCTGGCCCTGCTGCCGGTACTCAAGCGCCGCGGCATTCCGCTCATCTGCATGACCGGCAACCCGGCCTCCACCATGGCAAAAGAAGCCAACGTGCACCTGTGCATCAAGGTGGAGAAGGAAGCCTGCCCGCTGGGGCTGGCGCCGACCTCCAGTACCACAGCGACCCTGGTGATGGGCGATGCGCTGGCGGTGGCCCTGCTGGAAGCCCGCGGTTTTACCGCCGACGATTTTGCTCTCTCTCACCCGGGCGGGTCGCTCGGCAAGCGCTTGCTGCTGCGAGTCGGCGATCTGATGCATAGCGGCGAGCTGTTGCCCCAGGTGGGGATAGATGCCACCATCAGCCAGGCACTGCTGGAAGTGAGCCGCAAGGGACTCGGCATGACGGCGGTGGTTGATGGCAACGGCGTGCTGGCCGGCCTGTTTACCGATGGCGACCTGCGCCGCATTCTGGATCTGCAGGTGGATATCCATCACACCCCGATCAGCCGCGTCATGACGGTGAACTGTGTTACCGTGGGACCAGAGATGATGGCGGCCGAGGCCGTCAAGCTGATGGAAACCAGAAAGATCAACGGATTACTGGTCGTGGATGGCGACAAGCGCCCGCTGGGGGCCTTCAACATGCACGACCTGCTGAAAGCCGGAGTAATTTGATGCAAAACGTACCGACCCTCTATGGTCCGGTGACGCGCAGCCAGTTTGATCAGGCGGCGCAGATCCGCCTGTTGGTGTGCGATGTGGACGGGGTGCTCTCCAACGGCCTCATCTACATGGGAAATGACGGCGAAGAGCTGAAAACCTTCTGCACTCGCGACGGCGCCGGTATGCGGGCGCTGCTCAATGCCGGCATCGAGATTGCCATCATCACCGGGCGCAACTCCCGCATCGTCAGCGATCGGATGAAGAGCCTGGGGGTGCAGCACCTGGTGCAGGGGGCGGATCAGAAGCTGCCCCACTTCGAGGCGCTGCTGGCCAAGCTGGGGCTGGATGCATCGCAAGCAGCCTATATGGGGGATGACACCATCGATCTGCCGGTGATGCAGGCCTGTGGCCTCGGCATTGCCGTGGCCGACGCCCATCCGCTGGTGATGGCGCGCGCCGACATGGTGACCCGGCTGGCCGGTGGTGTGGGGGCGGTGCGCGAGGTGTGCGATCTCATCCTGCAGGCCCAGGGGCTGGGTGATTATCAGCCTGAGGCCTCGGTATGAGCAGACAGACCCTGTTGTTTGCCCTGCTGTTTCTGGTGGCGCTGGCGGCCTGGCAGCTCGGCGATATCGAGCTGGCGCCGGAGCCGACCACCAAGGTGGAAAATTATCAGCCGGACTTCACCGCCAAGAATCTGGTGACGACCCGCTTCAATGCCGAGGGGTTGCGCACCGAGCGACTGGAGTCCCGCTACGCGGAGTATTACCAGATCCTGGAACAGGCCACCTTCGACAAGCCGGTGGTCTACATGTTTGACAAGCAGGGCGAAGCCGAGTGGAAGATCAACGCCGAGACCGGGGTGCTCAACACTGATGACAACGTGATCCTGCGGGACAAGGTGCATCTGGACGGTCTGCTGCCCACCTCCTTCATCTCCACACTGGATACCCCCTATCTGGAGCTGGATCTGGTGACCCAGAACGTGAGAAGCAATCAGCAGGTCAGCATAGTGGGTAAGGACTTCCAGACCGAGGGCGTTGGCCTGAAGGGTCATCTGGAACGCAAATATTTCGAATTACTGGATCAGGGCCATGCCATCTATTTCAATGAAAAACGCTAATCTGGCCCTCGCGGCCCTGCTGCTGTGCGGCACCGTGAGCGCCAAAGAGTCCGACTTTGCCGAGAAGGTCTATGTGGACGCGGTCAAGCAGGTGGCCGAGCTGCAGGACAACCGCATCACCTTCGAGCAGGATGTGACCATCACTCAGGGTTCCATCAAGATCAAGGCCGACAAGGTGGTGGTGATCCGCTCCGGTGAGAAGGGGGCCGAGGTGATGACGGCCTATGGCAAGCCAGCCACCTTCTTCCAGATCCTGGACAACGGCAAGCCGGTCAATGCCCACGGCAACAGCATCCGCTATGAGCTGAAGAACCGGCTGGTGACCATTACCGGCGATGGCCAGCTCAAGCAGGAAGACAGCCAGGTCAATGGCGATCTCATTCGCTACGACATCGTCAAACAGAAGATGGTTGCCGAGAGCAAGACCCCGAACCAGCGGGTCAAGACGGTGTTCCTGCCGGATCAGGTCGAGAGTTTCGACAAGCCGGCCGATCAGAAGAAGCAGGGAAAATAAACCATGGCAGTGTTGAAAGCAGCCGGCCTGCAAAAGAGCTACAAGCGCCGCATGGTGGTCAGCGATGTGAGCCTGGAAGTGGGCACCGGTCAGATCGTCGGCCTGCTTGGCCCGAACGGTGCCGGCAAGACCACCTCCTTCTACATGATAGTGGGGCTGGTACAGAGCGATGCCGGCCTCATCACCATCGATGATCAGGACATCAGCCTGCAACCCATGCATATCCGTGCCCGCAACGGCATCGGCTATCTGCCGCAGGAGGCCTCCATCTTCCGGCGTCTGTCGGTGTTCGACAACCTGATGGGGGTCATGCAGACCCGCAAGGGACTGAGCCGCGAGGAGCGGGAGGACAAGGTCCAGCAACTGCTGGAAGAGTTCAATATCACCCATATCCGCGACAGTCTGGGCCAGAGCCTGTCGGGCGGTGAGCGACGTCGGGTCGAGATCGCCCGTGCGCTGGCGGCGGAGCCGCGTTTTATCCTGCTGGATGAACCTTTTGCCGGGGTAGACCCCATTTCTGTGATAGACATCAAGAAGATCATCCAGCACCTCAAAGATAGAGGCCTGGGCGTCTTGATCACCGACCACAACGTCAGAGAGACTCTGGACGTATGTGAGAAGGCCTATATCGTCAGCCACGGCAAGATGATTGCCGAAGGGGCACCGGCGGAAATACTCGCCGATGAGCAGGTCAAGCGCGTCTATTTGGGCGATCAATTCAGTCTATAGTAAGGGGGCATCTCTTCATTTCCTGTGACGACTGCCTCGCTGACCATAAGGATATCCCGACGTAGATGAAGCCGACATTACAGTTGCGTCTCGGTCAGTCCCTGACCATGACGCCGCAATTACAACAAGCGATTCGTCTGCTCCAGCTCTCCACTCTGGAACTCCAGCAGGAAATTCAGCAAGCGCTCGACAACAACCCCTTGCTGGAGCAAGAGGAAAACGACGTTCAGGAGACCAGCCCGGTCGACCAGGTGGACGTCAGCCAGCTCGACTCCAGCGATGCCATGGCCCAGGATCAGATGCCGGACGAACTGCCGGTGGATACCACCTGGGAAGAGGTTTATTCGGCCGGCACGGCCCAGAGCGCAGGCCCCATCCATGACGGGGAAGACAGCGTCTATCAGGGTGAAACCACCGAGAACCTGCAGGACTACCTGTTGTGGCAGATGCGCTTGACCCCGTTCAGCGACGTGGATGCCGCCATCGCCCTCGCCATCATAGATGCCATCGACGAATCCGGTTACCTGACGGTGTCGCTTGAGGATATTCAGGCGGCGGTGAGCAGCGAGGATGTCGAGGTGGAGCTCGATGAAGTGGAGGCCGTGCTCAAGCGGGTGCAACATTTCGATCCGGTCGGCATCGCCGCCCGCTCGGTGCAGGAGTGCCTGCTGATCCAGCTGGGCCAGTACTCACCTGATCTGCCCTGGCTCAACGAAGCCAGGGAGGTGATCCTTGAGCACATGGATCTGCTCGGCAACCGCGATTACCGCACATTGGCCCGCAAGACCAAGCTGAAGGAGAACGACCTCAAGGAGGTGCTGGATCTCATCCAGCAGCTGGAGCCGCGGCCCGGCAACGGCGTCATCCAGAGCGAATCCCAGTACGTGATCCCGGATGTTTCCGTGGTCAAGAAGGGCAACAAGTGGGTGGTCGAGCTCAACCCTGACTCGGCCCCGCGCATCCGGGTCAACGAGACCTATGCCGCCATGGCCAGACAGGCCCGCACCAGTCAGGATACCCAGTTCATCCGCTCCCACCTGCAGGAAGCCAAGTGGTTCATCAAGAGTCTGGAGAGTCGCAACGACACCCTGCTCAAGGTGGCCAGCTGCATCGTCGAGCAGCAGCAGGGCTTCTTCGAATACGGTGAAGAGGCCATGAAACCCATGGTGCTCAACGACATCGCCGAAGCGGTGGAGATGCACGAGTCGACCATCTCGCGGGTGACTACCCAGAAGTACATGCACACGCCGCGCGGCATCTTCGAACTGAAGTTTTTTTTCTCCAGCCATGTAAACACCGAGGGAGGAGGAGAGTGCTCATCGACCGCAATTCGCGCGCTCATCAAGAAGCTGGTCACGGCGGAGAATCCCGCCAAGCCGCTAAGTGATAGCAAGATCGCGGATTTGCTGGCCGAACAGGGTATTATGGTGGCGAGACGCACGATCGCAAAGTACCGTGAATCCTTGTTGATCCCGCCATCCAATCAGCGCAAACGCCTGGTTTAGGCAAAACAAAAGGAAGACGTTATGCAAATCAACCTGACCGGACACCATGTCGAGATCACCGAAGCTCTGCGTGATTATGTGAACAACAAATTTGCCAAACTCGAGCGTCACTTTGACCACATCAACAATGTTCATGTGGTGTTGAGCGTAGAAAAACTGAACCAGATCGCCGAAGCCAAGCTGCATGTCAGCGGGGGTGAGGTGTTCGCCAACTCGCAGCATGCCGACATGTATGCGGCGATTGATACCCTGCTGGACAAGCTGGATCGGCAGATCATCAAGCACAAAGATAAGTTAAACCAAAAATAACCATGCAACTTGAACACATACTGAGTCGGGACTGCACCAAAAGTGCGGTCCCTTGTACCAGCAAGAAACGCGCCCTGGAGATCATCAGCGAGTTAGCCGCTGAGCGCCTGGGGACCTCTCGTCAGGTACTCTTCGAGTGCCTGCTGGCGCGAGAAAAGATGGGCAGTACCGGGATCGGAGCCGGTATCGCCATTCCCCACGGCCGGATCGGCGACGAGTTTCCGCCGACCGCGATCCTGATGACCTTCGCAGAGCCTATCCCCTTCGATTCCATCGACAATCAACCGGTTGACCTGCTGTTTGCCCTGCTGGTGCCGGAAAGCGAGTGCAAGCAGCACCTCAAGACCCTTTCCCTGATGGCATCCAAACTGGGCGACAAGGCGGTATGCCGCCAGTTGCGCCAGGCAACCAGCGATGAAGAACTCTATCAGATCATGACATCGGCCTGAGATGCAGGCCCTTGCAATGACGCCAAGCGGTGAGGGAACAAGATGCAATTAATAGTGGTGAGTGGGCGCTCCGGCTCGGGCAAGACAGTTGCCCTGCGTGTGCTGGAGGATCTTGGTTATTACTGCGTGGATAACCTGCCGGTCAACCTGCTGCCCCAGTTGATCGTCTCGGTCGAGAGCCAGTATGACAAGCTGGCGGTCAGTATCGACGTGCGCAACCTGCCGGCGAGTTCCGACAAGCTGGAAACCCTGCTGGCCCAGGTACGCAACGAGGGGCGTGTGGAGTTCACGAGCTTCTTCTTCGATGCGGAAAACTCCACCCTGCTCAAGCGCTACGGCGAGAGCCGCCGGCTGCACCCCCTGTCGCGCAACAAGCTGTCGCTCGACGAGGCGATCCGGGAAGAGACCCACCTGCTGGCGCCGCTCTCCTCGACGGCCGATCTGCGCATCGACACCACCAACCTCAGCATCCACGACCTGAGCGAGCTCATCAAGACCCGGGTGCTCGGCAAGAAGGAGAACGAGCTGGTGCTGGTGTTCGAGTCGTTTGGCTTCAAGTACGGTATCCCCAAGGATGCCGACTTCGTGTTCGACGCCCGCTTCCTGCCCAATCCGCACTGGATCCCGGAGCTCAAGCCGTTTACCGGCAAGGATGAACCTGTAGCCCGCTACCTCTCCAGCCAGCCCGACGTGATGCAGTTCATCCTGCAGATCGAGAACATGCTGGCGACCTGGTTGCCCCACCTGGAGCGCAACAATCGCAGCTATGTGACGGTCGGGATTGGCTGTACCGGTGGTCAGCACAGATCGGTATTCATTGCCGAGCAGCTGGCCGGCGCCTTCCGCCTGCTGGGCAAGAACGTCCAGATCCGCCACCGCACCCTTGACAAGAGTGCGCCGCAATTTTGATGGACCAATAGGAAGATCAGATGACCGTCTCAGCCTCGGTGGAAGTGAAAAACAAACTGGGCATGCATGCCAGACCGGCCATGATGCTGTTCGAGCTGGTGCAGGGGTTCGATGCCCACGTGTTGCTGCGCAACGAAGAGGGGGTCGAGGCCGACGCGGACAGCGTGATCGGCCTGCTGATGCTGGACTCCGCCCAGGGCAAGCAGGTGGAAGTTCAGGTGGAGGGGCCCGAGGAAGTGGAGGCCCTGGCCGCCGTGGTGGCGCTGTTCACTTCGGGCTTCAACGAGGAGTAATCGGCCCCTTCATGCTCAAGGTGCGCTGCGTGCCAGCGCCTTGAAGGCGGAAAAGTCCCGACAAGCCAGCAGATTCCTGCTGGCTTTTTCGTTCATCAGCGCCAGGAACAGGTCGTAGAGCCCCATCGCCTCCTCATAGTCGGCTTTGGCGATGGCCAGTACGAAGATGAGGGTGGCGCTCTCGCCATTGCCCCAGTCGATCCCCTGCGGGGCCAGCACGGTATAGACCAGGGTGCGGCGTGCCAGCAGACCGAGGGAGTGGGGCAGGGCGATGCCGTCCCCCAGCAGGGTGGAGACGATCCGCTCCCGCTCCTGCAAGGATCCCCGAAAGCCGCTCTCCACCAGATCCTCCGCCTCCAGCTGGCTGCAGATGCGATCAAACAGCGCTCCCTGGCTGAGCGGTTTGCTGACCACCATGAAGTGGTCGGCATCGAAGTACTTGTCGAGCAGGTAAGGGCGGGTGCGATCGACCAGCACCAGCTTGCCGAGCTGCTCCAGCTGGTACTGGGTCGGGAAGGGAGCGACCTGCACCACGGGCACGTTCTTGTCGCTCACCTTGACGGTGCTGATCACGAAATCCTGCTCGACTCGCGCCAGCCCTTCGTAATCCCGCACCGACTCCAGCGTGGTCAACTGCAGCTGGGGATATTCCCGCTTGATGCGGGCCTCCAGTACCCGGAAGGTGGCGTTGCCCGCATCGCACAACAGCAGCGCCTGGGGACGGCGGGTGTAACCGATGTCGTAGTGACGCTCCAGTCCGACCCCGATATGGATCACCAGATAGCCTATCTCGTGGTGGGTCAGCCGGTAAGGGGTCTGCTTGATCCACTCCGAGATGGCCGCCAGCGTGATGTCGTAGGCGAGGGGGTAATACTGCTTTATGTGGTCTGCCAGTGGATTGTGGCTGCCAATCTGGTATTTGACCCGCAGCAGCATGGCACTGATATGGGTCTGCAGGTCGGCCCGCAGTTGCAGGTCGCCGCGCAGGTCATAGGGGTAGTGCTGGTGGATGTAGGCCAGCAGATGCTCCACCAGCTGTTCGCTCTCGGCCGCCATGGCCGGGCTGAGCTGGGGGGAATCGGCGGTGAGGCGGGCCTGGATCTGGATGGCGAGGCAGGCTATCTCCTCTTCCCCCGGCGGGGTCAGGGTCGGCAGCTCGCCATAGATGTCGTGGGCGACCGCCAGCAGCGGCGCCGTGAGATCCTCGCTGGTGAATTGGCGCAGCTCGTGGCCCGCGGCCTGGCGCAGCAGGGCGACGGCGCAGTAGATGGCGAGCTGCTGCAGGCTCTCGTCGGCCAGGCGCAGCTGGTGGCGGCCGAGCTGCTCGTGGATGTGATTGCCCACTACCTCCAGCGTCTTGCTGGGACAGAGGTTGGGCAGCAGGCTCTGCAGCGGGTTGCTGTGCAGCAGTTCCTGATAGAGCAGCTGGGTGAGACAGGCGCGGATGGCCGTCTCTCCCCCCTGGATCCGCATCCCCTGCCTGGGCTTGCTGTCGATGGCGAGGTCGAAGTGAGCGAGCCGCTCCCGCACCTCCGCCATGTCCCCCTGCAGCGCCGCCCGGCTCAGATACCAGGTATCCGCCAGCTCGTCGAGCTTGATGCCCTGCTCCGCCGTCAACAACAGGATCTGCAGGTGCAGCACCCGCTCGCGGCTGGTGCGAGGCAAGCCGCTCTCCTGCTCCTGGGCCGCCAGCAGCGCCGCGAACAGCTCCTGATTGTAGATCTTGAGCTGATAGCCGCTGCCGCGCTGGTGGATCAGGTGGGCGCCCCGGGTGGCGATGATCTCGTTGAGGGTCGCCACGTCGGTGCGTACTGTGCGGGTGGAGACATTGAGGCGGCGGGCCAGCTCCTCCTGCGGCAGCGGCTCGGCGTGGAGCAGGGTGAGCAGTTGCTGGAGTCTGGGATGGGGCAGCTTGGTCATGAGGGGGGATCGGACTCCTGTCGCAGAATAAAAAACCGATGTTAACAAGCGAGTCAATGACAAGCCAGGCACCGGCCAGTGATCGGACCGGTGCCTGAGGGCGATCAGGCCAGCAGCCGCTTCACCGTGGCCAGCAGGGTACGCACATCCTCGGGACGGGTCTGACCGCTCGTACTGTCGATGATGGAGCTGTAGACGTGGGGGATCACCTTCTCGACCCCGGCATCCAGCGCGATTCGCACAATTTCTTCAAAGTTGTCGAGATCGATGCCGCCGGTGGGCTCCAGCCAGAAACCGTGCCGCGCACAGGCCTCGGCCACTGCCTGATACTCGGCGCGGCAGGCCAGCCCGCCCATGGGGAAGAACTTGACCGAGCTGCCGCCCATGTCCTTGAGCAGGGCGATGGCGGTGTCGATGGGTACGATGCCGTCCGGTTGCTGGCTACTCAGGGGGCCGGTGGAGATCTTAACCATCCCCGGTGTGCCGGTGGGGGAGATCAAGCCGTTCACCAGGGTGGCAGACTGACCGAGCAGCGCCCGGCTGGCGCCGACCCCGGTGAATACCTGGTTGACGTGCTGGGGCTGCAGCTGGCGAGCCAGCTCGGCCACCATGGCGGACTGGCGCGGATCGCCGGCCCCCAGCCCGATGGAGAGGGCGTTGTCGATTAGCTTGGCGTAGGCCTGCATGTCAGCGACGGCGGAGGGTACATCCGGGTAGTTCTTGGAGAGCACACCGACCAGCACGTGGCCCTCGGCGGCCTCATAAATGTCGACGGCATTCTGTCGGGAGCCGGCCAGCACGTTGAGGCAGACCCGATCGCGGTAGTAATTGGGAGTAAGAGACATCAGTTGTTCTCCTGAACGAGGTGGGCAATGGCGGCATGGATCTGGTCGAGCTGGGGCAGGGTGACGCTGCGCACGTCGATCTCGATGTGTCCCTCGTTGGCCTTGTAGCCACGGCAGTAGATGGCAGGTGTGCCCTGCTGCAGACGGGCGATGACCTGCACTGTGGTCATGCCGATCTGCTGGTGGTCGAAGGCGATATCGGTGCGGGCGATGTCGCGCCCCGCGCTGTCCCACACCACCTTGGCGCTGACGCCGGGCAGTTGGTTGAGGCGCTCGATGAAGGGGGTCATCTTGGCGACCATGGCAGCGCCGCTCTCCTTCTCTTTGACCAGGTAGCGCTCGATGGCGTGGGTGAGGCCGAGGATCCCCTCCTTGCCCACCTTCATGGCGCGGCCGATGCCGTTGGCCTGCTGCTTGACCCACTCCACGTACTGATGCTTGCCGAGTACCAGGCCGCTGGTGGGCCCTTCGATGGCCTTGGCGCCGCTGTAGATGACCAGATCGGCCCCCAGGTTGTAGTAGATACGCAGATCCTCCTCGGCCGCCGCATCGACGATGAGCGGGAGCCCGTGGGCCTTGGCCACCTCGGCTGCCTCGGCCACCGACAGAATGCTCTTCTGCACGCAGTGGTGGGACTTGATGTAGAGGATGGCTGCGGTATTGGGATTGATAGCGGCTGCCAGCTGGGCGGCAGAACACTCGTTGGCGTAGCCGGCCTCCACCACCTTGCCGCCCCCCAGGTTGACCATGGTGCCGACCGGGGCGCCGAAGTTGACGTTGTGTCCCTTGGGCAGCACGATTTCGCTCGGCACATGGTGGGCATGGGCGTGCAACTGCTCGAGGCGGTAGGGGTCGCCGCGCACGATCACGGCGGCCACCGACTGGGCGATGCCGGCGCTGGCGCAAGAGACTACCACCGCATCTTCCACATCCAGCAAGCCGGCCAGGTAGGCGCCGGTCTTGTTGACCAGATCCTTCACCTCGAAGTAGTGGCCGAGGCCAAAGTTGACCGCGTCTACCACCTCCTGTTCGGGGGTGGAGACGCCGAGAATGGTCATGCGCCCGGAGGCGTTGATCACCGGTTTGAGCTGATATTTCTCATACACAGAAGGCATGGTGTGATTTCCCATAGTGAGTCAGAACCAGTTCACCACCGACCAGGGCGGCGAGGGGCAGCAACTGCCGATCGCCATTGCGGGCGCCGGCTTCGGTATCGGTATCGGTAAAGAGGGTGGGGCCGCTCATCACCTCGAACAGGGTCAGATCGGCATCGGCGCCCACCTCGAGTCGCCCCTTGCCGGACAGGCGCAGGGCATCGGCGGCATGGTGGGTGACGCAGGCCAGTACCTGCTCCAGGGTCATGCCGATAGCGAGAAACTTCGACATCACGTGGGCCAGGCTGTAGACAGGCCCCTTGATGCGGTTCTTGCAGTAGATGTCGGAGCTGATGGTGCGGGGCAGGATCCCCTGGGCAATGGCCAATTCCGCCACCTCGAAGCTGAAGCTGGCGCCGCCGTGGCCGATGTCGAGCAAGAGACCCCGCTGCATCGCCTCACGCACCGCCTGGCGCAGCTCGCCGGCCGGGGTCAGGATGCGATTGGGCTTGCCGTTGAAGCAGTGGGTCAGCAGATCGCCATCCCCCAGCAGGGCGACGATCTCGTCCAGATCCGGCGGCGTGTTGCCCACGTGCACCATCAGCGGCAGCCGACCGTGGGCCTGTTGCAGTGCCTTGGCCATGCGCAGCGGCTGCAGGCCGTTCTCACCCACCACGCTGCCGCTCATCCGCGCCTTGATGCCGACGATGAAGCCGGGGTGGCGGGCAATGGCCGCCGAGGCGAGATCCATATCGAGGTCCCGGCTGTCGGCCAGCTCGTTCTGGCGCAGCAGGCCGATGCGGGAGATGTTGAGCAGGACGTGCACCCGGGTCTTGCAGCCAGCGGCGAGACGCTGGAAGTCGTCCACGTCGTCGGCCCCGGTGCTGCCGGCGTCGATGACGGTGGTGACGCCGGACTCCACGCCCACCTTGTCCGGCTCATCGTGATAGAGGGGGGAGGCGGGGTAGCAGTGGGTGTGGCCGTCGATCCAGCCGGCGCTCACATGCACCCGGCCGCCGAGATCCAGGGTCTGCTGCGCCGCTGCCGTCTCCGGCAGGGAGCCGAGGGCGGCGATTTTGCCCTGCTGGATGGCGATATCGACGAGCTGGCCATCTCCCTGGCGCCCCGCTCTGATGATGATGTCGTACATGCTGATGGCCTCTAGCGTGCCGCCCCGCAGGGCGGCGGATGGTTATGCAAGCGCAACCGGGAAGAAGGTACCCAGCAGCATGGCCCCCAGGATGGCGCCACCAGTGATGGGCTTGCCCCACACGTAGAACAGCAGCGCACCCAGCAGGGAACCGATGCCGATGGGGATGGAGGCGCCCATGGCGGAGAGGATGATGAGGGGGCCGAGGAAACGGCCCGAGCTGTTGCCGGCCCCCATCATGACGTCTGCCCCGTAGGTGGAGTTGCTCTGGTTGATGGTGAACTTGCGCGCCAGGATGATCACATAGCCGATGGCCAGACCAATCACCATGCCGGTCACCAGCGAAGCGGGGAAGTTCTCCACCGGGTAGACGATCCCGGCCCCCAGCAGCAGGGCGGGCACGCCAAGGCCCACCCCGGTCTGGATGGCACCGCCGATGTCCAGGATCCCCACCAGGGAGCCCTCGATGATGCGGGCGAACAGGAAGCTGGCGCCGAAGGCCGCCACTGCGCCATAGGCACCCGTGTCCATCCCGGCCTTGAGCATGGCGACGAAGGCCACCTCGTTGAAGGCGCCGACCCCGTACAGGTAGAACATGTGGGTACCGGCAAAGACCCCGGCCGAGAGCAGACCGACAAAGATGGGGAAAGACCAGTCGGCGTACCAGAAGTTGTTTTTCAGTTTCTCATCCATGGCGTGACCCCTTATTTGCCGCTCAGCAGGTTGTGGACGTTTTCCAGCCACAGGGGGATGCCCAGGTGGAAGGACTCGATCAGTTTCATGTCAAAGCCGCGGAAGAAGCCGCTCAGCACGAACAGCAGCACGATGGCGCTCATCATGACGCGGGTGACGTGGTTCCAGCCGCTCTCTTCCACCCCCTTGCCGATCAGGATGCCGAGCACCAGACCCGGCACGGCGTTGCCCATGATGAGCTGCGCCAGACCGCCGAAGATAGTGGCCCAGAAGCCGGACTTCTTGCCCGCCTCGATGGCGGCCAGCCAGAAGATCACCGGCATGACGGTGTTGACCAGCAGGTTGGCGGCCGGTACCAGCACCTTGACCGCGGTGACCTGCAGGGCGGCCGGCACGGCGGCGGCGGTGCTGTTGAGGAAGGCGACCACGATGGCACCTATGATGCCGCAAGCGATGGCCATCTTCTTCGGGTCATGCAGGGTGGTGGCGAGATCCCGATTCTTGATCATCAGGGCTGCCGCGCCCCAGTTCGGCAGGATGCGGTGATCCACGTCCTGGGTGAAGGCGCCGGCTGCGACCGTGGAGGCCCAGGCGTTGAAGAAGAAGCCCAGACCAAACGAGAAGTGGGAGGCGGGATCCCCTTCGCAGGAGTTGAGTTCGCCCAGGGTTCGGAAGGCGCCCATCCCCTGCACGGTTGGGGCATGGAACATCCGTGCCGCGCCGGCCCCCACCCCGACGCCAACCAGGCCGCCAATGATGAGTGACTTGATAAATATGATTAGAAACATCCCATGTATCCTTCTTGTGGCGGTGTTGCCGCGGGCGGCGTCACACCCGGGTAAAGGTCACCTTGTCGGTGTCCAGGCTGGTGACCCTGACCGTGATGGCGAGCCGAACCCGGTATTCGTGGCGCTGGCGCGGCAGGAAGAAGAACAGGAACTTCTCCACCCGGACCGACTCCTCGGCCTCAAGCACCTCGACCTCGAGGGGCTCGATGCGCAGCATCACCCGGGGGTTCTCCTTGAGCAGGCCGGGTTGCACCTGGCTGAGGGCGGCGGCGAACGCCTGCTGACGGGTCGTGCCCTTGCCGTTGACGGTGACCCGGGTGGTGAAGTCCTCTTTCATCATGCGTGTCCGTGTTTCTTGGCAAACGCCTCGACCAGCTTCTGGCCCAGTTCTTCCTTGTCCATGAAGCCGAAGCCGAGCACCACGCACCCCTCGTTGATGGCGGTCACGCCCTCCTCGATGGATCGCATGCCGTAACGGCACTTGTAGCCGTACTTGGTTTGGGCCGTGATGGCGCCGGCACCGCCGCTGCCGCAGAAGGAGATGCCGAGATCCGCCTGCTCCTTGTTCATCACGTCGCCGAGCTTCATGTCGGCGGCCATGCCGGGGATGACGGTCACGCTGGCACCGGCAGCTTCTGCGCCTGCACCCACTTTCTGGCCCTTGCCGAGGCGATCACCGATCACGAGTTTGATGGCTGTCATTTAGCTTTCTCCTTTCACTGAGCTGAGTTCGTTTTCTTTGGCTACTTCGAAATGGACGGACAAGAGGTGTGCCTCTTCATAGGCGAGCCGCTCCAGCCAGCTGACGACCTGCTCGGCCAGACGCAGGGAGAGCGGGGAGATCTCCTCGAACAGGCTGAGGTCGACCTCTGGCAGCGGTTCGCCACTGTGGGAGCGCCACACCATGGCTTTGACGTGAGAGGCCAGCATCTGCTGCTGTACCTCGTTGGGGCGAATGCCCTGTTCGGCCAGCAGGATATGGATGCGCGCCAGGATCTGGTCGGTTTGGCGCAGCAGGGCCGGGCTGTCCGGGGTCAGGGGCTGGTCATGGGTCTCTGTGTGCAATGTCTGCTCTCCAAGGCTGGCAGAAGGGATAGCGTTACCCTAAGCCGGTCATGTTCGGGAGAGGAGGCACCGTTTTTCCGATTCGAAGCGGAAATTCGCGCGTCAGCTGGCCAATTGAAGCCGCTTTTGCGGCATCAAGCGGAAAAGAGTGCTCATTGGCGCCTGTTTTGTGTGATCAGGGGCGCACTTGGCATTGGATGAAGGGCTGCTGACCCTTGGCTGAAACTGTGAGTCGCCTCACGGCCGGGAGGGGGAAAGGTAGGAGAAGGGGCGACTCGTCGCCCCGACCATGGAGATGTCAGCTGGCGGTGGCCGCGCTGGCGCTGGCCCGGTTCTGGTAGCGCAGATCCTCTTCGATGGTGACCTCCACCTCGAGCGGTTTGCCGTCGCGGATCACCGAGATGGTGAGTTTGGTGCCGGGCCGGCTCTCGACGATCTTGTCCATGGCGGCCCGCACGCCGCTGATGGCCTCGCCATTGATCTTGAGCAGCACGTCGCCCCGCTTCAGCCCGCCCTTGGTGGCCGGCCCGTTGGGATCCAGGCTCTCCACCACCAGGCCGCGCAGGTCACCCAGATTCATCATGCGGGCGACGATGGGATTGATCTCGACGCTGGAGATGCCGAGGTAGCCGCGGATCACCCGTCCGTTGGCGATCAGCTCGTCCATGATGCGCTTGGCCAGCTTGTAGGGAATGGCGAAGCTGATGCCGTAGCTCTCCTGATTGCCGTTGAGGTGATAGGCGGCGGTGTTGATGCCCACCAGATCGCCGCGGGCATTGACCAGGGCGCCCCCCGAGTTGCCCTCGTTGATGGCGGCGTCGGTCTGCAGCAGATCCTGCCGGCCGTTGCTGTCTGGCCCCATGCTGGAGAGGCCGATGCGGCCGGTGGCGCTGATGATGCCCTGGGTGATGGTCTGGCCGACGTTGTAGGGGTTGCCGATGGCGAGCACCACGTCGCCCACGTCGGGCAACCGCTCCGGATCCTGCGGGATCACCGGCAGGTTGTCCGATTCGATGTAGAGCACCGCCAGGTCGGTGAGCTGGTCGGTGCCGACCAGTTCGGCGCTGAACACCCGTCCGTCCTGCAGCGCGACTATGATCTGGTCCGCATCGGCGATGACGTGGTAGTTGGTCAGCACGTGGCCGCGCTGGTTCATGATGACGCCGGAGCCCAGCCCCTGCGGCCTGAGTTCGGTCTGGTTGCCCTGATTGCGGGCGAAGCTGCGGGTATAGATGTTGACGACGGCAGGGCCGGCGCGGTGCGCCGCGTAGGAGAAGCTCAGTTCACGGGCATTGGTGATGAGGCCGGGCAGTTGGGCCCCGCCTCGAAAATTGGGAAACAGCAGCAACAGTAGCGCCGCCACGGTGAGACCGAAGCCGACAGACTTGCCCAAGTAACTGACTATAGGGGGGATTTTCATGTCATTCTCATCCGTACATAGAGCGGGCAGAGAATAACACTATCGGTGGATAAAAATCACCCGCGGCAGGCGCCGCGGGTGAGAGGAGATTAACGAATTACCAGGTAGAGCGAAGAGTCGCCGCGCTGGATGTTGAGGGCCAGCACATCCGGCTTGTTCTTCAGTGCCTTGCTCAGCTCTTCCAGCGAGTTGATGCGCAGGCGGTTGACGCCGATGATAACGTCGCCCTTCTGCAGACCTGAGGCGGCGGCAGGGGAGCGCGGATCGATCTCGGAGACGGCCACGCCGCTCACCGGCTCGCTGGTGGTGCTCAGCTTGGCCCCTTCCAGTGCCGGGTGCAGCGCGCTAGCCAGGATTTCGCTGTCATCCGCCTTCTTCAGGGTGACCTTGACGGTTTGCTCCTTGCCATCGCGGATCAGGCCCAGTGCCACCTGCTTGTCGGCACCCATGGTGGCAATCTTGGCCCGCAGCTCGCCGAAGGAGCGGATGGCCTTGCCGTCGATGCTGACAATGATGTCGCCCGGCTTGATGCCGGCCTTGGCGGCCGCGGAGTCAGGCATGACCTGGTTGACGAAGGCACCGTCCTTCTTGTTGTAGCCGAAGGTCTTGGCCACTTCGGAGGTGAGCTCGGTCCCTATGATGCCCAGCTGGCCACGGCGGACTTCACCGTATTTCACGATCTGTTCGGACAGGTCGCGCACCATGTTGGACGGAATGGCAAAGCCGATGCCGATGTTGCCGCCGTTGGGGCCCAGGATGGCGGTGTTGATGCCGATCAGCTCGCCACGCAGGTTGAGCAGGGCACCACCCGAGTTGCCCGAGTTGATGGCCGCATCGGTCTGGATGAAGTTTTCCAGGTTCTCGATGTTGAGGCCGCTGCGACCGAGCGCACTGACGATGCCGGAGGTGACGGTCTGGCCGAGGCCGAACGGGTTGCCGATGGCCAGCGCATAGTCACCGACCCGCAGCTCGTCAGAGTCGGCGAATTTGATTTGAACCAGATCCTCGGCCTTGATTTGCAGCAGGGCGATGTCGGACTGCTTGTCTTCGCCGATCTTCTTGGCGGCGTATTCACGGCCATCCTTCAGGTTGACCTTGATTTCGTCCGCCTCGTGCACCACGTGGGCGTTGGTGATCACGTAGCCCTTCTTGGCGTCGATGATGACACCGGACCCGAGCGCCTGGAAGGGCTGCTCGCTTACCTGTTCGTCAGGCATGTTGGGGCCGAAGAAGAAGCGGAACTGTTCCGGCAGACGCTGGCGGGTGATCTTCTTGCCGGAGACGGAAATGTTGACCACGGCAGGGGTGACTTGTTCGAGTACCGGCGCCAGGCTCGGCATCTCCTGATTGTTCGCCAAAAGGGAGGGCAGTGCAGCCTGCACGGGGGCCGCAGATATGGCGATACCGACACTGAGGGCTAACACACTGAGCACAGAAAGAGGTTTACGCATATGAAAAACAGCTCCCAGAAAAAGTTGCAATGCAATCGTCAAGGTCTGACCACGATACAGCGCAATTAGTTCCGCGGGGAACTAACTGGACTGCTTGAGCAGACCGGAGGCCCCTGCATAGTCACGGGGCGGTACACCCGGTTCTTCATTGGCCGGGACATCGCTGCTCTCGTCGAGCAGAGTTTCACGGAACAGCGGCTCCTGGGCTTTGGCCAGGAATTTGCTCTGCTCCGCCATATGGCGATAAAGGGTCTGGTACTGCTCGGCCAACTGCTCCATCAGGGCGGCACTGTCGGCGAAGTGGGTATTGATCTGACCCTGGTAGCTTTCCAGTTCCTTGTGAGCCTTCTTCAGTTCTTGTTCCAGACGGCCGGCATCCCGGCTGCGCACTGTGAAGCGACCGATGATGATACCGATAATCAAGGCGGCGACAGCCAGCAGGATCCCGTTTAACAGACTCATAGATGCTCCTTGTTACAGCTAAACCAATGTATGTTAATGCGGCCTGAACGGCCGCTACGCCTTGATGGCACTATACCGTGCACCCCGAGGGCGTGATACCATTTTGTCCTTCATTCAGGGACTTGAAGGCAATTGACAGGATGACCCCGCAGCAAAAATACCAGCAGGATTTGCAGCGCCCCGGCTTCGTGGCCGACCCCGCTCAGGCGATGGCCGTGGCCCGTCTGGAGCGACTCTATCAGGATTTGTGCCAAACCCCGACTCCGACCAGATCCCGCGGTCTGCTGGGCTGGCTGCAAAAGCCGAAGCCCCGTACGCCCATCCTGGGGCTATATATGTGGGGTGGCGTGGGCAGAGGCAAGACCTGGCTGATGGATACTTTTTTCGACAGCCTGCCCGGGGAGCGCAAATTGCGTATCCACTTCCACCGTTTCATGCACCGGGTGCACGATGAGCTCAAGGGACTGACCGGTCAGGCAGATCCGCTCAAGCTGATCGCCCGCAAGTTGGCCGACGAGACCGATGTCATCTGCTTCGACGAATTTTTCGTCTCCGATATCACAGATGCCATGCTGCTGGGAACCCTGTTCCAGGAGCTGTTCGGCCATGGGGTCGTGCTGGTGGCGACCTCGAACATACCGCCGCAGGACTTGTATCGAAACGGCTTGCAACGTGCCCGTTTTCTACCGGCCATTGCCCTCATAGAGCGTCATTGCGAGATACTTAACGTAGATGGCGGTACCGATTATCGCCTGCGCACGCTGGAGCAGGCGGAGATATATCACTTCCCGCTGGATCGGCAGGCAAAATCCAATCTCGAGCTCTATTTTCAACAATTAACCGGGCTGCAACAGGCCCTGGCGGGCCAGGTCGAGATCAATCACCGTCAGCTGGCGTCGCTGGGGATGGGGGAAGGTGTGCTCTATATGGAGTTCGAGCAACTTTGCTGCACACCCCGCTCCCAGAGCGACTATATCGAGCTGGCGCGGCTGTTTCACACCGTCCTGCTGGCCAATGTGCAGCCCATGGGGGCTGGCACGGATGACGCGGCGCGCCGCTTCATCGCCATGGTGGACGAGTTCTATGAGCGGCACGTCAAGCTCATCATGTCGGCGGCGGTGCCCATGCAGGAACTCTATGGTCACGGGCTGCTGGATTTCGAATTCCAACGTTGTCTTTCACGGCTTCAGGAAATGCAATCGCACGAATACCTTGCCAGAGTGCACCTTCCTTAGTCACAATACCGCGCCTGCCAGTCGGATGGGCATCTGCGGCAGGTAGGGCCGGGCGACATTTGCTAGCTTCATGGCAGTGAAATTAGCAGGTGATATTTAAGGCAACTTCACTTATAATCGCCCGGCCCACGTTACAGCTGTCGATAAGACAGCAACACTTTAAGCTTTACTTGTATTCGAAGGGGTACAGGTAGGCCATCGTTTGTTGTTTGTGGGAGAGCCCCCATAAGCAATTGGGTCTGTAACAGGTAATTGGGTTTAACTTAATGAAAACTTTCGTTGCCAAGCCAGAAACCGTAAAACGTGACTGGTACATTGTGGACGCAGAAGGTAAAACTCTGGGTCGTATCGCAACCGAGATCGCTGCTCGTCTGCGTGGTAAGCACAAAGCTGAGTACACTCCGCACGTTGACACCGGTGATTACATCATCGTTGTAAACGCCGAGAAGGTACACGTAACCGGTAAGAAATCTACCGACAAAATGTACCACGCTCACTCCGGTTTCCCGGGTGGTATCAAGTCCATCAGCTTCGACAAGCTGATTCAGCGTAAACCGGAAATGGTAATCGAAGCTGCCGTCAAAGGCATGCTGCCGAAGGGTCCGCTGGGCCGTGCCATGTTCCGTAAACTGAAAGTTTACGCAGGCGCCGAGCACGCTCATGCTGCTCAGCAACCTCAAGTACTGGATATCTAATCGGGAACTGGCAACATGGCAGAAAATCAATACTACGGTACTGGCCGTCGCAAAAGCTCCACTGCTCGCGTATTCATCAAAGCGGGTAGCGGTAAAATCGTAATCAACCAGCGCTCCCTGGAGCAGTACTTCGGCCGTCCGACTGCCCGCATGGTAGTTCGTCAGCCGCTGGAACTGGTTGAGATGACCGAAAAACTGGATCTGTTCATCACCGTTAACGGTGGCGGCATCTCCGGTCAAGCTGGTGCGATCCGTCACGGTATCACTCGTGCTCTGATGCAGTACGATGAAACCCTGCGTTCCGAACTGCGTAAAGCTGGCTTTGTTACTCGTGATGCCCGTAAGGTTGAGCGTAAGAAAGTCGGTCTGCACAAAGCTCGTAAGCGTCCGCAGTACTCCAAGCGTTAATTCGCTTTTTGTACGCACTCTCGCGAGTGTCAAAAAAGCCTGGCCACGTGCCAGGCTTTTTTTATTGGTAATATTACGAACCGCATTGCTAACACCACGTCACAAAAGACAAAAAATTGTGTATTTATTGTTTTTGACCTTCGCTTCTCTTTCTTGTCAAGTTGTTATCTTTTCTTTAAAATTCCCTCGGTTTTTCTGTGACAATTGTAACTCCGCTTCCGCCGCTGTTGTCACGGAAGAAAGGGGAACAGGGACACAATAAGAATGTGCGGAGTCCACATGGGAGAGTTTTTGGATGAGCAATGCGCCAGTTGATACCGGTCGCCGCAGATTTCTTACCTGGTCAACGGTCGCCGTTGGTGGGGTAGGAGCTGCTTTTACCGCAGTGCCGTTTATTAAGTCATGGAACCCGAGTGCCAAAGCCAAAGCGGCGGGTGCTCCGGTTGAAGTGGATATCAGTAAGTTGGAACCAGGCCAGCTCATCCGTGTTGAGTGGCGAGGCAAGCCGGTCTGGGTGGTGAAACGCACCAAACAGACGCTGGATGCCCTGGCCGCGCATGACGACAAGCTGCGCGACCCGGCTTCTGACGAGCCCCAACAACCCGACTATGCCCACAATGGCTACAGATCCATCAAGCCGGAGATCTTCGTGGCCGTCGGTATCTGTACCCACCTGGGCTGCTCTCCCTCCTACCTGCCGGACAACTTCGGCGAACAGGTGCAGGGGGTGACTTCCGGTTTCTTCTGCCCGTGCCATGGCTCCAAGTTCGACATGGCTGGTCGAGTGTTCCAGGGGGTGCCTGCGCCCTTGAACCTGGTCATTCCGCCGTACCAATATCTTAGCGACACCACCATCCTGGTCGGTGCCGATGGCAAGGAGGCCTGACCATGTTTGCCAAACTGATGGGCTGGATTGACTATCGCTTTCCGCTCACCGCCATGTACAACGACCACATGGCCAAGTATCCGGCGCCCAAGAACCTGAACTTCTGGTACTTCTTCGGCTCGCTCGCCATGCTGGTGCTGGTCAACCAGATCATCACGGGCATCTGGCTGACCATGAACTACAACCCCTCCGCCGAAGGTGCCTTCGCCTCCGTCGAGTACATCATGCGGGATGTGGATTACGGCTGGCTGCTGCGCTACATGCACTCCACCGGCGCGTCCGCCTTCTTCATCGTGGTCTACCTGCACATGTTCCGCGGCATGATCTACGGCTCCTACCAGAAGCCGCGCGAGCTGCTGTGGATCTTCGGCATGCTGATCTTCCTCTGCCTGATGGCGGAAGCCTTCATGGGCTACCTGCTGCCGTGGGGCCAGATGTCCTTCTGGGGCGCACAGGTCATCATCTCGCTGTTCGGTGCCATTCCGGTCATCGGCGATGATCTGACCCTGTGGATCCGGGGTGACTACGTCATCTCCGGCGCTACCCTCAACCGCTTCTTCGCGCTGCACGTTATCGCCCTGCCGCTGGTGCTGGTGATGCTGGTTGCCATGCACATCCTGGCGCTGCACGAAGTGGGTTCGAACAACCCGGACGGCATCGACATCAAGAAGCACAAGGATGAGAACGGCTGGCCGCTGGATGCGGTGGCATTCCACCCCTACTTCACCGTCAAGGACATGATTGGCGTAGCCGGTTTCCTGTTCTTCTTCTGCGCCATCATCTTCTTCAAGCCGGACATGTGGGGTTACTTCCTCGAGAAGCCGAACTTTGAAGTGGCCAACGGCCTGAAGACCCCGGCACACATCGCGCCCGTATGGTACTTCACCCCCTTCTACGCCATTCTGCGGGCGGTACCGGACAAGCTGCTGGGCGTCATCATGATGGGCCTCTCCATCGTGGTGTTGTTCCTGCTGCCCTGGCTGGATCGCTGCAAGGTGCGTTCGGTGCGCTATCGCAGCACCCTGCACAAGCTGAACATCGCCCAGTTCGTGGTCTGCTTCATCATTCTCGGGGTGCTCGGCGTGCTGCCATCGACCCCGACCCTGACGCTGATCGCCCAGATCTGTACCCTGGGTTATTTCGGGTTCTTCGTCCTGTTGTTCTTCTACAGCAAGAATGAAAGCACCAAGCCGCTGCCGGAAAGGGTGACATTCAAATGAAAAAAATAATATTTGCAGTGCTGACCCTGCTGCCATCACTGGTGTTTGCCAACACCGGGGCCGTGCATCTGGACAAGGCTCACTATGATCTGAACGACAAGGCGTCGCTGCAGCGTGGTGCCGCCACCTTCATGAACTACTGCTTTGGCTGTCACAGCACCCAGTACCAGCGTTACAACCGGGTAGCGGCAGACATCGGTATCCCGGAAGACCTGATGGCGGCCAACTTGATCGTCAATGGCGCCAAGATCGGTGATCTGATGGAAAACTCGGTGCCGGACAAGGATGCGGCCAAGTGGTTTGGTGCACCGCCCCCCGATCTGACGCTGGTCGCCCGGGTGCGTGGCGCGGACTGGATCTACACCTATCTGCGTTCCTTCTACGTGGACGAGACCCGTCCATTCGGGGTGAACAACGCCGTGTTCCCGTCCGTGGGCATGCCTCACGTGCTGGAGCCGCTGCAGGGGACGCCCCGCGCCGAGTTTGCGACCCACCAGGTCGATGGCGTCGACGTTCAGCAAGTTGTCAGCATCAAATCTGACGGCAACGGTGAAATGAATAACGAAGAGTATGATCAGACGGTGCTGGATCTGGTAAACTTCTTGGTCTACTCGGCTGAACCGGTACAACAGGAGCGCGAACGCATGGGCTTCTGGGTGCTTGGTTTCATCGTGATCTTCTTCATCTTCACTGTGCTGTTGAAGAAGGAATTCTGGCGCGACGTTCACTAAGCGACCAGATCCGGGTAATATAATGCACGGCAATGAAGTCCAAGATGCTTCATTGCCGTTTCTGCTTTTTAATGACGGGAGGGTTCAATGGCTGTAGCTGCCAATAAGCGTTCGGTAATGACGCTGTTTTCCGGTGCCAACGACATGTTCAGCCATCAGGTGCGCATTGTCCTGGCGGAGAAGGGTGTTAGCGTAGATATTTGCCAGGTAGACCCTGCCAACCTGCCGGATGAGCTGGCCGAGCTGAACCCGTACAACACTGTACCGACCCTGGTTGATCGGGAGCTGGCGCTCTACACCTCGCGCATCATCATGGAATATCTGGACGAGCGTTTCCCGCACCCGCCCCTGATGCCGGTATACCCGGTGGCGCGCGGCAACAGCCGTCTGATGATGCATCGCATCGAGCTGGACTGGTACTCCCTGGCCGACAAGATCATGGCGGGTACCGACGTGGATGCGGCGCGTGCCGAGCTGCGGGACAACCTGCTGGCCATCGCCCCCATCTTCGGTGAGATGCCCTATTTCATGAGCGAAGAGTTCGGTCTGGTCGACTGCTACATGGCCCCGCTGCTGTGGCGTCTGCCGAGTCTGGGCATCGACTTCACCGGTCGTGGCGCCAAAGAGCTGAAGGCCTACATGGTTCGCCTGTTCGAACGTGAATCCTTCCAGGCTTCCCTGACCGAAGCCGAGCGCGAGATCCGCGCTGGCGTATGAGCATGGAACCGACGATGACGCCCAGTCGCCCGTATCTGTTGCGGGCGTTCTTTGACTGGTTGCTGGACAATGACCTGACCCCTCACCTGGTGGTCAACGTCAACATCCCCAATGTGATGGTGCCGATGCAGTTCGTTCAGGATGGGCAGATAGTGCTGAACATCGCACCTCGTGCGGTTGGGCAGTTCCACATGGACAATGATGCCATCAGCTTCAGCGCCCGTTTTGGTGGCGTTTCCCAGCAGGTCTACATCCCGATGGCGGCCGTACTGGCCATTCATGCCCGGGAAAACGGCGTGGGCACCCTGTTCCCGCCCGAGCCCGGGTATGATCTCTGGCTGGAGCAGGCCGAAGCGCCGGTAGAGCCCGAGCCGGAACCGCCGCGCCCGAGCGGTCGTCCGACCCTGAAGGTCATCAAATAAAAAAACGCAGCCAATTGGCTGCGTTTTTTTATGGCGATCAACAGGGTCAGTTCTGGGCAAACTCGAAGGCCTTGATCACGCGCTTCACACCGCTGACGTGGCGGGCGATCTCGACGGCCTGATCCCCCTCCTGACGGGTCACCAGGCCGATCAGGAACACCTCGCCATTCTCGGTGACCACCTTGACCTTGGCGCTGTCGAAGTTCTTGGCGCCCAGCATGTCAGCCCGCACCTTGGAGGTGATCCAGGTGTCGTTGCTGCGTACCCCTATGCTGACCGGCTGGCCGAGGCGCAGCTCGTTGTAGACGTGGCGCACCCCCTCGATACGGGCCACTATCTTGCCAGCCTCGAGCTTGTAAGCGTCAGAAGGTGTCTGACCGACCAGCAGTACCCGGCCGTTGTTGCTGTAGACGCTGATCTTGCTGGCCGCGCTCAGCGGCTTGTTGTCGGCCAGCAGGTTGGCCGCCTTCAGTTCGATGGCCTGATCGTCCCATTGGGCGCCCAGGGTGCGGCGATCGCCGGAAGCCTTGGCAGTACCGGCGGCACCACCGACCACCACGGCCGCACAACCTTGCAGCAGCAGGGTGCCGGCCAGCAGGCCGAGCAGGAGCGTTTGCTTCTTCATGGTTTCAATCTTCCTGTTGCGGGAAAAGAGTCTGGTCGATGAGATCACACAGGCAGTGCAGGGTCAACAGGTTCACTTCCAGAATGCGGGGGCGACGGGCAGACGGCACCCGGATCTCCACATCGTTGGGACCGAGCAGACCGGCGATCTCGCCGCCATCACCGCCACCCAGCACCACTATGGTCATATCGCGAGAGAGGGCGGCCTCGGCGGCCTTGATCAGGCTGCGGCTGTTACCCGTGGTGGTGATGACCACCAGGATGTCGCCGGGCTGACCGAGTGCACGGATCTGCTTGGCATACACCTCTTCAAAGCCGTGATCGGTGGCGATGGCACTGATGGTCGCCATGTCCGGGGTCAGCGCCATGCCGGGCAGGGAGGGGCGCTCGGTTTCGTAGCAGTTGACCAGTTCAGAGATGAACAGCTGGGCCAGTGCTGCGGAGGGACCATTGCCGCATGCCATCACCTTGTGGCCATTGAGCAGACAGATGGTCAGCATCTGGGCTGCAGTATGGATGGCATCCGGCAGCGCCTCGGCGGCGGCTATCTTGGTCTGGATGCTCTCGGTGTAGTTTTCTTTGATGCGGTCAGTCATGGGGTCCTCTTAAAATGCGTTCTGGATCCAGTCCGGCTGGTCGCCTTCGAACGCGATCACATCGAATCGGCAGGCCTGGTTGGCCTCGTTGATGGCATGTTGCTTGAAATAGTGGCGTGCCGCCAGCACGATCTTGTGCTGTTTGCGTCGAGTGACGGAGCTGGCGGCGCCGCCGTGGCTGGCCTGGGCACGATAGCGGACTTCAACAAACACCAGGGTCTCCCCCTGGCGCATGATGAGATCGATCTCGCCGCCCCGACAGCGATAGTTGCGGGTCACGGGTTGCAGGCCGCGGGCCTGCAACCAGCGCTCCGCTACCTGCTCAAAGTGCTGTCCCTTGCTCGTTGGTGACGGGAACAGGTTCTGTAACTGCCGGCGCATCCGTGCCAGAAGTACCTTCATGGGGGACTCCCTCGAGCTGGGGCATGGCGCTATCACTGACCAGCTTGCCATTCTGGTAGGTGGCCCAGTCCAGCACGCGCACTATGTTGCCGCCGGCATCCACACTCAGTTGACCGCTCATGCCGGGTTGCTGCATGGCGTTGACCTTGCGCATCTGCTGCAGGTTCTCCGCCAGGCTGACGGCGTCATAACCCAGTGCAAACAGACGCAGCAGGTCGCCCTGGGTCTGCGGCCAGAGCAGGGCGATCTGCTCGCGCTGCTTCTCGTAACCGCCAAGCAGCAGCGGCATGTCGGAGATGTGCATGCCGTTGAGCTCGGAGGCCACCTCGGTGGTGGCACTGTCGTAGCTGCGCGAACTGCTGTAGATCGGCAGGCTGCCCATCGGATTGACCGAGATGTCGACGTAGGGCTTGATCATCCGGGTCTCCAGGCTGTTGGCGACCACATAGACTACGTCGATGCTGCGCGGGGCGGCAGCGGAGAGCTGAACCACTTCGCCAGCCCGGGCGGTGGAGCGGCCGCTCAACGCATTCTTGACCATACCCTGGACTTCGTTGCGGGCACCGAAGGTGGCGACGACCGGTTTGTCCTGGCTTACGGTCGCCCAGGCCTGTTCAAACGCCTTGATGCTGCTGTAGCCGATCCGCCCCTGGGCGGCGATGAGCAGGGGTTTGCGATAACCCTGGCCATAGAGGTATTGGGCGGCCTGCGTTGCATCGGCGGCGGCTGAGAGGGAGAAGTAATAGGTGGTGTCGTTGACGATCGGCTTGTCCAGCTCGTTGAGCGCCAGTACCGGCACGGTCGGATTGGCCTTGAGCAGCTCCTCGACCCGGTCTTTGAGCAGCGGGCCGATGATCATGTTGGCCCCTTCCTGAATGGCCTGCTTGTAGAGATCCGCCGTCGACTTGGTCTGGGTATCGTAGAAGTTCAGGGTAAACTGGCTCTGATTTTCCTTGTAAGACATCAGCATGCCGTTGCGAATTGCCGCACCCTGCGGTTCCAGGTTGCCGGACAGCGGCAGGAAGACGGCGATCTGCTGCAGTGCATTGATGTTGCTGGTGGCAAGATCACCGAGTCCGGCCGGCATGTCTTTCTGGGCCGGGTGGTTCGGGAAGGCTTGTTTCCAGCCGGCCAGCTGGCGAGCCAGCTGATTGGGCTGGGCACCGAATTCATTTACCAGCGCCGCCAGCCGCAGCCAGCCGGTGGTGACATCGGGAGCCGGTGCCTCTTCCAGAGCCTGCAGGGTAGAAGGAGTCATGCTCTTGAGCAGGGACCAGATCTGCTGATGATTGGTGGCCAGCTCATTCTGGGCCAGGTAGGGCTCCAGCAGGATCAGCGACTTGGCGGCACCAAACTTGTTGTTGATGTCGAGCTGCAGCACCACGCGCTGGCGGTACCAATCCTTCTGGGTATCAGCATCCAGCGCCACATCGGGCTTGCCTTCCAGCAGGATCAGCGCCTGGTTGGCATTGCCCTGAGCGAGCAGCAGGTGAGCCTGCAGCAGCTGCAGCTGGGCCTTCTGCTCGGCGCTCTGGGCCTGCTTCTGCAATTGCTGGAACAGGGCCGCGGCCGGCTTGGCCTGACCGAGCGCCAGATAGCTGCGCGCCGCCATCACTTGCCAGGTGAAGGCTTCGGCCGGTTTGGCCGGGTCCACTTGGGCCAGATACCACTGGGCATTCTTGGTGAGATCCGAGAAGGCCGACGGCATGCCGGACTGGCCAGCGGGTTGATTGGGCTCCGACGCACAGGCGGCGAGCAGGACTGCCGCGAGTAGGATGCCGAAGAGTCGTGATACACTTAGCTGCTTTATAACCCGGTTCAAGTTCATTCCCCGACCAGTGTTGAAATTCTCCATAGTGTAAACGGGCCAATATGGCGACACAATTGTCGGGACACTCGGAGCTCCCATGAGTGACATCCCAACCCTGTATATAGTCCCCACTCCGATCGGCAATCTGGCCGACATCACCCAGCGAGCACTGGATGTGCTGCGCAGCGTCGATCTGGTGGCCGCCGAGGATACCCGCCATACTGGCATCCTGCTCAGCCACTACCAGATCTCGGTACCGACCTTTGCGCTGCATGATCACAATGAACAGCAGAAAGCCGACGTGCTGATCGGCCGTATCAAGGAGGGCAAGAGCGTGGCTCTGGTCTCCGACGCGGGCACGCCGCTCATCAGCGACCCCGGTTATCACCTGGTCACCCGTTGTCGCGAAGCCGGGGTCAAGGTAGTGCCGCTACCCGGTCCCTGCGCCGCCATCACGGCGCTCTCCGCCGCCGGGTTGCCTACCGACCGTTTCGCCTTCGAGGGTTTTCTGCCGGCCAAAGCCAAGGGACGCGATGATCGCCTGCAGGCCGTGATTGAGGACACCCGCTCGCTGGTGTTCTATGAATCGCCGCGCCGGGTGCAGGAGACGGTGGAAGCGATCGCCCGCATTCTGGGTGAGCGCCAGGTGGTGGTCTGCCGCGAGCTGACCAAGACCTTCGAGTCGATCCACGGTCTGCCAGCCTCCGAGATGCTGACCTGGCTCGGCGAAGATGAAAACCGCTGCCGCGGCGAGATCGTGCTGGTGGTGGCCGGCGCCAGCAAGCTGGATGAAGAGCTGCCCGCTGAGGCTCTCCGCACTCTGGGGTTGCTGGTGGCCGAGCTGCCGCTGAAAAAAGCGGCGGCGCTGACCGCCGAGATCCACGGCGTGAAGAAGAATGCCCTCTACAAGTACGGCCTCGAGCATTATTAATTGTCGTAAACGGGAATTGCCGGTTTACCCCGCCGGCATCACGAGGCTATAATCCGCGCCTCGGAGTTGGCTGGGCAATCGCTGCTTCGTCGTTGTGTCCCTCGGGACAGACGGGCGGAGGGGAGGAAAGTCCGGGCTTCATAGGGCAGGGTGCCAGGTAACGCCTGGGGGGCGCGAGCCTACGACCAGTGCAACAGAGAGCAGACCGCCGATGGCCCGCAAGGGATCAGGTAAGGGTGAAAGGGTGCGGTAAGAGCGCACCGCGCGACTGGCAACAGTTCGTGGCACGGTAAACTCCACCCGAAGCAAGACCAAATAGGCCCCTATTGGCGCGGCCCGCGTTGGGGGCGGGTAGGTTGCTTGAGCCAGCGAGCGATTGCTGGCCTAGAGGAATGATTGCTACCCGGGGCAACCCGGTACAGAACCCGGCTTACAGGCCGACTCCGACCTCTTTCCTGAAGAGCCTTGCGATTTATCGCAAGGCTCTTTTTATTAACCGAAAATACTGTCTCGGTTGACTCGGAATATTTACTACCGGGCTGGCCATGTTTAACAAATGTGCTTTATATCAGTATGTTATGTGGTTTTTGTCAATGATGTCAGTATTGTGATGGCGCTGGAGAAACGTGACCTTCATGGCTGATGTTTATTCGCGCAACTCGTCAGTTTTTTAATTGCCGAAAATTAATCGAATTGCGGCTAACACAAATAACTTGTGGAAAATCAACTCATTTAATCCTCGCTGCGAAAATGCTGCGTCAATATGTTCCCCATGCCCGAGATCCTCGCTTGAAAAGCCCTCAGCACGTCCTTAAACTTCAAGGTGGGGAAAAGTGGATCAAAGTGGTTTTTATCGGGCGGTTTGCCCCCTTTAACTCATTTTCAGGGACTGCAATTTGTTGCGTGGTGCGCATGCCATCAGCCTGGACAGCAAGGGGCGATTGGCGATTCCGACCAAGTACCGTGATTGGCTGCGCGACGAGAGCGAGGGCCAGCTGGTCTGCACCATCGATATTGCTCACCCCTGTCTGCTGCTTTACCCCCTGAACGAATGGGAAGAGATCGAGCGCAAGCTCAAGACCCTCTCCAGCATGAATCCCCTTGAACGCCGCCTGCAGCGGTTGTTGCTCGGGCATGCGACCGAATGCGAGCTGGACGGCAATGGCCGTCTGCTGCTCAGCCAGCCACTGCGCAGCCACGCGGGGCTGGACAAGAAAATCATGCTGGTGGGCCAGCTCAACAAATTTGAGCTGTGGGATGAAGCCCACTGGCAACAACAGGTCAATGACGACATTCAGGGCCTGCCCGAGGATGACTGGGCAAGCTCGCCACGACTACAGGATTTCTCTTTATAAATGACCCAAGCCGCTGAACACATCACAGTGCTGCTGCACGAAGCCGTCGAAGGGCTGGCCATCAAGCCGGACGGCATCTACGTCGACGGTACGTTTGGCCGGGGCGGTCACTCGCGCCTTATCCTGCAGCAGCTGGGCCCCAATGGCCGTCTGATCGCCATCGATCGGGATCCCCAGGCCATCGCCGAAGCGGCCAAGATCCAGGATCCGCGTTTCGAGATCGTGCACGGCCCCTTCTCCGGCATCACCACCTACCTGAGTGAGCGCGGCCTGCTGGGCAAGGTCGACGGCTTCCTGCTGGATCTGGGGGTTTCTTCCCCCCAGCTGGACGATGCCGAGCGCGGTTTCAGCTTCATGAAGGACGGCCCGCTCGACATGCGGATGGATCCCACTTCCGGTCAGAGCGCCGCCGAATGGCTGGCCAGGGCCGACGTGGACGACATCGCCTGGGTACTGAAGACCTTCGGCGAGGAGCGCTTTGCCAAGAAGATTGCCCGCGCCATCGTGCATGATCGGGTCACCGAGCCCTATGTCCGCACCCGCCAGCTGGCGGAGATGATCGCCCGGGTCAATCCGAGCAAGGAAAAGGGCAAGCACGCGGCGACCCGCAGCTTCCAGGCCATCCGCATCTACATCAACAGCGAACTGGACGAGATCGAAACCGCGCTCAACGGCGCGCTGCAGGTGCTGGCGCCGGAAGGGCGTCTCTCCGTCATCAGCTTCCACTCGCTGGAAGACCGGCTGGTGAAGCACTTCATCCGCAAACACGAGAAAGGCCCGGAAGTGCCGCACGGCATTCCGCTGACCGAGGCCCAGCTGGCCGGCGGTCGCAAACTGAAATCGGTCGGCAAGGCGCTCAAGCCTTCCGAGCATGAAGTCAACGAAAACAGCCGGTCACGCAGCTCGGTGCTGCGGGTGGCCCAGCGGCTGGCGGAGTAAGCCATGAGCGAGGTGCGTGTTCATCTGGCCAGGGAGATCCTCGGCGATCTCTGGCGGCACAAGCTGCAGGTGGTGCTGGCCATCGCCGTGCTGATCACCGCCTTTGCCGTGATCCTGGTGACCAACATGACCCGCGGCCTCACCGCCAAACAGAATGACCTGATGGCGGAGGAGGACAGGCTCAACATCGAGTGGCGCCACCTGCTGCTGGAGCAGGGCACGCTGGCAGAGCACTCCCGGGTCGCGAGTCTGGCCATGGACAAGTTGCAGATGGCTCGCCCGCTGGTGACCACCGAGAAGGTAATTACACAACCATGAAACGCAAGGCATCCGCCAAGGCCCAACCCAAGGTCAAAGCCCCGTCACTCTATCCGTGGCGCTTTCGCACGCTGGTGTTTTTCATCGGCATTGCGTTTGCAGGCTTGATCCTGCGGCTGGCCTGGATCCAGGTGATCGACCCGGACAGGCTGCGTCAGGAGGGGGACATGCGCTCGCTGCGTACCACCTCCACCCAGGCGGTGCGTGGCATGATCACCGATCGCAATGGCGAACAGCTGGCGGTGTCGGTACCGGTCGAAGCGGTGTGGGCCGATCCCAAGACGGTGCACGAGTCTGGTGCCATCCACAACGAACGTGCCTGGATGGCGCTCTCCGCCGTGCTCAAGCTCGACATCAACACCCTCAAGCACCGTATCTCCAACCCGAGCAAGCGCTTCGTCTACCTGCAGCGACAGGTGACGCCGGCGGTGTCCGAGTACATCAAGGGGCTCAAGCTGGGCGGCATCTACCTGCGTCCGGAGTCGCGCCGTTTCTATCCGACCGGCGAGATCAGCGCCCATCTGGTAGGGGTGACCAACATCGATGGGCATGGCATCGAGGGGATCGAGCGCAGCTATGACGAATGGCTGACCGCGACCCCGGGCGAGATGCGGGTGCGCAAGGACCGGCAGGGTCGGGTCATCGAGCGGCTCGGGCTGGTGAAAGAGGGCAAGAACGCCAACGATCTGCAGCTGAGCATCGATCAGCGGGTACAGGCGCTGGCCTACCGGGCACTCAAGCGGGCCACCGACGAGAACAAGGCGACCTCCGGCTCCATGGTGATGCTGGACGTGAAGACCGGCGAGGTGCTCGCCATGGTCAACACCCCCTCCTACAACCCCAACAATCGCGGTCAGTACCAGAGTTTCCGGGTGCGCAACCGGGTGGTGACCGACACCTATGAACCGGGTTCGACCGTCAAACCCCTGATCCTGCTGAGTGCCCTGCAGGCCGGCGTCACCAGCTGGAAGGACACCATCCAGGGCGGCCCCCTGTTCATCGGGGCCAAGCAGATCCGCGACGTGAGTATTCACAAGGCGACCAACCTGTACGACATCCTGCGCTACTCCTCCAACATCGGCATGTCGCGTATCGCACTGCGGATGCCGGCCCAGGAGATGATCAACACCCTCAGCATGGTGGGCTTCGGGATGGATACCGGCAGCGGCCTGATGGGCGAGAGCAGCGGCATGCTGCCCCAGCGCCGGCGCTGGTCCGATATCGAACGGGCCACTCTGTCGTTCGGCTATGGCCTGCGGGTGACCCCGCTGCAGCTGGCCTCCGCCTATGCCACCCTGGCCAACAAGGGCAAGCGGGTGCCCATCTCCATCGTCAAGGTGAGCGAGCCGCCCAAGGGTGAGCAGGTCATCGACCACAACAACGCCACCGCCATGCTGCAGGCGCTGGAGTATGTGGTCGACAATGCCATTCCGAAAGCCAAGATCCCGGGCTACCGGGTCGGTGGCAAGAGTGGTACCGCCAAGGTCGCCGTGGCCGGCGGCTACGGCAAGGATTACATGGCCTGGTTCGCCGGCTTCGCCCCGGCCAGCAACCCGCGCTTCGTCATGGTGGTGGTGATCAACGAGCCCAAGGGCGATGCCTACTACGGTGGCGCCGTGGCGACCCCGCCGTTTGCCGAAGCCATGGGCGGGGTGCTGCAACTCTTCAATATTCGTCCCGACGCGGTGCCGCCAGCGGTACCCACCAAACTTGCCCGTACGGAGGCTTCCAATGTTGTCCCGCGCACTTGATCAGCTGATGCGCCCCTTTGGCATTACTGCCCCGGCGCTCGCACTCACCGACATCCAGCTGGACAGTCGGCGCGTCGGGCCCGGTTGTCTCTTCGTGGCGATTCGCGGGCATCAGGTGGATGGCAGACGGTTTATCGAACAGGCGGTGGCTCAGGGAGCGACCGCCGTACTGTTTGAAGAGGACGGGGAATTCGTGGCACCAACGCTGGCCGTGCCCTGCATCGGCGTGCCCAACCTGCCGGCCCGCCTCTCCGAGCTGGCCGGCTATTTCTACGACCAGCCGGCCAGCAAGCTGGAGCTGGTGGGCATCACTGGCACCAATGGCAAGAGCACCACGGCACTGCTGGTCGCCAACTGGCGCACCCTGCTGGGGGGCAAGGCCGGGGTGATGGGCACGATCGGCAACGGCCTGTTCGGCGATCTCATCGAAGCTGAAAACACCACCGGCAGCGCGCTGCAGGTACAAGCCAATCTGGCCGCCCTGCAGGCGCAGGGGGCGGATCTGGTGGCGATGGAGGTTTCCAGCCACGGTCTGGTGCAGCATCGCGTGGCTGCCTTGCCGTTTGCCGCTGCCGTGTTCACCAACCTGAGCCGGGATCACCTGGACTATCACGGCACCATGGAGGCTTATGGCGCCGCCAAGGAAGAGCTGCTGAAACTGGTGGCAGAACCTTGCGCCGTGCTCAATGCCGATGACCGCCTGGGTCGCCAGTGGCTGGCCGCTTATCCGGCCGCGGTGGCATTCAGCGTGCACGGCCCGGTGGCCAATCACCCGGGGCGACAGCTGACGGCGCAAGACCCCCATTTCCACCAGCAAGGTTTTCGCACGCAGATTAACTCCAGTTGGGGGAATGGTGTATTATCCGCCCCCTTGCTCGGGCGCTTCAACGTCAGCAATGTGCTGGCCGCGATGGGCGCCATGCTGGTGCTCGGCTATGACTTCGACGAGTTGCTGGCCAGCGCACCGCAACTGCAGCCGGTGACCGGTCGCATGGAGTGTTTCGGTGGCGGCAAGGCGCCGCTCGCCGTGGTCGATTATGCCCACACGCCGGATGCGCTGGAGAAGGCGCTGCAGGCCCTGCGGGTGCACTGTGAAGGACGGCTCTGGTGCCTAGTGGGATGTGGCGGCGACAGGGATCGCGGCAAGCGCCCCATGATGGCCGCCATGGCCGAGCTGCATGCGGATCGCGTGATCCTGACCGACGACAACCCCCGTACCGAGGAGCCGGCCCGGATCATGGCCGACATGGTGGCGGGTCTTCGCGATCCTGGCGCCGTGCAGATCGAGCACGACAGGGTCAAGGCGATCCATCTGGCGCTGAGCCAGGCAAACAAACAGGACATCATCCTGGTGGCCGGTAAAGGCCACGAGGATTATCAGATCATTGGAACCGACAAGCGGCACTACAGCGACCGGGAAACCGTCGCGGCCGCCTTGCACACATTATTGGAGTCATTCGCATGATGACCCTCAGGCTTGCCGAGCTGGCGCAGGTACTCGATGCCCGTCTGATTGGTGAAGACGAAGCGATCACGGCTGTCAGCACCGACACCCGTACCCTGGGTGCCGGCGCGCTGTTCGTGGCGCTGCGCGGCGAGCGCTTCGATGCCCACGATTTCTGCGACCAGGCCGTGGCCGCCGGCGCCTCCGCCCTGCTGGTGGAGCGTGAATTGCCGCTGGCGATCCCCCAGCTGGTGGTGGCCGATACCCTCAAGGGGCTGGGTCGCCTCGGTCGGCTGGTGCGCGAGCGCATCAACCCGAAAGTGCTGGCCATCACCGGCAGCTGCGGCAAGACCACGGTGAAGGAGATGGCGACTGCCATTCTGCGCCAGGAAGGGGAAGTGCTGGCCACCGCCGGCAACTTCAACAACGAGGTGGGAGTGCCGCTCACCCTGCTGCGCCTCGAGCCGCAACACCAGTTCGCGGTGATGGAGCTGGGGGCCAACCACCCGGGCGAGATCGCCTGGACCACCTCGCTGGCCAGACCCGATGCCGCCATCATCAACAACGTGGCGGCTGCTCATCTGGAGGGCTTCGGCTCGCTGGAAGGGGTGTTCCACGCCAAGAGCGAGATTTTTGAGGGGCTGGGTGAAGGTGGCACCGCCATCGTCAACGCCGACAACGAGTTCTGGCCCAAATGGCAGGCCCGCGGCATTCACTGCGCCTTCTCCATCGAGGATCAGCATCAGCCGTTCCACGCCAGAAACGTGGTGATCAATCAGCAGGGTTGTGCCGAGTTCGTCATGGTGGCCCCGCAGGGTGAGGTGAGCCTGACTCTGGCCATTCCGGGTCGCCACAACGTGGCCAACGCGCTGGCCGCCGCCGCCGGCACGCTGGCGCTCGGCGCTTCGCTCGCCTCGATCAAGGCCGGGCTCGAGCAGATGGCGCCGGTCAAGGGCCGCTTCTGCGTCCAGCGTTGGGGTGGCCTCACCCTGGTGGACGACACCTACAACGCCAGCGTGGAGTCCGTGCTGGCGGGTATCGATACCCTGACTGCCATGAACGGCTACAAGGTGCTGGTGTTCGGTGACATGAAGGAGTTGGGTGAGGAGTCCGCCGAGCAGCATGCCCGGGTCGGTCGCCACGCCCGCGAGCGCGGTCTGGATGCCGTGCTGACGGTAGGAGAACAGAGTCGCCACACCGCAGATGCCGCGGCTGGCCGACATTTCGATAACAAGGCGTCGTTGTTTGAAGTGCTTGCGCAAATGATAAAAACACATCAAGAAATTTCGATTCTGGTCAAGGGGGCCCGCGGCTCCCGCATGGAAGATATCGTCGATATGGTCAAAGACCATCAGGAGTCGGCCACATGTTAGTCTGGCTGGCGGAACTGCTCACCCCGCACTTCACCTTCTTCAACGTCTTCTCCTACCTGACGTTTCGCGCCATCCTGTCGATCATCACCGGTCTGGTGGTGGCGCTCTGGATGGGGCCGCGCCTCATCCGCCGCCTGCAGATCCTCAAATTCGGCCAGGTGATCCGCAATGACGGCCCCGAGTCACACCTGAGCAAGAAAGGCACCCCGACCATGGGCGGCCTGATGATCATCGCCGCCATCTTCATCTCTGTGCTGCTCTGGTGCCGTCTCGACAACCCGTATGTCTGGCTGGTGCTGTTCGTGCTGGGTGCCTACGGTGCCATCGGCTTCGCCGATGACTACCTCAAGGTGGTGCGCAAGAACACCGACGGCCTGATCGCCCGCTGGAAGTACTTCTGGCAATCCGCCGTTGCGCTGGGGGTGGCTGTGTTCCTCTACGCCACCGCCACTCACGACGGTCAGACCCAGCTGGTAGTGCCCTTCCTCAAGGACGTGATGCCGCAGCTCGGCCTGATGTTCATCGTACTGACCTATTTCGTCATCGTCGGCACCTCCAACGCGGTCAACCTGACCGATGGCCTCGACGGTCTGGCCATCATGCCGACCGTGATGGTGGCGGGGGGCTTCGCCTTCATCGCCTGGGCGACCGGCAACGTCAACTTCGCCAGCTACCTGCACATTCCCTATGTGCCCTATACCTCCGAGCTGGTGATCGTCTGTACCGCCATCGTCGGCGCCGGTCTGGGGTTCCTCTGGTTCAACACCTATCCGGCCCAGGTCTTCATGGGGGACGTGGGTTCCCTGGCGCTGGGCGGCGCGCTCGGCACCATCGCCGTGCTGGTACGTCAGGAGTTCCTGCTGGTGATCATGGGCGGGGTCTTCGTGATGGAGACCGTCTCGGTGATCCTGCAGGTGGGGTCCTACAAGCTGCGCGGCGTGCGCATCTTCCGCATGGCGCCGATCCATCACCACTATGAGAAGAAGGGCTGGCCTGAGCCGCGCGTCATCGTGCGTTTCTGGATCATCACCCTCATGCTGGTGCTGCTCGGCCTTGCCACCCTGAAGGTGAGGTAAGCCATGGTCATCATCATCGGACTCGGCAAAACCGGACTCTCCTGCGTCGACTACTTCCTCGGCCGTGGCGTCACGCCGCTGGTGATGGACACCCGCGCCAACCCGCCCGGCAAGGATCAGCTGCCACCCGAGGTGGAGCTCATTCACGGGCTGGACGGCGAGCGCCTCAAGCAGGCGCACATGATAGTGGCGAGCCCGGGCATCGCGCTGGCCACCCCCGAACTGAAAGCCGCCGCCGAGTGCGGGGTGCAGATCGTCGGTGACATCGAGCTGTTCGTGCGCGATACCGAAGTGCCGGTCATCGCCATCACCGGTTCCAACGGCAAGAGCACTGTGACTACCCTGGTGGGCGAGATGATCGCCGAAGCCGGCCTCAAGGTCGGGGTGGGTGGCAACATAGGCACGCCGGCGCTTGAGCTGCTCAAGCAGCCGATGGATCTCTGCGTGCTGGAGCTCTCCAGCTTTCAGCTGGAGAGCACCCACAGCCTGCGCGCCGCCGCTTCCGTGGTATTGAACCTCAGTGAAGATCATATGGATCGCTATCAGGGCATGGCCGACTACCGCGCTGCCAAGATGGAGATCCATCAGCACTCCCAGCACATTCTGGTCAATCGTGACGATGCCCAGACCCTGCCCGACGTGGGTCAGGTGTGGCAGAGCTTCGGTCTCGACTGCAACGGTTATGGCCGCTGTGAATTGGAGGGGCGCCAGTGGCTGACCCTGCACGGCGAGCCGTTGCTGGCGGTAGACGAGATGAAGATCGTCGGTGCCCACAACCAGGCCAACGCCCTGGCCGCCATGGCCCTGTGCGATGCGGTGGGCATTCCGCGTGAGCCCCAGCTCGCCGTGTTGCGCCGCTTCGAGGGGTTGCCGCACCGCGCCCGCTTCGTGCGCGAGGTGAACGGGGTGCGCTGGATCAACGACTCCAAGGCCACCAACGTGGGAGCGACCCTGGCCGCCGTGGCCGGGGTGCGTGAATCGGTGAAAGGCCGTCTGCTGCTGCTGGCCGGCGGCCAGGGCAAGGGTCAGGATTTCGGCCCGGTGCAAGCCCTGCTCGGCAGCCAGATCGATCACATGTACTGCTTCGGCCAGGATGCCGAGGTGCTGCTGGCACTGGGTGAGCAGACCGAGCGGGTTGCCGATCTCGATGCCGCGGTCGTCAAGGCGGCTGCCGATGCCATGCCCGGCGACTGGGTGCTGCTGGCGCCCGCCTGCGCCAGCCTGGACCAGTTCAAGTCTTTCGAAGCGCGCGGTGATCGTTTCACCGAGCTGGTACAAAAGTTATGAACGCCCTTCGTGCGGTAGCGGGTTTCCTGCAGCGCTGGCTGTTGCCGGCGCGCCCTGCCGGTCTCTATGACCGGCAGCTGGTGGTGCTGGCGCTGGCGCTGATGGCGGTGGGTCTGGTGATAGTTGCGTCCGCCTCCATCCCGGAGGGGATCGCCATCAACAACGATCCCTTCATGTTCGTGAAGCGCCATGGCCTGTTCTTGCTGATGGCGCTCGGGGTCTCCTGGTTCGTACTGCAGGTGCCCATGGCCCGCTGGCAGCACTACAACGGCCCCATGCTGCTGCTGGCCATCGTCATGCTGGTGCTGGTGCTGCTGGTGGGGCGCAGCGTCAACGGCTCGGTGCGCTGGTTGCCGCTCGGCCCCTTCAACCTGCAGCCTGCCGAGTTTGGCAAGCTGGCACTGTTTGTCTATCTGGCCGGCTACCTGGTACGCCGCCAGAGCGAGGTGCGCGAGCGCTTCATCGGCTTCATGAAGCCGATGGCGGTGCTGTTTGTGGTGGCCATCCTGCTGCTGGCACAGCCTGACCTGGGTTCTGTGGTGGTGATGTTCGTGACGTCGCTGGGCATGCTGTTCCTGGCCGGCGCCCGCCTGGTGCAGTTCATCGGCCTCATCCTGGTGGGGGTGAGCGCGGTAGTGACCCTGATCATCGCCGAGCCCTACCGGATGCGGCGGGTCACCTCCTTCCTCGACCCCTGGGCCGATCCGTTCGGCAGCGGCTACCAGCTGACCCAGTCGCTCATGGCGTTCGGTCGTGGCAGCTGGTTTGGCGAGGGGCTCGGTAACTCCATCCAGAAGATGGAGTACCTGCCGGAAGCTCACACCGACTTCGTGTTTGCGATCCTGGGTGAAGAGCTGGGGTATGTGGGCGTGCTGGGCGCGCTCTTCCTCATCTTCGCGCTCTCGGTCAAGGCGCTCAAGCTGGGCCATCAGGCGCTGGTGGCGGAGCGGTTATATGAAGGCTATCTGGCCATCGGCATCGGCATCTGGTTCAGCTTCCAGACCTTCGTCAACGTCGGCGCCGCCAGCGGCATGATGCCGACCAAGGGTCTGACCCTGCCGCTGGTCAGTTATGGTGGTTCGAGCCTCATCATCATGATGGTGGCGGTGAGCATGTTGATTCGTATCGATTTCGAGTTGCGTCAGGCCAGTGCCCAGGCGCGCGTGCGGGAGGTTTAGTGAGCAAGACGCTGTTGGTGATGGCAGGCGGTACCGGGGGCCACGTGTTCCCCGGTCTGGCCGTGGCCGATCGCCTCAAGGCCCAGGGCTGGACCATTCACTGGCTCGGCACCGCCGACCGGATGGAGGCGGAGCTGGTGCCTGCCCATGGTTATCCCATCTCCTTCATCGATATCCAGGGGGTGCGTGGCAATGGCATCAAGCGGCTGCTGGCGGCCCCCTATCGCATCGTCAAATCCGTGCTGCAGGCGCGCCGGGTGCTCAAGACCATTCGCCCCGACGTGGTGCTCGGCATGGGCGGCTTTGCCTCCGGTCCGGGTGGCGTGGCCGCCTGGCTGTCCGGCATCCCGTTGCTGCTGCACGAACAGAATGCTGCGGCCGGCATGACCAACAAGCTGCTGGCCCGTCTCGCCAAGCGGGTGCTGATGGCCTTCCCGGGCGCCTTTGCCCCGAGCCGTCGCACCGCCGTGGTGGGCAACCCGGTGCGCCCCGAGGTGGTGGCCCTGCCGGATCCGCAACTGCGCAGCAGTGCAGAGCCGCTGCGGCTGCTGATCGTCGGTGGCAGCCTGGGGGCCCGGGTGCTCAACGAGCAGGTGCCGCCGGCGGTGGCGGCGGCCGGTGTGCCCATCGAGGTGCGTCACCAGTGCGGCAAGGGCAATCGCGATGCCGTGGCCGAGGCCTACGCCAAGCAGGGTGTTGCGGCCGAGGTGAGTGAATTTATCAAGGACATGGCCGGTGCCTATGCCTGGGCAGACCTGGTGGTGTGCCGGGCCGGGGCGCTGACCGTCTCCGAAGTCGCCGCCGCCGGGGTTGCCGCCATTTTTGTGCCGCTGCCCCACGCGGTGGATGATCACCAGACCCGCAACGCCCTGACTCTGGTCGACGGCGGTGCGGCTGAATTCCTGCCCCAATCCGAGCTGACCACGGCCTCGCTGGCTGCGCGTCTCTCCTGGCTTGCCGGGCGCAGGGAAACCCTATTGAACATGGCCCAGGCCGCCCGTCGCGTCGCCATCATCGATGCCGCCGAGCGGGTCGCCGATGAGTGCAAACGCCTGGCGACCGGGCAGAGCGAGAGATGATTATGACCAAGGTTGAACTGGCAAAACTGCGTACCGTTATCCCTGAAATGCGCCGGGTGCGTCGCATTCACTTCATCGGCATCGGTGGGGCCGGGATGGGCGGTATCGCAGAAGTCCTTGCCAACGAAGGCTATCAGGTGACCGGCTCGGATCTGGCCCGCAATGCGGTGACCGAACGGCTCGAGTCCCTCGGTGCCCACATCTTCGTGGGCCACAGTGCCGAGCACGTGAACGAGGCGAGCGTGGTGGTGGTCTCTACCGCCATCAAGCAGGACAACCCCGAGCTGCTGGCTGCCCGCGAGCTGCGCATTCCTGTGGTGCGCCGCGCCGAGATGCTGGCCGAGCTGATGCGTTTCCGCCATGGCATCGCCATCGCCGGCACCCACGGCAAGACCACCACCACCAGTCTGGTGGCGAGCATCTATGCCGAAGCGGACCGGGATCCGACCTTCGTCATCGGTGGCCTGCTCAATAGCGCCGGCACCAATGCCCGCCTGGGCAGCAGCCGCTATCTGATTGCCGAAGCGGACGAGAGCGACGCCTCCTTCCTGCATCTGCAGCCGATGGTTTCCATCGTGACCAACATTGAAGCGGATCACATGGACACCTATGGTGGCGACTTCTCCAAGCTGAAGGCCACCTTCATCGACTTTTTGCACAATCTGCCGTTCTACGGGCTGGCCGTGGTGTGCGTGGATGACCCGGTGATCCGCGGCATGCTGCCGGAGATCGCGCGTCCCACCATCACCTATGGCCTGAGTGATGATGCCGACGTGCAGGTGCTGGACTTCGTGCAGACCAGCAACCGCAGCCGGTTCCGGGTCCGTCGCAAGGATGCCGGCGAGCTGGAGGTAACCCTCAATCTGCCGGGCATCCACAACGCCCTCAATGCCGCCGCGGCGATTGCGGTCGCCACCGAGGACGGGATCGGCGATGATGCCATCATCCGGGCGCTGGCCAAGTTTGAAGGGGTGGGTCGCCGCTTCCAGCAATATGGCGAGTTCGAGACCGGCCGCGGCAAGGCCATGCTGGTGGACGACTACGGTCACCACCCGAGCGAGGTCAAGGTCACTATCAACGCCGCTCGCGCCGGCTGGCCCGAGAAGCGACTGGTGATGGTGTTCCAGCCGCACCGCTACACCCGTACCCGTGATCTCTATGAAGACTTCGCTGACGTGCTCTCCAAGGTGGACGTGCTGGTGATGCTGGAGGTCTATGCCGCCGGTGAAGAGCCTATTCCGGGCGCCGATGGCCGCGCCCTGTGCCGCTCCATCCGCTCCCGCGGCAGTCTGGAACCCATCTTTGTCGCGACGCCGGACGATGTGCCGGCGGTACTGGCCGGCCTGGTCGGCGAGGGCGATCTGGTGCTGACCCAGGGGGCAGGGAACGTCGGGGCGCTGGCACGGCGTCTCGGCGAGATGAAATTGAGCATCGAGAGCATGAAATCCGGCGCCTGAGGGCCCAATGAGTATTTTGACCGCCAAGCCGGGGCCTATATAATGGCGAACCGGCCTGCAAAGGGCCGGCATGGCGCGTTAAACGGGGATCGATCGGGTGGAGGCAAGGGCACAAGGGCGCACCAAGGGAGGCTTCATCGCCGGGGTGGGATTTTTCCTCCTGGTCATGTGGGGCCTCTACCAGACCGCGCTGGATGTTAAAGATTGGCTGACGGATGCCAATCGGTTGCCCATGAGCGAGCTGTTGCTGCAGGGGCAACACCAGTATTTGCAAACCGATGAACTGCGCAGCGCTGTGCTGGATGGCGCCGAGTTGCGCAACTTCTTCGAGTTGGATGTGAACGAATTGCAGGCGCGGTTGAACGCCTTGCCTTGGGTGGCCCAGGTCTCGGTACGCAAGAAGTGGCCCAACAAGATCAAGGTCTACCTCACCGAACAGGCGGTTGCGGCCCGCTGGAATGGCAACCGCTTCGTCAACACCAAGGGTGAGGTGTTCAGTGCGCCGGACAGGGTGAAGACCCCCCTGATGCAGCTGTCCGGGCCAGAAGATCAGGCCGTCAAGGTACTGGAGGCCAGCCGTCAGTACGAGGCGCAGCTGGCGGCCAGAGGATACAAGCTGCTGGGGGTGAATCTGACCCCTCGCCATGCCTGGGAACTGACCCTGGATGGCAACATTCAGCTGTTTTTGGGGCGCTCGGATATCGCGCTTCGACTGCAGCGGTTTATCGATGCCTTTCCGGTCATCGAACCCCGTGAGCGGGTTGCTTACGTGGATCTTCGATACGACACCGGGATGGCAGTTGGCTGGAAGAAGAACGAAGAGAAAGTGAATGACCAAAACCGCAGATAGAAATCTGATTGTCGGACTGGATATCGGCACAACCAAGGTGGCGGTTCTGGTTGGCGAAGTGCTGCCAGACGGTGAGCTCAATGTCATCGGCATGGGCAGTCACGCCTCTCGTGGCATGGACAAGGGTGGGGTCAACGATCTCGATTCCGTGGTCAAGTCCCTGCGCCGCGCGGTGGAAGAGGCCGAGATGATGGCCGACTGCCAGATCAGCTCCGTCTATCTGGGGTTGTCCGGCAAGCACATCGACTGTCGCAATGAAACCGGCATGGTGCCCATCTCCGATGAAGAGGTGACCCAGGAAGACGTGGACAACGTCATCCACACCGCCAAGTCGGTGCGGTTGTCTGATGAGCTGCGGGTGCTGCACGTGCTGCCCCAGGAGTTCGCCATCGACTACCAGGAAGGGATCAAGAACCCGGTCGGTCTGTCCGGCGTGCGGATGGCCGCCAAGGTGCACCTGATCACCTGCCACAACGACATGGCTCGCAACATCGAGAAGTGCGTTGAGAAGGTGGGTCTGCGGGTGGATCAGCTGATCTTCTCCGCGCTGGCGTCCAGCTACGCCGTGCTGACCGAAGACGAGAAAGAGCTGGGTGTCTGCGTGGTGGACATCGGTGGCGGCACCATGGACATGTCGCTGTTTACCGGCGGCGCCCTGCGTCACACCAAGGTGATCCCATACGCCGGCAGCACTGTGACCAGCGACATCGCCTACGCCTTCGGCACTCCGCCGCTGGATGCGGAGGCGATCAAGGTGCGCTACGGCTGCGCCCTGGGCCGGCTGGTCAGCAAGGAAGACAATATTGAAGTACCCAGTGTCGGCGGTCGTCCGGCGCGCAGCCTGCAGCGGCAGACACTGGCCGAAGTGATCGAGCCCCGTTACACCGAGTTGCTCTCCATGGTGAATGATGAGCTGGTGCGGGTACAAAGCGAATTGAAAGCGCAGGGGGTCAAGCATCAGCTTGCAGCCGGTGTGGTCTTGACCGGCGGCGCTGCCCAGATCGAAGGCATTGTGGAGTGCGCAGAGCAGATCTTCCAGAGCCAGGTCCGGGTAGGGGAGCCCATGAATATCCGGGGATTGAGTGATTACGTGCAGGCGCCTGTGTACTCGACTGCGGTCGGGTTGCTGCAGTACGGCCGCACCCATCAATCCACCGGCAGTAGCAAGGAATATGCCGCCAAGGCAAGCGTAGGTGGGCTGGTCAAACGGGTCAGCAACTGGTTGCGTGGCGAGTTCTAAAAGATTTTGCTGAGTCAGGCAAATAAAGCGGAGAGACAACATGTTTGAATTTATGGATAGCCACACTGACGAAGCCGTCATCAAAGTGATTGGTGTGGGTGGCGGCGGCGGCAACGCAGTCGAACACATGGTTCGTCAAAACATCGAAGGTGTCGAGTTTATTACCGTCAACACCGACGCCCAGGCGCTGCGCAACTCCAGTGCCAACACAACCCTGCAGATCGGCGGTGGCATCACCAAGGGTCTGGGTGCCGGGGCCAACCCGGAAGTGGGTCGTGACGCGGCCATGGAAGATCGGGAAGCGCTGCGCGAGCTGCTGACCGGCTCCGACATGGTATTCATCGCCGCCGGCATGGGCGGTGGTACCGGTACCGGTGCTGCCCCGATCGTGGCCGAAGTGGCCCGCGAGATGGGTATCCTGACAGTTGCTGTCGTAACCAAGCCGTTCTCCTTCGAGGGGAAAAAACGGATGGGCTTTGCCGCTCACGGTATCGAAGAGCTGTCCAAGAACGTCGACTCCCTGATCACCATCCCCAACGACAAGTTGCTGAAGGTGCTGGGTCGTGGCATCTCCCTGCTGGACGCCTTCAAGGCGGCCAACGATGTGCTGCTGGGTGCGGTACAGGGCATTGCCGAGCTGATCACCCGTCCGGGTCTGATCAACGTCGACTTCGCGGACGTGCGTACCGTGATGCGCGAGATGGGTACCGCCATGATGGGTACCGGTTCCGCCTCCGGTGATGACCGTGCCGAAGAAGCGGCCGAGAAGGCCATCTCCAGCCCGCTGCTGGAAGACGTGGATCTGGCCGGTGCCCGCGGCATCCTGGTCAACATCACTGCCGGCATGGACATGACCATCGAAGAGTTCGAAACCGTCGGTAACGCGGTCAAGGCCTTCGCTTCCGAGAACGCCACCGTGGTGGTGGGTACCGTAATCGACCCGGAAATGCACGACGAACTGCGCGTGACCGTGGTTGCCACCGGTATCGGTGCCGAGCGCAAGCCCGACATCACCCTGGTGAAGAACAACATGGTCCAGGAACGTCCGGCTCGTCAGCCCCTGATCAGCGAAGCCCTGCAGTCTCGCGTGATGGAAGAGGCGCCGGCCAAGGTGGTGAACGCCGAGCCGCAAGCTCGTCGCGAACCGGATTATCTCGATATTCCTGCGTTCCTGCGCAAGCAAGCTGACTAAGCCTCTAATGACGCTTGTTTGTTTGTTGCTTAAGGAATGTGCTAAGATGGCCTGCCCACGACCATCTGGTCAGGAATTTGAGCTGTTAAGCGGATACGCCCATGATTAGACAAAGAACCTTGAAAACGAGTGTCCAGGCCACTGGTGTCGGCCTGCATTCGGGCCGGAAAGTCACAATGACGTTCCGTCCGGCGCCTGTTAACACAGGGATCGTTTACTTGCGTACCGATCTGAATCCTGTGGTAGAGCTGCCAGCCAATGCCGATCAGGTGCGTGATACCGTGCTTTGTACCGCTCTGGTGAACGAAGCCGGTGTCCGTGTCTCTACCATTGAGCACCTCTCTGCCGCGCTGGCTGGGATGGGCATCGACAACCTCTATGTTGAGGTTGATGCGCCCGAGATCCCGGTGATGGACGGCAGTGCGCACCCCTTTATCTACCTGCTGCAAGAAGTCGGTATCCGTGAACAGAATGCCCCCAAGCAGTTTGTGCGGATCAAGCAGAGCATCCGGGTTGAAGACGGCGACAAGTGGGCGGAATTCCACCCCTATCGCAACGGCTTCAAGATGGATCTCGAGATCGACTTCCAGCATCCGGTATTTGAAGGACGCAATCAGCGTTGCGTGCTGGACTTCTCCGGTGCCTCCTTCGTGAAAGAGATCAGCCGTGCCCGTACCTTCGGCTTCATGCGTGACATCGAGTACCTGCGTTCCCAGAACCTGGCGCTGGGCGGCAGCCTGGAAAACGCTGTGGTGCTGGATGACTACAGGGTGTTGAACGAAGATGGTCTGCGCTACGAAGACGAATTCGTCAAACACAAGATGCTGGATGCGATTGGTGATCTGTACATGTGCAATCGCAGCATCATTGGCGAATTCCGTGCCTACAAGACCGGCCATGCCCTGAACAACAAACTGCTGCGTGCCTTGCTGGCCAAGCAGGAGGCCTGGGAACTGGTGACCTTCGAGGGTGAGGGCGACAAAGCGCCTATCGCTTACTACGATAACGGTCTGGTTCTGGCCTGATAGCCGTGCAACGGAACGTCGGTCCTCTCTCCGCACCGACGTTCCGTCATTTGTTTACTCCATTCTGTAATACCGATTATCTCCCGGTTTTATTTTCCGTGTCGGCCCATGGCCACACCTGACCGAGCAGACTGATTTCTATGAGCATTACCCTGATCCTCCATGGTAAGCAGCGACGCAGGTTGCACTTGCCCAAACAACGTCTGGCCTGGGTCGGCGGTATCCTCTTCACTGTATTGGCCCTGGGGGGCGGCTGGCTCTGGCAGAGCTGGCAGCAAAAGATGGACGCGCTGGAAGTGGCGCTGGCCATGGCCGAACAGCAAAAATCCACGCAAGGGGCTGACGAAGCCCGCGAACAGCTTGCCATGCTGGCCGCCCAGGTGGGCACCATGCAGGGGCAGCTGGGTCGACTCAATGCACTCGGAGAGCGGCTGACCGAAAAAGCCGACCTCGACCCCGAGGAGTTCAATTTCAAGGAGCTGCCCCCCATGGGCGGCCCCTCCTATGATGCGGATCTGGAAGTCAGCCTCAACGAGCTGCAGGACTCCATGAAGCATCTCAGCCAACAGCTCAGCAGTCGTGAAGAGCAGCTGTCGGTACTTGAATCTTTCATCATGAATCACCATATAACCGATGCCGGTTTCATCTCCGGGACTCCGGTCAAGCAGGAGCGAGTTTGGGTCTCCTCTGGCTTCGGTGGCCGGGTCGATCCGTTCAATGGTCGTGCCAAGATGCACAAAGGGGTAGATTTCCGTGGCAAGCCCGGCACCCCCATCCTGGCAACGGGCCCGGGCGTTGTAAGCTGGGCGGGCCGTCATCCGGAATTTGGCAACATGGTGGAGATCAACCACGGCAATGGTCTGGTGACCCGCTATGCCCACAACTCCAAGTTGCTGGTCGAAGTGGGCACCCTGGTCGATGAGGGCCAGAAAATTGCCTTGATGGGACGCACCGGTCGCGCGACCGGGGTCCATTTGCATTACGAAGTGTTGAAAGATGGTCGTCAGGTGGACCCCGCGCGTTTTCTCAATGCCAGACGGGGTTAGGTTTTTTTCTCCAGGTTCCAGTGACGGAACGCTTATATAACCAGAAATAGTTGGTACCCATGATTAGCACACTGCTTACCAAGATTATCGGCAGCCGGAACGACAGAACGCTCAAGGCTTTGCGTAAAATTGTAAAACAGATCAACGCGATGGAGCCGCAGTTCGAAGCTCTGTCCGATGCACAGCTGCAGGCCAAGACGGCCGAGTATCGTCAGCGTCTGGAGCAGGGTGAGACGCTGGAGCAGCTGCTGCCGGAGGCCTTTGCCACCGTGCGTGAAGCCTCCCGTCGGGTGTTCGGCATGCGTCATTTCGACGTGCAGCTGATTGGCGGCATGGTGCTGAACTCCAACCGCATCGCCGAAATGAAAACGGGTGAAGGTAAGACCCTCACCGCCACCCTGCCGGCCTACCTGAATGCCCTGAGCGGCCGCGGCGTGCACGTGGTGACGGTGAACGACTATCTGGCCAAGCGTGACGCCGAGGCGAACCGCCCGCTGTTCGCCTTCCTCGGCATGACCGTCGACTGCAACGTGCCTGGCATGGATGCGTCCCAGAAGCGCGACGCCTACGCCGCCGACATCACCTACGGTACCAACAACGAATTCGGTTTCGACTATCTGCGCGACAACATGGCGTTCTCGCCAGAGCAGCGCGTGCAGCGTCCGCTCAACTACGCGCTGGTGGATGAGGTGGACTCGGTGCTCATCGATGAAGCCCGTACCCCGCTCATCATCTCAGGCCCGGCCGAAGACAGCTCCGAGCTCTATATCCGTGTCAACAAGCTGATCCCGCTGCTGGTTAAGCAGGACAAGGAAGATTCCGAAGAGTACACCGGCGACGGCCACTACACGGTGGACGAGAAGAACCGCCAGGCGCTGCTGACCGAAAACGGCCAGATCTTCGTGGAAGAGCTGCTCAAGAAAGAGGGGCTGCTGGCCGAAGACGACTCCCTGTTCTCCGCCACCAACATCAGCCTGCTGCACCACGTCAACGCCGGCCTGCGTGCCCACACCCTGTTTGAGCGCAACGTGGACTACATAGTTCAGAAGGACGAGATCGTCATCGTCGACGAGCATACCGGCCGTACCATGCCGGGTCGTCGCTGGTCCGACGGTCTGCACCAGGCGGTCGAGGCGAAGGAAGGGGTCAAGATCCAGAACGAGAACCAGACACTGGCCTCCATCACCTTCCAGAACTACTTCCGTCTGTACGACAAGCTGGCGGGCATGACGGGTACTGCCGATACCGAAGCCTTTGAATTCCAGCAGATTTATGGCCTGGATACCGTGGTTATCCCGACCAACAAGCCGATGGTGCGCAAGGACATGGGCGATCTGGTCTACCTGACCGCCAACGAGAAGTATGCCGCCATCATCGAAGACATTCGCGGCTGCGTCGAGCGTGGCCAGCCGGTGCTGGTCGGTACCGTCTCCATCGAGAACTCCGAGCTGCTCTCCGGCATCCTGACCAAGGAGAAGATCCCGCACAAGGTGCTGAACGCCAAGTTCCACGCCATGGAAGCTGAGATCGTCGCCCAGGCCGGTCAGACCGGCGCCGTCACCATCGCCACCAACATGGCTGGTCGTGGTACCGACATAGTGCTGGGTGGCAACTGGCAAGCGGAAATCGCCCAGCTGGAGAACCCGAGCGAGGAGCAGATCGCCGAGCTGAAGGCCGCCTGGCAGGTGCGCCACGATGCGGTGCTGGCCGCCGGTGGTCTGCACATTATCGGTACCGAGCGTCACGAGTCCCGTCGTATCGACAACCAGCTGCGCGGCCGTTCCGGTCGTCAGGGTGACCCGGGCTCCTCCCGCTTCTACCTATCCATGGAAGATACCCTGATGCGGATCTTCGCCTCCGATCGCGTGACCGGCATGATGAAGAAGCTGGGCATGGAAGAGGGTGAAGCCATCGAGCACCCCTGGGTGACCAAGGCCATCGAGAACGCCCAGCGCAAGGTGGAAGGTCGCAACTTCGACATCCGCAAGAGCCTGCTGGAGTTTGACGACGTGGCCAACGACCAGCGCAAGGTGGTCTATGAGCAGCGCAACGAGCTGCTGGACACCAGCGACATCTCCGAGACCATCCACGTCATCCGTGATGACGTCTATGGCGCCATCATCGACGAGTACATCCCGCCCCAGTCTCTGGAAGAGATGTGGGACGTGCCGGGTCTGGAAGCCCGCCTGAAGTCTGATTTCGCCCTCGATCTGCCGCTGCAGCAGTGGCTGGCGGAAGACGACAAGCTGTATGAAGAGAAGCTGCGCGAGCGCATCCTGGATGAAGCCACCAAGCTCTATGCCCACAAGGAAGAGCTGGTTGGTAAAGAGGTGCTGCGCAACTTCGAGAAGGCGGTGATGCTGCAAACCCTGGACGGCCTGTGGAAAGAGCACCTGGCGGCCATGGATCACCTGCGTCAGGGTATCCATCTGCGCGGCTACGCCCAGAAGAACCCCAAGCAGGAGTACAAGCGCGAATCCTTCGATCTGTTCACCCAGATGCTGGAAACCCTGAAGCGCGACGTGGTCAGCATCCTGAGCCGGGTACAGGTGCAGGAGCGCGACGTGGAGGCGATGGAAGAGCAGCAGCGCCAGCAGGCCGAAGCCGCTCCCCGTACCTACACCCACGCGACGGCCGACAACCAGCTGGCCGATGAAGAGCAGGCCGAAGCGGGCCCGGTCACCTTCGTGCGGGACGAGCAGAAGGTGGGGCGCAACGATCCCTGCCCCTGCGGCTCCGGCAAGAAATACAAGCACTGCCACGGTCAGTTGACCTGATAGCGCAATGACGATGATGCACCGCCTCCGGGCGGTGCATTCATTTCCGGCAGGCAAAGAGGGAGAGCCGTGCGATGAGCAAGATGCCGACAGGATGGGATACTACTGCCCACAACAGCTGGCTGGCGGGCCAGCGCCAGGTTGCCATCCAGCAACTGCTGGCCCGGCTCAATGCCAGCGCGGTCAAGCCGGTGGCTCTGCAGCTGCAGTTTGCCTATTACCTCTTTTTGTGCGGTGACCCGGCGTCGGCGGCCCAGGTACTGGAGATGGCTCACAAGGCCGAACCTGGCAACGACGAGGTGCTACGCAACCTCTGCTCTTGTCTGTCACGGTCCGGTCAATATGAACAGGCGGTGGCGCGGCTGCAGACCCTGTTGCAGAGTCTCCCCGACGACTTCCATGCGCTGGATGCTCTCTGCGCCTCGCTGGCCAAGCTGGAGCGACACTCCGAGGCAGCCCTTGCGGGCACCCGCTCGCTGGAGCTAAAGGCACGGGTGAGCGACAAGGCGCCGTCAGACTGGACTCTGCCGGCAGTCGCACCGTCAGCCTGGCTGTCGGCAGACAAGCCGGATGTCATCGCCTTCTCGCTGTGGGGTAGTGCCCCTCGTTACCTGCGGGGCGCCATCGACAGTGTGCTGGCGGCCGCCTATCTCTATCCGGGTTGGCGGGTGCGTTTCTACGTGGATGAGAGCGTGCCCGCCGAGCTGCTCGCTGCGCTGCGCGAACTGGGGGCCGAGCTGTTGCTGCAACCCGCCGGTCAATCTTTGCGTCAGCGCCTCTGCTGGCGCTTTCAGGTAGCCAACGATCCGCGGGTGGGGCGCTTTCTGGTGCGGGATGTGGATTCGGTACCGGGTGTGCGCGAGCGGCTGGCGGTACAGGAGTGGCTTGCATCGACGCGCTGGTTTCATATCATGCGCGACTGGTGGAGTCATACCGATCTGGTGCTGGCGGGCATGTGGGGTGGGGTGGCCGGTGTGCTGCCGCCACTGGCGCCCCTGCTCGAAGCCTATCAGCCGGACGTCATGGAGACGCCGAATATCGACCAGTGGTTTTTGCGCGACCGGCTCTGGGGTTATCTCTCGCAGAGCTGTCTGGTGCATGACCGCTGCTTCACGCCGTCTGGCGCCACCCCCTGGCCGCTGCCCGCCCCGGACGGGAGCGAGCATGTGGGGCAGGATATCTTTACGGCACAAGGGGAAACACAGGCCCGCCGGCTGGCGCCCTGGATTGCCCGTTTGCCATGTTTACGCTGAGGACAATGATGGAACAGAAGAAACGGATCTGGGTGGCGGTCGGCGTCATCGAGAACGAACGGGGCGATATCTTCATCGCCAGACGCTCCGCCGATCGTCATCAGGGGGATCGCTGGGAATTCCCCGGCGGCAAGGTGGAAGCCGGAGAGGATCTGCTCACCGCGCTGGACAGGGAGCTGTGGGAAGAGATCGGGATCCGGGTGCAGGATTGCGCTCCCTTCATGGAGCTGCATCACGACTACCCGGACAAGCAGGTACTGCTGGATATCTGGAAGGTGACCCGCTTCAGCGGCGAGCCGTTTGGCAAGGAGGGGCAGGAGTGTCGCTGGGTGCCGCTGGTCTCGCTGCACGAGTACCACTTCCCCGACGCCAATGGCCCGATCGTGACGCGCCTGCAGGCATCGCTGGCCGCACAGGGCTGATATTAGCCGCAGTGCATACCAAAATAAAAAGGGCCGAATCGGCCCTTTTTGCTTGCTGGCTTACTGCCACTGCTCCCCCTCTTCGGGGTAGGGCAGCAGCTCCGGGTCTATTTCCCCCGGGATCCGCTTCTCCTCGTCGGCCCACTCGCCGAGATCGATCAGTTGGCAGCGCTTGCTGCAGAACGGGCGAAACGGGCTCTGCGGGCCCCATTCCAGCTCGGTCTGGCAGGTCGGGCACTTTACCTTGGTCACCATGGATGCTCCTTAGCAGCAGGCCAGCTGGAAGGGCACGTCACCGATCTGCTGCTCCGCGGTGGGCAAAAAACGCAGGGCAAACCGGTTCTTGTGGCCGCTCAGGGTCGGGTAGCACTGCTGGGTGCCGCTCAGGCGAATGCGTATCAGCTCGGCACTCTCGGCGGTATCCTGGAAGAAGCCGTTGACGGCCACCTGTTCACTGAAGTTGCCGGATTCGCGCCACAGGCGCAGCAGCAGGGAGATGGCATTCATCAACAGGTTGATGTCGCTCAGCCACAGCTGCATCTGCTGATGGCGCGTGATGGCCGGGGTGGCAAGCCAGTGGTGCAGTTGCGGCACGTCGAAGGCACAGAGCCCACCCGGGATGGAGAAGCGCTGGCGGATGGAGCCAAGCAGCCGGTCCTCTTTCAGGCGGGCACCGGGCCGCGGTGCACTCAGCAAGTTGCGGGAGAGCTGGGTGCTCTCCTGCTGCATCAGGTTGATCTGCTCCAGGTCGACGTCTGGCAGGCTGGCCCAGTGGCTCAGGCGCTGGCTGAGGCGCTCCAGGTCTTTAATCAGGTCGGCACGCAGGTCACCGCGCTCCAGCAACTCCTGCAGGTCGAACAGGCCCTTGAAAAAGGCGATGTGTGCCCAGGGCTGGTCGCTCTCCAGATTGTCGCGGATCTGGGAAAACAGGGACTCCAGACGAAGATAGGTCCGGCTTTTTTCATTGAGGGGAAAATCGTAAATCATGCCTAATCCTGGCCAGCCATAAACCGGCCTAGTGTACTCACAGTTGGCGGGCTTGTTGAGAGGCAAATGCCAGATATGTCTCGTGCAGCGCGAAAATTCGGCTCTTTATTGCCTCGGGCGTGCCGTTCTGGTTGTCCAGCACATCGTCGGCTGCCGCCAGCCGCTCGGTCCGGCTCGCCTGGGCGGCCAGGATGGCCTCAGCCTGCTCACGGCTCACGCCGTCCCGGCGACAGGTACGCTCAATCTGGGTCGCTTCGTCCACGTCGATCACCAGTACCCGGTTGGCCAGTGCGGTGAGCCGGTTTTCCACTAGCAGGGGCACCACCAGCAGGCAATAGGGGGAGCGCGCGGCCGCGCACTGGCGCTGCATCTCGCTGCGAATGAGGGGATGGAGCAGGGCGTTGAGCCAGCCCTTGGCCTGCGGGTCAGTGAAGACCCGCTCACGCAGCTGGCGGCGATCGAGCCGGCCATCGGGGGCGATGACGTTTGCGCCAAAATGGGCGGCGATGGCGGCCAGGGCCGGGGTGCCGGGTTCCACTACCTCGCGGGCGATGATGTCCGCATCCACTACTTCGATGCCCAGCTCGGCAAACTGATTGGCAACCGTGGTCTTGCCGCTGCCAATCCCGCCGGTAATTGCGACTACATACATGGGTCAGTGCTGCCTTTGATCAGAGAAACGTCGTGAGGTACCAGCGGGTGATGGTATCGCCCCACAGCAGCGCGATCCAGCCGGCGATGGCCAGGTAGGGCCCGAAAGGGATGGGTTTGCCCTGATGGTGGTTGCGCAGCAGGATGAGACTTATCCCTATTATGGCGCCGACCAGGGAGGAGAGCAGCAACACGATGGGCAGGGCCTGCCAGCCGAGCCAGGCCCCCAGCGCCGCCAGCAGCTTGAAGTCGCCGTAGCCCATCCCTTCCTTGCCGGTCAGCAGCTTGAAGGCCCAGTAGAGGCTCCAGAGCACCAGATAGCCGGCCATGGCACCGATCACCGCATCGGCCAGCGGAACGAATCCCCCTGCCAGATTGGACAGCAGGCCACCCCACAGCAGTGGCAGGGTCAGCTGATCCGGCAGCAGCATCTTGTCCAGATCGATGAAAGTGAGCGCCACCAGCACCCAGGTGAGCAGCAGGGCGGCCAGCAAGCCCCAGCTCGGTGGAAATGTTGCGGCGACGACCAGCGAGAGCAGAGCTGTCAGCAGCTCCACCAGCGGATAACGGGCCGAGATGGGGGCCTGACATTCACGGCAGCGACCCTTGAGCCAGAGCCAGCTGAGCAGGGGGATATTCTCCATGGCCGTGATGGCGTGGCCGCAATGGGGGCAGGCAGAACGCGGCACCATCAGGTTGTAGCGTTCCTCCTGCTGCAGTTGTGTCTCTGGGTTGAAATAGCTGAGGTATTCGGCCTGCCACTCCCGCTCCAGCATGATGGGCAGGCGATGGATCACCACGTTGAGAAAACTGCCGATCATCAGAGAGAAGAGGAATACCAGCGAAAAATAGAGCCAGGACAGGCTGTGAAAAACGTCAGTGATCAGCAACATCGGGTTCCGGATTGGTTGGGGGTCAGTGGATGACCGACCCCAGTTTGAAGATGGGCAGGTACATGGCGACCACCATGCCGCCGACCAGTACCCCCAGCACCACCATGATGAGAGGTTCCAGCAGGCTGGTGAGGCCGTCGACCAGATCGTCCACCTCTTGTTCGAAGATGGTAGCGACCTTGGAGAGCATATCATCGATGGCGCCTGACTCCTCGCCAATCATCACCATCTGGATCACCATGTCGGGGAAGAGATCGACGGTGCGCATGGCCACGTTGATCTGCATGCCGGCCACCACCTCGTTGCGAATGGCCATGACGGCGGTGCGATAGACATAGTTGCCGGAGGCGCCTGCGGCGGAGATCAGGGCATCCACCAGCGGGATACCAGCAGAAAAGGTGGTGGAGAGGGTGCGGGCGAAGCGGGCCATGGCGGCCTTGTGCAATATCATGCCGACCACCGGGATGGTCAGAATGAACTTGTCGGTGTTGTCTCTGACTTTCTGCGAGGCGCGCCAGGCTCGCACGTAGAGGAAGATGGCGAGTGCAACCCCGCCAAAGATCATATACCACCAGTTCTGCATGAAGCGGGAGATGCCGATGACGAACTGGGTAAAGGCGGGCAGCTCGGCGCCGAAACTCTTGAAGATGTCCTCAAACTGCGGAATGACAAACAGCAGCAGAATGGAAGTGACGACAATGGCGACCAGGATGACCATTGTGGGGTAGAACATGGCCTTCTTGATCTTGGATTTGAGCGCTTCGGACTTTTCGCGATAAGTCGCGATGCGGTCGTAGATGGTCTCCAGGGCGCCGGACTGCTCGCCCGCCTCGACCAGGTCGCAATAGAGATCATCGAAGTGGCGGGGATGGCGGCGCAGCGCCTCGGACATGGGGGTGCCGGTCTCCACATCGGCGGCTATCTGGCCCATCAGCTCGCGCATGGCCGCCTTCTCGTGGCTGCGAGCGATGATCTGCAGGCTCTGGACCAGAGGTACGCCGGCCGACAGCATGGTGGTAATCTGGCGAGAGACGACGGCAATGTCCATCGGCTTGATCCTGGCGCCGCCCTTGGAGAAGAGCCCCTGACTCTTCTTGCTCACCTTGGTGACGTTGACGCCCTGCTTGCGCAGCTCGGCCTTGACCGTGTTGATGCTGTCGGCCTGCAGCTCGCCGGAGACCTTCTGGCCCTTGCGGTTCACCCCGCTCCAGCGAAAGGCGAAGACTTTCTTGGGGGCATTCTGTTTCTGGGTTAGCGTTGCCATCACTGCGTCCTGCAATGGGGCCCGGCTTGCTTGTCGCTAAGAGAAGCAGCCTCGGCCTGATGGAAATCGCCAGGGCCGGCGGCACCTGGATGAATCGGCTGAGCGATAGACTCTGTCAGTTGGTTGTTACCCGGTTTATCTCGGCCAGGCTGGTCACCCCCAGTCGGGCCTTCTCAAGACCGGAGGTACGCAAGGTCCGCATGCCCTCCTTCTGGGCAATGGCCGCAATCTGCATGGAGTTGGCTCCCTGCATGATCAATTTTGCAATATTTTCTGACATCAACAGGATCTCGTAGATGCCGACCCGTCCCTTGTAGCCGCCAGAACACTCCTTGCAGCCAACCGGCTTGAACAGCCGCAAGCCTGCTGCCAGCTGCTGTTGGGTAAAACCCAACTCCAGCAGTTCAGCCTCCGGCACCACTTCGGGAGCCTTGCAGTGGTCACAGAGCTTGCGTGCCAGTCGCTGAGCCATGATCAGGGTAACCGAGGAGGCGATGTTGAAGGCGGGCACCCCCATGTTCATCATCCGGGTCAGCGTCTCGGCTGCCGAGTTGGTGTGCAATGTGGAAAGCACCAGGTGACCGGTTTGTGCCGCCTTGATGGCGATCTCGGCGGTTTCTAGATCCCGTATTTCCCCGACCATCACCACGTCGGGATCCTGGCGCAGGAAGGAGCGCAGGGCACTGGCGAAGGTGAGCCCTGCCTTGGGGTTGACCTGCACCTGATTGACTCCTGGCAGGTTGATCTCCACCGGGTCTTCGGCGGTCGAAATATTCACCTCTGTGGTGTTGAGGATGTTCAGGCCGGTGTAGAGCGACACCGTCTTGCCCGAGCCGGTCGGACCGGTCACCAGGATCATGCCCTGAGGCTTCGAGAGCGCACGCAGATATTGCGCCTTCTGCCGATCGTCGAAGCCGAGCTGCTCGATATTGAGGCGCGCAGCGGAAGAGTCGAGCAGACGGATCACGATCTTCTCGCCCCACATGGTAGGCAGGGTGTTGACCCGCATGTCCATCGACTTGTTGCGCGACATTTTCAATTTGATGCGGCCATCCTGGGGCAGCCGCCGTTCGGCGATGTCCAGGCGCGCCATCACCTTGAGTCGGGCCGAGAAGCGGTTGGCCAGATTGACCGGCGGCGTTGCTACCTCATGCAGGATCCCGTCTATCCGAAAGCGAATACGGTACTTGGTCTCATAGGGCTCGAAGTGGAGGTCGGATGCACCGCGCTTGATGGCATCCATCATGATCTTGTTGATGTATTTGACGATGGGGGCGTCATCGTCCGCCGTGTTGACGCTCTCGTCGAGTCGTGACCCCTCGTCAGACACTTCCAGCTCGGAAATCTCGGACTCGTCGATCTCCTCCATGCCAAGGGCGTCCTGATCGCTCTCCATCAGCTTGCTGATGGCGGCGGTCAGCTTGTTCTCCTCGACCAGCAAGGCCTCGGTGTGCAGCCCGAAGCTGAAGCCAAAATCCTCCAGTGCCGACACATTGGTCGGGTCGGACATGGCGATATAGAGGGTGTGGCCCTGGGTGTAGATGGGCAGCACATGGTGTTTCTCAATCAGCTTCTGATTGAGGTACTTCTGCGGGATCTCGGCCAGGTCGAAGGCGGCAAGATCCAGCAGAGGTACCCCATATTCCAGCTCGCAGAAGTCGGCCAGCGCCTTGCTGTCGAGGATTTCGTTCTCGATCAGAAAGGTCACAAAGGGCTTGCGCTGCGCCTTGGCCTGGCTCAGATAGCGCTGTGAGTCGGACTCACTGAGCAGGGAAGAGGCGGCCAGGCTTAACGCCAGGCCGCTATTGGGACTAGATGTCATTATGGGCAGTAGTCAGTTTGAGCTGTACCTGTCGGGTTTTCACACTTCTTCGTCCAGACAAGGGGAACTGCTGCTGATGCCGTCATGATGAAAGAGTCAGAGGTAGTAAGAGGAGCCAGTACTGTATTATCGACTGGTACCGCAGTAATTGTGATTGCGTTGCCTGCTGTGGCTGTCCCAGCATAAGTCAACGTAGCACGACCAGAAGATACTGCCCCGCTCGGCATAGCATTAACCCCGTTGTTGCATTGGTCGGCGCCGTAGCTTTGCATGCAGACCTCGATTTGGGTCTTCAGGCTACCAGTAGCTGCCACCAACTCGGTCATCTTCGATTTTTTGGTGTAGTTCTGATAAGCCGGCAGCGCAATGGCGGCCAGGATGGCGACGATCGCGACCACGATCATCAATTCGATAAGGGTAAAGCCTGATTGTTTCTTCATTTCAAATATCCTTTTTGTCCTTGGTTCCTGGGAAGTGCCGGTGGAAAACTATCCACACGTCAGTATCTTATCCGAGCTGTCCGACTTGGCAACAGAGGTCGGGGTCTTTGTTAACAATCTTTCTGTCATTTGCGAAAAATTTGATATAAATCATGGATGAAGAGCCCCTATCGACTCTTTTTAGCTGGCGGGGATGGGTCCATCTCACACTCCTTTGCCGAGGGATCCTGCCTTAAAGAAAAGGCGCCTATGGCGCCTTTTGCAAGTCCTTCATCTTGTTATATGTCACCGGCCCGACGGGGCATGGTGAACGCCCTTCGGCTAGATAAAACGCATCGAGAGATCAAGGGCCCGCACATGTTTGGTCAGGGCACCGACCGAAATGAAGTCGACACCGGTAGCCGCATATTCGGCCAGGGTGTCCAGCGTGACGTTGCCGGACACTTCCAGCTTGGCCCGCCCCTGATTGAGTGCAACGGCCTCGCGCATCATGGGCACGTCGAAGTTGTCCAGCATTACTATGTCTGCCAGGGCTGCCAGCGCCTGTGCCAGCTCGGCCAGGGATTCGACCTCGACTTCCACCGGTTTGCCCGGATTGAGCCGGCGAGCCTCGGCAATGGCCTGCGCTATGCCACCACAGGCGAGAATATGGTTCTCCTTGATAAGATAGGCGTCATAGAGGCCGATGCGGTGATTCTTGCCACCGCCGCAGGTGACCGCATACTTCTGGGCGCTGCGAAGGCCGGGCAGGGTCTTGCGGGTGTCGAGCAGGCGGCAATCTGTGCCTGCCAGCTCGGCCACGTAGCGGGCGGTGAGGGTGGCGACGCCGGAGAGGGTCTGCACGAAGTTCAGCGCATTGCGCTCGCCGGTCAGCAGGGTGCGAGCCGGGCCGTGCAGACGAAACAGCTCCTGATTGGGGGTGAGCACTTCACCATCCTGCACCAGCCACTCCACTTGCACATCGCCGCCAAGCTGGGTGAATACCTCGTCTACCCAGGGTTGGCCACAGAAGACACCGGCTTCGCGGGTGATGACGCGGGCCGTCGAGATGCGATCCGCCGGGATCAGCTGGGCCGTGATATCGGCGCTGGCATCCGGTTGGTCCAGCGCGGTGAGGGCGTCGCCCAAATCTTCGAGTAGTGCGGCGCGCACGGCGCGACGGATGTCCTGTTGTAGCATGCCTTTATTCCTGCAAAGGTCTGAGCAGCAACTGCCGCTCCTTTTGAACCAGCTCCAGCCGGCCGAGGGCATTCATGCCTACCAGCACCTCGTCGCCAGCCGCCGCCGGGTTGATAAAGATGGCCAGATCGTACAAGGTCAATGGTCCCATCGCCAGCGTTTCGATGGAGCCGTTGCCGACCCGGATAAAGCCGGCAGCCGTATTCACCTGGCTGCTGCCGTGGGCGGTCAGGCCGAGCCGCTCGGCGACCCGTTGCGGCACTGTGATGCGCGTTGCGCCGGTATCGAGCAGCAGTTGCACCGGCTGGCCGTTGATGGCACCCTCCAGTCGATAGTGGCCGCTCTGGTCGGCCCTCAGCAGGAGTTCGCCGCTGGCGGTGACACTCGGTTGGGTGCGGGAGTGAAAGTAGAGGGTCAGCAGGCCCATCAAAGAGAGCCAGGCCAGTAGCCAGAACCAGCGCGCCGTTTGCTGCATACCTCATCCATATCGAGCCAAAGATGACCCAGCCTAACACACAATTTTCCACTGATTCAGCGGCTTGGTGACAAGATGCCGGCCCGGATCGCGCTTTTCCCCTCAACTCGTATCGAGTAGCCGATGACCCATCCTGACCTCACGTTTTCCATCGACGCCGCCGGCTGGTGCCGGGAGGCTCGCCAGGTGCCCTCTCCCCACCACAACGAGCGGGCCAGCCCGAGCGACATATCTCTGCTGGTGGTGCATGGCATCAGCCTGCCGCCAGGCGAGTTCGGCGGCCCCTTCATCGACGATCTCTTTATGGGCAGGCTGGATCCCGCGGCTCATCCCTACTTTGCCGACATTCATCAACTGCGGGTCTCGGCCCACTGCCTGATCCGGCGCGATGGTGAACTGGTGCAGTATGTGCCGTTTGGTGCCAGAGCCTGGCATGCCGGGGTATCTAGCTGGCAGGGGAGGGAGGCGTGCAACGACTTCTCCATCGGCATCGAGCTGGAAGGGACCGACGAACTGCCCTACACGGACGCACAGTATGAGGTATTGGTTGGGCTCAGCCGAACCTTGTCGAGTCATTATCCCGCCATCACGGCGGATCGCATCGTCGGCCATTGCGACATAGCGCCGGGGCGCAAGACGGATCCGGGTGAGAGTTTCGAATGGCAGCGATATCGCCAGGCACTCAACTTTAAGTAAATATTCTAAAAATAAGTTTGTGTTTTTAAAACAATGGCTTGCCTCTATGGCAGGCCATTTTTATTCGCTGTTGATCAAATGTTGCCTGTGAGCCACGTCAAAAATATTGGTCTGACCAATTTCTATGAGGCAAATCATAAATCCCTCTATTTACCCCTTAAGTGGCAAGGTTGATTCTTGATTCAGATCATCTTTTGGGTGGACTTTTCCCATGCCCTCTGCTAATTTTCGCCCCATTCATGAAATTGGTAATACCAATTTAACAAAGCAGCCTCATGCCCTATCTCAAGATTACTCAACCCAAGTTGGCCGACGCCATTGTCGCCGAGCTGGAACAGATGATTCTGGAAGGCAGTTTGCTGCCGGGCCAGAAGTTGCCGCCCGAGCGGGAACTGGCCATCCAGTTTCAGGTTTCGCGCCCTTCGCTGCGCGAAGCCATCCAGCGCCTCGAGGCAAGAGGACTCTTGTATCGTCGTCAGGGCGGCGGCACTTACGTACAAAATGCCTTGAGCAAAGGGATCGCCGATCCCCTGTTCGAGCTGCTCAGCACCCACCCGGAAGCCCAGTACGACCTGCTGGAGTTTCGTCATGCGCTGGAAGGCATCTGTGCCTACTATGCTGCATTGCGGGGAACGGAAGCCGATTTCGAGCGGATCCGTCAGGTGCAGTCCGCCATCGAGGAGGCTGGCCAGCAAGGCTCGCTGGTAGCCGAATCCGCTGCCGTCACCCAGTTCTATCTGGCGGTGGCCGAGGCGTCCCACAACGTGGTGCTGCTGCATCTGCTGCGGGCCATGGGCCCCATGCTTGAGCAGAACATTTTACGCAATAACGAAATTCTGAATCGCCGTCCGGGAGTGGTCGCCAAGATCCGTCGCCATCGCGCGCATCTGATCGAGGCTATCCTGTCGGGGGCTCCGGAGCGGGCCAGGGCAGCTTGTCATGAGCACCTGGCCTTTATCGAGGACACCTTGTTGGATATGCAGAGGGAAGACAGCCGGATCCAGCGATCCATGCGTCGGATCCGTCAGCAGGAAAACTAATCCCACAAGGCTTTATTGTCGAATGCTTGCGCCCTTCGCCGTGCAATGCCGTGCAATCACAACATAATAGGAACCAGCCATGTCTGATATCCTGAAGAACGATGTGGACCCGATAGAAACGCTGGAGTGGCTTGCCTCTCTGGAATCCCTGCTGCGTGAAGAGGGTCCGCAACGCGCTCAGTTCATCCTTGAACAGTTGGCCGAGAAAGCCCGCGCAAGCGGTGTGGACGTGGCTGCCAAGGCAAATCGCGACTACATCAACACCATCCCGTCCAGCGACGAGCCGGCTTACCCGGGCGACCTGGAGATGGAGCGTCGCATTCGCGCCATCATCCGCTGGAACGCCATGATGATCGTGCTGCGCGCCTCCAAGAAAGACCTGGACCTGGGCGGTCACATGTCTTCCTTCGCCTCTTCCGCGACCATCTACGAAGTCTGCTACAACCACTTCTTCCGTGCCCGCAACGAGAAGGACGGTGGCGACCTGGTTTACTTCCAGGGTCACATCTCCCCGGGCATCTACGCCCGTGCATTTGCCGAAGGTCGCCTGACCGAAGAGCAGCTGGACAACTTCCGTCAGGAAGTGGATGGCAAGGGTATCCCTTCCTACCCGCACCCGAAACTGATGCCGGAATTCTGGCAGTTCCCGACCGTCTCCATGGGGCTGGGCCCCATCGCCGCCATCTATCAGGCCCGCTTCCTGAAGTACCTGACCGACCGTGGCATCAAGGATTGCTCCGAGCAGACCGTTTACGCCTTCCTGGGTGACGGCGAGATGGACGAGCCGGAAGCCAAGGGCGCCCTGACCGTTGCCGTGCGTGAAAAGCTCGACAACCTGGTGTTCGTGGTCAACTGCAACCTGCAGCGTCTGGATGGCCCGGTTGTCGGCAACGGCAAGGTCATCAACGAGCTGGAAGGCCTGTTCGCCGGCGCCGGCTGGGACGTCACCAAAGTCATCTGGGGTCGCAAGTGGGATGAGCTGCTGAAGAAAGACACTTCCGGCAAGCTGATCCAGCTGATGAACGAGACCGTGGATGGTGACTACCAGACCATGAAGTCCCGCGATGGCGGCTACGTGCGCGAGCACTTCTTCAACCGTTACCCGGAAACCGCCGCGCTGGTCAAAGACATGACCGACGAGGAGATCTTCGCCCTGAACCGCGGTGGTCACGATCCTCGCAAACTGTTTGCCGCTTTCTCCAGGGCTGCACAGACCAAGGGCAAGCCGACCGTGATCCTGGCCAAGACCATCAAGGGCTATGGCATGGGCGAAGCAGCCGAAGGCAAGAACATCGCTCACCAGGTCAAGAAGATGGATCTGGGCTCCGTGCGTCACCTGCGCGATCGTTTCAACCTGCCGGTCACCGACGAGCAGCTGGAAACCCTGCCGTACCTGAAGATCGAAGAGGGTACCGAAGAGCACAAGTACCTGCACGCCCGTCGTGCCGCGCTGAAGGGCTATGTACCGACCCGTCTGCGAGAGAGCACCACCAAGCTGGAAATCCCGGCGCTGGATGCTTTTGGTCCGCTGCTGGGTGAACAGGCGCGCGAAATCTCCACCACCATGGCGTTCGTGCGTTCCCTGAACGTGATGCTGAAAGACAAGTCCATCGGCAAGCGCATCGTCCCGATCCTGGCTGACGAAGCCCGTACCTTCGGTATGGAAGGTCTGTTCCGCCAGATCGGCATCTACAGCCCGCACGGTCAGCAGTACACCCCGCAAGACCGCGACATCGTCTCCTACTACAAGGAAGACAAGCAGGGTCAGGTTCTGCAAGACGGTATCAACGAGCTGGGCGCCATGTCCTCCTGGCTGGCTGCTGCGACCTCTTACAGCACCAACGATTGCCCGATGATCCCGTTCTACATCTACTACTCCATGTTCGGCTTCCAGCGGATCGGCGACATGGCGTGGGCAGCCGGTGACCAGCAAGCCCGTGGCTTCCTGCTGGGTGCGACCTCCGGTCGTACTACCCTGAACGGCGAAGGTCTGCAGCACGAAGATGGTCACAGCCACATCCTGGCCAACACCATCCCGAACTGCGTCTCCTACGACCCGTCCTACGCCTATGAAGTAGCGGTGATCGTACAGGACGGTCTGCGTCGCATGTACGGTGAGAACCCGGAGAACGTGTTCTACTACATCACCACTCTGAACGAGAACTACGCCATGCCGGCCATGCCGGAAGGCGCCGAGGAAGGCATCCGCAAGGGTATCTACAAGCTGGAAACCGTGGCCGGCACCAAGGCCAAGGTACAGCTGCTGGGTTGTGGCTCCATCCTGGGTCACGTGCGCACCGCCGCCCAGATCCTGGCCAGCGAGTACGGCATCGGTTCCGACGTGTTCAGCGTCACCTCCTTCAACGAGCTGGCTCGTGACGGTCAGGACGCGGATCGCTGGAACATGCTGCACCCGACTGCCGAGGCTCGCGTTCCCTACATCGCTCAGGTACTGGGCAGCGAAGCCACCATCGCCGCGACCGACTACATGAAGTCCTTCGCCGATCAGGTGCGTGCCTTCGTGCCGACCGAAAACTACCGCGTGCTGGGTACCGACGGTTACGGCCGTTCCGACAGCCGTGCCAACCTGCGTCGTCACTTCGAAGTGAACGAGTTCTACGTAGTGGTTGCTGCCCTGACCGAACTGGCCAAGCGCGGCGAGGTAGACAAGCAGGTTGTGGCCGAGGCCATCGCCAAGTACGGCATCGATGCCGACAAGGTCAACCCGCTGTACGCGTAAGAGGATCAAGTGTCGTGCCGGGACTCGTTGCCCGGCACGGCCTTGCAAAGGTTAACGCGAAAGACGCGTGACAGCAGTCGGTCACGCGGATGCACGCAAGAGGATAAAGCACAATGTCCAAACAGATTATGGTGCCGGATATCGGCGCCGATGAAGTTGAAGTCACCGAGATCATGGTGGCCGTGGGTGACAAGGTCGAGCTGGACCAGTCCATCATCGCGGTAGAAGGCGACAAGGCCTCCATGGAAGTCCCGGCCCCGTCCGCCGGTATCGTCAAAGAGATCCTGATCAAGGTGGGCGACAAGGTTGCCACCGGTTCCCAGATCATGATCTTCGAAGCCGAGGGTGCTGCCGCACCGGCGCCGGCCCAGGCCGCTGCACCGGTTGCAGCCGCACCGGCCGCCGCTCCTGCTGCTGCCGCTCGCAAAGACGTGCACGTGCCGGACATCGGTGACGACGAAGTGGACGTGACCGAGATCATGGTTGCCGTGGGCGACATGGTTGAAGCCGACCAGTCCATCATCGCCGTGGAAGGTGACAAGGCCTCCATGGAAGTGCCGGCACCGTTCGCGGGCCGCGTGGTCGAGATCAAGGTTGCCGCTGGCGCCAAGGTCTCTACCGGTTCTCTGGTGATGGTGTTCGAAGTGGCTGGCGCCGCTCCTGCCGTTGCTGCTGCACCGGCCCAGGCTGCCGCTCCCGTGGCTGCTGCCCCGGTTGCCGCTGCTGCCAAAGAGGTCAATGTACCAGATATCGGTGGCGACGAAGTCGAAGTCACCGAGATCATGGTCGCCGTGGGTGACAAGGTTGAAGCCGACCAGTCCCTGATCGCCGTGGAAGGTGACAAGGCCTCCATGGAAGTGCCTGCGCCGTTCGCCGGTGTGGTCAAGGAGATCAAGGTGAAGGCGGGTGACAAGGTCTCCACCGGTTCCCTGATCATGGTATTCGAAGTGGCTGGTGCCGCTCCGGCTGCCGTGGCGGCTCCGGCTCCTGCCGCTGCACCTGTTGCTGCCGCTGCTCCTGCTCCGGTTGCCCAGGCTGCTGCCGCCTCCGACTTCGTTGCCAACGATGCCTACGTACACGCCTCTCCGGCGGTACGCCGTCTGGCTCGCGAGTTTGGTGTCAACCTGGCCAAGGTGAAAGCCTCCGGTCGCAAGGGGCGCATCGTCAAAGAAGACGTGCAGGCCTACGTGAAGGATGCGGTCAAGCGCGCCGAGTCCGCTCCGGCTGCAGGTCAAGGCACTGGTAACGGCAACGGCATGAGTGTGCTGGCGTGGCCGAAGGTCGATTTCAGCAAGTTCGGTGATGTGGAAGAGGTCGATCTGACCCGCATCCAGAAGATCTCCGGTCCGAACCTGCACCGCAACTGGGTCATGATCCCCCATGTCACCCAGTTCGACGAAGCCGATACCACCGAGCTGGAAGCGTTCCGCAAAGAGCAGAACGCGATGCTCGAGAAGCAGAAGGCAGACGTGAAGATCACCCCGCTGGTGTTCATCCTGAAAGCCGCCGCCAAGGCGCTGGAAGCTCATCCGCGCTTCTGCAGCTCCCTGTCCGAAGATGGCAGCAAGCTGATCATGAAGAAGTACATCCATATCGGTGTGGCGGTGGATACCCCCAACGGTCTGGTTGTGCCCGTGGTGCGCGACGTCAACAAGAAGGGCATCATGGAGCTGTCTCGCGATCTGGCCGAGATCTCCAAGAAGGCCCGTGCCGGCAAGCTGACCGCTGCCGACATGCAGGGCGGTTGCTTCACCATCTCCAGCCTGGGTGGCATCGGTGGTACCAGCTTTACCCCGATCGTCAACGCGCCGGAAGTGGCCATCCTGGGCGTCTCCAAGTCCGAGATGAAGCCGAAGTGGAACGGCAAAGAGTTCGCGCCACGCCTGATGCTGCCGCTGGCCCTGAGCTACGACCACCGCGTCATCGATGGTGCCGATGGAGCCCGCTTCATCACCACCATGAACGGCGTGCTGTCCGACATCCGTCGACTGGTCCTGTAAGTGAGAGGGCGGGCCCAGAGCCTGCCCTTTTTACTTCTCATTTCGTTAACAGGATTGTAAACTTGCCCCGTTTTTTTCACGGCTGCAGCCGCCTTGTCCTGGCTTAAGACTGCGCTGTCCGGGGATATAAGAACGACAAAGAGGTCATGATGAGTAAAGAAATCAAAACCCAGGTCGTAGTACTGGGTGCTGGCCCTGCCGGTTATTCCGCTGCCTTCCGTGCGGCTGACTTGGGTCTGGATACCATTATCGTCGAGCGTTACTCCACCCTGGGGGGCGTCTGCCTGAACGTGGGCTGCATCCCGTCCAAGGCGCTGCTGCACGTCGCCAAAGTCATTGAAGAAGCCAAGGCGCTGGCCGAGCACGGCATCGTCTTCGGTGCCCCGCAGACCGACATCGACAAGGTGCGTCTGTGGAAAGAGAAGGTCATCAACCAGCTGACCGGCGGTCTGGCTGGCATGGCCAAGATGCGTAAAGTCCAGGTTGTGAACGGCTTCGGCAAGTTCACCGGCCCGAACACCCTGGAAGTGGAAGGCGCCGACGGCAAGACCACCGTCACCTTCGACAACGCCATCATCGCCGCCGGTTCCCGTCCGGTGAAGCTGCCGTTCATCCCCCATGACGACCCGCGCGTATGGGACTCTACCGATGCGCTGGAGCTGACTACCGTTCCGGGCAAGCTGCTGGTCATCGGTGGCGGCATCATCGGTCTGGAGATGGGTACCGTGTACTCCTCCCTGGGCTCCGAGATCGACGTGGTGGAATTCGCCGACCAGCTGGTACCGGCTGCCGACAAAGACATCGTCAAGATCTACACCAAGCGCGTTGCCAAGAAATTCAACATCATGCTGGAGACCAAGGTCACCGCAGTTGAAGCCCGTGAAGACGGCCTGTACGTCTCCTACGAAGGCAAGCACGCCCCGGCCGAGCCGGTTCGTTACGACAACGTGCTGGTTGCCGTAGGTCGTGTGCCGAACGGCAAGATGCTGGATGCCGAGAAGGCCGGCGTTGCCGTGACCGAGCGCGGTTTCATCGAGGTGGACAAGCAGCTGCGTACCAACGTGGCGCACATCCACGCCATCGGCGACATCGTCGGTCAGCCGATGCTGGCTCACAAGGGTGTGCACGAAGGCCACGTGGCTGCCGAAGTCATCGCCGGCAAGAAGCACTACTTCGACCCGAAAGTGATCCCGTCCATCGCCTACACCGAGCCGGAGATGGCCTGGGTTGGTCTGACCGAGAAAGAAGCCAAGCAACAGGGCCTGAACTTCGAAGTCGCCACCTTCCCGTGGGCTGCTTCCGGTCGCGCCATCGCGTCCGACTGCTCCGACGGCATGACCAAGCTGATCTTCGACAAGGAGAGCGGCCGCGTCATCGGTGGTGCCATCGTGGGTACCAACGGTGGTGAACTGCTGGGTGAAATCGGTCTGGCCATCGAGATGGGGGCCGACGCCGAAGACATCGCGCTGACCATCCACGCTCACCCGACTTTGCACGAGTCCGTGGGCCTGGCTGCAGAAGTGTTCGAAGGCTCCATCACCGACCTGCCGAACGCCAAGGCCAAGAAGAAGAAGTAATTCTCTTCCCGCCCCATGAAAAAGCCGCTCAATCGAGCGGCTTTTTGTTTTTCAGCTGCAGACGGCTGGTTGTCAGCAGCGCCCCTTCTTCGCCTGGCCGGGCGGGCAGAAGGTGCCGTAACCGTCCCTGCTGCCATCGCTGACCCGGATGCGGGCGTCATCGACGCTCACATCGGCACTGTGCACCCGTACCGGTCCGCTGCTGCAGGCGCTGAGCAGCCCCCCCAGCACTATCATCACTACCAGCTTGCCCATAACTCCTCCTCTCATTTTCCTGATTATGGGGCATTTTCAGAAGCCGGTGGAGGCGGCGCACAAGCACCTGCGTCACGGCTTGCCGTGGTGGCGACAGAGGGCGCCGCAGCGCCCTCTGTCGGGTGATGAAGTGGCCGCCAAGAGTTACAGCCGGAAGTTGCCGACCAGCTTGTCCAGCTCGCCGGAGAGGTGCTGCAGGCTGCGGCTCGACTCGGTGAGCTGGTGGGCGATGTCGGCGGTCTCCATGGTGAGCTGGTTGATGTCTTCCACGTTGCGGTTGATCTCGCCCACCACGCTGGACTGCTCCTCGGTGGCGGTAGCGACCTGGATGTTCATGTCGCTGATCTGGGTGATGTGGGCGGTGATCTGGCCGAGGGCGCCGTTGGCCGCATCGGCCTGGGTAACCACTTCCAGGCTCTGGTTGCGGCCCTGGGTCATGGCGCTGACCGCGCGGGCGCTCTGCTCCTGCAGCCGGTTGATCATGCCCTGGATCTCGGCGGTGGAGGCGGCGGAGCGACTGGCGAGGTTGCGCACCTCGTCGGCCACCACCGCGAAGCCGCGGCCCTGCTCGCCGGCGCGGGCCGCCTCGATGGCGGCGTTGAGCGCCAGCAGGTTGGTCTGCTCCGAGATGCTGCGGATGGTGTCGAGGATGCTGCCGATGGAGTCGGTCTGGCTGGCCAGCGACTCGATGACCCCGGCCACCCCTTCAATCTCGCCGGAGAGGCCGACGATGCCATGACGGGCCTGGGCGACCACGCCGGCACCCGCATCCGCCTGCTCGTTGGCCTGTCTCGCCACTTCTGCGGCGAGGGAGGCATTGCCGGCGATTTCGCTCACTGTGGCCCCCATCTCGTGGATGGCGGTGGCCACCTGCACGGTGCGATCCCGCTGGGCGGTGCAGTTGTGCTGGGTGAGTTGGGCCTTGGCGGCCACCTCGTTGGCGGTGGCGGCCAGTTGATGGGAGTTGCGGGCTACCTGCTCGATGGCGCTGTGGATCTTGCTGACGAAGTGATTGAAGCTCACCGTGATCTCCGCCAGCTCGTCATTGCCCTTCAGCTGGGCACGGGAATCCAGCGCCAGGTGTTCGGCGGCATAGCCAATGTACTGCTGCAGGAAGCTGACGCGATTGCGCAGGCCACGCAGTACCAGAAAGGAGACCAGCAGGCAGATGACGAGTGCGCCTCCTATGATGGCGAGCATCTGGCTTTCGCCCCGTGCGAAGCTCTGCTGACTGATGGCGTGACGCTGCTGGGCCAGCTTCATCAGTTCGTCAAGCTGGGTATTGGCACTCTTGCGCATGGTGCCGTAGGTCACCGCGTAGCGCTCCTTGTAGATGCGCCGTGCACTCTCCATGTCACCCTGTTCCATGGCGGCCAGCATGGGCTGCAACTCGCTCTTTTCCATCGCTTCGAATTGTTCGAACAGCTGCTGGGCATTTTGCCGCGCGGCAGGATCGACCTGGGCGTTGACCGCCAGCTGCATGGCCTGGCGCATCTCGGGGATGTCCTCTTCCCGTGTCTCCTTGACCCGGGTCAACACCCCTTTTTCATCCTTGAGCGAAGTTTCTTGCAGCAGCATCATGTCGAGCCCCACCCGCATGCGGGGGATGCGCGACACTACCTCTGCCATGGCCCGCATCGGGGTGGCGGTGTTCTCATAGAGCTCGGTGGCCTGTCGTTCGATAGCGCCCATGCTGCGAAGGCTGGCGGCGCCCACCAGCAGCAGCGCCAGGCAGGGCACGGCGACAGCCAGTATCAACTGGCTCTTGATTGTCAGTTTACCCTCTAGCATGGGTTCTCCTCGCTGATCATGACGATGTGAATTATCACAGTATAAATCGACGGATCTGGCGCCAACTTGAGCCTTTGTTAACAAACGGCCAACAAAAAGGGGCGCCATGCGCCCCTTGTGATGTCAAAAGCCTCAAAGTCGGAAGTTGCCGACCAGCTTGTCCAGCTCGCCGGAGAGGTGCTGCAGGCTGCGGCTCGACTCGGTGAGCTGGTGGGCGATGTCGGCGGTCTCCATGGTGAGCTGGTTGATGTCCTCCACGTTGCGGTTGATCTCGCCCACCACGCTGGACTGCTCCTCGGTGGCGGTGGCGACCTGGATGTTCATGTCGCTGATCTGGGTGATGTGGGCGGTGATCTGGCCGAGGGCGCCGTTGGCCGCATCGGCCTGGGTGACCACTTCCAGGCTCTGGTTGCGGCCCTGGGCCATGGCGCTGACGGCGCGGGCGCTCTGCTCCTGCAGCCGGTTGATCATGCTCTGGATCTCGGCGGTGGAGGCGGCGGAGCGACTGGCGAGGTTGCGCACCTCGTCGGCCACCACCGCGAAGCCGCGGCCCTGCTCGCCGGCACGGGCCGCCTCGATGGCGGCGTTGAGCGCCAGCAGGTTGGTCTGCTCCGAGATGCTGCGGATGGTGTCGAGGATGCTGCCGATGGAGTCGGTCTGACTGGCCAGCGACTCGATGACCCCGGCCACCCCTTCAATCTCGTCGGAGAGGCCGACGATGCCGTGGCGGGCCTGGGCCACCACGCCGGCCCCCGCATCTGCCTGCTCGTTGGCCTGTCTCGCCACTTCTGCGGCGAGGGAGGCATTGCCGGCGATTTCGCTCACTGTGGCCCCCATCTCGTGGATGGCGGTGGCCACCTGCACGGTGCGATCGCGCTGGGCGGTACAGTTGTGCTGGGTGAGCTGGGCCTTGGCGGCCACCTCGTTGGCGGTGGCGGCGAGCTGGCGGGAGTTGTCGGCCACCTGCTCGATGGAGCCGTGGATCTTGGCGACGAAGTTGTTGAAGCCGGTGGCCACCTGGGCCAGTTCATCCCGCCCTTCCACCTTGAGGCGCTGGGTCAGATCGCCGTCGCCGCTGCCGAGTTCGCGGAACAGGCGGGCCAGCTGGTTGAGCGGGCGGCTCACCGAGCCGGCCAGCAGCATGCCGAGCAGGCCCATGCCGGCGGCGATGGCCAGGCTCACCAGCAGGATGTGCAGGCGGGCCCGATCCAGTTCGGCATAGATCTCCGCTTCCGGTACCTGGGCCACCAGGTACCAGTCGAGCAGGGGGATGTAGCTGCTGGCTAGCACCACCGGCTGACCATCCACCTCGGCGTGGGTGGCGGCAAAGGGTTGCTTGGCCAGCAGGTTGCCGCTGCCGCTTGCCAGCTGGGTCAGGCTGTCCCGGTCGATGCGGCTGGCGTCGGGGTGCAGCTTCACCTTGCCGCTGCCATCGGTCATGAACACGAAGCCGCTGTCACCGATGCGGAAGTTGGCGAGCATGCTGACCATGCTGTCGAGGGACTTGGCGAGACCGGCGAGGCCGCGGCCATTGAGTTGCTGGAAGTTGACGAACAGCTTCACCTCGCCGTTGTTCTCGCGAAAGATGCTGAGCATCAGGTCTTGCTGGCTCTTGGTGTAGCCGTAGAACCAGGCGTCCTGCTCCGGGGTGAGGTTGCGCAGGAAGCCATCCTGGTTGTAGTAGGCGGCGCTCTGGCGATCGGCGAAGGAGGCGGTGACCAGACCATACTGGCTCGTCATGTCCTTGAGCTGGTTGATGAGGATGGACTCCTGCTCCTTGGGCATGCCGCGCTCGACCCAGTCCAGCACGAAGCGATCGTTGGCCAGCTGTCTGGCGGCGCCGGCGACCGAGGTGAGATCCTTCTCGATCTCCTTGCCGATGCGCTGGGTCAGGTTGGGCAGCTCCTGCTCGAACATGCGGGTTTCGATCAGTTGCTGGGCCGAACGCTGGCTGAAGTAGCCTACCAGCAGGCAGGAGAGCACCACGGCGAGGGTGACCGTGGCCAGGATTTTCTGTTTGAGTGTCAGGCTTGCAAGCATAAGAGTGACTCGGATGGATGAACGCGGGATTGAGCACATATTAGCGGCAGCCCGGCGCCACCCTTGATAGGCCGGCCCACTTTATTGATGGATTACGTTTGCGCTCACATCGCTGCCTGGCCGGGCTGTGGCCGCCTGTGTCGGAATGCGCGCCGATAACCCCTGCCAACTGTTGCGGTTCGCTTTGCGCACCTTATAGTAGGCTTCACTGCCTAGCTGGCTCGCCCTGGATTCAATGGAAAATCATATGCGCATCTTTCGTCGAGGATGGAACCCCCTGTTCCTGATTTTGCTGGCCTGTCTGCCGCTGATGGCGGCGGCCCAGCCCGAACGGCCCAAAATTGCCCTGGTACTCAGCGGCGGCGGCGCCAAGGGGTCGGCCCACATCGGCATCCTCAAGGTGCTGGAGCAGAAGCGCATCCCGGTCGACATCATAGTGGGCACCAGCATGGGCTCCTACGTGGCGGGCATGTACGCCATGGGGCTCAGCGCCGAAGAGGTGGAGCGCACCACCCTGGCCATCGACTGGAACAAGGGCTATCAGGACAAGGTAGGGCGCGACGAACTCTCCCTGCGCAAGAAGCAGCAGAGCGAGCAGTACCAGCTGCGCACCGACATCGGCATCAACGGCGACTCGGTCCAGTTCCCCGACGGCTTCTTCCAGGGCCAGTCCATGGCCAGCCTGCTGCGCCACGCCACCTCCAACCTGCCGGTACAGAAGAGCTTCAACGATCTGCCCATTCCCTACCGCGCCATGGCCACCGACATGGAGACGGTGACCCCCTTCGTGCTGGACCACGGCAGCCTGGCCAAGGCGATGCAGGCCTCCATGTCCATTCCCGGCGCCCTCAAGCCGGTGGAGTGGGAGGGGCACATCCTGGCCGATGGCGGCACCGTCAACAACATGCCGGTGGACGTGGCCAAGGCGATGGGAGCCGACGTGGTGATCGCGGTGGACATCAGCGCCAGGCTGCGCACCCGCGAGTCCCTGAAGTCGGGGCTCGCCATGATCGACCAGCTCACTACCTACATGACCCAGGTCGGCACCGAGAAACAGAAGGCGCTGATGGGGCCAGACGACATTCTGCTGACGCCCGAGTTCGGCAACATGGGCATTGCCGACTTCGCCCTGATGCCGGAGGGGATCAAGCTCGGGGAGGAGGTGGCCAACCGCGCCTCGGCCCGGCTCGACAAGCTCTCCCTCTCGCCGGCCGCCTATGCCGCCTATCGCAACCAGAAGTTGAGCCGGCGTGCCGAGCGCAGCGGTCAGCCCGCCTACTACATCGACAAGGTGGAGATCATCAACAAGTCCCGTCTCTCCGACGAGACGGTGCGCGCCATGCTGAAGGTGCGTCCCGACAAGATCCAGACCAACGAGAGCCTGGAGGCGGGTATTCGCCGGCTCTATGCACTGGAGTCGTTCGATCGGATCACTTACGAGGTGGTGGAGCGGGGTGGCGAGAACGTGCTGGTGGTCGACGCCAGCGAGAAGAACTGGGGGCCGGGCTACCTCAACTTCCAGTTCGGCTTTTCCGATGACTTCGAGAGCAGCTCCAACTACAACGTGGGCATGTCCTACACCCTCACCAACGTCAACGACTGGGGGGGCGAGTGGCTGACCGAGGCATCGCTCGGTACCGCCAAGCACTTCAAGACCGACTTCTACACCCCGCTGGAGCCCTCCCAGACCTTCTTCGGCGAGGCGAGCCTGGCCTATGACAAGACCCAGCGCCGCATCTTCATGCCCGAGGAGACGCGGGCGGCCGATGGGGTGAGCTATGTCGATTCCGAATACAGCTTCACCAGCGTCGATCTGGCAGTGGGCTGGAATCGTCAGCCCTGGAGCCGTCTCTCGCTCGGGCTGGAGGGAAAAATGGGGGACATCGACATTCGCAACGTGGCGGATGCCAAGGTGGATGCCTCCTCCTGGGGCCCCTATGTCCGCTTCGAGCACGACACCCTCGACAGCCGCTACTTCCCCTATCAGGGCGCCTACTGGGACATCAAGGGGGGTTACTCCGCCGTCCGGCTGGATGACAGCAGTGACATCAATGATCGCTATGAGGGGGTCAACTACCATCTGGCGATGATCAAGCCCTGGTCCTGGGACAGACACAGCCTCAACCTGCTGCTGGAGGGAGGGGGCTCCACCTCCCAGGAGGAGTACCCGCTGTTCGTGCAGGATCTGGGCGGACTGTTCCGCATGTCCGGCTTCCAGCGCTACCAGCTGAGCGGCCGCTACAGCCTGTTTGGCGGGCTGCGCTACATCTACCGGGTGGCTGACAACGACTTCGGCGCGCTGCGGGCCCCGCTCTATCTGGGGGGCTCCATCGAGCAGGGTGGGGTGTGGAACAGCGGCAGGGATATCAGCGTGGAGAGCTCCTTCACCGCCGGCTCCGTCTACGTCGGGGTGGAGAGCTTCCTCGGCCCCATCTTCCTCGGCTACGGCATGGCGGAGGGGGGCAACGACATGTTCTATCTGCAATTGGGCAGCACGTTCGAATAACGGGGAAATGATGCCTTTTTGTTAACTTGTTTCTGGCGTGCCATTTATCCGCTTGTAAAACATCAGCAAGTTTAGATGGTTATGTTGTTTTGATGAATATCTGTACAGGCTTTGGATTTTAATTAGTCGTTAAAACTTATATAGTGGGGGGCACCCTACGGGTGTCCCGCAAGGACGATCGCCGCGAGCGTGGGCGAACCCCAAAAAAAGACCAAAGAGGAATTAGTCGTGCTTGAAACATACCGTAAACACGTCGCAGAACGTGCCGCCGAAGGCGTGGTTGCCAAACCTCTGGACGCAGAGCAGGTCGCCGCCCTGGTTGAACTGCTCAAGAACCCGCCCGCCGGTGAACAAGACTTTCTGAAAGAGCTGTTGTCCTCCCGTATTCCCCCAGGCGTTGATGAAGCGGCCTATGTCAAAGCCGGTTTCCTCACCGCCGTTGCCAAGGGCGAAGCCCACTCTCCCATCCTCACCGCTGCCGAAGCCGTCGAGCTGCTCGGTACCATGCAGGGTGGTTACAACATTCAGCCGCTGATCGACCTGCTGGACGACGCGACCCTGGCTCCTCTTGCCGCCAAGGGCCTCTGCCACACCCTGCTGATGTTCGACTCCTTCCACGACGTGGAAGAGAAGGCCAAGGCCGGCAATGCCCACGCCAAGCAGGTGATGCAATCCTGGGCCGACGCCGAGTGGTTCCTCTCCCGCCCCGAATTGGCCGAGAAGATCACCGTCACCGTGTTCAAGGTGACCGGCGAAACCAACACCGACGATCTGTCACCGGCGCCGGACGCCTGGTCCCGCCCGGACATTCCGCTGCACGCGCTGGCCATGCTGAAGAACGCCCGTCCCGGCATCACCCCGGACAAGGATGGCGTCATCGGCCCCATCAAGACCATCGATGCCCTGAAAGAGAAAGGTTTCCCGCTGGCTTACGTGGGTGACGTGGTCGGTACCGGCTCTTCCCGTAAATCCGCCACCAACTCCGTGCTCTGGTTCATGGGCGACGACATTCCGTTCGTGCCGAACAAGCGCGCCGGCGGCGTTTGCCTGGGTGGCAAGATTGCCCCCATCTTCTTCAACACCATGGAAGATGCCGGCGCCCTGCCCATCGAGGTGGACGTTTCCAAGCTGGAAATGGGCGATGTGATCGATATCTACCCGTACCAGGGCAAGATCTGCAACCATGGCACCGACCAGGTGCTGGCCCAGTTTGAACTGAAGACCGACGTGCTGATCGACGAAGTGCGCGCCGGTGGCCGTATTCCGCTGATCATCGGCCGTGGCCTGACCGACAAGGCCCGCGAGGCGCTGGGTCTGCCGTTCTCCACCGTGTTCCGTCGTCCGCAGCCTGTCGCCGACACCGGCAAGGGCTTCACCCTGGCCCAGAAGATGGTGGGCAAGGCGTGCGGCGTGAAGGGCATCCGCCCCGGCACCTACTGCGAGCCCAAGATGACCACGGTCGGTTCCCAGGACACCACGGGCCCGATGACCCGCGACGAGCTGAAAGACCTGGCCTGTCTTGGCTTCTCCGCCGACCTGACCATGCAGTCCTTCTGCCACACCGCGGCCTATCCCAAGCCCATCGACGTGCAGACCCACCACACCCTGCCGGACTTCATCATGAACCGCGGCGGCGTGAGCTTGCGTCCGGGTGACGGCGTCATCCACTCCTGGCTGAACCGCATGCTGCTGCCGGATACCGTGGGTACCGGTGGTGACTCCCACACCCGTTTCCCCATCGGCATCTCCTTCCCGGCGGGCTCTGGCCTGGTGGCCTTCGCCGCCGCCACCGGCGTGATGCCGCTGGACATGCCGGAATCCGTGCTGGTGCGCTTCAAGGGCGAGCTGCAGCCGGGCATCACCCTGCGTGACCTGGTCCATGCCATCCCCTATGCCGCCATCCAGAAAGGGCTGCTGACCGTCGAGAAAGCAGGCAAGAAGAACATCTTCTCCGGCCGCATCCTCGAGATCGAAGGTCTGCCGACCCTGAAGGTGGAGCAGGCGTTCGAGCTGGCGGATGCCAGCGCCGAGCGCTCCGCCGCCGGTTGCACCATCAAGCTGGATAAAGAGCCGATCATCGAGTATCTGAAGTCCAACATCGTGATGCTGAAATGGATGCTCTCCGAAGGCTACGGCGACGTGCGCACCATTACCCGCCGCATCAAGGGGATGGAAGAGTGGCTGGCCAACCCGGTGCTGATGGAAGCGGACAAGGACGCCGAGTACGCCGAGATCATCGAGATCGATCTGGCCACCATCAAGGAGCCCATCCTGTGTGCGCCGAACGATCCGGACGATGCCCGCCTGCTGAGCAGCGTGGCCGGCGACCAGATCGACGAGGTGTTCATCGGTTCCTGCATGACCAACATCGGCCACTTCCGCGCCGCCGGCAAACTGCTCGAGAAGTACCAGGGCGAACTGCCGACCCGCATGTGGATCGCCCCGCCCACCAAGATGGACAAGGATCAGCTGACCGAAGAGGGCTACTACGGCATCTTCGGCCGGGTCGGTGCCCGCATCGAAATACCCGGCTGTTCCCTCTGCATGGGCAACCAGGCGCGGGTAGCGGAAGGGGCCTCCGTGGTTTCCACCTCCACCCGCAACTTCCCGAACCGTCTGGGCAAGGGTGCCAACGTCTATCTGGCTTCTGCCGAACTGGCTGCGGTTGCCGCCATCCTCGGCAAGATCCCGACCGTGGCCGAGTACCTGCAGTATGCCAAGTCGCTGGATGCCACTGCCGCCGACACCTATCGCTACCTCAACTTCAACGAGATCGCCTCCTACACCAAGAAGGCCGATGCGGTGATCCTGCAGCAAGCGGTATAAGGGCCGGCGCCATCATGGCGCAGACAGTCCAATAAAAAGCCCCGGCTCATGCCGGGGCTTTTGTTTGGCCGAGCGTCGCGTCAGCTTCTATCTCGCCTGCCAAGGTTCAGGCATGGAGGGCGTGCAGCCACTCCGCCAACCTGGCGTGGGCACTGCCGGGGGCGGGAGGCGCGGGGGCGAGCAGGTGATAGCCGGTGCCATCCGCAATGAAGCCGAGCGGCGCCACCAGCAGGCCGGCTTCAATGTCGTCGTACACCTGCCGGTAGGGGCCGATGGCGACTCCCAGCCCGGCAACCGCCGCCTGCAGGCTGAAGTAGAAGTGCTCGAAGGTCTGCCCCGGTGCCTCCTCGCCGGCGGGTTGGCCGGCGTGCTGCAACCACTCCTGCCAGGCCCCCGGCCGGGTCTTGGTGTGCAGGCGAGGGGCGCCAGGGCGCAGGGCCGGGCCGTTTGCCCCCGTCTCGAAGAACTGCGCCACCTTGCCCGGCTGGCAGACCGGCCCGGTCAGCTCTTCGAACAGCGGCTGGCTGTAGAGCTCGGCGGGCCACTGGAAGTCGTTGCGCCGGATGGCGAGATCGATGCCGCTGCCGAAGTTGAGGGCGCCGCCACCGGCCATCAGGTGTACGTCCAACTCGGGGTGCAGGGCCTGGAAGGCGGGCCAGCGCGGGATCAGCCAGCGCATCAGCAGGGTCGGTTCGCAGGAGATGACCAGCGACGTCGGCCGTCCCTGCTGGCGCAGTGCCTGCGCCGTCTGGCGGATGCCGCCCAGCCCCTCCCTGACCGCCTGATAGAGCCGTTCGCCCGCCTCGGTCAGAAAGACCCGGCGCTGGCGCCGCTCGAACAGCATGACCCCCAGATCCTCCTCCAGCAGCCGCACCGCCCGGCTGACGGCGCCGTGGGTGAGGTGCAGCTCGTCGGCGGCGCGGCTGAAGTGTTCGGTGCGGGCCGCCACCTCGAAACAGCGCAGCGCGGTCAGGGCGGGCAGCGACAGGCTTTTATGTGAATTATTCTCACCGTTCATGTCAGAAGTTATCGTTCGTTATTGGTATCATGGCCAAATAAAATAGCCGATATTCCATCTAATCAGGACTATTTTCATGACCGAACTGTTAGCCGTAGTAGCCATTACCTTCTTTGCCGTCATCAGCCCCGGGCCCGACTTCGCCATGGTGTCGCGCAACAGCCTGCTGCTCTCGCGCCGCAGCGGTGTGCTGACGGCGCTCGGCATAGGTGCCGGGGTCTGCGTGCACGTCACCTACACCCTGCTCGGGGTAGGGCTGCTGATCCAGCAGTCGCTCTGGCTGTTCAACCTCATCAAGCTGGCGGGGGCCGCCTACCTCATCTTCCTCGGCATCAAGATGCTGCGGGCCAAACCGGCAACCGACGAGATGTTGGCCGAGCAGCCCGCCCTCTCCAGCCTGGGGGCGCTGCGCACCGGTTTCCTGACCAATGTGCTCAACCCCAAGACCACCATCTTCATCGTCAGCCTGTTCATGCAGGTGGTGCAGCCGCAGACACCGCTGGCGGTCCAGCTCGGTTACGGCGCCTTCATCGTGCTGGCCCACGCCGTCTGGTTCAGCGCGGTGGCGATCTTCTTCTCCACCGACTCGGTACGGGGTCGGCTGCTGGCGGTGCGCCACTGGATTGATCGGGTGTTTGGCGCTCTGCTGGTGGGATTTGGCATGCTGCTGGCACTGACCCAGCAGACGCGCTGAGGCGGGGGGAGAGGCTATCTCCCCTATCCACCCCCGACTGTAGGGGCTTGTTTTTCATGCCTTGTGGTCCGCTTTTCGGTAGAATTGGCGCTCATTTTGACGTCAATAAAGATGAGGGGCGGTATGACGGTCAGGTTCCAGGCATTTCACAGCATCAAGGCGATAGGTCAGCGGGAGGTGCTGTTCAACTGGTCCAGGACCAATCCCCTCGGCGCACTGGAGCAGGTGTGGCGTCCGAAGAATCGCGACGAACTGCAGCAACTGCTGCGGGAAAACCCCGAGCGCAAGCTGCGCCTCATCGGCTCCGGCCTCTCCTTCGAACCCATCCACAGCGTCTATGCCGAGGGCAGCCAGGCGCTGCTGGTGGACTTGCACCACCTGCGCGGTCAGCTAGGGCAGACCGCCGACACCGTCACCTATCAGGCGGGCACCCCGCTCGACACCGTCTACGCCGATCTCATCGCCATGGAGCGTATGCTGCCGGCTTCCCCCGGCGTCATCGGCATCCAGACCTTGGGCGGTGCGCTCAGCACCGGCACCCACGGCCAGGGGCTGCACCAGTCCGCCCTCTGTGATGCGGTGGCGGCCCTGACCGTGATGCTGGCCAGTGGCGACATCATCCGGGTGGATCGCACCGACCCCCGCTTCGGTGCCTTCGTGATGGGGATGGGCATGCTCGGCATCCTGCTCGACGTCACCCTGCAGACCGTGCCCAACCGCATCATGCGCTGCACCAAGTTCACCACCGACTACCCCTTCCTGCTGGAACACAACGAGCGGCTCAACCGCGAGCACGCCTTCGTGAAAAGCTGGTGGTTCGCCTGGACCGGCGAGAGCCACATCTGGCTGGTGGATCCCGCCTCCGATGAGGAGGTGGCCCGCTACCGCGCCGGTGGCAGCGAGCCGCTGCTGCTGGAGGGCGACATCGACGCCCGCATGAATGCCACCATAGATGCGACTCTGCAGAAGATGGCCAAGGACACCAAGGATGAGGCGCTGGCCGGAGAGCACTTCGAGACGGTGCGCCGCTTCAAGGATGCCTCCGATCTGGTGGGCAACGTCTACCAGATCCTCTGCAAGGGGATCCCGGCGCCCCAGATCAACTGCGAGGTAGCGGTGCCGCTTAATCGCATGAACGAGGCGCTGGAGACCCTGCAGGCGTGGCAGCAGGCCAACCCCGGCGTGCTGCACTACCCCTTTATCCTGCGCTGCACCGGCCCCTCCAAGGCCTGGCTCAGCGCCGCCTATGATCAGTCGGTGTGCTGGATCGGGTTCCTGGTCTATCTGGCGGCGGACGGTACCTTCGTCAACGGCTCCATGGAGCAGATGCGCGAGCTGCAGCAACTGCTGGTGCCGCTCGGCGGCATCCCGCACTTTGGCAAGCACCTGGCGATGGATCTCTACGACTTCCCGGCCCTGCTGCCGCGCTGGCACGACTTCCTGGCCCTCAAGGGCGAGCTCGACCCCCACGGCCGCTTCGAAAACCGCTGGCTCGCCGACCTGTTTGCCAACCGGTAAGGATTTGACATGACCGATATGCAAGATACCCGCATCCCCGTGACCCTGCTGACCGGCTTTCTCGGCAGCGGCAAGACCACCTTGCTCAACCACTGGGTCAAGCAGCCCGAGCTTGGCGAATGCGCTGTGCTGATCAACGAGTTCGGCTCGGTGGGGCTGGATCACCACCTGGTGCAGCAGGTGGACGAGCAGGTGGTGCTGCTCGATTCCGGCTGCATCTGCTGCTCGGTGCAGGGCTCCCTGGTGGAGGCGCTGCAGGGGCTGTTTATGAAGGCCATTCAGCGCAAGATCAAACCGTTCAAGCGACTCATCATCGAGACCACTGGCCTCGCCGATCCGGCCCCCGTGCTGTTCACGCTGAGGGAGGAGGGCTTTATCGCCCAGCGTTACCGCTTCGACGGCACCGTCACAGTGGTGGATGCCGGTCATATCGAGCAGCAGCTGGCGGCTCAGTATGAAGCGGTGAAACAGGTGGCGTTGGCGGATCTGCTGGTGGTGAGCAAGGGCGACCTGGTGGATGAGGAGACGCTGGCACGGGTCGAAGCCCAGCTGGCGACCCTCAACCCGGCGGCCCCCATCGAGCGGGTCAGCAACGGGGTGCTCTCGCCCGCCGTGCTGGAGAAGCTGGGGGCCTACAACGAGGCGGCCGGACGCGACGTGCGCCAGCTGCTGGCCTGGCTGCGCACCGAATCCCCCAGGCAGGGGCTGGCCTCGCCGATGCAGCCGAAGATGAAGCCGTTCGCCGCCAAGGTGGGCACGGCCGCGCCGACCCACTTCGAGCACGGCAATATCGAGAGTTTCTCCCTGCGCATCGGCGAGCCGCTCAAGCCCTCCCGCCTGCTGGCCGCCATCGACGCGGTTCAGGCGCAATACGGCGATGCGCTGCTGCGGCTCAAGGGCATCTTGCAGCTGGAAGGGGAGAGCCAGCCGGTGGTGATCCACGGCGTCCACGGTCAGCTCTATCCGCTGCAGGCGCTGGGGGAGTGGCCGGAGGGCAAGGCCCAGTCCCGACTGGTGTTCATCGTGAAGAGTCAGGACAAGGCGGGCATAGAGCGGTTGTTCCTGGATACCCTCAAGGCGCCCGAGCCCAGCCTGGAAGAGCAGCTCAGAGCCATGCTCGGCCAGCCTGATGCCTGATGTAATGAGATGACCCGCGCTTGTGCGGGTCTTTTTTTGTCTGAAGAGGAGGTGGCTGCAGATGCCCGATAGCACACACATGGTGACCCCTGCCCAGCGCAAATGGCTGCCGCCGCTCACGGCGGTCGGTTTCTTCATGCAGACGCTGGATGGCACCATCCTCAACACCGCCCTGCCGAGCATGGCCGAGACCCTGGGCGAGAGCCCGCTGCAGATGCAGTCGGTGATCATCGCCTACATGCTGACGGTGGCGCTGCTTATTCCCGCCTCCGGCTGGCTGGCGGACAGATTCGGCACCCGGCGCATCTATCTGGCCGCCATCCTGCTGTTTACCCTGGGCTCTCTGGCCTGCGCGGCCGCCAACTCCCTGCCGGTGCTGGTGGCCGCCCGGGTACTGCAGGGGATCGGTGGTGCCCTGCTGATGCCGGTCGGCAGGCTGGCGGTACTGCGGGTCTACAGCAAGCACGAGCTGCTGCGGGTGATGTCGTTCGTCACCATCCCCGGCCTGGTGGGGCCGCTGATCGGCCCGGCACTGGGTGGCTGGCTGGTGGAAGTGGCGAGCTGGCACTGGGTGTTTCTCATCAACCTGCCGGTGGGGTTGCTCGGCTTCATCGCCAGCTGGTACTTCATGCCGGACTTGCGCCAGAGCACGGCCAAGTTCGACTGGCAGGGATTCGTGATGTTCAGCGCCGGCATGGTGCTGGTGTCGGTGGGCCTGCAGGGGCTGGGGGAGCACAGCATCTCCACCGGCTGGGCGCTGTTTGCCCTGCTGTTCGGGCTGGCCGCCATGGCGAGCTACTGGCTCTACGCCGCCAATGCCGAGGAGCCGCTGTTCGGGCTGGGGCTGTTCAAGACCAGCACCTTCGCCATCGGCATCTGGGGCAACCTGTTCGCCCGCCTCGGCAGCGGCGCCATGCCGTTTCTCACCCCGCTGTTTCTGCAACTGGGGCTTGGTTTCTCGCCGAGCAAGGCGGGGATGACCATGATCCCCACCGTGCTGGGGGCCATGCTGACCAAGACGCTGGTGAACAAGCTCATTCCGCGCATCGGCTATCGCCGCATCCTGATCGGCAACACCCTGGCGCTCGGGGTGATGATCGCCAGCTTCTCCCTCATCGACAACCAGCTCCCCTACGGGGTGCTGCTGGGCTGGCTGATGGTGTTCGGCGCCATCAACTCGCTGCAGTTCTCCGCCATGAACACCCTGACCCTGCAGGATCTCAGCCCGGAGTTCGCCAGCAGCGGCAACGGCCTGCTGTCGGTGGTGATGCAGCTCTCCATGAGCCTGGGGGTGGCCATCGCCGCCAGCCTGCTGGGGCTCTTCTCTGCCGGCTCGTCGGCGGCGGATGGCCAGTGGCTGGGAGGCTTTCACCTCACCTACCTCTGCATCGGCCTGATGTCGATGCTGGCGGCGCTGATCTTCGCCCAGCTGGCGCGGGACAAGCGCTGAGTCGCGGGCTCAGGGGGCCGGCAGGTAGCTTACCTGGCAGGGCAGCTGGGCCAGCAGTCCGGCCAGGTGGGCGGTTTCCAGCAGGAAGGTCTGCTCGGGGTGGCCCGGCGTCCAGGTAAAGGCGTGGTGGGTCATGAGCACAGGATCCACCAGCAGCGGGATGTCGGCGCGGGGCAGGAAGGGGCAGACCGCGCCCGGCAGGCAGCCGATTTCGGCCTGCATCTCGTCGGCGGTGCAGATGGAGGGCTTGGCGCCGAGCGCCGCCTTGACCGCCTTGTTGTCGAGCCGGCCGTCCCTGTGGGTCAGCAGCAGGGCAAAGCGGCCATCCTTGAACTTGAGAAACAGGGTCTTGCTGAACTCGGCCTGCCAGCCGAGGCGGGCTCTCACCTTTTCATCGGTGGCGTAGTCGAGGATGGGCTCGTGCTCGAAACGCTGATGGGGCAGTTCGGCCAGCAGCCGGCAGTTGAAGTCGTGAATGGTATCGAGTGGCATGGGGTTCTCCTGTGATGGCGGCCATCCTGCCACTTGCCGCGTCGCAGGCCCAATCACGGTTTCTTATCCGTTATCAGCTCTGTCCATCAGCAACAAGGGCACCCGTGGGTGCCCTTGTCGTTCAGTGGTGCTGCAATGCGCCCGCTGCCCAGTGAAAGGGGATGGGACAGAGCCGTTGGGAGGCCTTGTCGTAGCACGCCCACAGCTCGCCGATGGTGCGGCCATCGACGGGGTGGCAGAACTTGGGCGCCAGCTCTGCCAGTGGCCAGAGCACGAAGGCGTTGGTGAGGATCTCGCCGCGCGGCAGCACCAGCGGCGTCTCGCAGACCAGCTCGCCGTAGAGCAGCAGATCGAGATCCAGAGTGCGCGGGGCGAACTTCTTGGCATCCGGCTCGCGGCCGTGGGCGAACTCCATGGCGCGCAGTCGCTGACACAGGGTCGCCAGCGGCAGCTCGGTGTCGGCGCCCACCACCAGGTTGTAGAAGGGGCGGCCGTTGAAGCCTACCGCCTCGCTCTCGAACACCCGGGAGACCTGCAGCTCGCCAAACTCGGCCTGCAGCGCATCGAGGCCGGCGCGGATATGGCGTTCCCGCTCGATGTTGGATCCCAGGCTGATATAGACACGAGTCATGCGGTGCTCCCTGTCATCTGGCTGGAACCCTGGCTGATGTAGATACAGGTCATGCAGCGCTCCCTGTTATCTGGTTCGAGCCCAGGCTGATATAGATGCGGGTCATCAGTTGGCGCTCGCGGCCGGGGTGCGGTGACGCAGGATCTCGACGCCGACACCGGCGGCATTGGGGACGGCACCCGGCTTGGTCAGGGTGACCTTGACCCACTGCACCCGTTCGTCGGCCAGCACCAGCATGGCGACCTGTTCGGCCATGGTTTCGACCAGCTCCACCACCTTGCTGGCGACGTGATCACAGATCTTGCGAGAGAGGGTGGCGTAATCCAGTGCCAGATTGATATCGTCGGTTGCGGCGGCGGGGCGGTTGTCGAACCCCATCTCGAGGTCGAAACAGAGCTTCTGGCGAATGCCTTTCTCCCACTCGTATACACCGATAGTGGTCAAAACCTCGAGTCCGCGAATAAACACCTTGTCCATGACAGTACTTCTTCTTTACTCTTGATGGGCTGTGATGACAGCGCAGGGATGCAGGCCTGGCCAGCGGATGAGTGCCGGCGGCCGGTTTGGGCGACACGCGGTGGGCAACCCCACGCAGGCGCCAGAGAATGTGGCCCGCATCATACCCCATTCATATCGTGGTAAAAACGACCAAGATGACGGCCCTGACGATTTTGATGATTATTCTGGCCTACCTGGGCGGCTCGCTGTCCAGTGCTGTGCTGGTTTCCCGCATCACGGGTCTGCCGGATCCCCGTGATCATGGCTCCCACAACCCGGGGGCCACCAATGTGCTGCGCCTCGGTGGTCGGCTGGCGGCCGTGGTGGTGCTGCTGCTCGATGTGCTCAAGGGCACGGCTCCCGTCTACCTCGCCTGGTATCTGCAGATCAAACCCGTCTACCTCGGCTTCATCGGGGTGGCTGCCTGTCTCGGCCACATGTACCCCATCTTCTTCCACTTTCGTGGCGGCAAGGGGGTGGCCACGGCGCTCGGCACCATGATGCCCATCGGCTTCACCATGGGGGGCGCGGTGATCGGCACCTGGCTGCTGGTGCTGCTGGTGAGCGGCTATTCGTCGCTGGCCTCCATCATTACCGTGTTGCTGACCCCGCTCTTTACCTACCTGCTCAAGCCGGAATACACGCTGCCGGTTTCGCTGCTCTCCTGCCTCATTCTGATCCGCCATCACGAGAACATCGCCCGCCTGCTGAAAGGGGAGGAGCCCAGAGTCTGGGGCCGCCAGAACCGCGGCGAGCAGGAAGAAGTGCTGGAAATGGATGATCCTGAGCAAAAAAGAGACGAACGAGACAAAAAGTGAAATTTCCCGTTGACCACCTGCCTTAAAATCCGTTTAATAGCGCCCACGCCCAGATAGCTCAGTCGGTAGAGCAGGGGATTGAAAATCCCCGTGTCGGCGGTTCGATTCCGTCTCTGGGCACCAAATTTTGGTGTCGTGAAAGAAAAACTTGTTCATGCACAATGGTTTAAAGTGTGCCGGCTTAGCTCAGTAGGTAGAGCAACTGACTTGTAATCAGTAGGTCACCAGTTCGATTCCGGTAGCCGGCACCATTTGCCCAGATAGCTCAGTCGGTAGAGCAGGGGATTGAAAATCCCCGTGTCGGCGGTTCGATTCCGTCTCTGGGCACCACTTATAATTCCTCCTTAGCTCAGTCGGTAGAGCGACGGACTGTTAATCCGCAGGTCGCTGGTTCGAGCCCAGCAGGAGGAGCCAATTCAAAAGCCCAGCAGCAATGCTGGGCTTTTTCTTTGCCAGTTTTCCGGCATCCGGTGCCACATTGAGCAAGATCTCGCCAGCTCGGCGGCAAGTTGTCGCAGCGCCCCTGCTGTACCGTTCCCGCCAGTGACTTCCCCCGCCCGCCTAGTATGATGGCGTGATGAGTCCCTATTCTGCCCATCTTGCCCTGGCGGCCTCTGCCGCATCGGTGGGCGCAGGAGAACGGGACCGCTTTCTTGAGTGAGGTCATCCATGAATGCAACAGAGCTTTGGCAGCTTTCCCCCGAACAGTTCAACGAGTGGCGCCGGGCCAACGACTACCCCCTGATCTGGGATCTGCTGGTGGCGTCGCTGCCCCATTTCGATGACTGGATGACGGAGCAGAAGATCGACAAGCAGGTGATCTTCCAGATCGGCATCGCCCGCTTCATCAGCTCCCGCTGCGTGCTGAGCCTGTGCCTCTACATGAGCGACGACAAGATCAGACTCTATGAGACAGCCTCGAGCGCGCTGGAGTCCCTGCGCAAGAGCGGGCTGATCCGCGCCGAGACGTGCTTTGAACCCTATTGCATGTGGCTGGCCGGCAAACACGGCAAGGACGAGGTGAAGCGGGTACAGAGCCTGCTCTCGGTCTCCGAGAACAACAAGGGGGAGGCCCAGGTGCTGGGCAGGCACCGGTTGCTCAACATCGGCGGCGTCGAGCTCAAAAGCCCCATCATCTCCGGCCGGCTGCTCGACTTCACCTGCCTGGACGAGCTCTCGCTGGATGGTGCCGTCAACAACTCCAAGGTCTATCTGTGGCACTGCTCGGCCAAGGGGGTGAGGGTCAACGGCGGGGTGATCGGGCTCGATCTGTTCGACTCCCTGCTGTGGGACCACAGGGCCTGGGCCAAGAAGCGGGAGCTGGCGCTGGAGGACGGGGTGTTTCAGGACTTCACCATAGAGTGCGAGGAGATCCGCTTTCACTCCTCCCGGGCGGTGCTGAAAAACTTCAACGTGCGGGCCAAGAACTTCGACGCCACCATGGAGCACACCAACCTGGACAAGGTGCAGGTGGCCTACAACGAGAATGGCCGGGTCGATCACAGCGAGGCCAGCAAGCTCTATCGCAACGCCAAGCGGCTCTTCTCCAGCGTGGGCGACACCGTCGATGCCGGCGAGTGCTACTACAAGGAGAAGCTGCACGAGATGAAGTCGCTGGCGAGCCCCAGGGAGCTGTTCAAGGAGTGCTGGCTGCGCAGCGGCTGGCTCAAGAAAGGCTGGCTCACCCTGCTGTGCTACCTGAAATGCGCCGCCAAGTTCATCAGCTTCATCACCTGGGGCTTCGGCGAGCGGCCGATCCGCAGCCTGCTGCTGTCGATGGGGGTGATCCTGCTGGCGACCCTGACCTATTATCTGGCGCCGGGATCGGTCACCCATGACCATCTTGGGCGCTCGCTCTATTTCAGCATCGTCACTTTCGTGACCCTGGGCTATGGCGACATCTCCCAGACCTCCTCCCCGCTCCAGCTGCTGTCGGCCATCGAGGCCTTCTGCGGCATGTTCCTGACCGGGCTGTTCCTGGCGGGGTTTGCCTCCAAGACCAAGCAGTATTGACGGCGCACCGGTCACTGGTCGAGCAGGTCAGCCGGCTGGCGTGATCTCCTGCATCTTGAGCCAGAAGGCCTCCTGGCAGGGGTTGTGGAACAGCTTGCGCACAGGGGTGATGGGGATGGGGCTGGCGACCACCCGGTAGCTGATCCAGCACTCCAGGCAGACTTGTGGGGAGGGCTCTTCGTCCAGCTCCAGCTGGTGGCAGATGACCACGCCGTTGGCGAACCAGTAATGGGTCTGCCGGTGGTGGGTCAGGGTGCCGCTCTCGTCCTGCTCGCTGTGTTGTTCGCTCTGCTGGCGGACGAGTATCGCCGGTCCTGCCTGGCGATGGATGGCCCTGATATAGGTCACGAGGTCGTTCATGGTGCTGCCCATGTTGCTGCCGGATGGTGAATGACGGAGTCGATTGCCGATGGGGAAGCTTACCCGCGCAGGCGCTGAGCGGCAATCCGCTCCGGTCGCCCCTTGTTTCGCCGACCGGCCCCAGTTGTTATACTGCCGCCCCGTTTCGTCGCCGGGCAGGCCGTGGTGCCGGTGCGCTGGCGCGAGACAGGCAGACTGGACAGGATCGTCCGGCCACCCGTTTTCTCCTCCCCGGTTCTGTCGCCAGCGTGGTGGGCAGTCAGCCCACATGGCACAGTTCGAGCCTGGCAGAAGAATCAATGCAAGGAGCCCTTGTCGCAAGACAAGGGCTCCTGCTTTATGGGTGCCATAACAACAATACTCACCACACAGCGACAGATTTCAGGATTGGTATGGAAAATCAAGCAGTTAAAGATTATCACCAGGGGGCGGCCTCCCTTCGCCGCTGGCTGGAGCCGGTATTGGTGCTGGCCATCCTCGGCAGCCTGTTTGGCTACCTCGGCAGCCAGATGGGCCTCTCCGCCCTGGTCAACACCCTGTTCAACACCGCCCACCAGCTGCTGCTCAACACAGTGCTCTTCATCATGGGCATTACCGTGCTGTCGGGGGCACTCAGCCAGCTGCTCAGCGAGTTCGGGGTGATCCGCCTGCTGGAGGTGTTGTTGGCGCCGCTGATGAAGCCGGTGTTCCGGCTGCCGGGGCGCACCGCATTGGCGGCCCTGATGACCTTCTTCTCCGACAACCCGGCGGTGATCAGCCTCGCCAGGGACAGCCGCTTTCGCAAGGGCTTCACCCCCTGGCAGTTGGTCTCACTCACCAACTTCGGCACCGCCTTCGGCATGGGACTGATCGTGGTGACCTTCATGGCCACCCTGCAGCTGCCGGGGGGCGAGTCTACCGCCAGTGCCGCGCTGATCGGCCTGCTCGGCGCCCTCATCGGTTCCGTGGTATCGACCCGTCTGATGCAGCGGATGATCCGCCCGCTGGTGGGGGAGACCCCGATTTCCGACGAGGTGGAGAGCGTGGGGGCCAAGCCGGGCCTGAGCCGGGAGGCGGCGCCTACCTGGCTGCGGGTGCTCAACGCCCTGCTGGACGGCGGCAAATCCGGGGTGGAGCTGGGGATGGCGGTGATCCCCGGGGTGCTCATCATCAGCACCTTCGTGATGTTGCTGACCTTCGGCCCGGGCGAGCAGGGCTATACCGGCGAGGCTTTCCAGGGGGTGGCGCTGCTGCCGGTGCTGGCGGCCAAGGTGGGCTGGCTGTTCGAGCTGCTGTTCGGCTTCACCCACGCCGAGCTGGTGGCCTTCCCGGTCACCTCGCTGGGGGCGGTCGGGGCCGCCATGTCGCTGGTGCCCCCCTTCATCGGCAAGGGCTGGATCACCGGCAACGAGGTGGCGGTGTTCACCGCCATGGGCATGTGCTGGAGCGGTTTTTTGAGCACCCACACCGCCATGCTGGATGCGCTCGGTTATCGTCATCTCACCTCCCGCGCCATCGTAGCCCACACCATCGGTGGCCTGTGCGCCGGGGTGGCGGCTCACCAGCTCTATCTCTGGCTGGGCTGATCCATCACGCAGCAAAAGGGCGCCGAGGCGCCCTTTTGCTTGCGTGGCCGACCTGCGGCCTCACAGGTTGCCCGGTTTGGGAATGGGGATGCCGAGCAGGAAGTTGTCCATCATGCCGACCATGCGGCCCAGCTCCGGTTTGGTGATGGTGTCGTTGGCTCCCAGCTGCAGCGCCTTCTGGCGGTTGTCATCGCTCATCAGCGACGAGAACATGACGATGGGGATGGTCTTGAAGGCGGGGGTGTCGCGCAGCCGCTTGAGCAGGTGCATGCCGTCCATGCGGGGCATCTCCACGTCGGTGATGATGCCGCTGACGAACTCGGCCACCGGGATCTTCTCCTCCTGCGACAGGCGATCGAACTCCATCAGCATCTCCAGCCCATCGCCCCCGTCCTTGGCGGTCACCACGTTGTAGCCCGCGGTGCGCAGAGTGGTCTCGATCATCTTGCGGATGAAGGCGGAGTCGTCCACCACCAGGATGGTTTTGGCCTGGCGCATGGCCATCATGCGATCGTCGATGATGACCTTGCGATCCTGGGTCACATCGTACTTCTCCATGCTCAGCTCGGGGTTGATGTCGGCGATGATCTTCTCGAAGTCGAGGATCATGATGAGGTTGCCGTCGCGCCTGACCACCGCCACCACGCAGTCATTCTCGCCCGCCTCCAGGAACTGGCTGGGGGACTCCACATCCTCCCAGGAGACCCGGTGGATCCTGCTGACGCTGTCGATGAGGAAGCCGTTCGCCATCTTGTTGAAATCGGTGACGATGACCACCTTGTTGCTGTTGTCCGGGTTGGTTTTGATACCAAGCCAGCCGGCCAGATCCACCAGCGGGATCAGCCGCTCGCGCAGGGAGAAAACCCCCACCATGTGACGCTGGGCGTTGGGGTAGTCGGTGGTCTCCGGCACCCGGATCACCTCGCGCACCTTGGCGACGTTGATGCCGTAGTAGGCTATTTTCTCGCGGCCATCGGGCAGCTGCTTCTTGAGGTGGAATTCGATGATCTCGAGCTCGTTGGTGCCGCTCTCGGTCAGAATGGATTTACGCTCTTCCCCGTCTTTGGCCATCATGGTCACTCTCGTGCTTCTGGTTGCGCTGGCAGCAGCCGCTGCGGTTTTCCCTCAGTATAGGAATGGATCCGCCGCTGACGACGGGATCCACACAAGATCGCCTCCATAACCGCTTGATCCCGCAGGCTGGAAGGCGCGTATCAGCCTATCAGGAAAAGCGCGGGGCGATGGAGAAGGCCATCACACTCGCCGCAAGGGGGGAGTCATGGAAGAGAGTGTCGTGGTGATCGGTGCCGGTGGTGGGCTGGGGAGCGCCCTGGTGGCGCACTGGCTGGCGGCGGGTGCCGCGCCCGTCATCGCCATCAGTCGCCAGCCGCAACCGGCGGGGCTCAATAGCGCCAGGCTGCACTGGCTGCGCTGCGATTACAGTGATGAACAGCTGGCAGATGCGGTGGCCCGCATAGGTGAGCTGGCGCCGAGGCCGCGCTGGCTGGTGATCTGTAACGGCCTGCTGCAGCAGGGAAGCATCCGGCCGGAGAAACGGCTCGAGGCGCTCAACCTCGAGAGCATGACCCAGCTCTACCAGACCAACGCCCTGCTGCCGCTGCGCTGGATCAGTCAGCTGCTGCCCCTGCTGGGGTCGAGCCCATGTACCCTGGCGGTGCTCAGTGCCCGGGTCGGCAGCATTGGCGACAACCGCGCCGGGGGCTGGTATGGCTATCGCGCCGCCAAGGCAGCCCTCAACATGCTGCTCAAGTGCGCCGCCATCGAGCTCGCCAGACGGGCGCCCGGCGTCAAGCTGCTGGCGTTTCATCCGGGCACGGTGGACACCCCGCTCTCGCGGCCGTTTCACGGCAACCTGGCCGCCGGCAGCCTGCATAGCCCGCAACAGGCTGCCGCGGATCTGGTGACGCTGATGGCGCGGCTGACGCCGGATGGCGAGCTGAGCTACCTCGACTGGCGAGGTGCGCCTATCGAGTGGTAGCGGGCGGCAGCAGCCGGGCCAGCAGGCTGCGCAGCGCCTTGATGACCGCCGGCTTGCCCGCCAGTTGCAGCCTGGCCGCCAGCGCTCCCCAGTCGGCATATTGCCAGATGGTGGCGATCAGCAGTTGCCGCTCGGCGGGGTCAAGCTTTGCCAGTTGTGTCAGGTTGCCCGCCAGCCAGCGTTGCAGGCTGGGTTGGCACAGCTCGAACGGCTTGTGGTGGTGGGCAAAGCAGGCCAGCTCATCCTGATCAAACTCATCGAGCCCGCTCGAGCTGGCCTCCGCATCCTGCAGGCACTGCCACACCAGCTCGGATTCAAGGGTTTTCAGCTCGCCCGCCAGCAGGGTAGGCAGCTGACGTACGAAGCGGCGATGCCACTCGGCTAGCTCGGCGGTGCGAGCCGGTTGCAGCGCCTTGAGCAGCAGGGCGGCGTGGCTGCCGCTGGCGGCATCCCGCTGCAGGCCGATGCGCAGCACCCTGAGCCCTACCTTGCGCCAGAAGGGCAGCAAGTCGGAGCTGGCCGAGAAGGCGGAGCCCAGATAGTCGAGCCCTGCCGCCTGATAATGCTGTTCGAGGTGGGCCAGCAGGAGCGACCCCAGCCCGTGGCGATGGAGCGCCGGATGAATGGCGATGCGCATCACCCGGGCGTAGCTGCGTGCACCTGCGATCTTGAAGCCGGCGTGCGCCAGCAGCGACTGGGGCAGCAGATGACCGCGCGGACGCCGGCGCCCGGCCCAGATCGCCTCGGCCAGTTCAGGATCTATCTCTCCTTCCCGGGCGACCAGCGCCACCCCGAGCAGATGCGGGCCCTGTTCCAGCAGGTGGATGTCGAGGGTCGGGCTCTCCAGCAGGTAGCGCAGATCGCTCGGCGTGGTCTGGTAGTGGGCCAGCACCAGCAGGCCGAACACTCGATGGAGCAGCCCTTCATTGGCAGCCAATGCATCCTGCTCGAGCCGGCGCCAGCCAGGCTGGGTGGGCGCTGGCGGCGTCTCGACCTCGGCGTTGAGGCCGAGCAGCCGGAACACCAGCGGCTCCAGCGGATCCCGGCTGCTCCAGCGGATCGGCTCGGCCAGGTGGATCTCCTGCCAGCCGGGTGTCTCGCGATCGAGTACCCGCTTGAAGCGCAGGTGAAAACCGCGGCCCGTGCCCTCGTAGCCGTGCTCCGTGGTGGCGAAGACGATGCGGCCGTGCCGGGCCAGCATGGCCTCCAGCAGCGGGGTCGGAATGGCGGCCGCTTCGTCTACCAGCAGCAGGTCGGGCTGCAGCGGTTCGTGCACCAGCCGATCCGGCGAGCAGTAGCTGAGTCTTGCCAGCAGTTGCGGCGCGTCTTCAAGGGCACGGGCCGCGTGGGCAAACAGGGTGGCGACTGTGGCCTGGGCGGGGGCAGTCACCAGGATCTGCAGGTCGGGTTGTTGGCGCAGCAGCTCGGCGGCGGCCAGCCCCAGCAGGCTGCTCTTGCCGCGGCCCCGATCCGCACTCAATACCAGCGGACGGCGGCGGTGACCGTGCAACACCTTGTGGATGGCGGGCAGGGCGCGCGCCTGATCACAGCTCAATGGTCGCGCTGGCCCAACCGGCTGCCACTGGGTTGCCGTTGCAGGAGGGGCTAGCTCGAGGGCTGGGTCACCCGTCAGCAGCCGCACCAGCCGGGCGAGAAAGCCGTGGCCCGCCAGTGCCGTATCTTCCGGTTGTGCCACCAGCCGAACCCGGTCTGGATCCGGCCAGGCAGGCCATTGGGCTCGCGGCGGGGTCAGCAGCAGCAGCAGGCCGCCCGCCCGCAAGGTGCCCGCCAGCGCCCCGAACGCGTCGGGGTGAAAACCGCTGAACGCATTAAACACAAGCGTGTCGCACTCCTGACCGAGTCGCTGCAGCGCCTTGGCCGCCGGCTGCGGGTTGTGCTCGGCCGGGCCATCTCCCAGCCAGTAGCTGATGCCGCTTAGCAGAGTCTCGGCCCGGGCGATGCAATCGGCCTCATCACCTTCCAGCCAGATCAGCCGCCGTTCGCCGGCGCGGGCCAGTGCCTGGCGCAGCTCGTCGAGCGCAACTGGCATCATGAAGCAGCGCTGTCGGCCGGTTTGCGGGGCTCGAACATGCGATCCCCCATCTGGTCGATAAAGGTGTGCGCCTTCTGCACCATGAAGCGCTCCGCATCGGCGGGGTTGGCAAACAGATCGGATCGGATGAAGCGGTGGGTCTGCAGCACACCGTCCAGCTCCTTGGTGATGCGGCCAGCCAGCCGATACTGACCCCCTTCGGCCATGGGCTCGGGATAGATGAGGTAGCCGGCGTACTCGGTGGGGGTGACTTCGGCGACCGGAGCGGGCTGGCCGCCAAACAGGGCAGTGAACAGTTTCTTGAGCATGATGTTTCCCTCAGTGACAGGGCATTGTCACCAAGGGGTTGATGGCTGGCAAGCGGGGGATCTTATTACCAATAGTTATTTGCACTACGAACCATTCTCATTTAGATTTCATGGCAATCCAGCATGAGGTAAACACTATGTACGTCTGTTTGTGCCGCGGCATCACAGATTCCCAGATCCGCAAGGCGGTACAGGCAGGCAAGACCGAGTTTCGCCAGCTCAAGCAGTCGCTCGACGTCGGCGCCCAGTGCGGCAAATGCGTGCGCATGACCATGGAGATCATCGCCGCCGAACTCGACAAGGCCGAGCTGGAACAGGTGCCGCTCTACTACGAGGTGGCCTGAACAAGGTCGCAATGTCGGTAAAAACCGACCTGTTTTTTAAATTCCTTCCCGCAGGCGAGCTGGCTCGCCGGACCTATTGTTGTCACTTTTCTGGACTAAGCTCTAAGGATCTAAGCCTCAGGCACGAACCAAGGAGCACTGTCGATGAAAGGAGATCCCAAGATCATCGCCCACCTCAACAAGGTGCTGGCCAATGAGCTGATAGCCATCAACCAATATTTTCTGCATGCCCGCATCTACGATGACTGGGGCCTCAAGGCGCTCGGGCACAAGGAGTATCACGAATCCATCGATGAGATGAAACACGCCGACGAGCTGGTCAAGCGGGTGCTGTTTCTGGAAGGGCTGCCCAACTTGCAGGATCTGGGCAAGCTGCGCATCGGCGAGACGGTGGAGGAGATGCTGCGCTGCGACCTGTCGCTGGAGATGGATGCCATCCCGGACCTGAAGGTGGCCATTGCCTACGCCGAGTCGGTGCAGGACTACATCAGCCGCGACCTGTTCCAGGATATCCTGGAGGATGAAGAGGAGCACGTGGACTGGCTGGAGACCCAGCTCGATCTCATCGATCGCATCGGGCTGGAGAACTATCAGCAGTCCCAGCTGCATCACGGCTCGTCCTGAATAGTTATGGCATGAAAAAGCGATTAAAAAACCCGCTGCGGCGGGTTTTTTAATGTCTGGCTGCATAGCTTTTCATGATGCTTATCATCATGAAAAGTAAGCTTATTTTTGTTAATTATGTCGCAAAAAAACGAGCAGGAGAGGTGCACTATTGGAACCCCTTTTCGGGGGCAAACAATAACAACGGTTAAAGGACTACACCATGCACTTCTTGCCCAACAAACTGGCGCTGGCTTGTGCCATCGCACTCTCGCTCGCTGCCTGCAATGACAACAGCTCCAACGCTCCGGCGGATCCCGCCGCCACCAAGACCTCCCTGATGCAGACCATGGACGAGGCCCTGCGCGAGAGCCAGGCGCTCGACCCCTACGGTTTTGCCATCGATGCCGCCAGCATCGCCAAACGCAAGGCCCTCGACAGCGCCCTGCTCAAGCGGCTGGATGCCCTGGACGCTGGTGTGCTGAGCGAACGGGACCGGTTGTTCTACGACATGATCCGCTGGGATCTGCAGATCAACCTGACCGGTTACGATCTGCCCCAGTCCCAGATCCCGATCCACCACTTCAGCAACCGGGTGGTGGATCTGGTCGATGAGGTAGGGGCCGCCCCGGCCAGCGGCAAAGCTGCCCGTACCGTCGAGCCCGGCTTCGACTACTTCGAGCAGAGTTCGGCCGATCGGGTCGCGCCGGGGGATGCCGCTTGGCGGCGCGACATCGATCGCCCGGCTGCTGCACCGGTTGTGGCCAGCAAGGCGAGGGTCGCCACCGCACCACTGGCCTGGTATCAGGAGCACCTCAGCTGGCTCAAGGCCTATGACGGCTACCTTGCCGAGGTGAAGCGCCAGTTCGAACTGGGCAGCGCTCAGGGCAACACCCTGCCGGACGAGCTGGTGGACCGGCTGCTGGCCCAGCTCGACAGCAAGCTGGAGGGCGAGGTGATCGCCGGTTCCTACCTCGGCTGGCAGCAGCTGCCGGGAGAGGCGGACGAGGCGCTGCGCAGCGAGTACAAGGGGGTGCTGGACAGCATCAACGGCCGCTATCTGGCGCTGCGCGACTACCTGGATTACCAGCATGGCGGCGCCTATGCGGTGCGCCTTGGCAGCGGTGAGTGCGACGACGGCTTCTGCGGCATGACCAACGGGCGTGACTGGTATCGCTGGCTGCTGAAGAAGCACACCACCACCGACATGACGCCGGAGCAGGTGCATGAGCTGGGGCTGAGCGAGGTGGCGCGGATCTTCGGAGCCATGGTCAAGGTGTGCCATACCGTCGGCAAGTGCGACAGCGACGACGTGAGCCAGAGCAAGCAGAGCGGTCAGATCTACGCCTTCTTCCGCTATCTGAACGAACCGGCCTTCTTCTATCAGAACCCGCTGGCGGTCTGGTCGGCCGGCCTCAACCCCGGCAACGCCGCCGGTGCGACCCTGAGCGGGCCGCAGCAGCAGGCGCTGGCCGAGCACGAGCGGGCGCTACAGGAGTACAACGCCTTCAAGAGCAAGGCCGCGCTGGTGCTGCCGGACTTCTTCGATGCCGAGCGCACCATTCCCAAGCTGGATTACGAGGTGGTGCCCGTCTCCTACAAGGACGCGCCATACGGCGGGGTGGCCTGGTATCAGGACGGCAACCCGCAGACCGGCCGCAAGGGGCGCTTCTTCCTCAACACCTACTACCCCTATGGCCTGCAGAGCTGGAACATCAGCACCCTGCTGGCCCACGAGGCGGCGCCGGGCCACCACTTCCAGATCACCATCGCCCAGGAGCTGGCCGCCAAGGATCCCGACTTCCCGCAGTACGTGGCGAACGCCTCCTACACCGCCTATGCGGAGGGCTGGGCGCTCTACACCGAATACCTGGCGGATCACGACATGGGGCTCTATCAGGGGCGCGGTCTCTACGATCCGGCGGTGGGGGACGTGAAGGTCGAGGGCTCGTCCGCCTTCAACAACCAGCTGCAGTACTTCGGTCGCCTCAACGAGGAAATGCTGAGGGCGATGCGGCTGGTGGTGGATACCGGCATCCACTGGTATGGCTGGAGCCACGACCAGGCCGCCAACTACATGAAGGAGAACTCGGCGCTGGGGGCGGGGGACATCAGCTCCGAGGTGCCCCGCTACATGGCCTACACCGGTCAGGCGACCTCCTACAAGGCGGGCCAGCTGGCGCTGATCCGGATGCGGGAGTCGGCCGAGCAGACACTGGGCTCAGGTTTTGACCTCAAGGCGTTCCACCACCATGTGCTGGAATACGGCATGTTGCCCATCTCGGTGCTGGAGCAGAAGAACAAGCAGTGGATTGAACAGTCGAAGTGATCACAGTTACGGCGCCCGGCAAGGCAACGGGCGCCGCTTTCGATTAGGATACGGCTCTATTCAAACAACAATGCTACGGATGATGTCCATGGAACAGATCGCCCGTGAGATGGCGGCCCACAAGCGAGTGGCGCTGGTGGCTCACGACAACATGAAGACCCCCCTGCTGAACTGGGTGATGCGGCGCAAGGAGGAGCTCAAGCTCCACCACCTCTACGCCACCGGCACCACAGGCACCATGCTCGGCAAGCAGGCACAGCTGCCCATCACCTGTCTCTTCTCCGGCCCCATGGGGGGCGACCAGCAGCTTGGCGCCCTGATAGCCGAGGGCAAGATCGACGTGCTGATCTTCTTCTGGGATCCCCTCAATGCGGTGCCCCACGATCCGGACGTGAAGGCCTTGCTGCGCCTCGCGGCAGTCTGGAACATCCCGGTCGCCACCAACGAGGCGACTGCCGATTTCATCATGGACAGCCCCCACATGCGCCAGGCGTTCAGCGTGCAGATCCCGGACTACGCCGGGTATCTCAAGGCCAGAACCCAGTAACGGGGCAGAAACGACAGAGCCGGCCACAGGGCCGGCTCTTTTTATTGGCGGGAACGACGATCAGCGCTGGAAGCTTTTCTGCGCGAACTTGGGTCTGGCGTTCATGATCTGCTCCACCTGCTCGTCACTCATCTTGCCGCGCGACAGCCCCAGCACCTTGTAGGTGAGCAGCGGGCGGGCGGGCAGGGCGATCATCAGGGCGCGGATCTGGTTCTCGTCCTCTTTCTCCCGGGCCGGCTTGCCATAGGCGTAGGTGAGCACGCCGGCATCCATCAGGTTTTTGACGGCGGGCTCGGTGATCGGCAAGTTTATGACGCTTTTACGTTGCAGCACGAACTCCCGCAGCACCGCCTTCTCGTTGAAATCGAGAAAGGAGATCATCTGGGCCAGCTGATCCTGCTGACGGCGCGACTGCCACTCGTCACAGGCCCACTCCCAGGCGATCAGGAAGCCCTGACTGCAGAAGTAGGAGATGGCGATCAGCATGCCGACCCCGAGCCAGGCGGCGTGTGTGGCGGCCCACTGGCTGACGGCCCCCTGCATCAAACCGGCCGGAAACAGCAGAATGATGCTGCAGCAGAGCAGCAGCCAGACCATCAGCCAGTTGAGGCGGTTCAGTTGATAGAAATGTTGGATCCACCGTTTCATCGTTCACCCTTCCCAAATCAGTGTGGACAGTAGTCATCTCATAGCAAACGGTGTGCCAAGGCGAGGAGCTCACCGGCATTGGAGTGGATCCGGATGGCAAAGCCGGTGGGTGGACGGTTACATTCCCTTACAACTTGTTGAGTCAATGATCATTAGTTTGCCTTGTGGGGTGGCGGTCAACTTGGTAAAAAGCCCGCACTGTCATAGGGGAGTAGCAACCCGCCCGTGATCCGGGCAGGGCTCATGTCAACATTCTTGGATCCTCAGATCCATGGCATGGGCGGCGATGGTATCCATCGCTCTGCAAGACCTTTGGCCTCGATATGCAAGCCAGCCGGGCGAGCCGTATCGGGTCCATTGGTTGTTCTGCTCGCCTGGCGGTTACTCATCATGCTGATCACCCTGCTGTTATTTCTGCTCTCTGCCGTCACCATCTATCTGGCCTGCGAATATTTCGTCAATGGCATCGAATGGACCGGCCACCACTTCAAGTTATCCCAGAGTGCCACCGGCTCCCTGCTGGCGGCCCTCGGCACGGCCCTGCCCGAATGCATCGTCACCCTGACCGCCTTGCTGATGGGGGATGCCCCCGCTCAGCAGCAGATAGGCATAGGTGCCGCCCTCGGCGGCCCGCTGGTGCTGGCCACCATAGGTTATGCCGCCGTCGGCGTGACCCTGCTACTGTGCATGAGCCGGGAGCATAGAGCCATCGATGGCGAGGTGCAGCGCGAGATAGGCCGCGATCAGGCCTGGTTCGTCGGCATCTTCCTGGTGGCGATGGCCCTCGGCATGGTGACCTTCACCGGTAAAACCTGGCTGGCTCCGCTGTTCGTGCTGGTGTATCTGGTCTATGTGCGGCGCGAGCTGAAGCAGACCGACAGCCACGAGGTTGAGTTGCCAGAGCTCCTCAAGCTGGATCCGGGCGCCGAGATCCCGGCGCTCGGCAAGGTGCTGCTGCAAACTCTGGTAGCGCTGGTGGTGGTGGCGCTGGCTGCCCAGCTGTTCGTTCACCAGCTGGAGAGCATGGGCGAGCTGTTTGGCCTCTCGCCGGTGCTGGCGGCCCTGTTGCTGAGCCCGGTGGCGACCGAGATGCCCGAGCTGATGAACGTGCTGATCTGGGTGCGGCAGGGCAAGCACCGGCTGGCGCTGGCCAATATCTCGGGGGCCATGATGATCCAGGGCACCATTCCCAAGGCGTTCTGCCTGTTGTTCACTCCCTGGCTGCTGGACAGCACCATGATGGTCTCCTCGCTGGTGACGCTGCTGGCGGTCGTGCTGTTGTGGTGGGGGTTCAGTCGGGAGCGGATGACGGCGGGCAGGCTCGCCTGGGTGGGGCTGATCTATCTTGGCTTCTGCGGCTGGCTGGTCATGGGCTGATGTGCCACGAACAAGGGCGGGATAGTATCCCGCCCTTTTTATGGTCATTCCCTCTGCCGGCCGATGCCGGGCAGGGCGGTCAGAACTGCTGGAACCAGCGCTGGATCTGGGCCGGATCCTTGCTCTGGGTCAGTGCAAGCATCAGTAGCACCCGCGCCTTCTGCGGATTCAGGGTCTCGGCGGCGACGAAGCCGTACTTGGCGTCATCGATCTCGGCATCCAGGGTGGTGGAGCCGGTCGGCACGCGGGCGGAGCGCACGACGCGGATACCGTCCTTGCTCGCCTTGGCCAGGGTGTCGAACAGGGTGTGGTAGAGGTTGCCGTTGCCCACCCCGGCGCTGACGATGCCATCGAACTTGGCATCCACCAGGGCCTTGGCCGGCAGATCAGAGGCGTTGGCGTAGCTGTAGACGATGCCGACCTGGGGCAGCTTGTCGAGCTTGCTCACGTCAAACGGGGTCTTGCTGGTGTGCTGGCGGGCCGGGCTGCGTTGATAGTCGATTTTGCCGTTGTGGATGTAGCCGAGCGGGCCGAAGTTGGGGGAGGCGAAGGTCTGCACCCCTGTGGTGTTGGTCTTGGTGACGTCGCGGGCATCGAGTACGGTGTCGTTCATCGCCACCATGACGCCACGCCCCTTGGAGGCGGGGTCGGAGGCGGTCACCACGGCGTTGTAGAGGTTCATCGGGCCGTCGGCGCTCATGGCGGTGGAGGGGCGCATGGCACCGACCAGCACCACCGGCTTGTCGCTCTTGACGGTCAGATTGAGGAAGTAGGCGGTCTCTTCCATGGTGTCGGTGCCGTGGGTGATGACGATGCCGTCCACGTCATCCCTGGCCAGCAGCTCGTTGACCCGCTTGGCGAGCTTGAGCCACACCTCGTCGTTCATGTCCTGGGAGCCGATCTTCACCACCTGCTCGCCCTGCACGTCGGCCACGTTCTTCATCTCGGGCACGGCGGCGATCAGCGTCTCGATGGCCACCTTGCCGGCCTCGTAGTTGGACTGGGTGGCGGACTGCCCCGCCCCGGCAATGGTGCCGCCGGTGGCCAGGATATGGACGTTGGGCAGGGCCATGGCCATCGGGGAGAGGGTCAGGCCGAGGACGGCGGCTAGCAGGGTCTTGCGGATCGGGAGAGTCATGCTGCAATTCCTTCTGGGTGATAAAAATTGCAGCAAGTTTGCGCTTTCTGTTGCAGGGGTTTGTGATGACTCTCACCAAAAAACAGCTGGGTACAGAATTTTAACCTGTTTTATACCTATATGGAGATAATTTAACTCGCCGAGAAGCCTTTGGTTTCGATCAGGGCGATCAGCTCGGCCTTGCTCAGTTCGCTCTCGATGACGGCCTTGCTGCTGGCAAAGTCGACGCTGGCGCTGCTGACGGCGGGTTGGGCCAGCAGGGCTTTTTGCAGGCTGACGGCGCAGCCACCGCAGGACATGCCGGAGACGGTGAGTTCGATGGTCATGGGATATCTCCTCTGTTGATTGAGAGTCAGCGTAAAGCTGCCGCCCGCGGCAAGGTCAAGGGGGTGATGAAGGGGTGAGGGCCAGCAGGTTTGCTGCTGGCTAGCCCATCAGCCCCAGGTAGTTCATCAGGGTGGCGCCCAGGCTGGTGGTGACGAGCGAGCCTAGCGTGGTGGTGGCGATGATGTTGGCTGCCAGGGCGCTGTCGCCCCCCATGGCGCGGGTCATCACATAGCTGGCGGCGGCGGTGGGGGTGGAGCTGATGAGAAACAGGATGCCGAGGGCCTGCGGGCTGAAGCCCAGCGCCCAGGCGCCCATCACCAGCAGCACGGGGATGCACAGCAGCCGGTTGGCGGTGGCCCAGCCGGTCAGCAGGGCGCCGCCGCGCAGAGCCTTGAGGTTGAGGCTGGCGCCGGTACAGAGCAGCGCCAGCGGCAGGGTCATGTTGGCGAAGTAGTTGCCCGTGGTGATCACCAGCTGGGGCAGCTCGATGCCGAGCAGGCCGAACGGCAGGGCCGCCAGGATGGCGATGATCAACGGGTTTTTGGCGATCCCCCTGAGGATCGGCTTGATCCCCTTGCTGCCCCCCAGGCTGCGGGTCAGGGTGATCACCGCAAGCACGTTGTAGAGCACGGTGACCGAGCCCACCAGCAGGGCGGCGGCGCCGATCCCCTCGGCGCCGTAGGCGTTCTGCACATAGGCCAGCCCCATGATCCCCATGTTGCCGCGAAAGCTCCCTTGCACGAAGATGCCGCGCTGGCGCCGCTCGGGGATGAAGCGGGCCGCCAGCAGCTCCAGCACCAGAAAACCGGTGAGGGTGCCGAGCAGGCCGTAGACGATGAGCCAGGGGCTCGGCATGGTGGAGAAATCGGTGCGCACCATGCTGAGGAACAGCAGGGCCGGCAGGGTGACCTGAAACACCAGGCGGGAGGCGGACTCGACGAAGCTGTCCGGCAGCAGGCCCAGCTGCTTGAGCCAGATGCCAAGCAGCAGCACCACGCAGATGGGGCCCGTGATGGAGAGGGAGAAGTGCAGACTGGCCAGCAGATCCATGATGCGCGTCCTGTGCGATGGCGGGTGGCACGGCATGCGCCGGCGCCAAAAGGGCATTCTAACGCCATGGGCTTGTATTCACATGGGTTAATCACAACAATGTGGGCAATTCCACCGCCGAGCCCCTGTGAGCCACTTCATGGACAAAAAACTGACCATCCTCGATATCGCCCGACTCAGTGGTGTCGGCAAGTCGACCGTCTCCCGGGTGCTCAACCAGGATCCCAAGGTGAAGCTGGCGACCCGCGAGCGGGTGGAGCAGATCATCGCCGAGCACGGCTTCGTGCCGAGCAAGTCGGCGCGGGCCATGCGCAGCCAGAGCCAGCAGGTGGTGGGGATCATCGTTTCGCGGCTCGACTCCAGCTCGGAAAACCAGGCGGTGCGCGGCATGCTGGAGACCCTCTACCGGCGCGGCTACGACGCCGTGCTGATGGAGAGCAAGTTCTCCCCCGCCAAGGTGCAGGAGCATCTGGCGGTGCTGGAGCGGCGCGGGGTGGATGGCATCATTTTGTTCGCCTTCAACGATCTGGACTATGCCGCCATGGCGCCGCTCAGGGAGAAGCTGGTGCTGGTGGCCCGCGACCATCCCGGCTTCTCCTCGGTCTGTTTCGACGATGCCGGTGCGGTGCACACCATGCTGGGCCAGCTCGCTAACCGTGGCATCCACGACATCGCCTACCTGGGAGTGGACACCGCCGACCTCACCACCGGCCAGCGCCGACTCGATGCCTACCTCGGCTACTGCGCCGAACAGGGGCTGACGGCGCGCAGCGCCCTCGGCGATCTCAGCCTGCAGAGCGGCTACCGACTGGCGGCTGAGCTGCTCACCCCGACCACGGGCGCCCTGGTCTGTGCCAGCGATACCCTCGCCATTGGCGCCGCCAAGTACCTGCAGGAGCAGGGGCGCAGCGAGGTGCTGGTGACCGGCCTTGGCAACAACCCCATGCTCACCTTTCTTTTCCCCAACGCCCTCAGCCTGGATCTCGGCTACAAGGGGGCGGGGGAGCAGGCCGCGCGCCAGCTGCTCGGCCAGATCGAGCAGGATCAGCGCCCGCTGGCGACCATAGCTCCCTGCCACTCTTTGTGAACGCCATCACCTAGCGCCGCACAAAAAACGCGCTTTTTGTGACCTCGCCCACGAATTGGGAACGTTCCCATTTTGATCGTGACCAATTGGCGGCATGCTAAATGGGAACGATACCAAAAACGCTCGGGCTCACAGACTGGCCCAAAAGGGCGACGCAGACCAATATCAATGGAGTCACAGAGGGAAGGCTCATGTCCAAGATCAACGCACAACATCTGGCCACGCTCATCGACAAGATCGGTGGCAAGGAGAACATCGCAACCGTCAGTCACTGCCTGACCCGGTTGCGCTTCGTCCTCAACGATCCGGCCAAGGCCGACAGCAAGGCCATCGAAACCATCCCGGCGGTGAAGGGAAGCTTCACCCAGGGCGGCCAGTTCCAGGTGGTCATCGGCAACGAGGTGGAGCAGTGGTACAAGGCGCTGACCGAAGAGATCGGCGTCAGCGGCGGCAGCAAGGAGGCCGCCAAGCAGGCGGCGCGCCAGAACATGAATCCGCTGGAGCGGGGCATCTCCCACCTGGCGGAGATCTTCGTGCCCCTGCTGCCTGCCATCATCACCGGCGGTCTGATCCTGGGCTTTCGCAACGTCATCGGCGACATCAAGATGTTCGACGATGGCACTCATACCCTCACCGAGATCAGCCAGTTCTGGGCTCAGGTACACGCCTTCCTCTGGCTGCTAGGTGAGGCCATCTTCCACTTCCTGCCGGTGGGCGTCTGCTGGTCGGCGGTGAAGAAGATGGGCGGCTCCGAGATTCTGGGTATCGTGCTCGGTATCACCCTGGTTTCCCCGCAGCTGATGAACGCCTACGGCATCGGTCAGCAGACCCCCGAGGTGTGGGACTTTGGCCTGTTCGTCATCCAGAAGGTGGGTTATCAGGCGCAGGTCATCCCGGCCCTGCTGGCGGGTGTCTTCCTTGCCTGGGTGGAGACCAATCTCAAGCGGATCATCCCGGCCTACCTCTACCTGGTCATAGTTCCCTTCATCTCCCTGCTGCTGGCAGTGATCGTGGCCCACGCCTTTATCGGCCCGTTCGGGCGCTGGCTGGGTGACGGCGTCGGCTTTGCCGCCAAGGCTGCCATGACAGGTTCGTTTGCTCCCATCGGTGCCGCCCTGTTCGGCTTCCTCTACGCGCCCCTGGTCATCACCGGTATCCACCACACCACCAACGCGGTGGATCTGCAGCTGATGCAGAGCATGGGCGGCACCCCGATCTGGCCGCTGATCGCCCTCTCCAACATCGCCCAGGCGTCTGCGGTGGTCGGCATCATCCTGATCAGCCGCAAAGAGAACGAGCGGGAGATCTCGGTGCCTGCCGCCATCTCCGCCTACCTGGGGGTGACCGAGCCGGCCATGTACGGCATCAACCTCAAGTACAAGTTCCCCATGCTGTGCGCCATGGTGGGCTCGAGCCTTGCGGCCCTCATCTGCGGCTTCGCCGGGGTGATGGCCAACGGTATCGGGGTAGGGGGCCTGCCGGGCATCCTCTCCATCCAGCCGCAATACTGGGCCGTCTATGCCATCGCCATGCTGGTGGCCATCGTCGTGCCGATCGTGCTGACTCTGCTGGTTTACCAGCGCCAACAGGCGGCCGGCAAGCTGGCTCAGGCCAGCGCCTGACTCCACGCATCAGGGCGACCCGCAGGGGTCGCCCTCTCCCTTTTTCATTCGAGACAAGAGCAAGACCCATGAGCCAAACACCCTGGTGGCAGAGCGCCGTGATTTACCAGATCTACCCCAAGAGCTTTCAGGACAGTGGCGCGCGCGGCACTGGCGACCTCAAGGGGATCATGGCCCGCCTCGACTATCTCAAGACCCTCGGCGTCGACGCCCTCTGGCTGACTCCGGTGTACGTCTCGCCGCAGGTGGACAACGGCTATGACATCGCCGACTACCTGAATATTGATCCCGCCTACGGCACCATGGCCGATTTCGAGGCACTCTTGGCCGCTGCCCACGCGCGCGACATCCGCATCGTGATGGACATAGTCGTCAACCACACCTCCACCGAGCACGCCTGGTTCAAGTCGGCGCTGGGGGACAAGAACAGCCCCTACCGCGATTACTACATCTGGAAGGACCCGGTGGAGGGTGGTGTGCCGAACAACTGGCAATCCAAGTTTGGCGGCAGTGCCTGGGAGCTGGATAAGGCCACCGGCCAGTACTACCTGCATCTCTTTGCCCGCGAGCAGGCGGACCTGAACTGGGAGAACCCGGCGGTGCGCGCCGAGGTGAAGAAGATCATCCACTTCTGGGCCAAGAAGGGGGTGGACGGTTTCCGGCTCGACGTCATCAACCTCATCTCCAAGGATCAGCGCTTCCCGAGCGACGACAGTGGCGATGGCCGCCGCTTCTACACCGACGGGCCGCGCATCCACGAATTTTTGCAGGACGTGAGCCGCGACGTGTTCGCCCCGGTAGGCGCCATGACGGTGGGGGAGATGTCCTCCACCAGCCTGGAGCACTGCCAGCGCTATGGCGCGCTGGATGGCTCCGAGCTCTCCATGGTGTTCAACTTCCACCACCTCAAGGTGGACTACCCCAATGGCGACAAGTGGACCAAGGCGCCGTTCGATTTCCTCGAACTCAAGCGCATCTTCAACCACTGGCAGAGCGGCATGCACGGCAAGGGGTGGTCGGCCCTGTTCTGGTGCAACCACGACCAGCCGCGCATCGTCTCCCGCTTCGGTGACGAGGGCGAACATAGGGTGGTTGCGGCCAAGATGCTGGCCAGCACTCTGCACGGCCTGCAAGGCACCCCCTACATCTATCAGGGGGAGGAGATCGGCATGACCAACCCCGGCTATCAGCGCATCGATGACTATCAGGATGTGGAGAGCCGCAACATCTTCGCCATCAAGCAGGCCGAAGGGATGAGCGAGGCCGAGATCCTGGCCATTCTCGGCGCCAAGTCCCGTGACAACTCGCGCACGCCCATGCAGTGGAGCGCTGCGGCAAACGCCGGTTTCACGACCGGCACCCCCTGGCTCAAGCCCGCCGCCAACAATCCCGCGATCAATGCCGAGGCGGCGCTGGCCGACACCGACTCTGTGTTCTGGCACTACCGGGATCTGATCCGCCTGCGCAAGGCCCATCCCATCTTCACTCAGGGGGATTATCAGGAGCTGCTGGCGGGGCATTCGCAGATCTGGGCCTATGCCCGCCGCACCGACGGTCAGACCCTGCTGGTGGTGAGCAACTTCTACGGCGAGCCGATCAGCTTCGCACTGCCGGAGGAGCTGGCCACCGGCAAGGGGCGTCTGCTGCTTGGCAACTACCCGGATAGCCCGGCCCGGCCGCAATCCTGTATGCTGCGCCCTTATGAATCTCTGATCTGGCTGGTGGAGTAGGCGATGAGCGAGGTGATGATGAAGGCGGCGGTGCGCGGCCCCGAGTGGCAGAAGATGGTGGCGGGGGAGCCCTATGATGCGGGCAACCCCGAGCTCAAAGCGGCGCGCGAGCGCTGCCGCAGGCTCTATCACACCTTCAATACCCACTGGCAGGAGAAACCGGCGCGCGATGCCCTGCTCCATGAACTGCTGGGCAGCCGCGGCAAGGAGTGCGCCATCAACCCGCCCTTCTTTTGCGACTACGGGGCCAACATCTTCGTGGGCGAGAACTTCTACGCCAACGTGGGCTGCACCATCCTCGACGTCTGCGAGGTGCACATCGGCGACAACGTGCTGCTGGCGCCCGGTGTGCAGATCTACACGGCCGCTCACCCGGTGGCGGTGGCGCCGCGCATCAAGGGGGTGGAGTTCGGCAAGCCGGTGCGGATCGGCCACAACGTCTGGATCGGTGGCAGCGTCGTCATCTGCCCCGGCGTCACCATAGGGGACAACAGCGTGATCGGCGCTGGCTCCGTGGTGACCAAGGATGTGCCGGCGGGCGTGGTGGCGGCCGGCAACCCCTGCAAGGTGCTGCGGCCCATGACGGCAGCAGAGCTGGCTGGTGGCTAGTGGTACCGGCCAGCGCGCACTTTCCAACATCAAGGGCAGGTTATCCTGCCCTTTTTCTTGTCCGTCATTGGCTGAACCCGGGATGTACAGCCACTTCAGATTTTTTGAACATCTAGGCCAGTTTATCTCGCTAACAATGGCAAGCCTGGATGTTTAATATTCACTCAACGCTTAGGCAGGAACGCCAAGCGGCCAAATAACTGGTCGTTCAAGGCTGTGAGACCTTCAAATAGGAGGTCTGATGTTGGTGAAAGAACTACACACTATTTGAATAACCTCTTGCATGGATGCATTGATTCGGGGCCGTCGGCCCAGGCAATGACATAGAAACCAAGAGAGTGAATGAACATGAAAAACGTAATCAAGATGCTGGCCGTTGCAGGCCTGATGACCGCAGGTTTTGCCCAGGCTTCCGTTCCGGCTGACTTCAACGCCGCCCCGGGTGTGCTGTTTGTAAACTGGCACGCCACCGCTGCCGTCGAAGGCAAGGGCAACCCCATGCTGGAAGTACGTGACGAGTCTGGTGATGTGGTTGCCTCCGTGCACGCCAACCTGATGGGCAGCCAGCAGGTGCAGATCCCGAGCCGTACCCAGGGCAACCTGACCGTGAGCCTGGGTGAGCAGAGCAGCGACTACCGCATTCCGTTCGGTATTGGCAGCGGGCGTCAGCGCTAAGGGATCCCCGGGCAACCGGACACCCACGCGAGACAAGACAGGGAGGCCGAGGCCTCCCTGTCGTCGTTGACAAGCGCCCGCCCCGGCTCTGGCCTCTGACTCACAGGTGCAAGCCAGCCATGGATCGCCATACGGCAGATCCTCGGCGCGGCCAGTTCGCACCGTACTCTTGCGCCACACTCCCGCAGCGCGAGCGTGACAGATCTTCTCATCCGATATACCGCCTTTGATTTCCCTGCCCGACCATACCGTCGGTGCCGTGCAGCTTGCACACATTCTGCCTGTTCAACGCATTGCGCGGGACATCCATCCGCTGACAGCCGCCTGCCGTTTTCCCGTTCCACAGAAGCCTATACTCCCTGAAGAACCTGTTGTGGGAGTGGTGATCATGCGTCGTCTCGTCTTGTTGGCCTGCTGTTGTATGGGGTCGGCCCTGGCTGCCCCGGTGCAGCTCAGGCTGCTGGAGTGGGGGTATCTGCCCGCCGGATATGAACAGCAATTTACCGAGTACGCCAAGCGCGAGGGGGTGGAGGCGACGGTGACCCGGATCGAGCCATTGCTCACCGACTTTGACAGCGTCTATCGTGCTCTGCGTACCCGCAGTGCCGACGTGGTGATGCCGACCAGCTACTTCTACAAGGCGCATCATCAACCCCTCTTCAAGCTGCTGTTGCCCATCGACTTTGGCCGCTTGCGCCATTACCAGGAGGTGAGGCCGGCCCTCAAGAATACCGAGTATGACAAGTTGGGGGAGCGCAACTATTCAGTGCCCTTCTCCTATGCCATGTTCAGCCTGGCTTACGACAGCAAGCAGGAAAGCACCCCGCCCACCAGCTGGCAGGCGTTGGCCGAGCAGACGCGGCAGGGGCAATTTGCGGTTTTCTGCGATCAGTTTGAGCCCTTGCTCTTCTCCGTGCTGCTCTCCCTTGGCAAGTCACCCGCCCTCTTTGCCAGTGGTGAAATGCTGGCCGATAGCCCGTTGCAGAATGAGGTTGAAGGGCAACTGACCCGGCGGCTCAAGGCGAGCCGGGGCTTCTGGTTCAATCAGGCCAATCGGTGCGAGGATCTGCGCCATCAGCGCCTGGCCACCACCTGGGGGCTGGAGCTGGTGGAGTGCAATCGGCAAAACGGTCAGCAGTGGCGCATCGCCATGGTAAGGGAAGGGGCCATCTATGCCCTTGATGCCCTCTCGATTGCGCGGGATGTCGGGGATGATCCGGTCAGGCTCAAGGCGGCCTATCTGCTGATCGACTTCCTGTTGAGCGAACCCCTGCAGAGCCGCATGTTGATGGGCACGCCGACGGTTTCCGGCAGCAATGGATCGGCCCGCCCCCCGCTGACCCCGGAGGAGCAGGCCGTGTTGCCGCCGCAGGCCCTGCCTGAATTTGACGAGCGCCTGCTGGTGCCGGCCCTGCCTGCACACATCAAGAATCGCTACAAGCGGATGGTGCAGCAGGCCCTGGCCAGCAGTGGCAAGGAGGGGCTGGCCAAGGTGTGTCCCTGGGATCTGGCGAACTGATGCTGGCGCTAGCGAGGTGTAAGGACGGGGCGATCGGAGAGGAGTTCCTGCACCAGTTGCACGGCCAGGTGGATATTGGACTCCATGGTATCGCCATCTTGCGCATTGGCTTTCCAGCTGGCGGGGGCTTCAGGATGGGGCCCGGAGACGGCCACTTTTCCTTTACCGTAGGCGCCGATTAAGGCGGCGATCCGGCCATCGTCGAAGTAGGCAAGTTCACGCACCGGTTCGGTGCCTGGCTGCAGGGCGAAGGTAGGGCCGGCCTGGTAGTACATGCGGCGCACCTCCCCGAGCCAGCGAATGTCATGGATCTTGGGAGAGAAGTCACCGTCGTAGTCGTCAGACTCTGCCGGCACCAAACCGAGCGCCTTCACATGGTTGCCCTCGTCGGCCCAGCCCAGAGACGCGACAAAGGCACCGCCGCAGATCCCCAGATAGCGCCCGCCCTGACTCAGATAGCGTTTGAGCGCCCCGGCGATGGCCGGGGTGAACCGATGAACCAGGGGCTCTACGTCATCTTCGGTGCCGCCGATGATAAACAGACGGGCGCCCGCCAGCTTGGCCGGGAGCTCGCTCAGGTTGTCGAGATAGACCACGGGGAGCCCGGCCTGCTTGACCACGGCGGCGATTGCCTCGTTGCTGTCCGGGTCCGAGATGGGGCCGGTATAGAGCAGGGCGTAGCCTGTCGGATTGGCGTCTATCTGTGGCTGGCTCCGGGCCTTTCCCGCGAGAGGGCAGATCATCAGCAGGGTGGACCACAGCAGCCAGCGCACTGGCCGGCTCGCTGATGACCTCAACGCGTGAAGGCCAAGGTGTCGGTTGCTCAACATGTCATCTTCCTGTATGGGTCATCGCTGTGGGGACCAGGCCGACTCATCAGTCGGCCCGGTTGGGGGATGGGGTGAGCCGCAAGTGGCCGCCTCGTCCTCGAGGCGCATATCGCGCAGCCTCAGGCGCTCGGTCTCAAGGATAAACATGCAGGCCCTCCTCCAATAAGCGGCCATTATGGGGCCTGGGATGAGGGAAGGGACAATCCCCAACCGGGGGGCGTCTCGGTGGTTGGTCGCACACCTCGCCTCGGCGAGGGTCAGGGGAGTCAATACCGTGCCCCCATTGCCTTATGCGGCGCAGCCGCATCTCTCTTGCCCGGTGCAATGCACTGTATTTCCAAGACGAATGAGCCCTCCCGGCCAGGGAGGGCTCGTGCTTGCCACAGGCCAGGCGCTCGGTCGAGCGCCTCCTGGTGCGCCTCTACAACTTCACCATGATATGCCGCGGCACCGTGTAGTCCTCCAGGGCGTAGAGGGAGAGATCCTTGCCGTAGCCGGACATCTTCATGCCGCCGTGGGGCATCTCGGAGGTGAGCATGAAGTGGGTGTTGATCCAGGTGCAGCCGTACTGCAGGTGGCTGACCACCTTGCTGGCAAGGCCCAGATCCCGGGTCCAGACCGAGCTGGCGAGGCCGTAGTCCGAGTCGTTGGCCCACTGCACCACCTGCTCGGCGTCGCTGAAGCGGGTCACCGACACCACGGGGCCGAACACCTCCCGGCGCACAATTTCATCCTCCTGACGGGCGTGGGCGATCAGGGTCGGCTCGAAGAAGAAGCCGTTGCCGGGGCGGATCTTGCCCCCCGCCGTCACCTCCATGTGACCGCTGCTCTGGGCCCGCTCCACGAAGCTCGCCACCCGGTTGCGCTGCCGGTCCGAGATGAGCGGCCCCATCTCCACCCCCTCCTCGCGTGGGCCGCCCACCTTGATGGAGGCGACCGCATCCGTCATGGCGGCGACGAACTTGTCGTAGATCTTGCCCTGGGCATAGATGCGGCAGGCGGCGGTGCAATCCTGGCCGGCGTTGTAGAAGCCGAAGGTGCGAATGCCCGCCACCACGGCCTCCAGATCCGCATCGTCAAAGATGATGACCGGCGCCTTGCCCCCCAGCTCCAGGTGGGTGCGCTTCATGGTGCGGGCGGCGCTCTGCAGGATCTTCTGGCCGGTGGCGATGTCACCGGTCAGCGACACCATGCGCACCAGCGGGTGCTCCACCAGCGGCGCCCCCACGCTCTCGCCCCGGCCGCAGACGATGTTGATGACGCCGCGCGGGAAGAGCTCGCTGGCGAGCTCCGCCAGGCGCAGGGCGGTGAGGGGGGTCTGCTCGGAGGGCTTGAGCACCACCGTATTGCCGGCGGCGAGCACCGGGGCCATCTTCCAGGCCGCCATCATCAGGGGGTAGTTCCAGGGGGCGATACTGCCCACCACGCCGATGGGGTCGCGGCGGATCATGCTGGTGTGTCCCTCGATATACTCCCCGGCGAGTGGCCCCTGCAGGCAGCGAGCCGCGCCGGCGAAAAAGCGGAAACAGTCCACCACCGCCGGCAGCTCGTCGTTCAGCACCGCCAGATAGGGCTTGCCGCAGTTGAGGGATTCCAGCGCCGCGAACTCCTCGGCGTGGCGCTCGATGGCATCGGCCAGGCGCAGCAGCAGGGTACTGCGCTGGGCCGGGGTGGTGCGGCTCCACTGGGCGAAGGCGCGCTGGGCGCCGTTCACCGCCCGGTTCACCTGCTCGAACGAGGCTTCTGGCACCGAGGCGAGAAGCTCCCCGGTGGCGGGGTTGAGGATGGGCTCGGCCGGGCCGTCACCGGTGACGAACTGACCGTCGATCAAGAGTTGGGTAGAGAGTTTCATGGTTGCATCCTTGCGCACGCGTTGAGTCGTTATTTGCCACTGCCGGCGACGTCCTGGCCGTCGCGGGTGAGGTAGTAGGCAAGCAGAATGGGAATGGTGGTGAAGGCCACTATGATGAGCGCCACCACGTTGGTGACCGGCCTGTCCCGTGGCCGGATCAGCTCCTGATACATCCAGATCGGCAGCGTGCTCTGCTGGCCGGCGGTGAAGGTAGTGACGATCACCTCGTCAAAGCTCAGCGCAAACGCCAGCATGCCACCCGCCAGCAGGGCGGTGGCGAGGTTGGGCAGGATCACGTAGCGCAGAGTCTGGAAGCCGTCGGCACCGAGATCCATCGACGCCTCGATAAGGCTCTGGTTGGTGCGGCGAAAGCGCGCCAGGGCATTGTTGTAGACCACCACCACGCAGAAGGTGGCGTGGCCGATGACGATGGTCCAGAAGCTGAAGGGTATCTCCATCACCCCATAGGCGGAGCGCAGCGCGATACCGGTGACGATGCCGGGCAGGGCGATGGGCAGTACCAGCAAGAGCGACACCACCTCCTGGCCGAAGAAGCGGCTGCGGGCGATGGCCCCCGCCGCCAGGGTGCCAAGCACCATGGCCACCAGGGTAGCGAGCCCGGCCACCTCCAGCGACAGCTGGATGGCACGCCACACGTCGGGGCGGTTGAGGGTCACCTCGAACCACTTGAGGGTGAGCCCGGGCGGCGGGAACTGGTAGCTCTTGCTCTCGCTGGTGAAGGCGTAGAGGAAGATGAACAGGATCGGAAAGTGCAGGAACAGGAGGCCGCCGATGGCCGCGTACTTGAGCAGGCCGGAGGGCTGGCTGCCATGGTCCCGTTTCATGGGCTGATTAGAGCGCATCGAAGGCCCCCAGGCGTTTCGCGATGGTGAGGTAGATGGCGATGATGAGGATCGGCACCAGCGAGAAGGCGGCGAAGGGCAGGTTGCCCGCCGTGCCCTGCTGCATGTAGACCACCTGACCTATGTACATGGTCGAGTTGCCTATGATGCCGGGGATGATGTAGTCCCCCAGCGTCAGGGAGAAGGTGAAGATGGAGCCCGCCACCACGCCGGGCAGGGCCAGCGGCAGGATCAGGGTGCGAAAGGTCTGGGCCGGGGTGGCGCCGAGATCGCCGCTCGCCTCAAGCAAAGAGCGCGGGATCCGCTCCACCGCCGCCTGGATGGGCAGGATCATGAAGGGCAGCCAGACGTAGACGAACACGATGAAGGTGCCGAGGCGGGAGAAGGAGAGCGACGGCCCCCCTATCACCGGCAGCGAGAGAATGGCGTCCAGCAGCCAGTCCAGTCCCAGAGTGTCGGCCAGCCAGCTGATGACCCCCTCCTTGGCCAGGATCAGCTTCCAGGCGTAGACCCGCACCAGATAGCTGGACCAGAGCGGCAGCATGATGCCGACGTAGAACAGGGCCCGGGTCTTGCCGCTGGTGTAGCGCGCCATGTAGTAGGCCACCGGAAAGCCGAGCAGGGCGCAGGCCAGGGTTACCAGCAGCGACATGCCGACGGTACGCAGGATCACGTCCAGATTCTCCGCCCGCAGCAGGGCGACGAAGTTCTGCAGTCCCAGCTCGTGACGGATCTGGCCGCTGAACTCGTCCAGCCCGAAGAAGGCGTTGGAGAGCAGCATCAGCAGGGAGCCGACATAGATGATGCCGAGCCAGAGCAGGGGCGGCCCCAGCAGAATGGCCAGCAGCAGACCGGAGCGGCCGTAGAGCAGGGTGGAGAGGCGCCGCAGCGGCCTGACGCGAACGGAGTCGGTAGCGTGGCTCATGGCAAGGCTCGCACTGTGGGGGGCGCTCATGGTTGAGCTCCCTGGTGGGCGGTGTGCAGACGGTGGATCGCCTGCTCCGGCCAGCTGAGGCTGACCCGGGTGCCACGGGGCAGGCGGGCCTGGCCCTCGTTGGGGTGGTTGACGATAAGCTCGAGCTGTTCGCCGAGATCGACCCGATAGCGCACGAAGGGGCCGAGATACTCCACCTCGCGCACCTCCCCGGACCAGCCGGGTGTACCGGCCTCGGCGAGGCGGATCCGCTCCGGGCGCACCATCATCTGGCGCTCATCGCCGCACAGGCGGCGGGCCTGCTCCCCCTCGAACAGGTTGACGGTGCCGACGAAGCGGGCGACGAAGGGGGTGGCAGGGGCATCGTAGATGGTATCCGGCGCGGCGATCTGCTCGATCTTGCCCTGATTGAAGATGCAGATGCGGTCGCTCATGGAGAGCGCCTCCTGCTGATCGTGGGTGACGAAGATGAAGGTGATGCCGAGCTGGCGCTGCAAGGCTTTGAGCTCAAGCTGCATCTGCTCGCGCAGCTTGAGATCGAGCGCCCCCAGCGGCTCGTCCAGCAAGAGGATGCGGGGCTGGTTGATCAGTGCCCGGGCGATGGCGATGCGCTGGCGCTGGCCGCCGGAGAGCTGGCCGGGCTTGCGGTTGCCGACGCCGGGCAGGCGCACCAGCTCCAGCATCTCGTCCACCTTGCGGTAACGCTCCGCCTTGGCCACGCCCTTGAGCATCAGGCCGTAACCGATGTTGTCGCGCACATCCATGTTGGGAAACAGGGCGTAGTCCTGAAACACGGTATTGAGGTTGCGGTCGTAGGGGGGCACGGTAGAGCAGGGTTCGCCGAACAGCCGGATCTCCCCCTCGCTCGGGTATTCGAAGCCCGCGATCATCCGCAGGCAGGTGGTCTTGCCGGAACCGCTTGGCCCCAGCAGGGTGAAGAACTCGCCGGCCGGGATCTGGAAGGAGATGTCGTCGACCGCCTTCACCTCGCCATAGTGGCGGCTGACCCGGTCAAATTGTACGGCGTTCATGGGACGTCCTTGTCTGTGTGGGAAGCGGGCCGGACTCCTGTCCGGCCCCATATCGGCATTTACTCAAGGCAACTTCAGCGGCCACCCAGAATGGCGATATAGTCCGAGACCCAGCGGTAGTAAGGCACGCAGGTTCCCTGGCTCTTGCACTGGGAGACGGGAGTTCGCCAGAAGCGAACCCGATCGAAGTTGTCGATGCCGTTGGTCTTGCACCCCTCTTTCCCGAGCAGGGCATTGCCCTCGCAGGCGGCCGGCACCACGGGCACGGAACCGAACCAGGAGGCGAGATCTCCCTGCAGCTTGTTGTTGAGGGAGTGCTCCAGCCACTTATAGGCACAGGTGAGGTTCTTGGCCTCGCTGTGCACCATGCTGGTGTCGGCCCAGCCGGTGACCCCTTCCTTGGGCACTGTGGTGGCGATGGGTTGCTTGTCTGCGATCAGGGTATTGGCCTGGAACGGCCAGGAGCCGGAGGCGACCACCCCCTCGTTCTTGAAGTCGTCGATCTGGACGAAGGCGTCGTGCCAGTAGCGTCCCACCAGCTGACGCTGCTGGCGCAACAGGTCGAGGGCGGCCTTGTACTGATCCTCGTTGAGCTCGTAAGGATCCTTGATGCCGAGCGCCGGCTGGTGGCTCATCAGATAGAGGGCAGCATCGGCGATGTGGATCGGGCCGTCGAACGCCTGCACCCGCCCCTTGTTGGACTTGCCGTCCGGCAGTGTCTGCTCCTCGAACACCACGCTCCAGGAGTCGGGTGCCTTGGGGAACACCTTGGTGTTGTACATCAATATGTTGCCGCCCCACTGGTAGGGCACGCCATAGTGCTTGCCGTCCACCGTGTGCCAGGGGGCATTCTGCAGGCGGGGGTCTATCTTGCCGTAGCTCGGGATGAGCGCCAGGTTGAGCGCCTGCACCTTGCCGCCGGCGATGAGGCGCAGGCTGGCGTCGCCGGAGGCGGTCACCAGATCGAAGCCCCCCTCGTTCATCAACGCCACCATCTCGTCCGAGGTGGCGGCCGTCTTGACGTTGACCTTGCAGCCGGTCTCTTTCTCGAAGCCGGTTACCCAGTCGTAGTTCTTGTCGGTCTCGCCGCGCTCCACGTAGCCGGCCCAGGCCACTATGTTGAGCTGGCCTTCACCCTTGCCGAGGGTGGTGGGGGCTGCCTGGGTCTGTCCTGCCAGCAGGGCGGGGATCAGGGCCAGGGTGAGGGGGGTCAGTTTCATCTTGCTCTCCTTGCTGGGGCGGGCACTGTGGTGATGCCACGCTGACAATTAACATCCTGTTAACCAGTCATGAGCGTAGGAGAAGCGCTGAGCAATGAGAATTTCAATTTTTAACGCCAGAGGTATCTGCTAAATCGATATCGAGTGCAGATGAATCTGAATTTTAGTGGTCGCCCGGCAAGAGAGGGTTAGCGAGGGAGTGCCTGCCGGGCCCGCAGCCGGCTCTGATCCCGCGCAATGTCGATAAACTCGCGGGCGGTCCACTCCAGCCGGGAGCCACGTCGCCACACCAGGCCGATGTCGATGGCGGGAATCGGCTCCTTGATGGCACGAGCCTCGACCCGCTCCTGCTCCAGGGACCAGGGGCGGTAGGCAAAATCCGGCAGCAGGGCGAGCCCGAGCTGGCTCGCCACCAGGCTGCGCACCGCTTCCACCGAGGCGGTACGCAGCACGATGCGCGGCGCTATGCCGTAGCGGCGCAGGCCGCCGCGGATGATCTGGTCCAGTTGATCGGCGGTCAGCGAGATCATGGGCTCCTCACCGAGCGCCTTGAGAGAGAGGGTCGACTCGGCGCAGAGCGGGTGGTTGGCGGCGAGCCAGACCCGCAGCGGCGAGCGGGTCAGCAGCTCGGTATCGAACGCCTCCTGGCGGATGGTGCGGTTGGTCATCAGGATCCCCACGTCCACCTCGCCGTTGACGATCTGGTGCTCGAGATAGGGCTGCTCGTCCTCCTTCACCTCGATCTGTACCGCCGGGAAGGCGCGGCGAAAGCGGCCGAGCGCCTCCGACAGGTAGTAGCCGGCCACCAGCGTCGTCACCCCTATGGTGAGCCGCCCCTGATCCTGCTGGGCTACCGCCTTGAGGGAGTGGCTCGCCTCAGTCATGGCGCCGAGGATGCGACGGGCGTGCAGCAGAAACTGGTGGCCCTGGGTGGTGAGGCTGACGCCACGTGGATTGCGCTCGAACAGGGGGGCGCCGAGCTCGCTCTCCAGCTCGCGGATGGCGCTGGTGACCGCCGACTGGGAGATGTGCAGCTCGGCAGCGGCGCGGCTGACCGAGAAGCTGTCGGCCACCGCCACGAAATAGCGGATCTGTCGAAAGGTGAAGTTCATCTGGGCGTCCTGCCGCGTGCGATCAAGGTGAGTGCCAGCTTAACCTCGAATCGCGCCCAGACAAAAGGCGCCGTGTTGGCGCCTTTGTCATGATTTTTCCGGCGGTTAGCGGGAGCTGGCCGCTTCGATCACCGGGATCCGGTTCACCGCCTTGCCCAGATAGGCGAGGGTGATGGTCACAATGATGCAGGTGAAGCTGAGCCACATGTAGGGCAGGTAGTCGAGGGTGGCCACTCCCAGTACCCCGGCCATGAAGATGCCGTTGTCGCTCCAGGGCACCATGCCGCAGGTGAGGGTGCCGCCAAACTCGGCGTTGCGGGAGAGGTTCTTGCGCGCCAGCCCCAGCCGGTCGTAGTTCTTGGCCATGATCTTGGGGGTCAGGATCAGCGACACATACATGGCCGAGCCGAACACGTTTGCCAGGAAGGCGGTGCCTATGGTGTGGGTAGTCAGGCTGCCGGCACCCTTGATGCGTTTCTCGAAGGCGCTGGCGATCACTTCCAGGATGCCGACCTTCTCCAGCAGGCCGCCAAAGCCCAGACCGAAGATGATGACCGCCACCGAGCCCAGCATGGACTCCATGCCGCCACGGCCCAGGATGTTGTCGATGAAGTCGACGCCGGAGGTGATGGCGAACGGGCTGTAGGCGGAGTGCATCGCCTTCACCGGGTCCATGTCCTGGAACAGGATGGCCCAGACAAGGCCCAGCAGGGCGCCGAAGCTGATCACGGGGAAGGCGGGCTTGCGGTTGGCCAACAGGCCCAGCACCAGCACCACGGGCACTATGGCCAGCGGGGTGATGTTGAACTGCTTGTCGAGCGCCTCCATCACCAGGTTGACCTGCTCCAGACTGACGTTGCCGGAGTACTGCATGCCGACCACGGTGAACAGGGCGGCGGTGATGACGTAGGAGAACAGGCTGATGGGCAGCATCCCCTTGATGTGCTCCATCACGTCGACGTTGGACATGGTCGAGGCCAGCACCACGGAGTCGGAGAGCGGAGAGAGCTTGTCACCGAAGTAGACACCGGAGAGCACGGCACCAGCTACCAGCGGCGCTGGCACCCCCAGGCTGTGGCCGATCCCCATCATGGCGATGCCGGCGGTGGCGGCCGAGCCCCAGGAGGTACCGGTGGCCAGCGAGGTGAGGGAGCAGATGATCAGGGTCGCCAGCAGGAAGATGGACGGGTGAATCACCTTGAGGCCGAAGTAGATGATGCTGGGGACTATGCCGCCGGCAATCCAGGTGCCGACCAGGGCGCCGACGGAGACCAGGATCAGGATGGCCCCCATCCCCTTGGCGACACCGTCGACGGCTGCCTGCTCCAGGGATTTGTAATCATGGCCGAGCTTGATGCCGAGCCCCATGATGACAAACCAGGCGATGAACAGTGCCAACTGGATTGGCAGGTCGAGCACGCTGGTGAAGGAGAAGGCCAGGGCCAGGAAAATGGCCAGACAGGCAAACACCTGTGACATGCCCGGCAATCGGATGTGGTTGTGTTGGTTTTGCATAGATACTTCCTAAACTCTTGCTCGCCAAGGTCGGTCCCTCTCGTCCTGTGGATACACGTATCCCGAGGGGCCCACCCAAAAAGAGGCCGCAATCTACCACAAACCAGGGGGGACAAATCCCAACTGATTTGGCAAAAATGCAATTTTGATTGAAAAACTTACAATTTAGTTGATCTCATAACCCGTTTTTGAGTGCTCTGTCTGCCCCGATGGGACATTCGACTCCGATAGGAAAGTCCGATTGCATACTCCAAAAATACAAATGATAATTGTTATCAGTTGTTGGAGGGGAGTGTGTCATGAGATGGATAGTGAGGGCCATGCTGCTGATCGGGCTGCTGGCCATCCTGATCTGGGGTCAGGAGAGGGAGTACGGGGTATGGAGTCTGGGTTTCTTGCTGGCCGCCTGGGTCATGTTCGAACCCAGGCTGAGACCAGCGCTGATCCTGCTGCCGGTGGCCGGCATGACCGGAGTGGCGGCCCTTGTCTGGCAGCAGCCCTGGTTATGACGAGGTGGCCGGTGCGCTTTGCACCTTCTCTTGCGCCAGCTTGAGCGACTCGATGACGTTTTTCTCCATCTCGGTACGCTTGGCATCGGTCAGGAAGTAGATCATGTCGACGTCGTGACGAATGTAGTGGGAGGGCAGCTGGTTCAGGGTCAGACAGCAGAGATCGGCCATCTGGTTGGCGCTCAGCTTCTGGTTGAGCCCCTGTCTCTCAATCTCCTTGAGCACCAGATGCTCGTAGAAGTTGTGAATGTCGGTATCCAGTATCATATGCGTTCCTTGGCATGACGATGGGCGGTGAGTCGTCAAAAGCATAGTCATAACAAGGGGTAAAAACAAAAGGCCCGTCACTTTCGTGATGGGCCTTTTGCAGAATGAATGGTGCGAAGAGAGGGACTCGAACCCTCACATCCGTGGGACACTAACACCTGAAGCTAGCGCGTCTACCAATTCCGCCACCTTCGCACACTGATTTTCTCCAGCTGGTTTTTAAATGCGGTTGGAGCGCATTTTCTGCGTTTTACATGCCAGAAGCATGGTGCGAAGAGAGGGACTCGAACCCTCACACCCGGGGGGCACTAACACCTGAAGCTAGCGCGTCTACCAATTCCGCCACCTTCGCACATCGGGTTATCAGTCTGGATTTACATGCTGTCTGATAAAAGCATGGTGCGAAGAGAGGGACTCGAACCCTCACACCCGGGGGGCACTAACACCTGAAGCTAGCGCGTCTACCAATTCCGCCACCTTCGCACATCGGGTATCAGTCTGAATTTACATGCCGTCTGATAAGAGCATGTTGCAGTATGGTGCGAAGAGAGGGACTCGAACCCTCACATCCGTGGGACACTAACACCTGAAGCTAGCGCGTCTACCAATTCCGCCACCTTCGCATCACTGCGGTGGGGGATTCTATAGAGTTTTGGGGGGGCGTCAACAGCCAGAAGGTACTTTTTTCGCTGTTGACGCCCAAAGCAGCATCAAGGGGACAAAACTTCAGCAATTAGCGTCACTGGCGAGCCAGGGCGTCCCGATACATCTGTTCGTACTGGATGACCGAATCGGGCCAGTTGAAGCGGGTGTTCATGGCATTGCGCTGAACCCGGGCAAACTGCTCGGGGTCCTGCAGGTAATAGAGCAGGCTGCGGCGCATGGCATCGAGCAGTATGTTGGCGGTCGGATCGTTGAAGCAGAAGCCGGTCGCATGTGCCGGATCGGCATCCCAGTCCACCACAGTATCCTTCAGGCCGCCAACCGCCCGTACCAGCGGCAGGGTGCCATAGGCCAGGCTGTACATCTGGTTGAGGCCGCACGGCTCGAACAGGGAGGGCATCAGGAAGAAGTCGGCACCGGCCTCCACCAGGTGGGCGAGCCGGTCGTCATAGGTATTGATGAAGGCGAGCCTGTCCGGGAATTGCTGGGCCAGGGTGTGCAGCTGGGCGGCGAGGGAGGGATCACCCGAGCCGACGATCACCACCTGCACCTTGTGATGGAGAAACTTGTCCAGCACCGGCAGCAGCAGATGCACGCCTTTTTGTTCGGTCAGCCGGCACACCATGCCGTAGATGGGCAGGTCCACCACCGGCAGGCCCAGCTCCTGCTGCAGGCTCTGCTTGCAGACGCCCTTGCCGGCCAGGTTATCGACGTCATAGGTGGCCGGCAGAAAGTCGTCGAATGCCGGATCCCAGTCCTGATAGTCGCAGCCGTTGAGGATGCCGCGCAGATCCGCCGCCCGCTGCTGGAAGACGCTGGCCATGCCGTGGGCTCCCAGGTGGGTCAGCAATTCGCTGGCATAGTTGGGGCTGACCGCGTTGATCTTGTCGGCATAGAGCACCCCGCACTTGAGCAGGTTGACGTGGCCGTAGTCATAGCTGATGCGCTGTTCGTAGTCGGCAATCTCGGGCACGGCCCAGAACTGCTGGCGCTCGAACACCCCCTGGAACGCCGCGTTGTGAATGCTGATCACGCTGCGAGTGTGCTGGAAGAAGGGGTTATGGGAGTGTCGGGTTTTCAGCAGCAGCGGCAGCAGGCCGGTGTGCCAGTCGTTGCAGTGCACTATATCGGGGGCAAAGGCGAGCTGCTCGCAGGCGTGCAGCGCGGCGGCGGCCAGGAAGGCGAAACGTTCGCCGTTGTCCGGATAGGCCTGGTTGTTTTCGGCATAGAGCTGGGGGCGATCGAAGTACTGCGGGCAGTCGAGCAGGTAGACACAGACCCCTTCGAGATCCATTTGATAGATGCGATAGCCGATATCCGGCAGGCCCGGGTGGGTTGGCAGCCAGCGCGAGACCAGCAGTTTGGCCTCATCCCGTCGCTTTATCGTCTTGTAGAAGGGGAGCATGATCCTGACATCATGTCCCTTCTGGGCCAGGTACAGCGGCAGGGCTCTGGCTACGTCCGCCAGGCCCCCGGTCTTCACAAGCCCCTCAACTTCCGAGGCAACGAACAGGATTTTCAGTGGGTTAATAGCCAACTCTTGCTCCCTTAGGTACCACGACGATACCGCCTTCGGACACGGTAAATCGCTCTCTGTCATGGTCCAGATTTTCACCGATCACGGTGCCGGGCGCAATTTCAACGTTCTTGTCGATGATGGCGCGGCGGATGGAGCAGCCCTCGCCAATCTTCACGTCACCGAGCAGAACCGACTCGCTGATGTGGCTGCAAGGGCCTATGTTGCAGCGAAAACCCAGGATGGAGCGCTGGATCTGGCTGCCCTGGATGAAGCAGCCACCGGAGATCAAGGAGTTGGCGATCTTCACCTTGCAGTCGTCGGTGTCGACGAAGGTGGCGGGCGGCAGCGGCGGGTAGTGGGTATGCAGCGGCCACTTGCGGTTGTAGAGGGAGAAGGGGGCATCGTCGGCCACCAGATCCATGTGCGCCTGCCAGTAGGAGTCCAGCGTCCCCACGTCGCGCCAGTAGACGTTGGGCTTCTCACCCGGGATCACGTTGGTGCTGTAGTCGTAGACATAGACGGGGGCGCGCGGGAACAGGCTGGGGATGATGTCCTTGCCGAAGTCGTGGCTGGAGTTCTCCTCGGCGGCGTCGCGCTTGAGTTCGCGATAGAGCGACTCGGTCTCGAAGATGTAGTTGCCCATGGAGACCAGCGCCTGGGTGGGATCACCGGGGATGTGCTTGGGCCGCTTGGGCTTCTCCTCGAAGCCGATCATCCGGCCCTCCTGATCCACCTCGATCACCCCGAAGGCGCTTGCCTCTTCGATGGGCATGCGCAGGGCGGCGACGGTCAGAGCGGCGGCCTTCTGCTTGTGGAAGCTCACCATCTGGCTCACGTCCATCTTGTAGATGTGGTCGGAGCCGAAGATGCAGACGTGCTCGGGGTCGGAGATCTCGATGAAGCGCAGGTTCTGGTAGATGGCGTCAGCTGTGCCGTCATACCAGCGTTTGCCCATCCGCATCTGGGCCGGAATCGGGTCGATGAAGCGATCCGTGATGCCGACGATATTCCACCCTTTCTTCATGTGCAGATAGAGGGACTGGGACTTGAACTGGGTGAGCACGTAGATGCGTAGGAAGTCGGCGTTGACGAAGTTGTTGAGCACGAAGTCGATCAGTCGGTAGCTGCCACCAAAGGGAACCGAGGGCTTGCTGCGGGTGGTGGTGAGTGGCTGGAGGCGAGTACCTTCGCCGCCTGCCAGGATCATGGTGAGTATGCCTGCCATCGTATTTCTCTCCCTGAATTCATACTATGAAAAGGTTTTCAGCTTGCTGCAAAAAAACACCCCTAAAGGGGTGGTTTGAGGTGTATCAATTACCTTATCAGATCCCGTATGGGGCTCTCTACCTGTTTCCGGTGACTGCTTACACTTATTTACACTTTGCTCAGATAGACCTTGAATTTGGCATCGCCACTGATCACTTCCGTCCGTTTGAAGTGCGTCTCCAGTATAGGCTGATATCGCAGAAAGGCGTTGGCAACTATGGTGAGGGTGCCTTGCGGCGACAGATGCTCCGGCGCCTTGGCCAGGAAGGTTTCGGTGGCGGCGTAGAAGGTCTTGAGACCGGCGTGGAACGGCGGGTTGGAGACGATGCGGTCAAATTTTTCCTGGATGTCGGAATAGACGTCGGATGCCTTCACCTCGCCCTGCAGGCCGTTGATGGCCAGAGTGCGGCGGCTGGATTCCAGCGCCAGCGCATTGATGTCCACCATGGTGACCCTGAGTTCAGGATTGCGCTTGGCCAGCACCGAGCCGATCACCCCGGCGCCGCAACCGAAATCGAGTAGCGTTCCCTGCATGGCCGGCAGGCTGGCCAGCAGCATCTGGCTGCCCAGATCCAGCTCGGATGCACTGAACACGCCGGGCAGCGCCAGCACGGTCAGCTCGGTATCGCCAGCCTGGCACTGGTAGCGGCCAAACCAGGTGTCCAGCTCGAACGAGGCCACCGGTTTGCTCAGTTCGCCGTGATAGAGGGAGCAGCGGCGGGCCGAGTCGCGTTTGACCGGTTTGTCGCCATAGGGAGCCAGCAGCTTGTCGGCCCCGTTGATGCCGCCGCGGTTCTCGCCGGCGAGGAACAGCTCGGCACCGGCTTCCAGCAGCGGGGTCATCATGGCCAGCAGGTATTGGGCCTCGGCCTTGGCCTTGGGCATCAGCAGCAGCAGGGCATCGAAGCGGGGAGCGCCACCCAGCTGGTGATCGAACAGGATGGCGTCGCCCAGCGCGGCCTGCTGGCTGCGGTAATAGCAGTAATCCGTGGTAAACACGGTGAGGGAGTGGGTCAGGGTTGCCAGTTGGCGCGGATAGTCATCCTCCAGGGCACCGCACACCAGCAGCCGCTTGCCGACAAAGAGGGCTTGGTTTCGTTCCAGCATCTGGCTGACGGCACTGATCGGGCTGCTCATCGGGTCTCTCCACGCAATTTTGGGCGGCCATTATACATAGCCGCTTTCGCCTTGACATTTATGCCGTGTTCCCGAAATATGCCCAGACACCATTTTTTGAGCAGAGATGACGCAATGCGGTTCAACGGGTTGAAACGAAAGCATAAAAAAAGCCTGACATTCGGGCCTGCCGACGTTCGCGCGTAACCTCTCATCCCTGAGCAGATTCAAACCCCGGTTGCGCACATCGTACCGGGGTTTTTTATTGCCACATTCATGAGTCAACGGAGAAGGAAATTCCATGTTCAAAGGTTCAATCGTCGCCCTGATCACCCCCTTTCGACAGGGCAAGCTGGATGAAGAAGCGTTGGCGCGTCTGGTGGAGTGGCATATCGAACAGGGTACCCACGGCATAGTGCCGGTGGGCACCACGGGGGAGAGTCCGACCCTGACCCACGACGAGCATTGCCGGGTGGTGGAGCTGGTGGTCAAGCTGGTGGCTGGCCGCATCCCGGTGATCGCCGGGGCCGGTTCCAACAACCCGGCTGAAGCCATCGAATACACCCGCTATGCCGAGCAGATGGGGGCCGATGCCACCCTGCACGTGGCCGGTTACTACAACCGTCCCAATCAGGAGGGGCTCTATCACCACTTCAAGGCGGTGCACGACGCCACCAGCAAGCCCATCATCGTCTACAACATCCCGCCGCGCGCCATCGTCGACGTGCAGCCGGCAACCCTGGCCCGCCTGGCCGAGCTGCCGCGCATCGCCGGGGTGAAGGATGCGACCGGCGATCTGGCCCGCCCCTGGGTGGAGCGCCAGCTGATCAAGAAGCCGTTCGCCTGGCTCTCCGGCGAAGATGCCACCGCCGTGGCCTACAATATCGGCGGCGGTCAGGGTTGTATCTCGGTGACGGCCAACGTGGCCCCCAAGCTGGTGGCCGAGGTGCAGAACCTGGCGCTGGCCGGCCAGTGGCAAGCTGCGCGTGAACTGCAAGACAAACTCATTCCGCTGCATCAGGCGATGTTTGCCGAGCCGAGCCCGGCCGGTGCCAAGTATGCCGTCTCCCTGCTGGGCTTTTGTAGCGAGGAGTGCCGCCTGCCGGTGATGCCGCTCTCCGAGGCAACGCGTACCCGCATCCGCGAGGCGATGCACGCCTTGAATTTGTTATAAAAAATGGGCTCTGGATCGCGCTTTTGACTGGCCAGTCAATTAAAGTGCAGGCTTTGCCGATATACTCGCTTGGATACAACCAAGGATGGCAGGCATGCAGGAATGGGATCCAGAGCACTTCACCAGCTTTGAACACCTCTGTGAAGTGACACTGGCGGCAATCAGGGAAAAAACCGAAGCCGAACAGATCTATTTGTGGCTGCGCGCCCCCGAGTCGCAGCTCTACAGCTTCCAGCTCGATCAGGGACTGGTCAGCCTGACGGCCGATGCCGTCGCCCCCCTCAAGTTGCCGATCCTCTTCATCGAACACGCCCTCGACAAGGGACAACTGATGGTGGAGCCGCTCGCCCAGCACAACGAGCTCTGGGAAACGGTCGAACCACAGACGGTGCGCCTGCGCGCCTGTTTCCCGCTCAAGCGCCACAAGGGGTTGGAGGCCGTGGTCTACCTGGAGACCCGCCGCCGCATCGATCGCCTGCCCCAGCGCCAGCAACAAGGCATCCAGCTGTTGATGCACTATCTTGCCGCCGAGCTCGAGAGCCGGCTGCTGGCCAGCCAGGTCGATCTGGAGCGGGATCAGCGGTTGCACACCCAGGCCGACCTCATCCGCAGCCAGGCGCTGCAAGGCTCCTTCCTCAGCATGCTGCAGGCGCTGCACCAGGTGGGAGTCAAGCTGGCGCGTTGTGACAGTGAACACCAGCTGCTGCACGATGCGGTGGCGCTGGCTCGTCAGGAGCTGCAGTTCGACCGCATCGCCATCTTCCTGGTGGATGCCGAGTTCAAGACCATGCACGGCACCTGGGGCACCAACGAGGTGGGTGAGCTGATCGACGAGCACCACTTCATCAGCCCGATCCCTGATCACCCCACGGTGCAGGAGGCGCTGCGCCGCAAGGATTATGTGCTGGTGCTGGAGGATGCGCCGCTCTACTACGAAAAGCAGGAGGTGGGGCGTGGCTGGAATGCCATGGTCTCGCTGTGGGACGGGGCCACTCCCATCGGCTGGATCGCCGCCGACAACCTGCTGTGGCGCCGGCCGCTCAAGGCTTATCAGAGCGAGATCTTCAAGCAGTATGCCGCCATGCTCTCCCAGTTGCTGATCCGCCAGCGTACCCAGGCGGCGCTTGAACGTTTCAACCGCGAGCTGGAGCAGCGGGTCAGCGAGCGCACCATGCAGCTGGCGGAGAGCAACCGGGCGCTGGCGGAGGCCAACAAACGGCTCTCCATGCTGTCGCTGGAAGATCCCCTCACCGGCATCGCCAACCGCCGTCAGTGGGATCTCACCATGCAGCGGGAGTGGGAGTGGGCGCGCCGGCACCAGAGTCTGCTGGCGGTGCTGATGATCGACGTGGACGAGTTCAAGTCCTACAACGACCACTTCGGCCATGCCAAGGGGGATCAGTGTCTGCAGCAGGTGGCCGCCTTGCTGCAGGATGCGGAACGGCGGCGTACCAACCTGGTGGCGCGTTACGGCGGCGAAGAGTTCGTGATCCTGCTGTGCGGTCCGCAACCCGGTGAGGCGGAGCGGCTGGCGGAACAGATTCACAAGGGGCTCAGTGAATTAAAAATCCCGCATCCGGCCTCCCGAGTTGCTGATTTCATTACGGTTAGCATAGGCTTTAGCTATCTGGTTCCCTCGCTGGATGGAACATGGCAGAGCCTGACCGAACAGGCCGATCAGGCGCTCTATCATGCCAAATCGCAGGGGAGGGCGTGTACGCTAGCCTATCGGTGAGCCCATGTTGTTACGTCGTTATCCCATCTTCAACCGTCGTCTCGCTCTCGTGGCCTATGGCATTGACTATCAGCTTGCCGACCCTGCCGAATGGCCCCTGCTGGCCGCCCAGTGCCGGTTGCTGGCTCAGGGGCGCCAATATCTGCTGCCCTTTACCCACGAACAGCTCGATGAGCTGCGCCCTCTGCTGTTCGATCAGGACACCATTCCACTGGTAGAGGCTTCGGCCGAACGGTTGCCCACCTCTTTTCCCGTATTGGAGCAGTGGCGCGACTATCGGCGCCGGCTGGCGGTGCACGGTGCCCAGCGCGAGCAGCGCTGGCTCAGCGCCTCCCGTCTGCTGGTGTTCTGGATGGGGGAGGAGGGGATCCGTCAGCCGACCGAACACAAGCGGATGGCCCTCGGCATCGAGAGCTGGGGGGATTTTCTGCCGCTCAAGGAGGCAGGGGTCGATTTCTTTGCCGGCGGCTTCCTGGCACGCCCCGAGCTGGTTAACCAGCGCGCCGCCCAGCCGGACATGAAGCTGGTGCAGGAGATACTGCAGCTCATCTGTCACGAGGAGTTCTCCTTCGCCCGGGTGGCGACCCTGCTGCAGCAGGATGCCTGGCTGCCGGGGCAGCTGTTGAGCTACGTCAACGCCCCCGGCTTCGATCATGCCAGCCCCATCGTTTCGGTTAACCGGGCGCTCTCCTATCTGGGGGAGCAGGAGATCCGCAAGTTCGTGCTTATCTACGGATTGGCCAGGGTCAGTCAGCACATTCCGGAGGCCTGCACCCGCATGGCCATTGCCCGCGGCCGCTTCTGCGAGCTGATCGCCCTGAGCGCACTCGGCAAGTCCGCCGCCAGCTGGGCCTTCCTGGTGGGGCTGGTGCTGGACGGCTCGCTGCTCTCCGAACAGCTCAAGGCCCATCTGCCCAAGGACGTGAAGCGAGCGCTGGAGTCCCGCGAGGGACCGCTGTTTCATCTGTTTCAGCTGGTGAAGTGCTATGAACAGGGCGACTGGCCACTGCTGGCCCAGCTGGCGCCTACTTATCAGCTGGATCCCGCCAAGCTGACCCCCATCTATTTTCAGGCACAAATGTGGGGGCAAGCGTTTCTCGCCACCTAGGCCGTGGCGAGCTAGAGGGGCTCTGGCTAGAATGGGGGCCCTTTTTCAGACACGGATCCCGCACCATGACCCTCTCCGGCTTTCAAGGCCTGGTATTCGACCTCGACGGCACCCTGGTGGACTCCATGCCGCTGCACCTCGCCGCCTGGGCGCACACGGCCCGGGAGTTTGGCTTTCACTTCGATCCCGACTGGTTCTATGAGCTGGGTGGCATGCCGAGCCGCAAGATAGCCCTGCTGGTGGCCGAGCAGCAGCAGATCGCGCTCGATCCGCTCATCGTGACCCGTTGCAAGACTGAGCACTACGTGGCCAACCTGCACAAGGCAACCGTCTTCCCGGCCATGCAGACACTGGTCGAGCGTTACCATGGCCGCATCCCCATGGGGATAGGCACCGGTTCACCGCGGGTCAATGCCGCCGCCGTGTTGCGCAATACCGGGCTGGATCGCTACTTCTCCGTGGTGGTGACGGCCGATGATGTCGAGCTGCACAAACCCCACCCGGATACCTTCCTGCTGGTGGCCAGAAAGCTGGGGGTCGATCCGGCGGGTTGTCTGGTGTTTGAGGATACGGGGATTGGCGTACAGGCCGGTCAGGCTGCGGGTATGCAGACCTGCATGGTCAGGGAGGGCAGACCGGTCGGCTTGCAGTATTGAAGCTGCCGCATTGAATCTGGGCAGAGAGCGTCATCATGGGCGCTGAGGTAGAAAGTCCATTCCCATACGGGACTGTCATGACAAATGGGAATGGACTCGGTCACCCTCTGACGCAGCGATGGTCGCGGGGTGACATGGGCATGGCCTTACTGGTCGCTGTTGCCGCCCTGGTTGTCGTCGTAACGACCGGGTGCGCCGTGGGGGCGCGGCGCCATGGAGACGCGAGGCTTGCGAGCACGCTGGATATTGACCTGCGGCCGGCCGGAGTGCATGGCGATGGTGGAGATCTTGGCCTTGTAGACCAGCTGCTGGTTGCCATGGGCATCGGTCAGCAGCACGCTGTACTGGTCGAAACCGCTGATGGTCCCCTCCAGCTTGATGCCGCTCACCAGGAAGATGGCGACCTGACTGCGGTTTTTGCGCAACCAGTTGAGGGCAGAATCTTGCCCGTTCCCGAGGGAGAAGGCTTGCTCGATCGTGGAGTAGCTTGGGGATTCAGTTGTCATAAATTATTGTCCCGCGGAAAAAAAGTGGCGTTTGATTGTGCTAAATGGTCACTTGCTTGTCAAAGTCATTCTCACGCCCGGTCGGGGTGGTGCAACGAGAGGGCTGGTCGGCACGGGCCGCTGCTGTAATAATTGGCGGTTCTGGCCCCGTGGCGGGCCTAATGCTGGGGTTTCATCTTGCATCCGGTTTCACACCAACATCAACCCACCTATACCCATGACGCCACCGCGTGCGAAGAGTGCGACCTGCTGGTGCCGGCCACCACGCTGGCCGTGGGGGAGGCGAGCAGCTGTCCGCGCTGCGGTCATACCCTGAGCCGCCATCTGCCGGAGCAGGAGCGCAGGCCCATCGCCTACGGCTTTGCGGCCATCATCATGTTCGTGCTCTCCAACGCCTTTACCTTCATGTCCTTCTCCGCCAAGGGGGTGGGGCAGGAGATGACCTTCCTGCAGTGCATCACCACCCTGGTGGATCAGGGCTACCTGTTCCTCGGGGCCGTGCTGAGCCTGACCCTCATCGGCCTGCCACTGGTCTACATGGGCTCCATCATGCTGGTGCTGTGGCGGGTCGACAAGGATCTGCACAGCAATGCCCTGCGCTCTCTCGGTCGGCTGCTGTGCCGGATCAAGCCCTGGCTGATGGTGGATGTCTTCCTCATCGGGGTGCTCATCTCCCTGGTCAAACTGATGGGGATGGCCGACATCAAGATGGGGTTGTCGTTCTGGGCCTTCGTCGGTTACACCCTGCTGCTGATCAAGATGATCTCGTCGCTGGACCGGATGTGGCTGTGGCAGCGGCTGTTCGGGCCGAGCGAGCCGCATGGCGTGACGGTGGATGACGACGAGGCCAGCGCCATGAGCGCCGGCCTGGTGGGTTGCCACATCTGCGGCGCCCTGAGCGAGGCCGGCGCCGACAGCTGCAAGCGTTGCGGCGAGCATCTGCACAGCCGCAAGCCGGGCGGGTTGAACCGTACCTGGGCCCTGCTCTTTACCTCCATCATCCTCTATGTGCCGGCCAACCTTTATCCCATCATGGATACCGTCTTCCTCGGGGATGACAGCCCCTCCACCATTCTCGGCGGGGTGCTGGTGCTGTGGGCCATGGGCTCCTATCCCATCGCGGCGGTGATCTTCTTCGCCAGCGTGGTGGTGCCGCTGGTCAAGATCCTGGCGCTGTTGTGGCTCTGTTACATGGTACAGCGCGGCCAGGGGGCATCGCCCCTTGGCAAGCTCAAGCTTTATCGCATGACTGAATTTGTAGGGCGCTGGTCGATGATCGACGTCTTCGTGGTGGCCATCCTGGCGGGTCTGATCCGGCTCGACAACCTGATGACCATCTATCCGGGCCCTGCGGCCGTCGCTTTTGCGGGTGTGGTGCTGGTGACCATGGTGGCAGCCATGAGTTTCGATTCCCGCCTGATCTGGGATTTACAACAAGGAGAACGCGAACGTGAGTGAGCGTAAGAAGAGGTGGAAACCCGGCTCGGACTTTCTGAGCTCGGCCGCCGCAATCTGGATGGTGCCGCTGCTGGCGCTGTTCATCGGGATCTGGATGCTGTTCCAGCACTGGTATTCGCAAGGTCCCAGCTTCACCCTGACGGTGGCAACGGCCGAAGGCATAGTGGCGGGCAAGACAATGATCCGCTCCCGCGAGGTGGAGGTGGGTCGCATCGAGGCGGTGGAGCTCAGCGATGACTACAGTCACGCGGTGCTGAAGGCCCGTCTGACCAATGCCGCCGCCGGCATGCTCAAGAAGGACAGCCAGTTCTGGGTGGTCAAGCCGCGGGTGGGACGCGAAGGAGTGTCGGGCCTAGGCACCCTGCTCTCCGGCGCCTATATCGAGCTGGCCCCCGGCAAGAAGGGCAAGGCGCGCGACGAGTACGCCATGCTGGACAAGCCGCCACTGGCCTCGCAGGACGCCAAGGGGCTGCGATTATCGCTGAGCAGCCGGGATACCCGGGCGCTCGGGGTGGGTTCGCCCATCAACTACCAGGGCTTCACCATAGGCCAGGTGGAAGAGGCGAAGTTCCTGCCCGAGAAGAGCGAGATGCAGTATCAGATCTTCATCAACGCCCCCTATGACGTGCTGGTGAGCAGCAACTCCCGCTTCTGGATGACCCCGGGCTTCGAAGTTTCCATGAGCAGCGAGGGGATGAAGGTGAAGATGGATTCGCTGGAGAGCCTGCTGGATGGCGGCATCACCATGGGGCTGCCCCCTGGCTGGGCACCCGGTGAGCCGGTCAAGCAGATGGACGACTTCACCCTGTTCCAGGATCAGGCCAGCGTGCTGGCCGGTAGCCTGGACCAGTTCATCGACTACGTGTTCCTGTTCGAGGACAGCGTCGGCGGCCTGCACCCGGGCGCGGCGGTGGAGTATCGCGGCATCCGGGTCGGTACCGTCATCTCGGCGCCCTATCTCATCGACGAGAAAGGGGTGCAGATGTTCCAGAGCCGGCAGATCCCGGTGCTGGCGCGGATCGAGGTACAGCGTCTCTCCCATCGCTATGCCAACGCGGAGAAGGAGCAGTGGCGCGCCCTGTTCGGCAAGCAGTTCAAGGAGGGGTTGCGGGCGACGCTCAAGACCTCCAGCCTGCTGACCGGGGGCAAGGTGGTGGATCTGAACTTCTACCCCGATGCGCCCAAGTTCCAGCCCACCAAGCTGGCGGGCTATCAGGTATTCCCGACCGTGCAGGCAGGGCTGGATCAGATCGAACGCAAGGTGAACCAGATCCTCGACAAGTTCGTCGACATGGACACCGCCCAGACCCTGAACCAGGTCAACCACACCCTGGCGACCCTGGATCAAACCCTGAAGAATGTCAGTGCGCTGAGTGCCAACCTGAACAAGTTCACCGGTCAGAGCGCGACCCAGCAGTTGCCGGCGTCCCTCAACGACAGCCTGAAACAGCTGCAGAGCACGCTGCAGGAGTATGATGCCAACTCCCAGACCAACCAGGATCTGCGGCAGTCGGTGCAGTCGCTCAACCAGCTGATGCGCGAGTTGCAGCCGTTGGTACATTCGCTCAACGAGCAGCCGAGCTCGTTGATTTTCGATCGGGCTCGTCCCCGTGATCCCGAGCCCAAGCGAGGTCAATGATGAAGAAACGGATGATGACGCTGGCCTTGCTGGGCCTGCTGGCGGGTTGCAGCGCGGCACCGACGCAGCTGCACTACTACTCCCTCGACGCCGAGGCGCAGCAACCGGCCGCCGTGGTGGCGCAGCCGCAGCATCAGCTGGTGCTCAAACCTGTCTCTCTGTCCGGCCAGCTGGATCGGATGAGCCTGGTCTATCAGCTGGAGGGCAAGGAGCTGCACTTCGCCGAGTACCATCGTTGGGCGGGGTCGCTGGATGCCCAGCTCGATCAGCTGACCCTGAACGGCCTCTCCAGCCGCTTGCCGGGCTGGGTGGTGCGGCAGGACGGAGCCCGCAAGGGGCCGGTGCTGACCATCTCGGTGGAGCGCTTCCAGGGCCGCCACGACGGTCGCGCCGTGTTGAGCGGCCGCTGGCGCTTGCTGACCGAAGAGGGCACGGTACTGCGTGACGTCCCCTTCCAGCAGGTGCGGGTGCTGCCTGCCGATGGCTACGGCACTCTGGTGAGCGAACTGGGGGCTGGCTGGCAGCAGCTGCTCGACCAGATTGCGGCCGAGGTGCGCAAGAGTGCCTGACGAGATGCCGATGCACTGACTCAAAATGGAACGGGAGGCCTTGGCCTCCCGTTTTTCATTCGTGGCCGTCAGCCACGCTTGAGGATCACTGCTGAACTTCGGAGATCCCTTCGACCTTGACCTCGACCCGGCGATCCGGGGCCAGGCAGACGATCAGCTCGCGCTTGGACTTGCTGGTGCAGCTGTCGCCGGTGACCGGATTGCCCTTGCCGCGCCCTTCCACGTTGACCTTGTCTGCCGGCAGACCCTTGCCGACCAGGTAGTCGGCGACGGTCCGGGCACGCTGCTCGGAGAGCTTCTGGTTGTAGGCATCGGAACCGATGCGGTCGGTGTAGCCGATCACGGTGGCGACACCATCCTTGGGTCTGGCCTGCTCGATCTGGCTGTAGAGGTTATCCAGCGCCTGACCACCGGCCGGCTTGAGGGTCGCCTTGTTGAAGTCGAACAGCACGTCCGAGCTCAGGGTGAACTGCTTGTCGACCATCACGGGTTCGGGGGCCGGAGCCGGCATCGGCGCCGCCACCACGGGGGCGACCTGGCCGAAGCGATAGACCACGGCGACCGCCAGCAGGCCGTTGTCGAGTTCGGCCCCGGTCTTGTCGAGCGAGTTGTCGCCGAGCGGGGTGGTGTATTGGTACTCGAGGCGGGCGGCCCAGTCACGGTTGAAGGCGTATTCCGCCCCCAGCGCCCCGACAAAGGCGGCGCCGTTGTCATTGTCGAACTGCTTGCTGTCGGTCCAGGCGTAAGCGCCACCGAGGCGGGTATAGAGATCCAGGTTGTCACTGACCGGCATGCCGATCTTCATGGTGAGCTGGGCCAGTTGGGCTTTTATCTCGTCCCGGCCGATGTCGGTGGGGATCAGCTTGTCGGTCGCTGTGTATTTGTACTTGCCGAGCCAGTCGTAACCCAGTTCGAAGCCCAGGTTCTGGTTGACCTGGTAGCCGAGGAAGGCGCCGGCGCCGACATCGTTCTTGTCCTCTTCGCTGATGGCGTAGTTGTCCTTGATATCCTGGTTGTGATCGACGCCATAGAAGTTGGACCAACCCAGCTTGGCACCGCCATACCAGGTGTTGTCCTGTCCGGCTGCCTGGGCGTTGGCCGCAAGCAAGCCTGAAACCAGCAAGGTAATCAGTGTTTTATTCATGTTGAGCCTCTGCAATTTCATATTGTTGAGGGGAGGTTGACGGGGTCGCCTCTCCTTATGGGTCGGGCTTATAGCACAGCCACAACAGAGTAAGGGTAGTCGCTTTCCCCGGGTTCTCAAGCAACTGATATAAAACATAATGTGATTTTCATCGCCGCAATTTGCCGCCGTGATTTGCGCTCTGCCGAGGGGGCGCAATAGTTAATCGAGGCGGGTCTGCAGCGAGGTGAGCATGAACATCAGGTGTATATGGCTGTGCTGGGCGTTATGGCTGGTGCCGGGCTGGGCGGCCGAGACCCTGCAGGTGGTGACTGAAGACTATGCCCCCTACAACTATCTGGAAGAGGCCGAGGTCAAGGGGCTGGGCACCGAGGTGGTGGAGGCCATGCTGGAAGAGGCCGGCTTCGAATACAGCCTGGACATCTACCCCTGGGCGCGGGCCATCTCGCTGGCGCGCAGCCGTCCCAACGTGCTCATCTACAGCATCAGCCGCTTCCCCGAGCGCGAGGCGCAGTTCCAGTGGATCGGGGTGATAGCGCGTATCGACTTCCATGTGTTCGCCCTGGCCAAGCGCGACGATATCAAGCCCTTTAGCCAGCTGTCACAGGCGCGAGCCTGGTCCATCGGCACGGTGCGCAACGACGCGCTGGAGCAGTACCTCATCAGCCGCAATTTTTCCAACCTGCAGCGCAACAACAACCATGAAGCCAATCTGCTCAAACTGTTGATGGGGCGCATCGATCTCTGGCCGGTGTCGCAGGAGACGGCCTACTACTATGCGCGCCAGGCGGGCTATGGGCCGTCCACCCTCAAGATAGTGCACGACATCGAGGATTTTACCGGGGGGGATCTCTACGTGGCGGCGAGTCTGAAAACCTCGCCCGAGGTGGTCAAGCGGTTGCAGGAGGCGCTGGCCACCATCAAGCAGAACGGCATCTACGACGGCATCGTGAAGCGCTACCGCTGAGCCGTGCTGGCCTGTGAGGGCTGCGCAACAAAAAGGGCCGACTGTCGTCGGCCCTTTGTCATCAGTGGGCGAGGAACTCGTACTGAGCCTCGATGAAGGCACCGGCCCGCTCGCTCAGGGCGGCGTGCACGACTGTGGTGGGGTGAACCTGATCCCAGAACATCTTGCCTTCGCAGTCGAGGGTGCTGGCGCTGCGCCGCACCATGGGGCTGGCCACGGCCTGGGCCAGCAGCGGGTTGCCGGCGATGGCGAGGCGTTCCTGCGGGTTGAAGGCGGAGAGGCTGCTGTCGCTGGCGACACTGGTGGCACTGCGGGAGGCAAACGGCTTCCACACATAGCCACCGCCATAGCAGGCGTTCTCGGTGTCGCTCAGGCCGAAGTTCTGCGGCTCGCGCAGCATCTCGGCGAACTGCTTGTCGATCTCGAACAGCTTGACGATGCCGGTGGGGGCCAGCTGGCGTGCCAGGTTCAGCAGCAGCTGGTTGTGGTAGGCGGAGACATGGCTGGCCGCCTCGACCACCTTCTGGCTGCGGGCCGAGGGGTTCTGGCCCAGATCCGGCAGGTTGAACAGCAGAATCTGCTTGGCGCCATTCAATACCATGCGGTTGGCCGCATCGCTGATGGCGTCGCGCACCCGCTTGGCATCCTGCTCGGTGTTCCAGCCATAGGCCAGGTAGTCGTTGGCACCGACCCAGAGGATCACCAGATCATCGGGTTTGAAGCTGTCCTTTTGCAGGAACTGGGTTACCTCGTAATCCAGGTTGTTGATGACCTGATACTTGGGATTCCAGGAGATCTTGTTGTAGGCCACCGCGGTGGCGCCCCCCTCCGCCTCGTTGGCGATGGTCAGCCCCGGGAACTGCCGGGTCAGCTGCTCCAGCCAGACCGGCCCGTTGGAGAAGCGGCCCTGATAGTAGGGAGGGCTGGAGGGGAGATAACCGCGCATCTTGCTGTACATCTTGCCGGTATCGGAGAGGCTGTCGCCAAACATCACGATCCGGGAGAAGGCGGGGCGACTGTCGGCTGCCTGAACTGTCAGCGCGAAGAGTCCCAATAAACACACAAACCATTTCTTCATCTTGTTGTTCTCATTGATTGGAAGCAGGTGGTGCCTGCAGGCTGTTCCTCGATAGGCAAAGGTGCTGGGAAGCTGTTTTGCCATCTTGCAGGGTATAAGGCCGAATTTTATTTCGCAGCAGTGCGGGCTGATTAAATCGATTACGGTCACATCCCCTTCCCCCAGATGGGGAGGCTTCACGTTTGTTTCACGCCCCGGCAGGCAGACTGCACCCGTACCCAATGACAGGAGCATGAAATGAACAAGGCAAGCGTAATCGGTCTGTTGACCCTGATGTCCATCTCTTCTTTCGCCATGGCGGCATATACCGGCCCGCAGGAGCAGAACAAGGTGTCCGTCGCACAGTTGAAGGATCTGGCCGATGACAGCTGGGCCACCCTGGAAGGGAAGCTGGTCAAGCACCTGGGCGGCGAGAACTATCTGTTCCGCGACGCCAGTGGCGAGGTGGAGGTGGAAGTGGATCAGGATGTGTGGCGTGGCACCGAAGTGGGCCCGGACGATCTGATCCGCATCCGTGGCGAGGTGGACCACAGCTGGAACAAGACCGAAGTGGAGGTGGAGAAGCTGGAGAAGGTAGGTGCAGCCCCGCAGAGCAAGGGTGGTTTCATCGCCAAATAAGAGCTGACTCCGCACGCCAGACGTAACAAGGGCGCCTCCATGAGGCGCCCTTTTGCATATCGTATCCCGGCGTCAGCCGGTGCGGGCCAGCGTGCGCTTGAACCCCTTCTCGGCTTGGTTGACCTTGTAGAGATAGCGGCGGGCTTCCGCCTTGGGGTGCTGCTCGGTCAGGATCTGGTAGACCGCCTCGGGCGAGAGCTGGTTGATCATGCCGGGCGCCGCCTTGCGGTCGCTGGAGAAGGTGTTGAGCACCCCGCCGGCACCGCCGTTGTAGGCCGAGATGACAGCGTAGCGACGCGAGCGCGGATCCTGGATATCCACCAGATAGACGGTCTGCAGCAGGTGCAGGTAGGCGGTGCCCACGTCTATGTTGTAGGCCGGGTTGAACAGGTCCTCCCGGGTCGGCTGGCCGCTCTTGCCCTTGACCCGCACGTAGACGTCCCGCCCGGCGGTGGCCGGGATCACCTGCATCAGGCCGTAGGCGTTGGCATGGCTGACCGCATAGGGGTTGAAGCTGCTCTCGGTCTTGATCACCGCGTAGATCAGGCTCTCCGCCACCCCGTACTTGCGGGAGGCTTCCCGGATCAGGCTGGCGTACTTGTAGCCCCGTCGATCCTCGTGGTTGGCCACCATGGGGATGTCGACGAAGAAGATGGTGCGAATGCCGAGGGTGCGCTTCTTCATCGCCGTGTTGAGCAGGTAGTCGGCATAGCGCTCGGCGCGCCAGTCGAAGCGGATCGGCTGGCCCTGGTTGTCCAGCACCTGGCCGTAGAGGAAGGGCTCGCCGCCGGGCAGGATCTCGGCGTCGGAGTAAAGATCCACTTCCGCCGGATCGTCCGGGGTGAGCAGGGTCTCGATGATGGCGCGGCGCAGGTGGGAGCGCGGGTCGATGCCGGAGACGGTCTCGACCATGATGTGGCCGCTGGAGAAGTCGATGTGGGCCCGGCTCTTGTACTGATCCGTGTATTTGACGTAGTCAAACTTGCCCGCAAACAGCGCCTCACGCCCCCATATCTCGTTCACGTTGTGGGAGAGCGCGCTGATCATGTGTTCGAAACCGCGGATGTCCTTGCCGTTGACGAGATCGTCATCCTCGTTGCCATTGGGCTTGGGGGAGGATGAGCAGGCAGAGAGAAACAGCAGGGTGCACAGCAGCCAGAAAATTCGGCCCATAGAGTCCTCAAACTGGGCGGCGGGCCGCCCGTCACTTCCGTCGTTGCCGTGAGTCGGCGGGGCCGGCCTGCGCAGGCCGGCCCCGCTCACGGGTTATTTGCTGGGCGGGGTATAACCGTCGATGGCCACTTCACCCGCTTCGAACAGGTAGTTCACCATCTCTTTCTCCAGCAACTGGCGATGCTCGAGGTTCATCATGTTCAACTTCTTCTCGTTGATCAGCATTACCTGCTTCTTCTGCCACTCAGTCCAGGCTTCCTTGCTGATATTGTCAAAAATGCGCTTGCCGAGTTCACCGGGGTAGAGCTGGAAATCGAGACCCGGGCCCTCTTTTTTCAGGCGCTGGCAAAATACGGTACGGCTCATGTTGACCTCTATGGTTGTAAGTCCGGATAGGCGAGCAGACGGGCCGTGGCGGCCGCCAGACCCACCTCTGCAGGATGGCGTAAGTTATACCAGAGTCGGTTATCCGCTTCCATGAGCAGGGGGGCCGGCGGCGCGTCGGTTTCGATCAGCATGGGCCGGATATCGAGGTGAAAGTGGCTGAAAGTATGGCGAAAACCGGCCAGTTCGCGGGGCTCGCTACCGGTCAGGCCGAGCCGCTGCAACAGCCCAGACACCTCGGTGTCCGACTCCACCTGGGGGAAGCAGTAGAGCCCGCCCCAGATCCCCTGCGGCGGCCGCTTCTCCAGCAGCAGCTGATCACCGTGGCGGATGAGCAGCATGATGCCGGTACGGGCCGGGATGCTCTTCTTGGGCTTGCTGTTGGGGTAGGCGGTGGGATTGCCCTGCGACAGCCCCTGGCAATCCTCCCGCACCGGGCAACGGTCGCAAGCGGGCTTGCTGCGGGTGCAGACGGTGGCTCCCATGTCCATCATGGCCTGGTTGTAGTGGGCCACCCCGAGCTTGGGGGTGAGGCGGATGGCCAGCTCCCACAGATCGTTCTCCACCTGTTTCTGACCGGGCCAGCCGGGCAGGGCAAGCCAGCGGGTGAGTACCCGCTTCACGTTGCCATCCAGGATGGCGTGGGGCTGGCCAAGGGAGAGGGAGAGCACGGCGCCCGCGGTGGAGCGGCCGATCCCCGGCAGCGCCATCACCTCCTCCAGCCGCTCCGGGAAGAGGCCGCCATGGAGGTCGCGGATCTGCTGGGCCGCCTTGTGCAGGTTGCGGGCGCGGGCGTAATAGCCGAGCCCGGTCCAGTGGTGCAGCACCTCGTCGATGGGGGCATCGGCCAGTGCCAGCACGTCGGGAAAGCGGGCCATGAAGCGCTGATAGTAGGGAATGACCGTAGCGACCTGGGTCTGCTGCAGCATGATTTCCGAGACCCAGACCCGGTAGGGGGTCTTCTCCTGTTGCCAGGGCAGGGTCTTGCGACCGTGGAGCTGATACCAGTCCAGGATCCTGGTGGCGAAGGTCGCGTTATCTGAGTTGTTCACATTATGCTCATGTTATTGATTTAAAACTAAATTGACTAACGTGTAGCGGTCTTGGCGCTGATACCAGTGCAACGTCCGGTTGGCGAAGGTGGTGTTGCTCGGACTGCTCACTTTGTTCTCATGTCATTGATTAAAAAGGGGAGCTCTCAGGCTCCCTCTTGAAATGGCGGTGGTATGCGCGGTTCAGCCGCGCCAGTCCTGCAGCGCCTTGAGGCTGGCATTCTGCCCACCCACCTGCAGGATGATGTAATCCTGGGCGATGGCGAGCAGGGTGACGCCGGGGGCGACTTCGCTCCCTTCCCGGTAGGTGCGCCCGTTCAACCTCACGGCCCGGTTGGCCGGGTTGGAGGAGAAGACGTGGGCGCCGTAGGCCAGCGGCGGTACCTGCTGGCGGAGCGCCTGCGGCAGAGCGCTGAGCGGCGTGGCCTGCAGCTCGGCCGGCACCTGCGGCGGCGCGCCCTGCTCCCGCAGCGGAGTGTTGTTGAGGGCATTGAGGATGCGCTCGGCCAGCCCCTGGCTGCTGTCGGCGGGCGCTGGTGCGGGCTGTGCATCGACCTTGGGGGTGACCACGGGTTCGGGCGGCGGCGGTGGCAGCGGCCGGGTGATCATCGGTTTGGGCTCGACCCGCACGAAGGGCGGGGTCACCACCTCCTTCACCTCCACCGTCTTCTCGATGGGGCGGTTGTTGAGCAGGTGCCAGCCATAGTTGGCGGCGGCCCCCATCACCAGCGCCAGCGGGGCCAGCAGCCACCAGATCCAGCGCCTGGGTTGTTCCTCATCCTGGCTGAACGGCAGCCCCATCGCCGGAATGTGCGGGGTGAACTGGGGCTGATCGGCCCGCCGCAGCGCCTTGAGCAGGGTGGACATCAGGAAGCCTCCTCCGACAGTGTGTTGATGGCATCATCCTCTGCCGGATCCAGCTTGGCCGGCTTGCTGGCCCGCTGGGCGTCATCCTCCAGCTTCGGCATGGGTTCGCCGGCCATCACGTTGAGGCGCAGCAGGGTGTTGCTGCCGGCGATGCCGTCCGGCGTCAGTCCCTGCTCGCGCTGGAACTGCTGCAGCTTGGTCTTGAGCTCGGCATCGAAGCGACGGACCTTGCGATCCGGCTGCTGTAGGGCTCGGCTGAGGGCGTTGTCGAGCCACTGCACCTGAGTGGGGCCGGCGTTGTTGCCGATCAGGGTGACGCCGCCCTTGGGCATGCGCCACAGCAGGGTGTAGCTGCCGCCCCAATAATCGCTCAGCCACTGCCGGTCTACCTGCCAGCTCTGGTTGCCGATGAGCAGGTTGGCCTTGTCGGGGCCGAGGTTGACCAGGGTGGCGTAATAGGTGCCGCCGGTCTCGTCGGTCAGGCTGACGAGGGCGGGATACTGCAGGGCCTGCAGATCGGCCAGGGAGGCCTCGCCCTCCTGGCAACGCAGGCCGGCGCGCGGCGCGTTGTCGCAGGTGGCCTCTTCCAGCTCGGTCTGGTAGCCCCACACCTTGTAGAGATTCTGCATGGCGCTGTCCGGCTCCAGCGCCTGATTGATGGCGCGGGTCAGCTGCTCCTGCTGCTCCGGGGTGTCGTCCACCTTGACCGGCACCTCCACCGTGACCACCGGACGGGTCGGGAAGACCCCGAAGAACTGCCAGCCCCACCAGCCGGTGGCCACCAGCAAGGCGCCAACCAGCGCCACCATCAGGCCGGACTGCCAGGTGCCCTCGTCACGGATGCCGCTCACCTCGAAGGCCGCCAGGCTGATGTCGCCGTGCACTATCTTGTGGCTGCCGCGGGCGAAGGCGGCGATCAGGGCGCGGTCGCAGATGAGGTTGATGAGGCGCGGAATGCCGCCGGAGAGGCGGTGCAGGGTCTGGATCGCCTTGGGGGTAAAGATGGGCTGCACGCAGCCGGCCACCTGCAGACGAAAGCGGACATAGGCATCCACGTCCTGGCAGGAGAGCGGCAGCAGGTGGTAGCGGGCTGTGATGCGCTGGGCCAGCTGGCGCAGCAGGGGCTGGCGCAGCATCTGCTGCAGCTCGGGCTGGCCGATGAGCACCACCTGCAGCAGCTTCTTCTCGTCGGTCTCCAGGTTGGTGAGCAGGCGCAGCTGTTCCAGCACGCCGGGCAGCAGGTGCTGGGCTTCGTCCACCAGCACCACGCTGCGCTTGCCTGCCGCCAGATTGGCCAGCAGGTGATCGCGGATAAGGTCGAACAGCTGCTTGAGGCCGGCATCCTGGCCATAGCCCAGCTGGAACTCGTCGCAGATGGCCGCCAGCAGGTCCCGTTCGGTCAGGGATGGATTGAGGATGTAGGCGATCTCGGTCTCTGCCGGCAACTGCTGCAACAGGCAGCGGGAGACGGTGGTCTTGCCGGTGCCCACTTCCCCGGTCAGCAGCACGAAGCCGCCCCCATCCTGCAACCCGTAGTTGAGGTGGGCGAGGGCTTCCCCGTGCCGTTCACTCATGTAGAGGTATTTGGGATTGGGCGAGATGGAGAACGGGTGCTCCGACAGACCGAAGAACTGTGTGTACATAAGGATCCATTCCGTTGTTATGGGCGGCAGGTTAAAGCCTCCCCCAAGGGATGTCAAAGACCCGGATGCCATAAGGGGGGCCAGCGCGCACCCTGATCTCCCGGTGGGGAAATCAGGGCTGCGGCCATGGCGGCTGGCGGTGGGGAAAAGGGCCTGTGAGTAGCGACGGCGTCCCGCCAACCGGGCTCGCATGGCATCGATGTCGGGCCGGGAATAGTCTCCATCGGTCAAACCGGTATAATCGGGACAGGTTTATCAAGGGAGACAGAGCTTGCAGACTTATCTGGTTGGGGGCGCGGTGCGGGATCGCCTGCTGGGATTGCCGCAGGGGGACAGGGATCACCTGGTGGTCGGGGCGACCGTGGAACAGATGCTGGCACTGGGTTTTACCCAGGTGGGCCGCGACTTTCCCGTTTTTCTGCACCCCAAGACCCAGCAGGAGTACGCGTTGGCCCGCACCGAGCGCAAGCAGGGACAGGGCTACACCGGCTTCGTCTGTCACGCCTCGCCGGAGGTGACGCTGGAGCAGGATCTGCTGCGCCGGGATCTCACCGTCAACGCCATCGCCGAAGATGACGCGGGCCAGCTGCACGATCCCTATGGCGGCATCGAGGATCTGAAACAACGGGTGTTGCGCCATGTCTCCCCCGCCTTTGCCGAAGATCCGTTGCGCATCCTGCGGGTGGCCCGCTTCGCCGCCCGCTTCCACGCCCAGGGGTTCGTGGTGGCCCCCGAGACGCTGGCGCTGATGCGCGAGATGACCGAGGCTGGCGAGCTGGCCCACCTGACCCCGGAGCGGGTCTGGAAGGAGCTGGAGAAGGTGCTGTTGGGGCCAACCCCGCAGGTGTTCTTCGAGGTGCTGCGCGAGTGCGGCGCTCTGGCCGCTCTGTTCCCCGAGCTGGACGCCCTGTTCGGGGTGCCGGCCCCCGCCAAGTGGCACCCGGAGATCGATACCGGCATCCACACCATGATGGTACTGGCACAGGCCTGCCACCTCTCCCCCGAGCTGGCGGTGCGCTTCGCGGCGCTGTGCCACGACTTTGGCAAGGGGCTGACCCCGCCGGAGTTCTGGCCGAGCCACCACGGTCACGGCCAGAAGGGGCTGCCGCTCATCCGCGATTTCTGCGAGCGCTTCCGGGTACCGAACGAGTGCCGCGATCTGGCGCTGCTGGTGAGCGACCTGCACACCCATATCCACATCGCCTTCGAGCTCAAGCCCGCGACCCTGCTCAAGGTGTTCGACAAGGCCGACGCCTGGCGCAGGCCCGAGCGCTTCGCCCAGCTGCTGGACGCCTGCCGGGCCGACTTTCACGGCCGTACCGGCTTCGAGGAGCGGGTCTATGCCGAACCCGACTATGTGGCGCAGGCGCTAGCGGCCGCCCAGGCGGTGCCGGTGAAGGAGATAGTGGCGGCCGGCTTCAAGGGGGAGGCTATTCGCGAGCAGCTGGCCAAGCGCCGGCTCGATGCCATCAGCCGGGTGCGCGACGAGTGGACCTTCCTCGAGGATTGACGAGGCATGGAGACGAGGCATGGACAAAAAAGCCCGGGTCAGTGACCCGGGCTTTTTCATGGTCGCGCCAGCATGGCGGATGGCCGCCTAGTCACCGGGGCCGAAGCGCTCATGCACCGGGTCGTAGAAGTAGGCCTGGTAGTTGAAGTCGATCCCCTTGATGTAGGGATTCTCCAGCCGGAACAGCCGGCGGGTATTGAGATGGGCGAAGCTGAGGGAGGGCTTGAAGGCCTTCAGCCAGAGCGCCTGCAGGGAGCCGTCGCGCCAGGCGGCCTTGAGCCCCAGCTGCACCCGGTTGATGGCCTGCCGGTTGCCGTTGTAGGTGAAGAAGACCCGGGGCAGGGGATAGTAGAGGGCCAGGCTCTCATCCATCATCAGCCCTTCCACCTCTTTGTGGTTCAGCTTTTCCTGAGGCAACTCGTTGATCCCGCGGCAGAAAAGATCGAAACGACCGCGAGCCACCATCTTGAACAGCTGCTCGTAGCCCTCCACCTCCAGCACTTTGAAGCCGGCCCGGCGCAGGATCTCTACGTCGAGCCAGCCCTTGCCTTGGCCGATGTCGAAGCGCTTCAGCTCATCCAGGCTGGTGGCCTTGGCAACCTCATCCTTGCGGGTGGGGCTGACAAAGCAGATGCGGTAGCTGACGATGCCGATATGGATGGGGAAGCGAACATAGTCGATGCCGCTCATGTCCCGATCGGCGCGATAGCTGTCCATGGCGAACAGGTTGGGGTAGTGGTTGAAGCGCAGGCTGACCCACATCCGGGCCAGGGTCATGGGGGGGGCGGCCTGCATCCGGTAGTCACCATGGCTGGCGCGGGTCTTCTCCAGCGCCAGGCGCAGGACCTCACGATCATAGGTGCTTCTGGGGTCGTGCTCGCTCTCCGGACTCATATAGGTGAACAGGGTCGGGCCGGCCAGCACGGGCATGGCCGTCAGCAGGGCGAGCAGCGGGGTCCAGTGCATCATGCGCTCCTGTGAAAAGCAGAGACTCTTCTGAGTGTAGTGACTCTCCCGGCCGTGGGCGGCAGAGGCGGGGTCAGGGTTTGCCGGTGGCGGGCTCGCCCGGTCCGAAGCGCTGGGTGAGGGGATCGTAAAGATAGGGGTGGTAATCGAAGTCGAGCCCCTGCAGCAGGGGGTTGTCCAGTCTGAACAGTTGCCGCTGGTCGAGCCTGGCAAACGCCAGCGCCGGCTGGTAGGTCTTGAGCCAGAGCGCCTGCAGTGAGCCATCCTGCCAGGCCAGCTGCAGGCCGGCCCGGATCCGGCGCAGGGCACGCTGGTTCTCCTTGTGGCTGTAGAAGAGGTGGACGAAGGGGTAGTAGAGCGCCAGATGCTGGTCAACCATCAGCGGCCCCAGATCCTTGTGGGTATCCAGCTCGCTCAGCAGTTCGTTGGCACCCCGGCAGAAGAGGTCAACCCGGCCGCGCACCACCAGCTTGAACAGCCGCTCGTAGCCCTCGACCTCCTGTACCTTGAAGCCGGCGGCGCGCAGTATGTCGGCGTCCTGCCAGCCGCGGCCCTGGCCATGGATGAACTGCTGCAGATCGCTGAGGGTGCGCACTCGGGCCACGGCCTGCTGCTGCTTGGGGCTGACGAAGCAGATGCGATAGCCAAGGATGCCGAGATCCACCGGGAAGCGGACATAGTCGAGGTCGTGGCTCCCCTCCGGGCGCGGGAAGCTGTCGATGGCCAGCAGGTTGGGGTAGAGGTTGTATTGCAGTACCTGGCGCAGCCGGGTCCGGCTCATGGACGGGGCCGGGCGCAGTTCATAGTCGCCGAAGCTGTCACGGGTCTTCTCCAGGGCCAGCTGCAGCAGCTGCTGGCCGTAGAGGGAACGTAAATCCCGGTCACTCTCCGGGCTGACATAGGTCACTATGTCCGCGGCCGGCAGCAGGGGGGAGAAGAGCAGACTACCGGCCAGCAGCCCCAGGATCATCGTTCTGTGGTTCATCATACCGCTCACTACTGTCACATTGAGTTGAGTGTAGCGGTTGATGGCGTCAGGACGGGCTCTCCGGCGCCGGAACCTGCGGCCTTTACCTGCCGCGCGATCGCTACCAGAACAGTTGACCCAGCAGAGGCGCCAGCAGCACTGTCACCATACCGGCGATCATCATCACCATGCTGGAGACCACCCCCTCCTCGTTGCCCATCTGATAGGCCTTGGCGGTGCCGGCGCCGTGGGCCGAGGCGCCAAAGCCCGCCCCCTTGCCGAGCCGGCTGCGAATGGCCAGCAGGGTGAGCACGCTCTCTCCCACCGCCATGCCGATGACGCCGGTCAGCACCACGAACAGCGCGGTGAGATCGCTCTGACCGCCGATGGCGCGGGTCGCCTCCACCGCGAAGGGGGTGGTGATGGAGCGCATCGCCAGACTGCGCTGCAGCATGTCGGAGAGATCAAGCCAGCGGGCCAGCAGCACGGTACTGCCCACCGCCATGATGACGGAGGCGACCACCCCCACCGACAGCGACAGCCAGTGGCGGCGAATGAGCCGGCGGTTCTCGTAGACCGGCACCGCGAAGGCCACGGTGGCCGGCCCCAGCAGCCAGAGCAGCCAGTGGGATTCGGCCATGTAGTCCTGATAGGGGATGTGAAACAGCATGACGACCGCCACCAGCAGGGTCGGCGCCAGCAGCAGCGGCATCAGCGGCAGGATGCGCTTCTTGCCGTAGAGCCATTTGCTGGCGTAGTAGAAGAGCAGGGTCAGGGCGAAGCAGAGCAGGCCGAGCAGGGTATCAGACATGGCGACGACTCCGGCGGGCCAGTTTCAACTCGAGGCGGTAGACCCTGTCCACCACCAGCGCCGTGGTGCCGAGCACCAGGGTAGTGCTCACCAGCAGCACCACCATGATGCGCCACCCCTCCTGCAGCAGCAGCTCCTGATAGTTGACCACCGCCACCACGGCGGGGACGAAGAACAGCAGCATCTCCGCCAGCAGCCAGCGGGCGCCGGCTTCAAACCACTGGGCCTTGACCACCCCGAGCAGGATGCAGGCCAACAGCAACAGCATGCCGGTGAGGTTGGCAGGCAGCGGCAGGTGGAGGGTGCGCACCGCGGTATCGGCCAGCAGCCAGATGGCCGCCAGCAACAGGATCTGGAAGGGGGTTTGTAACCAGCGAAGGGAGAGGGCTTTCATGATATGGGTCTTTCTGTGAACTTGCTCACAGTATAGAGATGGGTTAAACCTGCAAAAAATGAATTTAAATTATCAAAATCATGCCAAAGAGGCATGATTTGGTTTTGCCATCCGCCAGGAGATCGTCATGGACATCCGCGCCCTGCGTTACTTTGTCGAACTGGTGCGAGAACAGAGCTTCACCCGCGCCTCCGAGAAGCTGTTCGTCACCCAGCCCACCATCAGCAAGATGATCCGCAACATGGAGGAGGAGCTGGGCCAGCCCCTGCTGAGCCGCGCGGGACGCCGCTTCACCCTGACCGACAGCGGCCGGGTGCTGTTCAACCGGGCCCAGACCATCCTGGCCGAAATGCAGCAGCTGGAGGCGGAACTCGCCGATCTGCAGAGCCTGCAATTTGGCCGGCTGGCCCTCGGCATTCCGCCCATGGTGGGTCACGTTTATGCGGATCTGATCCGCGCCTATCGCAGCCGCTACCCCAAGGTCGAGCTCTCCATCGTCGAGTACGGTGGCCGGCGCATCGAGCAGGCGGTGCTGGAAGGGGAGCTGGATCTCGCCATCACCATGTTGCCGACCAGGGAGGAGGGGGCTTTGAGCGTCCTGGAGCTGGACCAGTATCCCATTCAGGTGGTGTTGCCCGATCTGCCGCGCTGGCGGGAGTGCTGCGAGATCCGGCTGGAGGCGCTGCGGGACGAACCCTTCCTGCTCTACACCCAGGCCTTCACCCTGAGCGAGCGGCTGGAACAGGCGTGCCGGGTGGCCGGCTTCGAGCCTCAGGTGGCGGCGCGCAGCAGCCAGTGGGACTTTCTCACCGCCATGGTGCGCAGCGGCATGGGGGTCGCCTTTCTGCCCGAGCCCATCTGCCGCCGGCTGGCACCAGACGGCCTGGTGTTGAGGCCGCTGGTACCCGAGCTGAGCTGGCGACTCGGGGTGATCTGGCCGAGCGAGCGCTATCTCTCCCGCACCGCCGAGGCCTGGCTGGCGCTCTGCCGCGAGCAGGGCTGAGCCTCATCAGGGTTTGCCGAAGCGATCCGTCACCGGGTTGTAGAAGTAGTGCTGGTAATCGAAGTTGATGCCCTTGAGGAAAGGGTTCTCCAGCTTCAGCATGCGCCTCTGCTTGAGCCCGGCGAAGGTGATGGCAGGGCCGAAACTGCGGCGCCACAAGGCTTGCAGCGAACCATCCTGCCAGGCTTGCTGCAGCCCCGTCTCCACCCGCCTCATGGCCTCGCCGTTGGCGGCATTGGTATAGAAGACCCTGGGCAGCGGATAGTAGATCAGCAGGGCGTTGTCCATCTTCAACCCCTTGATCTCCTTGTGGGTCAGTAGTTCGCTGCGCAGCTCGCTCGCCCCGCGGCACAGGAGATCGAAGCGGCCGCGAGCCACCATCTTGAACAGCATCTCGTAGCCGTCGACCTCCACCACCTTGAGGCCTGCATGGCGCAGTATCTCCACGTCCAGCCAGCCCTTGCCCTGACCGAAGCTGAAGCGACGCAACCCCTCGAGGTCGTGCACCTGTGCCATGGCCGCCTGTTGGCCTGGGCTGACGAAACAGATGCGGTAGCTGACGATGCCGAGATGGACAGGAAAGCGGACATAGGCCAGCCCTTTCTCGTCCCGCGCGCTGCTGTAGCTGTCCATGGCGAACAGGTTGGTAAAGCTGTTGAGCTCCAGACTGAGCCGGACCCGAGCCTTGGTCATGGGCGGCGCTGGTTGCAGCTCATAATCGCCAAAGGTGTCGCGGGTCTTGTCGAGGGCGAGGCGGAGCAGCTCCCTGTCATAGGTCATGCGCGGATCCTTCTCGCTCTCCGGGCTGATATAGGTAAAGCGGGTCGCCGCCAACGACGTGGAGGAGAGGAAGAGGGAGAGAAGCAGGAACAGGAGTCTATACATCCAGGCTAGGCTCTATGATTTTGTTTCATCCATTATAGTTCGGCCCCCAGCCGTTCAGGCGTGCCGGTCGCTTGCCAGCAGGCTGCCCAGCCGGCGGCAGAGGCGGCGCAGGGTCTGGTTGTCGAGGCAGGCAAAGCCGAGCAGCCATCCCTCCTGCGTCGGCGGGCCCAGGTAGAACTGGCCGAGGGGACGCAGCCCCAGCCCCTCGGTGTTGGCGGCCTCTGTCCAGCGCGCCTCGCCGCCGGGGGGCAGCCGCACGGCGCACTGCAGGCCGGCCCCGCTGTGAATGGGGGTGAGGGCGGGGCAGTGGCTGGCCAGCTCGGCCAGCAGCAGATCGCGGCGGCTCTGATAGACCAGCCGGCTCTGGCGCAGGTGGGTGGCGAAGTGGCCGGCGCGGATGAAGTCGGCGGTGACCGCCTGCAGCAGCTGGTTGCTGTGGCCGTCGACCGCGGCCCGGGCCCGGCAGAAGGACTCCATCAGCGGCCTTGGCAGCACCAGGTAGGCGAGGCGCAGGGAACCGAACAGCACCTTGCTGAAGGTGCCCACATAGAGCACCCGCCCCTGGCCATCCAACCCCTGCAGGGCGGGGAGCGGCCGCTGATCGTACTGGTACTCGCCGTCGTAGTCGTCCTCCAGGATCCAGGCGCCGTGCCGCTCGGCCTCGGCCAGCAGCGCCATCCGCCGCGGCAGGCTCATGGGCACACCGAGGGGATACTGGTGGGCCGGCGTGGTGTAGATGAGCCGCGGCGCCGGGTGATCCCCCAGCGGGTTGAGCCCCTCCTCATCCACCGGCACCGGGTGCACCCGGGCGCCGGCACTCTCCATGGCGGTGCGGGCCCCGGGGTAGCCGGGGTCCTCCACCCAGACGGTATCGCCAGCATCGATCAGCAGCTGGGTCGCCAGCAGGATCCCCTGCTGGGAGCTGGTGAGGATCAGGATCTGATCCGGTTCGCACACCACGCCGCGCGACTGCACCAGATAGCTGCTGATGGCGCCGCGCAGCGCCTCCAGCCCCTGCGGATCCCCGTAGTTCATCCAGTCACCGGCGTGCCGGCGCCACTGCTGCTGCATCAGCCGGCCCCACAGGGCCTGGGGGAAGAGGCGGGGATCCGGCTGGCTGGAGGCAAAGGAGCGGCCCACCTCGGGCACGTCGTGGCAGGCGCCGCTGTCGGCCATCTCCTGACCTCGGCGCGACAGACCGGCCGCCGACTGGGGCGGGCGCGGAGCCGGGGAGACCGCGGCTAGCGCTACGAAGCTGCCGGCCCCCACCTTGCGCACCAGATAGCCCTCCGCCTCCAGCCGGCCATAGGCCAGCTCCACCGTGCTGCGAGAGACCCCCAGGTCGGCGGCCAGCATGCGGCTGGCGGGCAGCCGGCTGTGCTGGGGCAGGTGGCCGGCCAGCATGGCCGAACGCAGGGTACGCACCAGTTGTTCGTGCAGCGGCAGATCGCTGGCTTGCTGGGTGGCAAACAGGGTGGGCAGGGCAGGCATGGGGAGCTCCCGGGCGCTAATTGGTCTGCTCATATTGGCAAAATTGGTCGGCGTGGCAAGGCCATTATGTCGCTACATTGAGGCTCAAGGTTCGGGATCCACAACGATTGGCAATTGAGAAAGGAGTCTGCATGTCGGAATACAGCGCCACCATCAGCTGGCAGCGCGGGGCTAGCGAGCCCTTCGTCGATCAACGCTACAGCCGGGCCCACTGGTGGGAGTTCGACGGCGGCGTCAGGGTGCCCGCCTCCTCGTCTCCCCACGTGGTGCCGTTGCCCTGGTCGGTGGCCGAGAACGTCGACCCGGAAGAGGCCTTCGTCGCGGCGATCTCCAGCTGCCACATGCTCACCTTCCTCTGGCTGGCGGCCAGGGCGGGCTATCGGGTGGAGAGCTACCGGGACGAGGCGGTGGGCATCATGGAAGCCAATGCCCGTGGTCGTCAGGCCATCACTCGGGTCACCTTGCAGCCGCTGGTGCAGTTCGGCGGCGAACGCCAGCCGGATCTGGCCGTGCTTGAGCAGTTGCACCACCAGGCCCACGAGGAGTGTTTCATCGCCAACTCGGTCACCACAGTCATCACAACCCGGATCCGGGTGTGAGTACAAGGAGCGTCACTATGAGTCATGTATTGAGCAGCGGGCTGGCCAGTGCCGAACAGGCCAGCCTCTTCTTCGAGGCCCAGCTGGCCTTTCGCACCGACCCGGCGGATCTGGCCGCCGATCTGCTGGCCGGGGAAGAGCGGATCGTGGTCATCGACACCCGCTCTGCCGGTCACTACGCCGAGGGACACATCCCCGGTGCCATCAGCTTCCCCCATGCCACCATGAACCCGGCCAGCACGGCCGCGCTGGCGCGGGACAAGGTCTATGTCTGCTATTGCGACGGCATCGGCTGCAACGGTTCGACCCGGGGTGCCTGCAAGCTGGCGGCGCTCGGTTTTCAGGTCAAGGAGCTGATCGGTGGGCTGCACTGGTGGCGGCAGGACGGCTTTGCGGTCGCCACCGGTAGCGAACCGGGCGTGCTGCAAACGGGAGGGATTGCCTGTGGCTGCTGATATCCATCTGAACGAGTTCGACCAGCCGGTCGGAGCGCCGCTGCCCGACTGGCGGGGCGCTGAGTTTCCGCCCCGCCGCACGCTCAACGGCTGGGGCTGTCGGCTGGAGCCGCTGGATCCCGAGCGTCACGGCCCCGGCCTGTGGCGGGCCTTCCGCGCCGATAGTGGGGCCATGTGGACCTATCTGACCACAGGCCCCTATGCAACAGAGGCGGATATGCTGGTCTGGCTGCGAGAGTGCGCCGCCAAGACAGACCCCCAGTTCTACACCATCTTCGACGAGCATGGCGAACAGCCGCTGGGGCTGGCCAGCTACCTGCGCATCGATCCCCAGGCGGGCAGCATAGAGGTGGGCTGGCTGCACTTTTCCCCCGCCCTGCAGCGCTCAAGGCTGGCGACGGCGGCCATGGCGCTGATGATGGCCAATGCCTTCGCGCTCGGCTACCGGCGTTACGAATGGAAGTGCAATGCCTTGAACAAGCCCTCCTGGCAGGCGGCGCTGCGGCTCGGTTTCAGCTATGAGGGGACCTTTCGCCAGAATCGGGTGGACAAGGGACGGACGCGGGACACAGCCTGGTTCTCGGTGATCGACAGTGAGTGGCCGGCGCTGCAGGATTGCTTTGCGCGCTGGCTGGCGCCCGACAACTTCGATGAGCGCGGCAGGCAGCGGTTGCGGTTGTCCGAACTGACCACAGCTTGTCGTGGTGATGGTCAGTTGCCGTGACAAGACAAACGAGGCCCCGCTCGCGGGGCCTCTGTCATTTCAGGCGTTACTCATGGTGCTCGCCGATGGGGGCGGCAATCCACTTCATCAGGCGCAGCATGTCAGCGGGGGCCACCCCGACCGAGAGGCCGCGCTTGCCGCCGCTCACCAAGATCTCGTCAAACTGCATGGCAGAGTCGTCGAGCACGGTGGGCAGCAGCTTCTTCTGGGCCAGCGGACTGATGCCGCCCACCTTGTAGCCGGTCAGCTTCTCGGCCTCTGCCGGCTTCATCATCTCCACCTTCTTGAGACCGGTGGCCTTGGCCAGCTGCTTGAGGCTGCACAGGCCGGACGAGGGGACGATGGCCACCACTGCCTGCTTGTCGTGATGGGCGAGCAGGGTCTTGAATACCTGGGCTTCCGGCAGGCCGAGCTGAGTCGCGGCATGTTTGCCGAAGTCGTCGTGGGCTTCGCACTCGTAGGGGTAGAGTTTGTGGGGGATCTTGAGCTTTTTCAGCAGGTTGATGGCTGGTGTCATGATGAGAGCCTTGAGTCGAAACAAGGCCAAACAGTCTGCGCCTGCCGGGCGGGTGATGCAAGTTGCTCGCGTCCCCAAGGGGTGGATGAGCGCGCCGAGATAAAAAAAGCCCGGGTCAATGACCCGGGCTTTTCATTGCAGCGCGCCTCAGGAGAAGCAGATCTGCAGCACGTAGAAGATGGCGATGGCCAGGATGGCACCCGCAGGCAATGTGATGACCCAGGAGACCACTATGTTGCGCAGCACGCCCAGGTTCAGGGCCGCGATACCGCGGGCCAGACCCACGCCCATGACAGCACCGACCAGGGTCTGGGTGGTGGAGATGGGCAGACCGGTACCGGAGGCGATCACCACGGTGGCGGCGGTGGCCAGCTGGGCGGCGAAGCCACGGCTCGGGGTCAGGTGGGTGATGCCGGTGCCGACGGTCGCCATCACCTTCTCGCCCATGGTGGCCAGACCGATCACGATGCCGATGCCGCCGAGCGGCAGGATCCACCAGGCGATGTGGGAGCTGCCACCGATCTCGCCGCCAGCCGCCACGATGGAGGCGACCGCGGAGAGCGGACCGATGGCGTTGGCCACGTCGTTGGAGCCGTGGGCAAAGGCCATGGCACAGGCGGTGATGATCATCAGGATGCCGAATACCTTCTCCACGTTGGCGAAGTGCATCTTGCTGTCATCCTGCGGGTTGTACTGCTGGCCGCGAATGTAGATCCAGCCGGCAAAGGCCACCGCGATGGAGATGGCAACGGAGAGCAGGATACCCTCGCCATCGCTCAGGTGCAGACCGACGTGGGTCAGCCCCTTCTTGATGGTGACCAGGCAGATCACCAGCGCGGTCAGGAACATGTAGAAGGGGACGTAGCGCTTGGCGTTGTTGAGGGGATCATCGGTGTTGAAGATGAGCTTCTGCACGCTGATGAACATGAAGTAGGCGATGACGCCGGAGATGGCCGGAGTGACCACCCAAGAGCCGACGATGCCGCCGAACTTGCTCCACTGCACCGCTTCCGGGCCCACGCTCACCACGGCGAAGCCGACGATGGCGCCGATGATGGAGTGGGTGGTGGAGACGGGCCAGCCGAAGTAGGAGGCCAGGATCAACCAGGCGCCGGCGGCCAGCAGGGAGGCTATCATGCCGAGCACCAGCAGATCCGGGGTGGCGGCAAAGGCGTTGCTGTCGATGATGCCGTTGCGGATGGTCGCCGTCACTTCACCACCGGCCAGATAGGCACCGGCAAATTCAAAGATCATGGCGATGATGATCGCCTGACGGATGGTCAGGGATTTGGTGCCGACCGACGTGCCCATGGCGTTGGCCACGTCATTCGCACCAATGCCCCAGGCCATCAAAAAGCCGAACAAGGCCGCCACGAGCACCAGAGTGGTGCCGTAATTCGCGATAATGTCCATTCAGTGTTTTACCCAGTCAGTCGATTACGAACGAGCCAGCATCAGTTCCAGACGGGCGCCTACACGCTCGGCCTGATCTGCCAGGTCACCTACCCATTCGAGGATCTTGTAGAGGAACATAACGTCGATCGGATTGTATTTCTGCTCAACGGCTTGCAGCTGTTGGCGCAGCCCGATCTGCATGGTGTCAGTATCGTCCTCGATAAGATCCAGCTGGTGGATCATCTCGGCAACCATTTCAACTTCACGTCCTTTAAAGCCGGTTTCGAGCAGCTCATCGAGTTCTCCGATGGCTTTCTCGGCTTGGGCGGTCGCATCGATACAGCGTTTGAGATAGGCCATGAAATCGGCCCGCATCTCGGAGGGGAATTCCATTTTGCGGCCAAGCATGCGGCCGGAAATATCCTTGGCACGGTTGGCAATCTTGTCCTGCTGGGTCAGCAGTTCGAGCAGGTCGGTACGGGCGACCGGCAGGAACAGACCACGGGGCAGCTTCAGACGGATTTCACGCTTGAGGATGTCCGCTTCTTTCTCCAGCTGGGCGATCTGCTGCCGGATCTTCTCGGCATCTTCCCAACGGTCTTCGGCAACGGCATCAAAGAAGGGAACCAACTGCTGGGAGCACTGGTGAACCTTGACGATATGCTTCTGCAGCGGCTTGATGGGGGACTTGGCAAAAAGCCCCAAAATAGTATTTACTGGCATGGCCAAACCTGTGTCGGTGAAAAAACACTCGATACGATTTTATGAGGGGCGCATGGTAACCGAACTGCGCCATCAATAAAACCGTGAATTAATCCTGATGTATCGCAGGCATTATATCCTCGCGCTTAGCATCACGCCCCCCAAAGTTGCCTGCCAGCCCGGAATGACTATGCAAACTGAGATCGAGATAAAGTTTTTTGTCTCCCGAGATATTCGACAGCCTTTTTTCAACCTTCTGAATTCACTGGAAATTATATCCAGCTCCCAAGCCTATCTCGGCAATGTCTATTTTGATACGCCCGCGCTGGATTTGCGCCGACTGGAAATGGGATTGCGAATTCGTCGCAGCGATGATTTTGCCGAACAGACGATTAAATGTCGGGGTCAGGTGGTGGGCGGATTGCATGCCAGACCCGAATACAATGCCCCCGTCGAGGGCGATCTGCCTGCCTTGGCCGCCTTCCCCGATGCGATCTGGCCAAGTCTGGCGGTGCGCGACGGGATCCAGGGCGAACTGGTGGCTCAGTTTCGCACCGACTTTCTGCGTCGCCACTGGCTGATCGCCTTCGAGGGGGCCGAAATCGAGCTGGCCTGGGATCAGGGGGAGATTGTCGGCGTGCTCGGCAAGAGCTCCATCGACGAGTTGGAGCTGGAGCTCAAATCTGGCGAGGCGAGCGCCCTGTTTGGCTTGGCTGAGCAGCTGGCTGGGCTGGGTGGCCTGCGCCTCGGGGTTCAGTCCAAGGCCCAGCGCGGTTATCGGCTGGCGGGGCTTGGCAAGCCGCTGGCGCTGCAGTCACTGCCCGCGGTCACCGAGCTGAGTGCTGTAGCGCGCATCACCCTGGGTCTGCAGCATTGGCAGCACCATGAACAGTTCTGGCTGGAGCAGACGGACGCCGCGCAGCAGACGCTGGCGTTGCAGCAGCTGCGCCTGGGGATGGATCTGGTTGCCGAGGCGGCCGACCTGTTGCCGAGCCCGGCCTGGCTCGACAGCCTGACCCGGCTCGGGCAGCGGCTGGCCTTGGTCGCCGGGCAGGCCGACTGGCAGCAGGCGTTGCCGGCGCTGTTTCTGCAGGCCGATTACGTGGGCCTGCAACTGGCCATCGCCGCCTGGCTGCACCGGCAAGGTGGATGAGCTGAACTGTGTCGCGCCTGCAATGCAAAAAAGGGTGAGCCTGGCTCACCTTTTTCTTTGGTTGGCGATGGGCGCGTCGCCGGCAGGCAATCGGGGCCGGATCAGACCTGGGTGTAGACTAGCCCGGTGCTGCGCACCACGTCTTCCCCCTGACAGCGCTGTTCCAGTGCACTGGTGTCGCAGGGCTGGCCGTTGTGTTCGATGCAGAATTCGAAGCGGGTGCGGGATTTGACCGGGGTGTGCTGCGGGTTGGCGGCGGTGGCCTGCCATTGCCACTGCTGCAACACGGCGATGGCGGCATCGCTGAACTGTGGGTTGCTGCTCTCCAGCACCCGGATCTGCTCGGCCCGCCCCGCTGGACTAATCACGTACTCGAGGGAGCTGCAGCCGGTCTGCTCCGCCAGTATGGCCTCTCTGGGGTAGCGGGACTCCATCCGGGTGAGCGGGCTCCACTGGGCGTTCACTTCCTTGAGATCGCTTAAGGGGAGGGAGGTCAGGTGGACTGTGTGGCTCTGCTGGCTGCAGCCGGTCAATGCGCACAGGGCGCCCAGCAAAAGAGTGGCTTTCATGTTCGCTTCCCTTCGTTATTGGTATTGCAGGCGGGCCGGGGCCCGCCGCTCGGCAGGGCCATTAATAAAATATTCAGCCACGAATGAAAACCCTTTACCGGCGACAGGCCAGAAAAAACCGCCTTTCGGCGGCTTTCTGCACTGATTGGCTCAGTAGTAACCCGCATCCTCCGGGTTGGGCCTGGTCTTGAAGCGGCGGTGCAGCCACATGTACTGCTCCGGCGCCTTGCGCACGGCGGCCTCGATCTCGCGGTTGGCTCGGGTCGCATCGGCCAGGTCGTCGCCACTCGGATAGTCGGCGAGCGGCGCCCCGATATGCAGGGTGTAACCCTCGCTGGTGCGGATGTTGTAGCAGGGCAGGGTGACGGTGTTCTTCACCCGCGCCAGGGTGGCGGTGCCTGTGATGGTGGCGGCCTGCTCTACCGCGAAGTAGGGCACGAACACGCTGGCATGGCTGCCGTAGTCGTGATCCGGCGCGTACCAGAGCGCATCGCCGTTGCGCAGCGCCTTGATCATCCCCTTCACGTCCATCCGGTCCACCAGATATTTGTTGGAGGCGCAGCGGCCGTGATACTGGGCATACTCCAGTACCGGATTGGTGTTGGGACGGTAGACGCCGACCCCGGGTCGCACCAGGCCGAAACAGCGGGCGTTGAGCTCCAGCGTCAGGAAGTGGCAGGAGAGCAGCAGCATGCCCTGACCCTTCTCCATGGCGGCGATGACGTGCTCTTCCCCTTCCACCTTCATCAGGTTGCGCATCCGCCAGTCTGGCCAGAACCAGGCCATGCCTACCTCGAAGATGGCGCAGCCCACGCTCTCGAAGTTCTGCTTGAGCAGCGTCTCGCGCTGATCCCGACTCAACTCGGGCATCGCCAGCTCCAGATTGCGGCGGGCAACCTTGACGCGGGATTTCAAAACCTTGCGGGCCAGGTTGCCGAGCTGGCGACCCAGCCACATCTGGCTGCGCCAGGGCAGCAGCACCAGCAGCCAGAGCAGGCTGAGGCCGAACCAGCTGGCCCAGTAACGGGGATGAAACAGGCGGGGTTCTAGACGGGGAGCATTGTCGTGGGCCATGAAAAGTCTCTTGTTCGCAATCGCCATAGGCAGGGAAGACCCGGCCGGATAAGGGGAGGCGATAAAGGCACGTGGATATCCAGAGCGGATCGTTTTACTCGCAATCGGGGGATTCTAGCCGAAAAGCGGGGCCGGGTGCGAATGGCCTCTGCCCTGGTCAGAGCTGAAAAGCACCAAGCGGCGCCCTCGCGCTTTTTTCACACCCAATAAAAGAGTGTGATAAAATCGGCGGCTGATTTTTCAGGTTTTGAGAGTCGATACAGATGAAGATCACCCTGCCCGAGTTTGAAAAAGCCCGCGTTCTGGTCGTTGGCGATGTCATGTTGGACCGTTATTGGCATGGCCCCACCGGCCGGATCTCGCCCGAGGCACCGGTGCCCGTGGTCAAGGTCGAACACATTGAGGAGCGCCCGGGTGGCGCCGCCAACGTGGCGCTCAACTCCGCCGCGCTGGGCGCCCACGCCGTGCTGCTGGGTCTGACCGGTCAGGATGAGGCCGCCGATGCCCTGGCTGGCCAGATGGCTGGCGTCAAGGTCGCCTGTGACTTCGTTCGTCTGGCCGACTACCCGACCATCACCAAGCTGCGCGTGCTGTCGCGCAACCAGCAGCTGCTGCGTCTGGACTTTGAAGAGGCCTTCCACGATGTGGACTCCACCCTGCTGATGGGCAAGGTCGAGCAGGCACTGCCGCACAGCGACGTGATGATCCTCTCCGACTACGGCAAGGGCGCCCTCAACGACGTGGCCGGCATGATCCAGCGCGCTCGCGCCGCCGGCATCCCGGTGCTGGTCGATCCCAAGGGGACCGATTTCGAGAAGTACCGCGGCGCCACCCTGCTGACCCCCAACATGTCCGAGTTCGAGGCCGTGGTGGGCAAGGTGAAAAGCGAAGAGGAGCTGGTTGCCAAGGGGCTGGAGCTGGTCAAGCGCTTCGAGCTGGAGGCCCTGCTGGTCACCCGTTCCGAAAACGGCATGACCCTGATCCGCGAAGGCCAGCCCGAGCTGCACCTGCCGGCCCAGGCCCACGAGGTGTATGACGTGACCGGTGCCGGTGATACCGTCATCTCCACCCTGGCCACCTCGCTGGCCGCCGGCAAGAGCCTGGACGAGGCCTGTGCCCTGGCCAACACCGCCGCCGGCATCGTGGTCGGCAAGCTGGGGACCTCCACCGTCAGCCCGGTGGAGCTCGCCAATGCGCTCTACACCGAGCAGGAGACCGGTTTTGGCGTCATGTCCGAAGCCCAGCTCAAGATTGCCGTGCAGGCCGCCCGTCTGCGTGGCGAGAAGGTAGTGATGACCAACGGCTGTTTCGACATTCTGCACGCCGGTCACGTCTCCTACCTGGCCAATGCCGGCAAGCTGGGGGATCGCCTGATCGTGGCGGTCAACACCGACGAGTCGGTGCGCCGTCTCAAGGGGCCGGGTCGTCCGGTCAATCCGACCGAGCGCCGGATGGCCGTGCTGGCCGCGCTGGGCGCCGTGGACTGGGTGGTGCCCTTCTCCGAGGAGACCCCGCAGCGGCTGATCGCCGAGGTGCTGCCGGACCTGCTGGTCAAGGGCGGCGACTACAAGCCGGAAGAGATTGCCGGCTACGCCGAGGTGACCGCCAACGGCGGCGAGGTGCGGGTCCTCAACTTCGAGGATGGCTGCTCCACCACCGACATCATCAAGACCATCCGCGAACGCGGATAAGCGAAAACCCGGCCAAGGCCGGGTTTTTTTATGCTCTGCGGTGGGAGCTGGACGGCGATTCGAACCCACCGACCCCCGCAGGCCAGAGATGAAAAAGGCGACCCTGGGGTCGCCTTTTTGCTGCCATCAATCGGCTCAGGATTTGCTCTTGGCCTGGCTGGCGGGCATCAGCCCCTGGTTCACGTCTTCCAGATCCTTTTGTTCCAGCGTGCCGGCGGCCTGCTTGAGGGAGAGGATGCTGAGGATGTAGTTGTAGCGGGCCTCGGAGAGCTTCTGCTTGGCCTGGTACAGCTTGCGGGTGGAGTCCAGCACATCGACTATGGTGCGGGTGCCGACCTCGTAACCCGCTTCGGTCGCCTTCAGGGCGCTGTCGGCGGAGATGACGGACTGGCCGTAGGCACGGACCGAGCCGATGCTGGCGTTCACGTTGTTGTAGGAGGAGCGCACCGTGCTCTGCACGTTGCGGAAGCTGCGCTCCAGCTGCTCGCTGGCGGCCACGTAGTTGAACTGGGACTGCTTGACCTGGGAGGTGGTCGCCCCGCCGGTGTAGAGCGGCAGCTTGAAGTTCAGGCCGATGTTGGCCTGATTGGCGTTGCTCTCCGGGTTGCGGATCTCGTCCTTGTAGTCGCTGTAGGTGCTGGAGAGGCCGGCGCCCAGATCCAGGGTCGGCTCATGACCGGTCTTGGCCAGATCGATCTGCTCCTTGGCGATATCCTTGCCGATGCGGGCGCTGTGCAGTTGCAGGTTCTTGTCCAGCGCTAGCTCCAGCCACTTGTCGGAGTTGAACGGGGTCTTCTGCGGGCTGAAGCGATCTGTGTTGAGCACGTCCAGTTGACGATGGTCGATGCCGGTCAGCTCGCGCAGGCTCTCGTAGCTGTTGTCCAGGGTGTTCTCGGCGTTGATCTCGTCCGCCAGCGCCTGGTCGCGCTCGGCCTCGGCCTCGTGCACGTCGGTGATGGCGGTCAGGCCCACTTCAAAGCGCTGCTGGGTCTGTTCCAGCTGACGTTCCACCGCGGCCTTGTTGGCGCGCACGAACTCCAGGGTGTCCATCGCCTTGAGCACGTTGAAATAGGCCTGGGCGGTACGCAGCATCAGGTTCTGGATTTCGAGGTTGTAGGCCACGTCGGACTGGGTGGCGCTCTTCTCGGTCAGGCTCAGGTTGACCCAGTTGCTGTGGCGGTAGATGGATTGATCCAGCGACAGGGAACCAGTGGCGTTGCTGTTGGTCTGGGTGTCACCCTTGTTCTGCAGGTAGTTCAGCCCGGCACCCAGGTTGATCTGCGGCAAGAGGGCGGCGCGGGACTCGTTGATCTTCTCGAAGGCCTGGTCGCGCTTGGCTTTGGATTCCAGCAGCTGGGTATCCTTGATCTGGGCCTGTTGGTAGATATCGAGCAGGTTTTCGGCATGGGCGCCGGCGCTGACGCCCAACAACACCATGGCTGACAAGAGTGTTCTTTTCATAGATCGTTTTAACCTTATGTATTAACCCAAAGCTGTCGCTGGATGAAGGAGGGTATTGTCATTGAGCAAGCTTGATTTCAGCTTAATCACTCTACTATAAGCAAAATTTTATGCTAACTGTCTCTTTTCCAGCGACAGGAACGTCAAGGACGAGGGTGAGTTTTCTCCCCCTCGCGCCTAGCCAAATGCCCTGTGGCTGCTAAAATCCATCCCTCTTCTCCGACGGGGGCGAGTGAATGAATGTTCATTCATGTTCCCGGATTTTATGGTCTAACCGAGCCAAGTCAAGCTGGTGGGAGTCTCGTATGTCGCAGCAAGCCTTGCCCCAAACCCGTCACTACTCTGCCGATGACGTAAAAATCATCGATAAATCATCGGGATATAACGGCTTCTTCAAGGTGAACATCTATCGCCTGCAGCACAAGTTGTTTGCGGGAGGCTGGAACGAGCCCATCGTCCGCGAGCTGTTCGAGCGTGGCCATGCCGCCGCCCTGTTGCCCTACGACCCGGTACGCGATCAGATAGTTCTGGTGGAGCAGTTTCGCATCGGCGCCATCGAAACCAGCGCCACCCCCTGGCTGCTGGAGCTGGTGGCCGGCATCATAGATGAAGGGGAGACCGCCGAGGCTGTGGTGCGGCGCGAAGCGGTGGAAGAGGCGGGCATCGAGGTCGGTCGCTGCGAGCACGCCATCAGCTATCTGGTGAGCCCGGGCGGCAGCACCGAACGGATCGAAGTCTACGTGGGCGAAGTGGATGCCAGCCAGGCCGAGGGGATCCACGGTCTGGCGGAAGAGGGGGAAGACATCCGGGTCCACGTGGTGAGCCGCGAGCAGGCCTATGCCTGGCTCAAAGAGGGGCGCATCGACAACGCCGCCTCCGTCATCGCCCTGCAGTGGCTGGCCCTCAACCACGGCGAGCTGCGCGCCCGCTGGCTGGCGGAGCGCTGAGGTGGCGCTCGTTCATACCCAGGCCAAGCGCTATGTGCCTGATCTGATGTCCTTGCAGCGTACCTGCGAGGTCAACTACATGACCCTGATGAAGCTGCTGCCCCCAGGCGGCAGTGTCGGCGCCGAACGTCGTTATCAGGTGGGCAACGGCCTGCAGTTCCAGCTCACGGTGAGCGAGGAGAGCCGCTTCACCAGCCAGGTGATCCTGGCCCAGCACAACCCGGAATTGCCGAGTTATTTGCAGGCCCGGATAGAGATTCGTTTGTACCATGACGTGCGGATGGCGGAAGTGTGTGCGGCGCAACAGATTTCAAGGTTGCAACCACGTTATGATTATCCCAATAAAAATATGCACCAGCGGGATGAAAAGGAGCAGGTAAACCTGTTTCTGGCCGATTGGCTAAAATTTTGTCTCAGACATGGTACCAGCCTGATAAACATCCTCTAGTTGAACTCATAAAAAGAAGCGTGATTTTGGAAACAGAGCTACCCCAGGCGCAGGACGGCAGTGTGCGCCTGTTGCAAATTACCGACACCCACCTCTTCGCGAGTGCCGAGGGGCGGCTATTGGCCGTGCGCACTGCCGAGAGCCTGGCTGCCGTGCTGGAACGGGTGCAGGCCAACGACCACCCGTTCGATCTGATCCTCGCTACCGGGGATCTCTCCCAGGATCACAGCCCGGAGTCCTACCAGCGTTTCGCCTCCATGATGGCGCCGCTGGCGCGTCCCATCTACTGGCTGCCCGGCAACCACGACGATGGCCCCCTGATGACCGAATACCTGCACGCGGCCGGCATCAGCGAGGCCAAGCAGCTGGTAGGCGAGCACTGGCAGGTGATCCTGCTGGATACCCAGGTGCGCGGCAAACCCCACGGGGTGCTGGGGGATCACCAGCTGGCGGCGCTGGATCAGGCGCTGCGCCAGCATCCCGAGCGCCATGCCCTGATCGCCCTGCATCATCAGGCGGTGCCGGTGGGTTGCGCCTGGCTCGATCAGCACAATCTCAAGAATGCCGACGACTTGTTTGCCGTGCTGGCCCGCCACCCGCAGCAGAAGACAATCCTGTTTGGCCACGTCCACCAGGAGTTTGACGAGGTGCACCGCGGGGTGCGGCTGATCGCCAGCCCTTCCACCTGCATCCAGTTCAAACCGCTCTCCGATGGCTTCGCGCTGGACGAATCCGGCCCGGGCTGGCGCTACCTCACCCTCTACCCGGATGGCCGCATCGCCAGCCAGGTGTGGCGTCTGCCGGTGGGGCAGTTCGTGCCCGACCCCGATGCCACCGGTTATTGAGGAGTCGCGATGAAGCCCGTACTCCTCTACCTGCACGGTTTCAACTCCTCGCCCGGCTCCGCCAAGGCGCAGCAGATGGCGGCCTGGGTGGCTGAGCACAGACCCGACATCGAGGTGGTGATCCCGGCCCAGCCCAACACCCCGGCGGCGGCCTGGGCGGCCATCGAGCAGACCATTGCCGATCTGCAGAGCCGTTATGGCAACGAATTCAAACTTGGCGCTGTGGGCAGCTCCCTCGGCGGCTTTATGGCGACCCGGGTCAGCGAGCGATACGGCTGTCGCGCCGCCCTGATCAACCCGGCGGTGCGCCCGCACGAGCTGCTCTACGACTACCTTGGCCCCCAGACCAACCCCTACACGGGGGAGCAGTATCAACTGCTGCCTGAACACATGGATGAGCTGCGGGCGCTGGCGGTACCGGTGAGCGCTCCCGAGCGGCTCTGGGTACTGCAACAGCAGGAAGACGAGGTGCTCGACTACCGCAAGGCGCTGGACGAATACCGTTTTGCCCGCCTCTCGCTGGAGTGCGGTGGCGACCACGCCTTCGTGGCATTCGAGCGCTACCCCGCCCAGATCGTCCGTTTCCTCGGGCTTTAATAATGCAACCACCGTTGGCCGCCTTTCTGGAACAGGTGCTGGCCACGGCGCAGGCGGGCCTCACTTACTCCAAGGATCCCTTCGATATCGGCCGCTTCGAGGCGCTGCGAGCGGCCACGGTGGCGCTCATCGCCAGCCAGAGCGAGCTGGCACCTGAAGCCATCGACGACTGGATCGCCCTCGACAGCGGTTATCCTACCCCCAAGCTCGATGTGCGGGCCTTCATTCAGAACGATGCGGGCCATATCCTGCTGGTGCAGGAGCGCAGCGATGGCTGCTGGACGCTGCCGGGGGGCTGGTGCGACATCGGCGACTCGCCGGCGGGGGCCGTGGTGCGCGAAGTGGTGGAGGAGACCGGCCTTGAGTGTCGGCCTGTGCAACTGCTGGCGCTGCTCGACAAGCTCAAGCACCCTCATCCGCCCCAGCTGCCCCACGCTCACAAGGCGTTCTTTCTGTGCGAGGTGACCGGCGGCCAGCTGCTGGGCGAAACCGATGAAACCAAAGGGGCGGGTTACTTCCCCATCGACGACTTGCCCCCGCTCTCTCGCCATCGGGTTGTGGAATCCCAGCTGCGCACCCTGTACGACCATCTGCTGCAGGGGCGGCAGGATACCCTGTTTGATTGACATCTGAGGATGTGACCCCGTCTGCAAGGAGGCAGCATGATCAAGCGCATCGGCAATACCCCCATTCAGGAGCGACACAAAGCCAGCTGTCACTGCGGCGCCGTGGTGCTGGAGCTGACCCTGCCGGATGGCGTGGTGGATCCGCGCCGTTGCGACTGTTCGCTCTGCCGGCGGCGGGGCGCCATCGTCGCCTCGGTGCCGCTCTCCGGCATCCGCATCCTGCAGGGGGAGGCGGTGCTGCGCTGCTACCAGTTCAATACCCGCACCGCCAAACACTACTTCTGCAGCATCTGCGGTATCTATACCCACCATCAGCGCCGCTCCAATCCGGCCCAGTATGGTTACAACCTCGCCTGCCTCGAAGGGGTCAATCCATTCGAGCTGGGCGAGGTGCCGACGCGCGACGGCATCAACCATCCGGCGGATCGGCTGGTCTGACCGGCAGGGTCTCATCTGCTTCTGTAGCGCCCTGCATGGCTGTGATAATCTTGCCAGACCCGCCGCAAGGCGGGCCTTGAGTCCGCATTATCTCGCTTGCCAACAGGGAGCCCGCTTGTGACAACTTCAGCCCTGCCGGATCTGATCCTGGGCGCCTCTCTCTACTTTCCGCCCCTGTTCAAGGCGGTCCTGCTCGGTCTGCTGGGCTGGCTGCCGGTGCACCACCTGCTGCGTGACTGGCTCTACGGCGGGGATGTCTGGCATCCCCTGCTGATGGATCTCTCCCTGTTTATCCTCGCCGTCAGCGGCGCCCTATGGATATTGCTACATGGCTAAATCACCCCTCGCGACCCTCAAATACTTCTCCACCCTGCTGGTCTGCGCGCTGGCGCTGGCGGCGGGCTGGTGGCTGTGGAACTACTACATGCAGGGGCCTTGGACCCGGGATGGCAAGGTGCGGGCCGAGCTGGTCAGCATCACCCCCGAGGTGTCGGGCAAGATCATCAAGATAGCGGTGAAAGACAACCAGCTGGTCAAGGCGGGGGAGGAGATCTTTACCCTGGATCCCGAGCCCTACCGGATTGCGCTGGACAACGCCCTAGCGGCGCTGGCCAAGGCCAAATCGGATCTCGACAAGGCGGAGCACGAGGCGAGCCGGCGCAGTGGCCTGTCGCGCAGTGTCATCTCCGCCGAGGCGGTGGACGAGGCCCGCCTCAATGCCCAGGCGATGAGGGCGGCCTACCAGGTGGCTCAGGCCAATCTGGAGCAGGCCAGATGGTCGCTGGCCAAGACCCGGGTGCATGCCGCGAGCGACGGTTACATCACCAACCTGCAGACCCGGGTCGGCAACTATGCCAGCGCCGGCGTGCCGCTGGTGGCGCTGGTGGACATCCACTCCTTCTACGTGCAGGGCTACTTCGAGGAGACCAAGCTCAGGCACATAGCGCCGGGCAAACCGGCCGAGGTGGTGCTCTACAGCGGGGAGCAGCGGCTGCGCGGCGAGGTGGAGAGCATAGGGCGCGCCATCCACGATCAGAGCGTGGAGGGGGCCGACAACCTGCTGCTGGACGTCAAACCCAATGTGCCCTGGGTACGGCTGGCCCAGCGGGTACCGGTGCGGATCAAGCTGCTGGAGGTGCCGCCCGAACTGACGCTGATTGCAGGCACCACCTGCACCATCACCATAGGGGAGTAAGGTGGTCGCCTCGCTCTGGCGCCAGACCCCCTGGGGCAAGGCCAATGGCGGCCAGTGGCGCTACGCCCTGCGCAACAGCCTGGCTATGTGCCTGTCGCTCTGGCTGGCCTTCGTGCTGGAGCTGGACTCCCCCTACTGGGCGATGACCTCAGCCGCGGTGGTGAGCTTTCCCACCGTGGGCGGGGTCATCAGCAAGAGTCTGGGGCGGGTGGTGGGCAGCCTTATCGGTGCCATGGCGGCGGTGGTGATCACTGGCCTTGGCATCAGCGATCCCTGGCTGTTCAGCTTTCTCATCGCACTCTGGCTGGCGCTGTGCACCTATATCTCCAACCACCATCAGAACAACGTCTCCTACGCCTTTGCGCTGGCGGGCTACACCGCCGCCATCATCGCCTTCTCCTGCGTCAACGTGACCGATCCACAGCACATCTTCGACATCGCCCAGGCCCGGGTGAGCGAGGTGATCGTCGGCATCCTCTGCGGCGGCCTGCTGATGATGATCCTGCCCAGCACCTCGGATGGCGAGACCCTGCTGCAGTCGCTGCACAAGACCCAGGCCCGTCTGCTGGAGCATGCCCAGCTGCTCTGGCTGGGGGAGGCGAGTCCGGAGGTGCGCACCGCCCACGAGGGACTGATCGGTCAGATCCTCACCATGAACGTGCTGCGCATCCAGGCGGTCTGGAGCCATCACAGGTTGCGGCGCCACAACAAGCTGCTCAACTTCCTGCTGCACCGCCAGCTGCGGCTCATCAGCCTCATCTCCAGCCAGCGCCGCATGCTGCACAACTGGCCGGAGCAACCTGAGGGGCTGCAGGCGTTGCTGGAGCGGCTGCTGGCCGAGCTGGGCCAGCCCGGCTGCGACAAGTACCGCATCGCCCGGCTGCTGGCCCCCTTGGTGCCGACGGCGGCCAGCGACTACCGGCTGCACACCTTCTGGCGACGGCTGCGCCACTTCTGCTGGAGCTATCTGGAGTGTCAGCGCTGGCTGGATCGGCTGGCCCGTTACGACGATCAGGAGTGGCCGGCGCCGCCGCGCCACTCCTCGCTCACCAGCCACACCGACACGCTGGAGGCGGCCTACAACGGCGGGCGTACTTTCCTCTGCGTGCTGCTCGGCTGCGCCTTCTGGATCCACAGCCAGTGGGATGCGGGCAGCTCGGCGCTGACCCTGCTCGCCATCTGCTGCGTGCTCTACTCGGCCACCCCGGCACCTGCCAAGGGGGCCAACACCATGCTCAAGGCGATCCTGCTGCTGAGCCTCATCTGCTTTGTGGTCAAGTTCGGCCTGATGATCCGCCTCGACGACTTCTGGCTCTTCTGCGCCCTGCTGCTGCCCGTGCTCATCACCATGCAGCTGTTCAAGCAGCAACAGCCCAGGCAGGCGGTGCTGTGGGGCCAGCTCATCGTGCTGCTCGGCTCCTTTCTCGCCATCACCAATCCACCGAGCTACGACTACCTGCAGTACATCAACGGCAGCCTGGGGCAGGCGCTGGGGGTGATGAGCGCCGGACTGGCATTCCAGCTGCTGCGACCGAGCTCGGATCGGCGCAAGAGCCTCCGCCTCATCCGCTCCCTGCGCTGCCACTTTATCGATCAGCTGGAGCCGGCCCCGCGCCAGAGCGAGAGCCAGTTCGAATCGCTCATCTATCACTGCATCAGCCAGCTCAGCCAGAGCCAGGATCAGACCGCCCGCCTCTGGGTGCTGCGCTGGGGCGTGGTGCTGCTCAACTGCAGCCACATCGTCTGGCAGTTGCGCCAGTGGCGCGGCGAGGATCAGCCCCTCTACCTGGTGCGCGACAACTGCATCCGCTCTCTGCAGGGGATCCTCACCGAGCAGGGGGTGCAGCACGCCTCCCTGGATCGCACCCTGGCCGAGCTGCAGCGGATCTGCGCGGCCCTGGCCAACCATAGGAAGCCGACGGCGCGGGAGCTGGCCGGCATGGTGTGGCGGCTGCACAGCTCTCTCTCCCAGTTGCAGCAGGCGCTGCCGGTCGCGGCCGAGGCACGCTGAACGGGCCGGCGGGGCGACTTACCCCGTCCGGATCAAGCTTTGCCGCCGCCGGGTTTGTCCAATACCCTCCCAACGAGTAAGATTCTCCCCAAACGTCAATTCGCAAGGCCCTCCATGTCTACTCAATACAATGCGGATGCCATTGAGGTCCTCAATGGCCTTGAACCGGTGCGTCGCCGCCCCGGCATGTATACCGACACCACCCGGCCCAATCACCTCGGCCAGGAAGTCATCGACAACAGCGTCGACGAGGCGCTGGCGGGCCACGCCCGTACCCTGGAGGTGACCCTGTATGAAGATCAGTCCCTCGAGGTGATCGACGACGGCCGCGGCATGCCGGTCGATATCCACCCGGAGGAAGGGGTGTGCGGGGTGGAGCTGATCCTCTGCAAGCTGCACGCGGGCGGCAAGTTCTCCAACAAGAACTACCAGTTCTCCGGCGGTCTGCACGGGGTGGGCATCTCGGTAGTGAACGCCCTCTCCGAGCGGGTCGAGGTGACGGTGCGCCGTGACGGCCAGGTCTATGACATCGCCTTCGAGAAGGGCGAGAAGGTGCAGGAGCTGACCATCACCGGCACCTGCGGGCGCCGCAACACCGGCACCCGGGTTCGCTTCTGGCCGGAAGCCCACTACTTCGATTCGCCCCGTTTCTCGGTCTCCAAGCTGGAGCACCTGCTGAAAGCCAAGGCGGTGCTCTGCCCGGGCCTCACCATCAAGTTCCTCGACAAGAACACCGGCATCCGGCTTGAGTGGTGCTACGAAGACGGCCTCAAGGATTACCTGGTCGACGCGGTCAAGCAGTTCACCTGCCTGCCGGAGCAGCCCTTCGTCGGCGCCTTCAGCACCGAGCAGTCGGCGGTGGACTGGGCCCTGTGCTGGCTGCCGGAAGGGGGCGAGTGCCTCGCCGAATCCTATGTGAACCTGATCCCCACCGCCCAGGGCGGTACCCACGTCAACGGTCTGCGTCAGGGCCTGCTCGACGCCATGCGCGAGTTCTGCGAGTTCCGCAACCTGCTGCCGCGCGGGGTCAAGCTGACTCCGGAAGACATCTGGGATCGCTGCGCCTACATCCTCTCCATCAAGATGCAGGATCCGCAGTTTGCCGGCCAGACCAAGGAGCGGCTCTCCTCCCGTCAGAGCTCGGCGTTTGTCTCCGGTGTGGTGAAGGATGCCTTCAGCCTTTACTTGAACAGCAACACCGAGCTGGCCGAACAGCTGGCCGAGCTCTGCATCTCCAGCGCCCAGCGCCGGATGCGCGCCGCCAAAACGGTGGTGCGCAAGAAGATCACCCAGGGCCCGGCCCTGCCCGGCAAGCTGACCGACTGCGGCTGCGCCGACCCCATGCAGGGGGAGCTGTTCCTGGTGGAGGGTGACTCCGCGGGCGGCAGTGCCAAGCAGGCACGGGATCGCGAGTTTCAAGCCATCATGCCGCTGCGCGGCAAGATCCTGAACACCTGGGAGGTGGAGGCCGGTCAGGTGCTCGCCTCGCAAGAAGTGCACGACATCTCGGTGGCCATCGGGCTCGACCCGGACTCCGACGATCTCTCCGGCCTGCGCTACGGCAAGGTGTGCATCCTGGCGGATGCGGACTCGGACGGTCTGCACATCGCCACCCTGCTCTGCGCCCTGTTCGTGAAACACTTCCGCGCGCTGGTGGAGAAGGGGCACGTCTATGTGGCCATGCCGCCCCTCTACCGGATCGATATCGGCAAGGAGGTCTACTACGCCCTCGACGAGGACGAGAAGAACGGCGTGCTGCAGCGGGTCGAAGCCGAGAAGAAGAAGGGCAAGGTGATGGTGACCCGATTCAAGGGCCTGGGTGAGATGAACCCGAAACAGCTGCGGGAAACCACCATGGATCCCAACACCCGCCGCCTGGTGCAACTCACCATGGGCGCCGAAGGGGACGAGGGGGATGAGACCCTGCAGCTGATGGACATGCTGCTGGCCAAGAAGCGCGCGAGCGATCGCCGTGAATGGCTGGAAGAGAAGGGCAACCTCGCGATCATCTAGGTCAGCCCGCTCTCGTCATCATCCAAGCCATCGGCTGGCCCGGACAGGGCCAGCAAGCATTTAGCCGGAGTCGCCCTGTGGCGGCTCCCGAACCGAAAGAGATAATCACATGAGTGATGCTATCGAGCTCAGTCTGGACGGGGTAGAGCGCCAGCCAATGCGCACCTTCACCGAACAGGCTTACTTGAACTACTCCATGTACGTCATCATGGATCGGGCCCTGCCGCATATCGGCGACGGCCTCAAGCCCGTGCAGCGGCGCATCATCTACGCCATGAGCGAGCTGGGTCTGTCGGCCCTCTCCAAGCACAAGAAGTCTGCCCGTACCGTGGGTGACGTGCTGGGTAAATATCACCCCCACGGCGACAGCGCCTGTTATGAAGCCATGGTGCTGATGGCCCAGCCCTTCTCCTACCGCTACCCGCTGGTGGACGGTCAGGGCAACTGGGGTGCGCCGGACGATCCCAAATCCTTCGCCGCCATGCGTTATACCGAGGCGCGGCTGTCGCGCTTCTCCGAGCTGCTGCTCTCCGAGCTCGGCCAGGGCACGGTGGAGTGGACGCCGAACTTCGACGGCACCATGAAAGAGCCTGTGGTGCTGCCCGCCCGTCTGCCGCACATCCTGCTCAACGGGGTGACCGGCATCGCGGTGGGGATGGCGACCGATATCCCGCCCCACAACGCGCGGGAAGTGGCCCACGCCTGTGTGGAACTGCTGGACAACCCCAATGCCGGCCTGGATGCCCTGATGGCCCATGTGCAGGGGCCGGACTACCCGACCAACGCCGAGATCATCACGCCGCGGGACGACATCCGCAAAATCTACGAGACCGGCAAGGGCTCCATCAAGCAGCGAGCGGTGTGGAGTGAGGAGGATGGCGACATCGTCATCACGGCGCTGCCTCATCAGGCCTCCGGCGCCAAGATCATGGAGCAGATTGCCGCCCAGATGGTGGCCAAGAAGCTGCCCATGGTCACCGATCTGCGGGATGAGTCGGACCACGAGAACCCGACCCGTCTGGTCATAGTGCCGCGCTCCAACCGGGTGGACGTGGAGGGGCTGATGGCCCACCTGTTCGCCACCACGGATCTGGAGAAGAACTACCGGGTCAACCTCAACATCCTGGGTCTGGACAATCGGCCCCAGGTGAAAGACCTCAAGACCATCCTCACCGAGTGGCTGAGCTTTCGCCGCGAGACGGTGCGTCGCCGCCTGCAATATCGCCTCGACAAGGTGCTGGCCCGCCTGCACATCCTCGAAGGTTTGCTCATTGCCTATCTCAACATCGACGAGGTGATCGAGATCATCCGCACCGAGGAAGAGCCGGGCCGGGTGATGATGGAGCGCTTCAACATCAGCGAGACCCAGGCCGAGGCGATCCTCGAGCTGAAACTGCGCCACCTGGCCAAGCTCGAAGAGTTCAAGCTGCGCGCCGAACAGAACGAACTGGAGGAAGAGCGCGACAAGCTGGAACTGATCCTGGGTTCGGAGCGCCGTCTCAGCACCCTGCTCAAGAAAGAGATCCTGGCGGACGCCGAGAAGTACGGCGACGATCGCCGCACCCCGCTGGTGGAGCGCGCCACCGCCGTGGCGCTGACCGAGAAGGAGCTCACCCCGAGCGAGCCGGTCACCGTGATCCTTTCCGACAAGGGGTGGGTGCGCGCCGCCAAGGGCCACGATGTGGATGTGGAGGGCCTCTCCTACAAGGCGGGGGACAACTACCTCGCCCACGCCCATGGTCGCAGCAACCAGCAGGCGGTGTTCCTCTCCACCCTGGGGAGAACCTACTCGCTGGAGGCCCACACCCTGCCCTCCGCCCGCAGCCAGGGCGAGCCGCTCACCGGTCGCTTCGCGCTGGGGGCCGGTGAAGAGGTGCGTCATCTGGTGATGGGTAACGAGGGCGAGCCGTATCTGATCTGTTCCGACGCCGGTTACGGCTTCGTCTGCAAATATGACGACCTGATCGGCAAGAACAAGAACGGCAAGGCGCTGCTGACCGTGCCGGAAGGGGGCATCGTCATGGCTCCCCAGAAGATAGGCGCGCCGGACACGGATCTCTGCATGGCCATCTCCAACGAGGGTCGCATGTTGCTGTTCCCGCTGAGCACATTGCCGGTGCTCGGCAAGGGCAAGGGCAACAAGCTCATCAGCATCCCCTCGGCGCGCGTGAAGGCGCGGGAGGAGTTTGTGGTGATGGCTGCCGTTATCCCGCAGGGCCAGTCCGTCACCCTGTTTGCCGGCAAGCGCAAGCTCACTCTTAAGCCATCTGACCTTGACTACTACCGCGGCGAACGCGGTCGCCGCGGCGCCAAATTGCCCCGTGGCTTGCAACGAGTCGATCGCATCGAGATTGAAACCGTCGCCGGCGCCGAGCCGATAGCCGGGGAAAATCAGGAAGGGTAGTCAACGGTTCTATACAAGATGGGAGCGAATTATTCGCTCCCTTTTTTTTGTTAAAAATGACTCCTCATGGGGATAGTGGTAGCGTGTCGCTCCAGTGTCGATTGGATCAGAAAGGATATCTGATGAGGCTTCTTTTTCGTTATTTTTTACTTTGTGCAATATGTACGTGCAGTGCCTTGCCATCCTTCGTCGTATCGGCTGAATATACAGGGTTTAAACGTCTCCTGGTGACCGACCCTGTAAGCGGAAAAGCGATGGATGCCGTATATTTCTATCCCGGTGTGGCCGCAGAAAAGACACCAAGTACGATAGGCCCTTATCAAATAGCGGCACAAAAGGCGCTGAATATAGTACCCGGGCACTATCCAGTCATAATAATCTCACATGGCAACGCTGGTAGTTTATGGAGTCATCATGACCTTGCCACGACTCTGGCTCGGCAGGGAAATATTGTTATTACCCTCACACATCCTGGTGATAACTACAAGGATCAGACAGGAGCAGGGGCCATTAGCTCCTGGTATGGTCGTCCATTACAAATATCTGTCGTCATTACTGCTGCGACCAATGATGTTGAGCTAGCCAAATATATTGATAAAGATAAAATAGCGTTTATTGGTTTCTCTGCCGGTGGAGCAACAGGATTGTTGTTACGAGGAGGGGAGATTGATGCAGGACGCTATGAAAATTATTGTCGTAAACATGAGATGAAAGCCATATGTTCAACCAAAGGGATAATCATCAATAACCATCCTGGTTTAGTTGCACATCCCGATCCTAGAATAAAGGCATGGGTTTTCATGGCTCCGGTAAGTATGGCATTTTCTCCCGCCTCACTAAAAAGAGTGATTGCCCCTACCCTTATTTTTACTGGTGATAAGGATGAAGAGCTTTCTTGGGAAGAGAATGCCAGGGAGCTAGCCACCACGTTGGCTGCAGAAAAAGAATTTCAGGTAATACACAATGCCGGTCATTTTGTTTTTCTCTCTCCATGCTCTGCTGAATTAAATGAAATGGCACCAGCTATTTGTAATGATGCACCAGGCATAAATAGAGAGAATATACATGCGGTAATTAACAGTAAAATATCTGAATTTCTCAGCAGAGCGTGGCTTAAAGTGAAAGAGCCGCGGGTCTGATGGCGAAGCGTAATCAGACGATCGCGAAAACAGGTTGCCGTTATTCTGTTGATGCTCCAGCTGATCTCTTCTCTATGTCCATCGCCACCGGGATTGCAGTGCGAACGATTACGCTTCGCTAATCGACCCTACTTCTCCCTGTTTTCTTTAACGTTCTGCTGTTTGTCGGTGGTTTCTGTTGTGATGGTTTGTTCCCCCTCATCCCCGACCCTTCTCCCGCTAGGGGAGAAGGGAGCCCAGATCGCAGCAATTTTGGAATGCGTGACAGCTACGACTACAGGTTGGCAGACGCTGATCCCCTCTCCCTTTGGGAGAGGCTCAGGGTGAGGGGCGCAGGTTGGATTAGTGAAGCATGCTTGAATGATAAAATCTGGTTGGTTCACCATTTTGGTATCTAGAAAAGTCAGCCTGGTGAGACGTTACCGATTTTAGCTACTGATAACTCATGATGTTTTGCCGTATAAAATCAATAAATACGCGCGTCTTAGCCGGTAGATATTGGCGGTTTGCATAAACAGCAAACAACTGCAAAGGGGCGGCGGGTAACTCAAGTTCAATTTCAACCAAGCTGCCATCATCAATAAACGCTTGGCAAGAGACCTTGGCCAGAATGGCAAACCCGACTCCGGCGAGCGCGGCTTTTAGCGCCAGCTCACCACTATCGACCCGATAGTGTTCATTGACCTGAGCGGTGGAAAATTCAGCGCTGGGTAGGGTGAACTGCCAAGGCATTCCCTTCAGGGCGCTTACCGTGGTGATGCAGGGGAGATCCTTTAGCTGGGCCGTGTGGTTGGGCTGTCCACATCGCTGAATAAGAGCAGGGGAACCAACCACGGTACAGGGAATGGTGGTCAGATGGCTGGCGATATAATCGCTGTCATCCAGCTTTCCTCTGTGAATGATGACGGCTATATCCAGATCTTCCCTTAATGTCTCAAATCCTGACAGGTTGGTAATACAGCTGATCTTTATTTCGGGATGCTGACAGGCAAAGTCAGCGATGGCTGTGCCGAGCAGCCTGGGACCGGCTTCATTGGGAATGCACAGGCGCAGTGGCCCTTTCAGCTGGATCTGCTGTGATGTCAATTCAGCTTCGGTTTGCTCCAGTGATTCCAGCAAGGGTTTTACTCGGGAATAGAGCAGCTGGCCCGCCTGGGTGAGTTTCATGTGCCGAGTACTGCGTTCAATAAGCTGGAGTGACAGTCTCTCTTCCAGCTGAGCAATACTCCTGCTGATGTTTGAGGTAGGTAATTCAAGGGTCTTGGATGCACCGATAAAACTGCCCTGTTCAACCACGGCAATAAATATCTTTGATGAAGTAAAGTCCAGGCCGGTGCGCATCCATTGTCCCTGATATGATAACAGTCTGTGCCATTCTAAAGGATAAAAATAGAGGATGGTAGTGGGTATGCTGTCTGCCTCCAAATATTGAGCATAAACACTATGATGTCAGAAAAAAACAAATCAGGTAATAAACCTTATTCTAACAGTGCGGTGATGGATATGGGGTGCGTCTGGCTGGCCGCCTTTATCCAATTGGTGAGTGCACTGGACTTTATGATGATTATGCCGCTTGGGCCTGATTTATCTCGTGCGCTCGATATCAACCCAACCTATATAGGATATTTGGGGGGAGGGTATGCACTGGCCGCCGCATTATCATCCTTATTATGTGCCAGATATATTGATCGATTTGATAGAAAACAGGTGGCATTGCTCTCATTGCTGGGGGTCACCCTGTCCACCTGGGCATGCGCGCTGGCGTGGAATATGGAAAGCCTGTTCTTTACCCGTTTGTTGGTCGGTATATTTGCCGGTCCGGCAACGTCGATAGCGATGGCGATCATCGTGGATGCGACGCCAGTACCACAACGTGGTCGAGCGATGGCGATAGTGATGGGGGCTTTCTCGTTGTCAGCCATTGCCGGTGTCCCCCTGGGGCTGGAGCTGGCCATGTTGAAAGGGTGGAGCGCCCCTTTCTATGCCGTTGGCGGATTGGGCTTGTGCGTCAGCGTGCTGGTATCTATGCGGCTGCCGAATATGACTGCTCACCTGGGGCGAGAGCAGAAGGTCTTTTCAATCACGGGGATGTTGAAACGCGCCGTGGTGTGGCATGCATTCATGGCAATCGGGTTGGCCATTTTCAGTACCTTCCTGATTGTTCCGAACATGGCCACCTATTTTCAGTTCAATCTCGGTGTGCCTCGCGGCGATATGAGTCAGTACTATGTCATGGGCGGCGTGGTCAGCGTGCTTGCAATGCAGTTGGGGGGCTATTGGATGGACCGGGTTGGCCCAATGCACGTCACCATGTGGCTGGGGGGATTGATTATCGCCATTGTCTGGGATGGTTTCCTGGGTTCCCCCTTGTTGCCGACCATTGTTGTTTTTACCTTGTTCATGGTGGTGACGTCGACGCGCACGATTACCGCTGCGGCAGTGACTAGCCAGGTTGCAGAGCCCGGGGAGCGAGCAGGGTTCATGTCATTGCAGAATGTCTTCCAGCATATATTCAGCGGTTCGGCCGCCGTCGTCTCTTCGATGCTGTTGACCGATGTCGATGGTCACCTGGGCAATATGACTACCCTGGCCTGGCTGGTGATAGCGCTGACGCTGGTGCAGCCCGTCTTTCTCCATCGGCTGCTGAAACGGTTATGTGTGGTGACCGAGTAACATCATGTTTTATTCATGACGAGGCAGCAGGGTCGCAGGCTTGATTGGCGAGGTATGAAGATTGCCAGTGAGTGCAATACGCCGCGCTTGTTGCGCCTTTCGGTAATATAAGACGGCCATAAAAGGTGGCGGACTGGCCGCCACCTTTGAGGGTTGTTAACGCTGGCTCAGCAGCTCATAGACGACCGGATTATCGGCGCACTGCCCTGCGCCGCACTCCAGTACGGTAGAGATCAGGTTTGCCGCAATCAGCAAGACAAACAGCAGGGAGGCCATGCGTCCCCAGCGTGCCAGAGCCAGTTTGGGCAGGGGAATAGCGAGCCCGTCCCGCACCATCAATATCAGGGCGACGGCCAATATGATCAGCAGAGCGCTGATCAGCGACCAGCTATAAAAGTGCAGCCCGAGAAAGGTGGAACCATAGCCGGGATCGCCGGGCAGAATATGCAGCAGCACCTGCCGGGCGCCGATCATGGCGGTGGTCAGCGCGCCGACAATCACTATGCCGTAGTGGGCCCCTTTTGCGCCAAATTGCAGGTTGAACATAAAGCCGAAACCGGCGACCACAAGGCCGACCCGCTGCAATAAACACAAGGGGCAGGGGAGTTCGGCCAGATAGAGCTGGTAATAGAAGGCCACGATCAGGGTCAGGCAGATGCCGGCCAGCCCCAACGTATCGAGCAGTTGTGGCAGGTCACTCTTCGCGGCTGTTGAGGAGGTCGAAAGGCTCATGGCGGGCTCCTAGAACGAGAGGGTGAGCGGGTCGGTCACATGGTGCATAAAGGAGAGTAGGGTCACTACCAGCAACAGGGCCCAAAGCAGATAGGAGGCTCCTCGCTTGTTCATCAAGATGCTGATCCCCGTTATCAATGCCAGCAAGAAAGGCAAAAACATATACATGTCATATCTCCTTATCGTGGTGAGCTGGGCTCGCAAGGCCTTGAGTATATAGTGAGCCGATGGTTTCCAGATAGCACCCACCTCCCTGTTCGCTAGACTTGAAGGGAGCAGCACAATGCCGGGAGGCCAATCATGGAAACAGAGAAAGCCATCGGGCTGATCGAGGCCCACGGAGTCTTTCACGGGGATCACTACAGCTTCAACAGCGGCGAGTTCGTGCAGTGGTGCCAGGAAGATGCCCACCAGACCCTCAGCCTGGAGCAGGCCAATCACGAGCTAGCACCCTTCTGCATCCGGGTCGGTTTCGCCGAGCCGGTCCGGTCGTGGCGTTACTATCTCACCTGAACTACCTCACCTGAGATGTGAAGCAGAGGGCGGGACGAGCCGCGCGATGCGGTGAATCACTGAAAAAGGAGCCGACAAGGCTCCTTTCTTGTGATGGGCTGGGCGCCGGGCGAAGGCGGGGAGTAGCCCTAGTTGTCGAAGTTCCACGCAATGGGCAGCTCAAGATCGAAGATCAGCTGATCCCCGTCGAGGGTAAAAGCCACGCTGGTCTGGTGCTGGTCGTATTCGTCGATAAGCCGGCAGCTCTCGGCGAAGTTGGACTCGTAGTTGAGGCGCGCACTGCCGCCTGTGTGAGCCTCATCGAGTTCCACCCCCAGCACCCGCAGGGGATCCTTCTGGCTGAGCTTGACCCGGCTGTCACCCACGTCCACCAGCCGCTCCAGCAGGGGGAAGAAGTCCTGCTTGTAGGCCTCAATGGTCCGGGCAATAGCCTGCTCCAGCTCGGTGTGGCTGGTAAGGGGGCCATTTAGTGTATAGCGGGTCTGTATCCTCTCCTGGGTCATGCTCTGTACCTCTCTGGTGTTGCCGGCGGATGTCTTAATTCTTGGCTGCGATGGGGCGCTCAGGCGGGGATGCGGCCATTGCGCACCAGGGCCCGGCGGATGTTCTTGCACAGCTTGCCGAAGCGCTGGAGCTCGTCGAAGGTGGGCGGGATGCCGCGATCGATCTGATATTGCCAGTAACAGAGGTCCGTATCCACCAGCTCCATCAGCTTCTTGGGGCAGCCGATGCAGGTGTTGTCAGGCCCGCACTTGAAGGTATTCGGTTGATAAAGCGGAAATTCCGCCTTCACGGCATCGATGATCTGCTGCATCGCGGTAATGCGGTCCGGCTTTCTGCTCACGGCCTTGTTCCCCTGCGGCTTGTATGGGGGAGTCATTATATCCCTGAATAAAATGGGGAAAATCACGCTTACGGGGTAGTTTCGCTTGGACGCTATAAGGAAGGCGGTCTTGCTTGTTTTCAGTCTGCGGTTTTGTAAGGCCAGTATTTGTTGGCTAGGCGAGAGGTTTATTGAGTTGTTTTACAGGGCATCATTGGTGTCAAAATGAACCAACTTCCCGTTGGAAGCAGGCAAAATCATAAGGAGACATGATGATGAGATATACCCCGTTCTTACTTTGTTGGTGGGCTTTGTGTGCTCAGGCTGAGGTACCCAAGCCAGTGCAAGAAGGCACACTCGCCAACCCGCAGCTTATTCAGGATGCCATGGTGAGCGTGGCGTCCTGGGTGGCTACCAAGGGGTGTGAGGCACCGGAGCGTTTTGTGCCCGTGGTGTTGCAGTTGACTAGGGGAGAGCCAGGTAGCCGCTACTGGCAGGAACGCTGGACCGTGATGGGGTGTGGCAAAGAATATCCCGTGACCATCGACTTTCGGGAAACGGGTATGGAAAGTGCCATGTGGAGCATTGTGAATTGAATTGCTGGTCAGCATGAATAAGTCGAGCAGTAGCTACCTATATCGATATTGTCTCGCCTGTTAGGCAAGATGTAGTTGATGACGTATTACAGCTATGTAAGCCATACAGGATAGCTACTGCTCTGTTATGACCACTTTTCCTCAGACTTAACAATTTGAATTACATCAGTTTAGTTAATATGTGTCGGAAGATAAATGGCTATTGATATATATGTTACAGGGTAGGCTCATATTTTATTGTTTGGGGTGGAACGGCAATTGATGTATTAAATTGGACTTGCTGACCATCGTAGTTGTAGAAACTGCTTGAAGATATATTTGAGTGTGAGGGTAAATCAAGAACGATAGCTATCTCATTTAATTGGTGTGGATTTTTGTCTTTATCAAGATCATATATCCTCAATCGATATAGGCCCTGCTCAGTAGTCATAAGTTGATAGCCTTGTAATTTATTGTTTTCGTTGCGCCACGTTAGCCCAGCAGTATCGGTGAATGGTTCATCATAGTACACCGGTATACTATCGGAAAAAATAATCAGCAATGTTAAAAGAATGGCACCAGTAAATGCATAACAATGATACAGTGACTTAATCAAGAATTTGATTTTTTTCATAAGCTATAACTTCTATGGAGAGAAAAACTCGTAGTCAGGTGTAATGATGGTATTTCCTCGATACGTTACATAAACGATAGTGCCCTCATCATCCACTATGGCATATGGCCATTTTCCATTGGCTTTATACATGGCTGCATAAAGTGGATGGAAGTAGTCTTGAGTTTTTCCAGTTGGGTCATATGGCAATCGGACATGATATATTGGATATTTTTTATCGTTACACAACTCGACTTTTTTTAATATGACACCTCGTTCCAGCAGTACCTGTTTGGTTGGGTGCCGCCAGTTCTCCAAATCTGCACTTATGCAATTGTATGTAACTTCTTTATAAAGGCGGGTATCCAATAGTAGTGGCGCATCAGTGCTGAGTAGCATGATAAGTGGAAGCAACATATAAAACGGCCTATAACAGTGAGCTTGCCCAACCCTAGAGTCAGGCGAGTATAGCGATTTATGGGGTTTGAATGAACCCAATTTACCTCCTTTATTCCTCGACTGTTAAGTGAGGTGGCAAGAGGATTGCTGATATAGCAACGCCCGGCAAGCCGGGCGTTGTGGGAGGAGAGGCAAGAGCCGTCCTGCAAGGGTGCATGGCCCCTTAGAAGTCGTGATAGAGCGGCCAGCCGAGCAATGGGTGCTTGAGACCGGCGCGCATCTCCATGTTGTCGAGCTTCTCCGGAGAGGCGTCCTCTTTTTGCAACTGCTGGTACTGGCGCACAAAGCCGAGGGTGTGCAGCAGGTTGGGCACAAAGCCCGGGCTCAGCTCCTGGCGCAGGGCGGCGGCCATGTCGGCGGGCAGCGCGCTTAGCAGCAGGGCGAGCTGGGCGGCGAGGTAGTCGGTGTCATACCAGCTCTCGTCGAGCTCAATCTCCCGCGCCAGTTTGCGTTTGAGATCCTGCTTCACCTTGAGCGGGGCGGCGCCACTGCCCTTGCCGCAGAGGATGCGGTAGAGCAGCGCTTCGGCCAGCTTGTCCTCCATGGTGGGGTGGTCGCTCTCGCAGGCGAAGAAGTGCTGGTCGATGAGCCCCATCAGGCGGCTCTTGTTGTGCTCTGTCAGTGCCTTCTCGTACTCCTGCCACCCTTGCCACTCCTCCACATCGGGCGGGCTCGAGATCTTGTCCAGCAGGCGGGCATCCACGTCACCGTAGAGGCTGTTGCCAGCCTGCTTGGGGCTGACGGTGATGAGCATCGACCAGCCCTTCTGGAACGGCTTGATGGGGCCTTCCGGCGCCTGCAGCAACGCCAGCGCCTTGGCCGGATCCCGCGCCGAGAGCTCCTGCAGGCCGAGGCTCACCACGCCGATGACGTCGTGGGCCGCCTGCTCCAGCAGGTGCATCTTGTACTTGTTGTAGTACTTGTCGGCGAATTTGAGGCTCATCAGCACCGCCTTGCCCTTGATGGCGGCCAGCTGTTGCTCGCTCAAACGTTCATTGTCGCGGCCAAAGCGCAGCACCTGGGTCAGAAAGGGGCCCTGGTTGGCATCGCGAATGACTAACTGCATGAATGGGCTCCTTAATCCAGAAAGCTGAACATGTCGTCGACGTCGCCGTACTCGTCTTCCTCGACCTTGTTCTTCTCTTTGGCCTGCATCACCAGCTCGGCGGCAAACTTGTTGATGATGCCGTCCCAAGTGGAGTGCTCGTTGCGCAGCAGCGCCTTGATGGCTTTCTCCACCTCGGGGGCCAGCTCGCGAATGAGCATCAAGAGGCTGCGCGGGTCATCCAGCGCGTAGTCGTGGACATCCTCGCTCTGCTGGCGCTCGCTGTAGCGCAGGGACTCTTCGAGATCTTCCTCTTCGGCGTGCAGCACGTCGCGATAGCCTTCGTCCTCTTCATAGCGATCGCCGCGATAGAACTCGATAAAGGGGATGGCGAGGTAGAAGAGACCGGCCGGATCTTCGGCCACGCACTCGAGGATCTCGCGCTGCTTGGCTTCGCTATCCTGGGTGCGGATCAGGTAGTTGAGGAAGTCGAAGGTGTGCTGTTGCAGCTCGTCGGCGTTGTTCTTGATCGCCTCTTCCCAGTAGAGCGGCTGCTGGCAGACGATGTCGCGGATCCGCTCCGGGGTCATCAGCTCGGAGATGATGGAGGGGAAGGAGATGTCGTGCTGGCCGTTGATCTGGGTCAGGGTAACGATATCAATGTTTTCAATCACTTCTGCCAGCTGGTCGTCAGACATGGTCTTGGCGATCAGCTCGAACTTCTCGCTGGCCTGCTTCGGCTCGATGACGGCCAGCTCTTTGATCTCGATGGCGGTAATTTCTATCAGACTGTTGCTCATGCCTTGCCCCAATTAGAAACGGACTTCGTCGTACATATCCTGCTCGCCCTGGTCGTCGCCATAGCGGTCGCTGCCGCCGTGATAATCGGCGTCGGCATCTTCCCCGTCTTCCTCTTCTTCATCGCGCAGCTCATAGTCGTCATCGCCGCGGTGGCTGCCGCGCGGCAGCGGGTTGTCGAGCAGGAACAGCACGGCGCAGGCTTCCATCAGCTGATCTTCGCTCTGAGCCCGCACCGCCTTGACCAGCGGCAGGACGGCGTTGTTGAAGCCGACGCTCACCTTGAACTCGTCCCAGCTCGGCTGCTCGCCGCTGGCGAGCCACTTGTTCCACTGCCCCTTGGCCTTGGGCGGGAACTGCACCCGGCCATAGAGGGCGAGCGGCAGGTATTCGGGCATGAATTCCAGCATGCTCATGTCGGCCAGCAGCAGGCTTTTCATCTGGTCGGTGAACTGCTCGAGCCCCTTGGGGTCGTCCTGATCCCGGTAGGATTCGATATTCTCGCTGGCATCGCTTTGCAGGGCCTTGAGCCGTGCCTGGTCCCATTTTTTTTGCATAGTCGCTCTTCTTGCCTGGTGGCTCAGGGGTAGAACTGGTCCCACATCTCCTGCATGGCAGCAGCGGGATCGGTCACGATGACGTTGTTGAAATCCTTGATGAAGGCGGCCCGCTGTTTCGGATCGGACAGCACTTCATAAGCCTGCTTTACCTGGTGCAGCCGGGCGGCTGCCTGCTCTTTCTCTTCTTCGCTCGCCCCGTGCAGCTTGTCGGGGTGGTACTGGTTCGACAGCCGACGATAGGCTTTTTTGATGTCGTTTTCACTGGCATTGGACTTGACGCCCAACACCCGGAAGTAGTTGTTCATGACGGATCCTGCCTCACTGGCATCGTGGAATTGACCCTGCGCTGGCCTGGCGGCGGGGATCTTGGCAAACCAGGCTCGGCAAAAACCCGACATTTTAACGCAAACAGGCGGCCATCGCCATGAATAGGAAGAAAAGTAACCAGGGGGAAGCGCGGTCGGTGCACCTTGCGATCTGCCTCCCGGTAGGGGGTGGTACCGGGGCTACACTACAGGAGGCGCCGGGCGTTGCCCTGGCGATCTTCAGCAGGCCTCGGTCGGGCCGAGACCCTTACTAAGGAATGGACAGCCATGCTCAAATTTTATCTTCTGCCAATGGTACTGCTGGGCGGCCTTGCCATCGCCGCCGATGAGAGCATCGACGAGCCCTTGATGTTCATCAAGGGGGACATCACCAAGGCCCAGTTCATGGAAAGAGCCGAGCAGCGTTTTGCCCGGCAGGACACCGACAAGGATGGCACCCTGTCGGTGGCCGAGAGAGAGGCCGCTATGGCCAAGATGCACGAGGCGATGCAGCAGTCCGGCCAGGCCATGCCGGGCAAGATGGGAAACATGGGCAACATGAGGCCGATGCAGGACACGACCAAGGCGCAGTTCATGGCGCGCCATGAGGCCCTCTTCACCCGGATGGACAAGAACGGGGACGGGGTACTCGACGAGGCTGAGCGGGCCAGCGCCAGGGGGCGGCTCGGTCAGGGCGCCATGGCGCCCACGAAATAGGCTTGTCAGCCTTCAGATGAAAAAGAGCCCGGTCGTGATACCGGGCTCTTTGCATACATTGCTGGGCTGACGGGATTACCAGCAGGCCCACAGCAGACGGGCCTTGAGCCCGAGCCACGAGCTCCAGCCGGTGGTGCTGCTCACCAGCGCCCCATCCTTGATGACGAGGAAGGTGGGGGTGACCCCCACCTGCCAGCGGGCGGCCAGATCTCCCCGCTCATCGTTGTGGGTGGGAAAAGCGAGCCCCTTCTTCGCCATCCCGGCGCGCAACTGCTCATCGCTGCCGGAGCGCAGCGCCACCGTCAGCACGTTTTCACCCTCCTGCCACAGGCTCTCCACGGTCGGTGTGGTGAAGCGGCACACCCCGCACCAGCTGGCCCAGTAGTAGACCAGCAGCGGCTTGCCGCGGCTCTGCTCGGCCAGGTTGGTGGTGGTGCCATCCTGCAGGGTGAAGGGGGCTTCCATGGCCCCCGCCGGCAGGCTGGGGCTGCGCCACAGATCCAGCAGGGTGGAGATGACCAGCGCCATCAGCAGCAGCCAGAGCGCCTCCTTGCCCCAACGGCGCCAGCGGGGTGCCTTTACGACTGCATCCTCCGCCATGGCTTAGCTCCGCTTGGCCAGCTCGGCCTTCACCAGCTGCTCCAGCTCGTCATAGGGGAGGGCGCCCGGCACCAGCTGGTTGCCGATGAGCGTCGCCGGGGTCCCCTGCACGCCAAGGAGCGTGCCGATGCGAAGGCTGTTGCGCAGCTCCTCGGTGGCCTTGGCATCGGGCTTGAGGGCCGTGTTGCCGGTGGCCGCCAGCGCCTTGTTGATGTCCGCCTCGGTCAGCATCCCCTGCTTGCTCATCAGCTTGTCGTGCAGGGCGAGGAAGCGGGCCGGCTCCTGTTGCCAGAGGGTCAGGCTGTACTGGGCCGCCTTGGCCGAGCTCTGCCCCTTGAACGGCAGCAGCTTGACCACCAGCCCCAGATCGTCGGGATAGGCCTCGAGCAGCTTGGTCAGGCGGGGATCGAACTGCTTGCAGTAGGGGCAGTTGTAGTCGGTGAACAGCACCAGGGTCAGCTTGGGATTCTTGGCGCCCAGGCGCGGGCTGGTGGCACTGTTGAACAGCACATCCTGATTGCCCTTGATGAAGTTGCCGAGCTGGGCCTCCTGGGCCGCGGCGTTCTGCTTCTCCCAGGATTCGGCCGCCTCGTCGAGGATCTTGGGGTTGGCGACCAGGGTCTCGCGAATGAGCTCCTTGATGCGCGCCTCCTGCTCCGGGGTGAAGGGGGCCGCCTGCAACAAGGGGGCACTCAGGGTGCCGGCAAGCAGGGCGGTGCAGAGGGTCAGGGTGCGCAGTTTCAGAGTACGCAGGGTCATGGGATTCTCCTTAAAAATGGGGGGCATCGGCCTGGACGAGGCCGGCCTGATGCAACACGTCGAGCAAGTCGGCCTTGTCCAGCAGGGGTGAGAGGATCTCTCCCTCTGGCAGGCCGGGCCCGTAGATCTGGTTGAAGGGCACGGCGGCCGCGCCGCGCTGGCGCAGGAAGGCTGAGATGGCATCGCTCGGCCGGCTCCAGTCGCCACGCAGGGCCACCACGTCCGGAGCCGTCAGGGCGCTCTGCACCTCGTCACTCAGCAGCACGTTGTACTTGTTGGCCTTGCAGGTGACGCACCAGTCGGCGGTGACGTCGACGAAGACCCGCTTGCGCTGGGCCAGCGCATCGACGATGGCCTGCTCGGTGAGCGGCTGCCAGGCGATGCGATCGACCCTGCCCGACCCCTGCGCCGTGAGGGCGCCACCCAGCAACAGGGCGCCGCCGATGAGGGCCGAGAGGGAGAGGGCCAGCGTGAAACCGCGCATGCCATAGCGCCAGAGGATGCCAATCAGCAGCGTCAGCAGCATGGCGGCCATCAGCCAGCCGGTAGCCGTGCTGCCCAGATGGTTGCCAAGCAGGCTCGCCAGCCAGAGGCTGGAGCCCAGCATCATCAACCCGAGCAGGATGCGCAGCCGCCCCATCCAGCGGCCCGGTTTGGGCAACCAGAGGGCGAGGCGCGGCAGGGCCGCCACCAGCAGCCAGGGCAGGCTCATGCCAAGGCCGAGCGCCGTGAAGATGAGCCAGAGCTGGCCGAGCGGTGCCGCCAGCGCAAAGGCCACCGCGGTGCCGAGGAAGGGGGCCGAGCAGGGGGTGGCCAACAGGGTGGCGAAGCTCCCCTGCAGGAAGTGGCCACCGAGCCCCTTGCCGCCGCTGGTGGCGAGGCGAGTGTTGAGATTGCTGGGCAACCTTATCTCGAACAAGCCCAACAGGTTGGCGCAAAACAGCAGGGTCACCGCCACCATGAAGCCGATGAAGCCGGCGCTCTGGAACTGGATCCCCCAGCCGACCGCGCCACTCATTCCAAAACTAGGGGCGCGCAGCAGGCTGCTCATGGCCGCCAGCACCCAGAAGGAGGCCATGATCCCGGCACTGGCGGCGAGGAACTGCTTGCGTACCTGTCGCTGTTCGCGCTCCTGCTGCTGCAGCACGGTACCCAGTTTCAGGGCCAGCACCGGCAGCACGCAGGGCATCAGGTTGAGGATGAGGCCGCCGAGCAGCGCCGCCCCCAGCAGCCAGATGAGTGGCTGGCCTGGGGCCGGCAGGGCGAGAGGTCCGGCGATGGTGGCGCTGGTCTGCCAGGCTTCATCGCCGCTGCCGAGCAGCAGGCCGAGGGATTGGCCACGCAAGTCAGGCGCATCCCCCTGCCAGCCGTCGCTGACCGGCACCCGGGCGATCAGGGTGTTGCCGCTCACCTCGAGCGCCGGCTTGCCGAACTCGGCCCCCTCCAGGGCATCGATGAAGAGCGCAGGCGCCTGCCAGCCCTCTGCCCGCTCGGCGCGCAGCTGCAGCTGGTTGTGCTGGTAGCCGAGCTCGACCCGGGTATCGGCGGGCAGCGTTTGCGGCAGGGTGCTCATGGCCTGGGCCCAGGCGAAGTCGAAACCGGCCGGCGCCTGCCCATCCGCCGCCAGGGTGAAGGGGTAGTCGGTCAGGATGCAGACGTTGCTGCAGGTGGAGAGGCGCAAGGTGCCCTTGAGCGGCTGCCCGGCGGGGTAGTTCAGGCTCAGGGGGAAGCGCACCTGTTGCTGATAGCCCTGGGTGCTCAGCCCGGCCACCTCGAAGGGGCGCGGCGTGGGCCAGTGCCACTGGAAGTTGCCGACCGGCTGCTCCCACAGGATCTGGGGCGCTATGCCCCCTTCACCCGGGCTGCGCCAGTAGGTTTTCCAGCCGGATTCGAGGGCCACCTCGAGCAGGATGCGGGTCTGGTCAGGGGCGCTGCGGTCGGCTTGCAGCCTGACCTTGGCGTGATCGTTCTGGGGGCTGGTGAGCCAGCCCGTATCGCTGGCCAATCCAGTGGATTGCCACAGCAGGCAGCCCAGCAGCAGGCTCGCCTTGAAGAGAGTTGACATAGATGTTGTCTCGCAAAAAATGAATGACAGCAGGCTGAAAAAGCGTGGCTGAACTCATTCCCGCCAGACACAGAGGGTGAGGTGAAGTCGTCGTTCGGGGGGCGACACGGCCCGTGGCGGCGGCAGTGGCGGCGTGTAGCGCCAGAGCGGGGCCAGCAGCGCGATGAGCAGGGCCACCGCAAAGAACAGTTGCTCAAGGCAGAGCAGGGTGGCGGCGCTCAGCCACTTGCCGTTGAGCTGGCAGCTGTTGGGCTGCGGGCTGGCGGGCGTGCCCTTGTCGGCCTGGTCGTCGGCCGTGACGAAGGAGGGCAGAGCCTGACAGCTGAGAGCGTGATCGAGCAGGGCCAGCCGTGCCAGCGGCTGGGCAGCGCAATTGAGCACCAGCAGGCAGACCAGCAGCAGGAGTCGTTTCGCCACGCGTTGTTGGTGAATCATGCTCGCCCCGTTCATCAAGATGGCCACATCCTAACGGCCAATGCCGGGTGGGGCAAGCCGCCGTCCGTTTTATGGCTCAGGGGCGAGTGGCGAAGGGTGGTCGGTTCTGTCTGGCGAACGCTTGTTCGCTAAAAGGGGGACCAGTATACTGCGCCGAGTCAAAATCCGAGGTGTTCGATGCTCAAAATTGCCCGTGTGCTGCTGCTTGGTCTGCTGCTCATTTTCTGGTTCCTGTTCGGTCTGCTGCTGTGCCTGGTGCGTCCGCGCCATCCCAACAACGTCTATGTCTTTGCCCGCATGTATCACGCTGTCTGTCCGCTCATCGGCCTCAAGGTCCGGGTGACGGTGGCCGACGAGGTGAAGTCGGTGGGGCCGGCCGTCTACGTCTGCAACCACCAGAGCAACTACGACATCTTCACCGTGACCGGCGCGGTGCAGCCCGGCGTGGTGGCGGTGGGCAAGAAGAGCCTGCTGTGGCTGCCCTTCTTCGGCCTCATCTTCTGGCTCTCCGGCAACGTGCTGATCGACCGCTCCAACCGCTCCCGTGCCATCGGCACCATAGGCCAGGTGGTGGATCGCATCAAGGCGCGTGGCACCTCCATCTGGATGTTCCCGGAGGGAACCCGTTCCAAGGGGCGCGGCCTGCTGCCATTCAAGGCGGGTGCCTTCCATACCGCGGTGCAGGCTGAGGTGCCGGTGGTACCCATCGTCTGCTCCAGCTACTTCGGCCAGATCGATCTCAACCGCTGGGACAACGGCGAGGTGCTGCTGGAAGTGATGGCCCCTGTCTGCAGCAAGGAGCATGGCGCCGCCGGCATCCGCGAGCTGTCCGAAATCTGCCGCAGCCGGATGGAGGCCAAGCTGGTCGAACTGGACAGCAAGCTTGGCCATACCCGCGCCGCCTGAGCCTGTCACTGATTGCATGAGGGAGCCGTTGGCTCCCTTTTTTATTGGTGAAAATCACCACCAGATCGGTATTTTTCGCCACCAAGACGGTGTTGAAAATATCTGATAAAACCTCATCTATATGTAAGTAAAGGAAAAATAATTTTGGCACGGCTCTTGTAATGTTATGGGAAGAGATAGCCATCCCATCAACAAGGAGCCAGACCATGAGCGTATTTAGCCGCCTGACCGACGTGATCAATGCCAACCTGCACAGCCTGCTCGACAAGAGCGAAGAGCCGGAGAAGATGCTGCGGCTGATGATTGAGGAGATGGAGCAGGTCCAGGTCGAGATGAGAACCCAGGCCGCCCGCGTCATCGCCGAACAGAAGCAGCTGGAGCGCCATCAGCAGGCGTTGCAACACCAGATCCTGGAGTGGTCGGCCAAGGCCGAGCTCGCCATCCAGAAGGGACGCGAGGATCTGGCCCGGGCCGCGCTGACCGAGAAGCTGGCCGAGGTCAAAAAATGCGAACAGCTGGAGCAGGACAAGGCGCGGGTCGCCGAGGTGCTGGCCCAGCTCACCGCCGACAGCGAGCGGCTGGCCGCCAAGCTGACCGAGGCGCGTGAGAAGCAGAAGCTGCTGACCCTGCGCGAGCAGACCGCCCACAGCCGGCTGCGAGCCCGTGCCCAGGTGGACAACCAGCGCATGCACGAGCTGATGGCCCGTTTTGACGGCTTTCAGGGCAGAGTCGATCAGCTGGAAGCTCAGCTGGAGGCGGCAACCCTGGGGCAGAACCCCTCGCTGGAGGCCCAGTTCCGCGAGCTGGAGCTGAACGACGAGATTGAACGGGAACTGGCCCGCCTCAAGGGTCAAAAGGTGGAGGCATAACCATGACGCCCTGGCCGAAGGATCTTGCCCATCGCAAGCTGACCGGAGTCTGCGCCGGCATCGCCAACGGGCTGGGGCTCTCCAGGGTGACGGTGCGGGTCGCGGCCCTGATGGCGCTGATCCTGATGCCGCCCCTGGCCCTGGCCATCTATCTGCTGGCGGTGCTGATCATGCCGCCCCGTCGTGAATTGAAGCGTTGGCTGGATTGACCCCGGGTCATCTGGCCGCATCAACCCAGTGAGGAGCACAACATGCTGGAATTTATCGTCTTGATGCTGGTCTTGGTCGGCATGGCGCTGGCCGGATTCACCGTGCTGGCCATGTTGCTGGTGAGCGGCGTCTTCGTGCTGTTTGGCGCGTTGGCCGGCATGTTTGCCCTCATCATCAAGCTGGCGCCCTGGTTGCTGGTGCTGCTGGTGGTGTGCTGGTTCATCAGCAGTCGGCGCAAGCAGGCCAATACCTACCGTTGACACTCCCTGTTATCGGATCCTTCCTTGGTCGCTGCATGCAGCGGCCTTTTTTGCGTTTGCTGGCTCATTAGCAGTCGGCGCAAGCAGGTTAATGCCTACCGTTGACACTCCCTGTTATCGGATCCTTCCCTGGTCGCTGCATGCAGCGGCCTTTTCTGTGGCCGGGCGGCGGCCAGCCATGATTCGCTGCAGGCGAGCCAGCGCTCCGGCTGGCTGATCAGCTGCTCCTTGAAGGCCTTGCTCTGCTGCTTGAGTCGGTATTCGAGGCGCAGCGCCGTGCCTTTCTCACCGACGGCCTGCTGCCATGCCAGGGTCAGTGGCCCCTTGCCGCGCAGGGCGCGGGCTCCCTTGCCACTCTGGTGCTGGCGCAGGCGGCGGAGCGGATCCGTGCTGATCCCGGTATAGAGCAGGCCGCCGGCGGTGCGCACCATGTAGATGAACCAGTGGCGGGTGGGCGGGCTGGCAGTTGGTTTGGCGCCGCTAGGGGGTTTTCTCATTCGATCTCTCTGTGCCACACTCAAGAGCAGCCCAAGGAGGTGCGATGCGAGCATGGTGGTGGTTGTGGTGTCTGCTGTCGATATCGGCTCATGGCGAGACGCTGCGTCTCTACGACTATCATCAGCACCCCCCTTTCATGACCGGGGAGCAGAGCGGTCTGAGCCGGGATCTGGTCAAGTATCTCAATGAAAAGCTTGGCGGAGAACCCAAGCTGGAACTTTGGCTGGTGAATCGTGCCAGACTGGCGCTGGAGATGTCGGATCCTGGCTTTGATGGTCTGGTGGCCTGGGTTAATCCCGCTTGGGTGGGGGATCCCCAGCGCGAGCGCTACCTCTGGACCTTTCCCATCATGCGCGATACCAACGAGCTCATCTCGAGTGCCGACAGACCGGTCACCTATCGCGGGCCCGATTCGCTCAAAGGGATGACCTTCGGCGGCATCGAGGGGTACCACTATCAGGGGATCGACGAGGCGTCGGCCAGAGGCGATCTGGTGCGGGTGGATGCCAAGAAGGTCAAGACCAACTTCAGCCTGCTGGTGCGCGGCCGCATCGACGTGACCCTGGTGCCGGGCTCGGCGCTCACCTTCTTTACTCACGACCCCGCCTTTGAGGGCAAGCTGTTCGTCTCGCCCTTCGCCCAGTCCAGCTATACCCGCCACATACTGTTGCCCAAATCCCGCAGCGATCTGCATGACAGGCTGAACGACATCGCCGAGCAGATGGACCGGGATCCCAAGTGGCACGCCATCCTGGAGTCCTACCGCGGCAGACCCTGAGCGTCGGCGTTGCGGCGCAGATGGCGCCCGAGCCTGTGTAGCGGCAGCAGGCTCACCAGCAGGCCGGCCCAGACGAAGGCAAACCCCACCGATTTCACCGGATCCGGCGTCTCGCCAAACCAGAAGATGGCGAGCAGGAAGGCGAGGCTGGGCTCGATATATTGCAGCAGACCCACCGTGCTCATGCGGGTGCGCATCATGCCATAGCAGAACAGCCCCACCGGCAGCAGGGTGGCGGGGGCACTGCCCATCAGCAGCAGTCGCTCGGTCCAGTCACCGGCCATAAATTGGCTGGCGCCGCTCACCGCCAGAGCGCCGATGATCAGCAGGGCGACGGGCAGCTGTACCAGCGCCTCGAGGTAGAGGCTGACGCCGGCGTCATAGTGCACCTTCTTCTTGAGCAGGCCATAGAGGGCGAAGTTGGCCCCCATGACCAGGGAGAACCAGGGCAGCTGGCCGTAAGAAAAGAGCATGTAGGCCAACCCCGCCAGGGCTAGCGCCACCGCCAGGTGTTTTTGCGGGGTGAGCTTCTCTTTGAGGAACAACACGGCGAAGACGATGTTGAACAGCGGCGTCATGAAGAAGGCGAGGCTGGTGGCCAGCACCTGGCCGGTGGTGAGGCACCAGGTGAACATGCACCAGCTGATGGACATGACGGGGCCGGCCAGCAGGATGAGGCCGAGCTGGTGCGGTTCGCTGCGCAGCCGCGCCCAGGGCACCCGGTAGCCGACGACGAGGAACAGGATCCCCAGCAGCACCGCCGACCAGAGTACCCGGTGGGAGAGCAGCTCCCACATGTTGACCGCGGGCATGAACTGGTAATAGAGGGGCAGCATGCCCCACAGCACGAATGAGAGGGCCGCGCTGCCGGTGCCCATCCAGTTCTTCATTTCGCTCCGTTTATTAAATTAAACAAATGTGGCTGCATAATAAGTATCTGCTGAATCTTTCACAAGCAGGATCCGGGGGAAAACTCTGTTACTATCGGGCCCATGAACCGACTCGACAGTTTGTTTGCACAGATCCGTGCCTGCCGCCTGTGCGAGGCACACTTGCCGCTCGGGCCCAGACCGGTGATCCGTGGCAGCGAGCACGCTCGCCTGCTGATCATCGGCCAGGCGCCAGGCACCCGGGTGCATGCCAGCGGCATCCCCTGGGACGATCCTTCCGGCGATCGCCTGCGCCAGTGGCTCGGAGTGGACAAGGCCACCTTCTACGATGAATCCCGCATCGCCATCATGCCGATGGGGCTCTGTTACCCCGGCAAGGGCAAGTCGGGGGATCTGCCGCCGCGCCCCGAATGTGCCTCCACCTGGCACGACAAGGTATTGATGCTGCTGCCCAACATCGAGCTGACCCTGCTCATCGGCCAGTATGCGCAAGGCCACTACCTGCGGGATGCGGCGAAAGGGTCGCTGACCGAGACGGTGCGCAGCTGGGCGGACTACGGTCCGGCCTGGTTGCCGCTGCCGCACCCGTCACCGCGCAACACCTTCTGGCTCAAGAAGAACCCCTGGTTCGAGCAGGATGTGGTCCCCCATCTGCAACAAAGGGTCGCCCCGCTGCTGGGGTGACCCTCGTTGGCTAGAGCGCCGGTTCGGCCTGTGGTTTGGGCTTGCTGCGGGCCATGGCTATGAGCGGCAGTATGATGCACAGGCACCCCAGCAGCAGCGGCAGGCCCGGCTGCTCATCGAACAGCCATACCCCGATGGCGACCGCCATCAGCAGGCCGGTGTACTCGGCGGAGGCGATCTTGCTCGCCTCCGCCTTGCGATAGGCCACCACGCACAACCCCGCATAGACCATGATCAGCGCCGAAGAGCCGAAGGCGGGCCACCACATCTGCCACTGCCAGTCGCCCCCTTCCCACCAGGCCAGCGCCAGGATGAAGGGCATGCTCAGCACGTTGGTAAAGAACAGGGTCTGGGCGATGGGCTGCTGGAGCGGGATCCGCTTGATCAGCAGATTGTTGAGCGCCATGGAGAGCGCTACCCCGAGTGCGGCCAGCGCCGCCCAGTTCACCTCGGTGGGGCGCAGCACGATCAGCACCCCGACAAAGCCGATGAAGGCGGTCAGCACCTTCTGGCGCGAGATCGCTTCCCCTGCCAGCCACACCGCCAGCGGCACCATCATCAGCGGCGCCGCATAGAAGAGGGCGTTGGCGGTGGCCAGCGGCAGCCGGGTGAGGGCGATCACCATCAGGCAGACGCCGATGGCCCAGATATGGGCGCGCAGCAGGTGCCACTTGAGCGCCACCGGCGGGTTGCGACGCCATGACCAGAGCAGCCAGGGGGTCAGCAGGATGGCGGCGGAGAGCTGGCGGAAGAAGACAAACTGAAATACCGGCTGATCCGGCTCCAGCACCTTGACCAGCGCGTCGGAAAAGACTGCCACCATATTGCCCAGCACCAGATAAAGGATGCCGATCCCCACTGCGTTCATGCTACCTCCTGCGTCAGATGAGGGAAGGGTAGCCCGCGCTTCGTTATCCAGTAAAATGATAAAAAATCACCATGCATGAGAATTTTGGATAATGAAGCTGCCTCCCCTGCGTGCCGTTCAATACTTCGAAGTGGTTGCCCGCCTGCTCAGCTTTTCCCGCGCGGCCCTTGAGCTGAACGTCAGCCAGAGCGCGGTCAGCCATCAGATCCGCCTGCTGGAGGATTTTCTGGGGGAACGGCTGCTGCTGCGTCAGGGGCGGCTGCTGTCGCTGACGGCGCAGGGCGAGGTCTATTTCGAGGGGATCTCCGCCGGGCTCGGCCAGATTGCCCAGAGCAGCGAGCAACTGCGTGGCGGCGGCGAGATGCGGCTGCGGCTCGCGGTCTACAGCTCGTTTGCGGTGAAGTGGCTGATCCCGCGCCTGGCTGGGCTGCGCCAGCTCTATCCCGAGCTGGATCTCAGCCTGGAGATGGTGGCGGAGGATCCCGAACTCTCCGATCGAGTGGCGGACTGCTTCATCACCGTCTCGCCCCACGGTCGGGGCTATTGTCACGATCTCATCTACCGGGAGCGGCTCTTCCCGGTCTGCAGTCGCCGCTTGCTGCAACAGGTGGAGGGGGAGTGGCCGGACGCCATCTGGCAACTGCCGCTGCTGTCGGTGCAGTCCATCTACAAGGCGCGGGGAGAGGATTGGCAGCGTTGGGCCAAGGCCGGGGGATTGGTGATCCCGGCGGAGGCACGGATGCACCACTTCAGCCATGTGTTGCTGGCGATGGAGGCTGCGGCCTGGGATCAGGGGGTGGCATTCGTGAACGACTACATGCTGCGACCGGATGATCCCCAGCTGGTGGCCTTGCCGGTACACCAGCTGGAGACGGGGGATGCTTTCTACTTCACCTGCAAGCGCTCGCGGGCCCATGAGCCCGCCATCAGCCGGCTGCGCCAATGGCTGATGATGGAGACACGCCAGAGCATGCCTCTCTAGGCTCAGGCTTTCTTGAACTGGCTCAGCACAAACAGGCTGGTGGCGCAGACCACCACCGACGGGCTGGGATGTGGAGTGACCTGATTACAAGGATCAGGCCACTTTAGGCTCAGGCTTTCTTGAACTGGCTCAATACGAACAGGCTGGTGGCGCAGACCACGACAGACGGGCCTGCCGGCGTGTCCTGATACCAAGAGAGCAACAGCCCGCCGAGTACGGCAAGGCAGCCGATGAGGGCGGCGAAGCCGGCCATCTGCTCCGGTGTCCGGCTGAAGCGGCGGGCGGTTGCCGCAGGGATGATCAACAAGGAGGTGATGATCAGCGCCCCGACGAACTTCATCGCCACCGCGATCACCAATCCGATCAGCAGCATCAGCACGCAGCGCAGCACATCGACCCTCACCCCTTCCACCCGGGCCAGCTCCTCCGAGATGGTCATGGAGAGCAGGGGATCCCACAGCCGCCACAGGGTGAGCAGCACCAGGGCGCCGCCGCCGTAGATCCAGATCAAGTCCATCGGCTGCACCGAGAGCAGGTCACCGAACAGGTAGGCCATCAGATCCACCCGCACGTTGTCCATGAAGCTCAAGGTGACCAGACCGAGCGACAGGGCGCTGTGGGCCAGGATGCCGAGCAGGGTATCGGTGGCCACCTGCTGGTTGCGGCTCATGATCACCAGCAGCATGGCCATGGCGAGGCAGCAGACCACCACCGCCAGGGTGAGATCCACCTGCAGCAGGATGCCGAGCGCGATGCCGAACAGGCAGGCGTGGGAGAGGGTGTCGCCAAAATAGGCCATCTTGCGCCACACCACGAAACTGCCGAGGGGGCCGGCCAGCAGGGCGATGCCGAGGCCGGCCGCGAGGGCGTATAACAGAAAGCTGTCCACTTGATGATCCTGTCGGGTACGTTATTGATTGCGGGAGGGCAGGCGAATGACGGGGGCCTGCGGTTCATGATGATGGTGTTCGCCGTCGCAGTGGTGATGGTGGGTGTAGACCGCCAGCACCTCCTGCTCCGGTCGGCCGAACAGACGGGCAAACTCGGGGTGGCGGGCCACGCTCTCCGGTTCGCCGTGACAGCAGACGTGGCGATTGAGACAGATCACCTCGTGGGTGCTGGCCATCACCAGATGCAGATCGTGGGAGACCATCAGCACGGCGCAGTTGAACTCGGCGGCCAGCTGGCTGATGAGGGCGTAGAGCTCGATCTGGCCGTTGATGTCCACCCCTTGCACCGGTTCGTCCAGCACCAGCAGCTCGGGTTTGACCAGCAGGGCGCGGGCCAGCAGGACCCGCTGCATTTCGCCGCCGGAGAGCTTCTGCATCCGGTTGTCCAGCAGATCTTCCGCACCGACCCGGTTTAGTGCCTCCTCGATGGAGAGGCGGCCATTCTTGCCAAGCTGCAGGAAGCGACGCACCGTCAGCGGCAGGGTGGGATCCAGATAGAGGCGCTGGGGCACATAGCCGACCCGCAGGTCGCGGCTGCGGGTGATTTGGCCCGAATCCGGCGTGAGCAGGCCCAGTACCAGCTTGCTCAGGGTACTCTTGCCTGCCCCGTTGGGGCCGACCAGGGTAGTGATTTTGCCTTTGTTCAGGGTAAAGGAGACCTTGTCGAGCACGAGTCGTCCATCAAATGAAAGACATACCTCTTTCAGCTCCACCAGTTGGGTCATGACAGCTCCGGGGTTTACAGCCTGTGAGAGTTATAATATAACAATAACGTTGGTTTGTTATATTATCACACACACACTTCCTGACGAGATCTCTATGCGAATTCTTGCCCTGATCACTGCCCTGCTGGCGGTGAGTCTGCCTGTCCGCGCCCTCGAGGTGCTGACCACCATCAAGCCGCTGGGTTTCATCGCCGCCGCCATCACCGACGGCGTGAGCGAGCCCAAGGTGTTGCTGCCGACCGGCGCTTCGCCCCACGATTTCTCCCTGCGCCCCTCTGATATTCGCAGCATCAACGAGGCCGATCTGGTGGTGTGGGTCGGCCCCGAGCTGGAAGGTTTCATGGCCAAGCCGCTGGCCAAACATCTCCATGTGTTGACCCTGACCCGGGTCGAAGGGATGCCGTTGTTTGACTACAGCAAGCAGGTCGGTCATGAAGAGCACGCCGACGAAGCGCATGAAGGCCATGACCACGACGGTCATGAGGGGCACCACCACGAGGGCGTCGACCCCCACATCTGGCTGGGTCCGACCCAGGCGCTGGTCATCGCCAATGCCCTGAGCGAAACCCTGAGCGCTCAGGATCCTGCCAACGCCGAGCGTTATCGCGCCAATCTGCTCGCCTTCAAGACCAAGGTGGAGGCCAAGGACAAGGTGATCGCCGAGCAGATGAAGGCGGTGAACCAGAAGGGCTATTTCGTGTTTCATGAAGCCTATGGCTACTGGGAGCGCCACTATGGCATGAGCTCCAAGGGCCACTTCACCGTGAGCCCGGAGCGACGCCCCGGCGCCAAGACCCTGGTGGAGATCCGCAAGGCGCTGGAAGAGAAAAAAGCGAGCTGCATCTATGCCGAGCCGCAGTTCTCGCCGGCGGTTATTGAGTCGGTCGCCCGCAATACCGGCGCCAAGGTGCTGTTGCTGGACGAAGTCGGTGAACAGGTGCCACTCGGTCCGGATGGCTATCCCCGCTTCATGCAGCAGCTGGCCGACGCCTTCGCCGAGTGCCGTTGACCGCGTCGCAGCACCCGCGTGCTTGCCACTGGGGCAGCCAGGGGCAACTATACTGACCTCCAGCATCTGACAGGGAGTGTCTTGTATGAAATGGCTGCTCGTTCCCACCTGCACGTTGGCGCTCTGCTGTGCCAGCGTGCAGGCTTCCCGCCTCTCCGAATACATGGCCAGCCCTGCACTGCAGGCAAAATTGCAGGAGGTCTATGGCGGTCGAGCCCTCCAGCGGGCGGAGGCCTTCTCGCGCCTGCTGACGCCAAGGGCCGGCACCACGGATCAGCAGAAGATCGAGCTGGTGAACAACTACTTCAACAACCTGACCTACAGCGATGATCCCAGATTGTGGGGAGAAACGGATTACTGGGCCAACCCGCTGGAGTTTATCGGTGCCCGTGGTGGCGACTGCGAGGATTACAGCATCTCCAAGTACTACACATTGATGGAGCTTGGGGTGGACGAGAAGAAGCTGCGGCTGGCTTACGTCAAGGCAGTCAAGTACAACCAGTTTCATATGGTGACGCTCTACTTCGCGACCCCCAAGTCGGATCCGATGGTGCTCGACAACATCAACAACCGGATCCTGCCCGGCAGCAAGCGGACCGATCTTATCCCCGTCTACAGTTTTGATGCCAAGAGCATCTGGATCATGAAGTCGCGCCGGGAAGGGACCCTGGCAGGCAGTGCCGACAGGCTGGCGCAGTGGACCTCGATGAAGACCCGCTTCTCCAGCGAGCAGTTGCGCTCCCCCCGCCGTCAGCTATAGCTTGCCCGCCGCTTTCAGCTCCTCGAAATATTTTGCCGCACCCGGATGCTGTTCGATGCTCAGCACCGGGCCGGTTTTATTGCGCGCCTGGTGAAACAAGTTGGCGTAACCGTAGGTTTGCTCATTGAACTTGGTTTGCTGGGCCAGCATGGCCCGGGTCAGGCGGTAAACGTCGGCCTGTGGCGTGCTGGCGGTGGTTACCAGGGTGGCGGCGATGGCAAAGGTCGGCGTCGCCTTGAGGTTGCCCGGATAGATACGCGCAGGGATCTGGCTGCGTTGGTAATACTTGACCCCCTTGAGCAGCTGATCCCGGGTTGCCCCCTCGATCGGCAGGAAACGCACGGGGCAGCGTTTGGCGGTATCCAGCACGATGCGGTTGGGGTGACCCATCACCAGGCCATAGGCGTCGATCTGTTTGCTGCACAGGGACTCGGCCAGATTGGCCACGCTCTTGAGATCGAGATCCTGCTCCTTGGCGCCCAGCACGTTGAACAGGGCGAGCGCCGTCTGGCGGGTACCAGAACTCTTGAGCCCCATGTCGATGGGGGCCAGCGTGAGTTGCTCAAGGCTGGTGATGTCGCCGTCGGCCCTCACCACTATGGTAAAGGGCTCGGCGTGAGTGGCGAAGATGGCCCTGAGCTCTGGCTGCGGCTGACTGGCATACGGACCCAGGCCCTTACTGGCCTGATAGAGCCAGTCCGACTGCACCAGCGCATAGCTTGTCTCGCCGCTTTTCAGTTGGCGCAGATTTTCGATGGAGCCCGAGGTCGCCTGCGGCTTGCACTGCAGTCCGGCATCGCTCTTGTTGGCGAGCCGGCAGAACTCTTTGGCGATCTGGTGATAGATCCCCTGTTCACCGCCGGTGGCTATGGTGGTGGGGTTGGCCAGCAGCGGCAGTGGCCACAGCAGGGCGAGCAACAATCCGGTCCTGTTCATCATGCCTCCTTGCCGGCGTAGCCATCGATGCCCCAGTTGCGCAGGGTGTCGATATCCTGAATGTCGCCGGCCTCCGCCAGCAGGGTGTAGCCCGCACTGTGCAGGCACTGGGCCACCAGGTTCCAATAGAGCGGAGCCTGGGTCGGCTGGCAGCTGATGAAAACGGGATTGATGGGGTCGAGCTGATTGAAGGTCTCGTTGGTCATCGGGATGGCGCTGAAGGCCATCTCCACCCCTTGTTCCTGCAAGGCGGCCAGCCGCTCCTGGGCAAGGGGTGGCACATGTTCCTGATCCCAGCGCCAATCGAGGGTCTTGCCTCTGCCCTTGGCCAGCAGAGGTGCGAATTGAGCCCAGTCGGGGTGGCCGAGCAGGCTGAGCGGCAGCTGCAATCCCTCGACTGCATGGTGCAGCCAGAGATCGAGCAGGTGCCGGATCTCGTCCGGTGAACTGTTCAGTGACGGGATGACTTCCGGAATGAGGCGGCTGTAAAGACGAATGCTGCCCTGGGTCGAGAAGAAGTGTTGTTGCAACAGCCCCTCTCCTGCGCAGGTCAGGGTCTGCAGCGGCTCATTGACCATGGGGATCTGTTTGCCGAGCTGGCTTATCTTGAGCCGCTGCTGCAGCAGATCCCGCTTGCGTTCGGACACCAGCTGGTTGACCGAGCCGGCCAGCTCTTTGAGATCCTGCAGCCAGGGAGCGTCCAGGGTGCCACTGAACTGGCGCTTGCGGATCTTCACCAATTGCAGATTGATCTGCTCGAGCGGGCGCAGCAGCCGTTTGCAGACCCAGGAGATCACCAGGGTGAACACCAGCAGACCTGCCAGCAGGGCCGTGCCGGTACGGCTGATCGCATTCCACAGATGCTGGTAGGCATAGCCCGTGTGCCCTTCCAGGGTGAGGGTGCCCAGCATGCGCCAGCCATCGGTCAGCTCCTGCTCAATTTTCACCGGCGGCATGTCGATAACAGAGGGGAGCCAGGTCGGCACGTTCTGTTGCGCGGTGTGGAAGATCTTCTGAAACAGCACCTGGCCATCCGGATCCAGCAGGGTGACCGCGCTGACGAAGCCGCCATCGAACATGGCGTTGACTATGGTCTCGGCCAGTACCTTGTCATCGTTGAGCAGGGTGCCTTGCAGCACCAGTCCGAGGGCGGTGATGGCGGTTTCCAGGTTGGCGGACATCTGATCGAGGATGGATTGCCGCACCGTGGTGACTTCCAGCATGAACAGCAGGACGGCGCCAATCAGGAACAAAATCAGGATGATTCGATTTAACAGTTTCGCTAACGACATATCCACTCCATGGAAAAGTTATCGCAACATGTTGAAACCTGGGGTCGGAGGTGAGCTGACCCGGCTCTTAAAAATAGGAAAAAATGGTTAAAAAAGACGATCATTTCTGCCCATGAAGGAATGTTATGCATAAAATGTGAGGTTCATGCAGATTGCTATGAACTAATTGTGAGTATTTAGGTCAAACAATCAGTTTTATACGGTTTCATAACAAGCAGACTGACCACTAACACCCTTGGATCTAATGACAGGATAGCGGATGAAACGTCTCCGTCCCTTGGTAGCGCAGGCCGCCAATTGGGAACCCCCGGTTCCCCGCAAACACTTTTACGCCATGCTACTGCTGACGGCCATGACGCTGTCGGCGGTAGCCATATTGCCAGCCCCGGGTGACATCCTGGAGCGGCCGCTGCGACTGGAGTTGCCGATCGCCACCAATGGCACCGCAACCAACGAAGACAATACGGACTTCAACGACATCCCGGATCACGAGCTGGTAGAAGCCGCGACGCCGGAAGATGACATCCCGGCCGACGCCACCCCCCAGTGGCAGGATTACCGGGTTCGCAATGGCGAGAATCTGACCACCATCTTCAACAATCTGGGGCTCTCCACCACCACCCTCTACAAGGTGCTGGATGCCGACACCAAGAACAATCTTGCGCGGCTCAAGCCGGGCCAGACCATCGAGCTGCTGATCGATCAGGACAACATACTGCAGCAGATGAAGATCCGTCTGAACATCAAGCAGACCCTGGTGCTGGAGCGTACCGACGACACCTACAGCGCCAACATGCTCAATGAAGAGGTGGAATGGCAGAAGAAGAGCTATGACGGCGTCATCAATGGCAGCTTCTACGTGAGTGCCCGCAATGCGGGGATCCCGGCCAACCATATCCAGAAAATTGCCAACCTGTTCCAGTGGCGGCTCAACTTCGCCAAGGATCTGAAAAAGGGCGACAAGTTCAAGGTGCTGGTGCGCCAGGAGACGGTCGAAGGCAAGAGCACAGGCAACACCCAGCTGCTCGGGGTGGAAGTGTTCAGTCAGGGTCAGAACGTCTCCGCCTGGCTGTCCGAAGATGGCAACTACTACGATGGGCAGGGCAACAGCCTGGAGCGCGGTTTCCGCCGTTACCCGACCCACAGCCGCTACCGGGTCAGCTCCAGCTTCAACCCGAATCGCCGTCACCCGATCACCGGCCAGGTGCGGCCTCACGAGGGCACCGACTTTGCCCTGCCGGTCGGCACCCCCGTGATGGCGACCGGTGACGGTGTCGTGCTAAAGGCGACCAGCCACCCGCTGGCCGGCACCTATGTGGTGATCAAACACGGTCGCACCCTGATGACCCGTTACCTGCACCTGAGCAAGCTGTTGGTCAAACCTGGCCAGAAGGTGAAGATGGGTGACAAGATTGCCCTCTCCGGCAACACGGGTCGCTCCACCGGCGCTCACCTGCACTACGAAGTGCGGATCAACAACCGCCCGGTGGATGCCATGAAGGTCAAGCTGCCGATGGCGGAGCCGCTCTCCGGCAAGGAGAAACGCCAGTTCCTCGCCAAGGTGAAGAGCTATCGCAAGGAGATGGAGGCCGGTTGATGCCTCTCTCGCCGACATAAAAAGGCCCCGCCACGCTGGCGGGGCCTTTTTGTTGGCTGGCGGCCATCAATAGCCCTTATCGAAGTCGATCTTGCCGTCCAGCGGTTGGCCATCGATGAAGCGGATGTAGTTGCGCACGAAGATCTGGGCCACGTCCTCGGGGAAGCTGTAAGCGCTGTTGTGCGGCGTGACGATGAGGTTGGGCTGGCCCCAGAGCGGGCTGTCGGCGGGCAGCGGCTCCTGCGCGAATACGTCCAGCACCGCCATCCCCAGCTTGCCGGTGCGCAGTGCCGTGAGCAGATCCCCTTCGTGGATGGCGTTGCCGCGCCCCACGTTGAACAAGATGGCTCCCGGCTTGCAGTGCTCGAAACGGGCGGCGGTGAAGAGGTGATGGGTCTCGCGGGTGGCGGGCAGCACGCTGACGATGACGTCGGCCTGCGCCAGCATCTTGTTGAGGGCGGGCAGCTGATATACCTGGTCGAAACCAGCCCGTTCGCGACCACCGCGGCTGACGCCGAGCACCTTCATGCCGAAGTGCTTGCCGGTGTGGGCGATGTGCTGGCCTATGCTGCCGGTGCCCAGGATCAGCAAGGTGCGTCCCTTGAGACCGTGATAGGGGTGGCTCTGCCACAGCCGCTGCTTCTGCTGTTCCCGGTAGAGGGGGATCTGGCGCATCAGGCTGAGCAGATGACCGAACACGTACTCGCTCATCAGCGGGCCGAAGATGCCGCGCACATTGGTGAGCTGGTAGTCACGGCGGCAGCTGGCATCCAGCAGCACGTCGACCCCGGCGTAGGTGGATTGCAGCCAGCTGAGTTTGCCGGCCTTGGCCAGCAGCGGCTTGGCCCGCGCCGGTTCGGCCATCAGGATGTGGGCCTCGCCGATCACTTTCTCGGCGTCGCTCTGGTTGTCGGCTCTCAGAATGCGCAGATGAGGGAGGTGGGCCGCCTTGAGCAGGCGCTCGTAGTGAGCATTGTCCTGGCTGAGCAAAAGAAGGGTACGTTGACTCATACTCTTGTTCCTTATCAGATTTGCGGCGCGGGAGAGAGGCCGCTCTGCCTTCATCTTACCCGAGTTGACCGGCCAACATAGCCGACCAGGCCGCTTTTTCGTTTTCGCGCGGCCCCTCGTGGGCTACAATCTGCCCCACATTTTGCAAAGGATCCGACTCCAGTGTTTGGTGACAAGTTTTATAAGCGACTGGCCGAGCTACAGCCTTGGCAACAGACGGTCTACACCCTGGCGCTGGCAGAGCGCATGTACCCCAACTATGCGCTGTTTTCCCAGGCCTCCGGTTTCGGGGATGCGAAGGCATTTCGTCACGCCCTGGATCAGATGTGGAACTACCTGACGGTGAAAGGATCCCGGGTCAATCTGGGGGCGATTCTGGAAGCGTTCGAAGTCTACATTCCGGAACCCAGCAAGTTCGAATCCTACGGTGCCTATCCGGCGCTGGATGCCTGTGTCGCCTTGGGCTGCGCCTACAACTCGGTGATCTGCCGGGTAGGGGAAGAGGCCAACGACGCCAGCCATGCGTCGGTCGGTACGGTCGCCGGTTTCATCGAGATGTTGGAAGAGCGCGACCTCACCGACGAAGAGCTCTACGAGCACGAATACATGGAGGCCGAGCTGGAGTTCCAGGTCGAGCTGCTCAAGCGGGTTGCCCACGAGCGTGACAGCGACCGCATCCTGGCCGTGCGTGCCTTCGCCGCCCAGGACGGCGTCTCCAATATCGGCATCAGCCTGGAAGAGTGATCCCGCTCGTCTCGGCCCATAAAAAAAGCTCCCGTTCGGGAGCTTTTTTTATGCCCGCTCTTCGGTGAGGGGCCGGACGCTCAGCACCGGGGCCGCGTCTATCTCATCGGCATTCATCATGGTGGAGATACGCTGCAAAGAGGAGAGCAGCAGGGTCTGCTCCCAAGTCTCAAGTGCTTGAAAACGCTGAATGAAGCGCTCCTGCAGCGGGGTCGGCGCCTGGGCCAGCAGGGCTCGGCCTGCGTCAGTCAGTGTCGCATGCACCTTGCGCTTGTCGGTTTCGCTGCGGATGCGTTGCACCAGCTGGCGGCTCTCGAGGCGGTCCATGATGGTGGTGGCGGTGGCCTGGCTCATGTTGGTGTGATCCGCCAGCTGACGCATGGAGATCTGACCCAGCTCGTCGATCCCCTTGAGCAGCAAGAGCTGGGGCGAGGTCAGGCCTGCCTCCTTGATCAAGCGCTTGGAGTGCATGTCGATGGCACGAATGATCTGGCGCAGGGCGACCAACACTTCATCATGTTTTTCCATGGGGTATGAAATCGTCGAGGGGTGATTGGGAGGCGCAAAATTCTCCGCCTAATTCGTCACAAGGTCAATATGGTTTTTACTGTAATCTTTTCTGCTCTAATTATTTTGTGTTAGGGTAATGAGCTTTCCCCCTATTTTCCCCTGCTGTTTCGAGGAGCAAGATGATGAGTGACGAACTGGACATCAAAGCGCTGGTGGCCGACCTTCGAGTGGTCAGAGTCCGCTATGAACTGCCTGACACCTCGGCTTTCGTGCGTTACCAGCCCGCCTATGACGAAGATCCCAACAACCTCAAGGTGCATCACTACGACGGTGAGTTGCCGCTCTCCTGCAGTGAGACAGGTTCTTTCAACCTAAAGGAATTGGTGAACGAATTGCGCTATGCCTATGTGCTGGTGCACCTCTTTCCGGACGAGAGCGCGATGAACTTCTATCTGACCGGGCTTGATACCGGTCTGGCCCAGCTGGAGTTCATCGGCGGCTCCTACGACTTCAACCGGCTCTGGATCACCAGCGGCATCTCCAACCTGGGCGTGCCCATGGCCATCTTCCTCGGCAAGCGCCACGCGGTGAACGGTCAGCCCTCCGTCAGCCTAGTGGATCATCGGGTGCAGACGGCCGGCAAGCTGGTCTACCGCGCCATCGGCGGCGCCGGTGATCACGTGGGTGAAGACTTTTTCAACAACGACTAAGGAGGCCAGATGAGAGCAAACAAAGGGCTGTTCAAAGGCCTCAACCCGACCATGGCCATGACGGCGCTCACCGTCATCACCCTGTTCCTGCTGTTCGGGATGTTCGTCCCCGAAACCGCCGCCACCTGGTTCGTGGGGGCCAAGGACAAGATCATTGCCGGGTTCAAGTGGTACTACATCCTGGTGGTCGCCCTGTTCCTGTTCTTCGCCATCTATCTGATGTTCAGCCGCTTCGGCAGCATCCGGCTGGGTGACGACGACCAGGTACCGGAATTCGGCTACTTCGCCTGGTTCGCCATGCTGTTCAGCGCCGGCATGGGAATAGGACTGGTGTTCTGGAGCATCGCCGAGCCCATGTACCACCTGCAGGGCAACCCCTTCGTCACCGAAGGGATGACCCCGGAGGCGGCCCAGATCGCCATGCGTCTCACCTTCTTCCACTGGGGCCTGCACCCCTGGGCCATCTACGTGATCGTCGGCCTGTCGCTCGCCTTCTTCAGCTACCGGCGCAAGCTGCCGCTGGCCATCCGCTCCGTGCTCTATCCGCTGCTCGGCGATCGCATCTACGGTTTCTGGGGTCACGCCGCCGACGTGCTGGCGGTGTTTGGTACCGTGTTCGGGGTGGCGACCTCCCTTGGCCTGGGGGTCTCCCAGATGAATACCGGCCTCAACCAGATGTTCGGCATGGAAGTCTCGCAGGCGAACCAGCTCTGGCTCATCGGCGGCATCAGCCTGATCGCCACCCTGTCGGCCGTCTCCGGCGTCGGACGCGGGGTGAAGATCCTCTCCGAGCTCAACATCTGGCTGAGCGTGTTCGTGCTGGGCCTCTTCCTGGTACTGGGGCCGACCACCTACATCCTCAACGCCTATGTGCAGAACATAGGTGACTACCTGCAGAACATCGTCAAGCTGAGCTTCTGGACCAACACCGAGGCCAACGGCACCTCGGCCTGGCAGTCGAGCTGGACCGCGTTTTACTGGGGCTGGTGGATTGCGTGGGCGCCCTTTGTCGGCATGTTCATCGCACGCATATCCAAGGGGCGTACCATCCGCGAGTTCGTGCTCGGTGTCTTGCTGGTGCCCTCCCTGCTCGGCATGTTCTGGCTCACCGTGTTCGGCGGTACTGCCATGAATCTGGAGCTGTTCGGCAGTGGTGGTGTGGTGGCCGCGGTCAATCAGGATGTCACCCTGGCGCTCTACAAGACGGTGGAGCTGCTGCACTGGGAGACCTTCGGCTGGATCGCCAAGGGGGTGCTGACCCTGCTCATCTGCACCTACTTCATCACCTCCAGCGACTCGGGCACCCTGGTCATTACGACTCTGCTCTCCATCGGGGATCAGGATCCCCCCGTGCTGCACCGCGCCGTCTGGGGGCTGGGTCAGGGGCTGGTGGCCGCCATTCTGCTGGTATCCGGCGGACTGGCCGCCCTGCAGGCCGCCAGCATCATAGCCGCGTTGCCCTTCTCGGTGATCATGCTGGCCATGTGCTACTCCCTGATGCTGGGCCTCAAGCAGGAGAGTCAGCACCAGTTCGAGTATCGTCAGAAGCTCAAGCGCCACGAGGGCTCCAGCCACATGAGCCTGATGGACAGGATAGGGCCTGCCTGACGACAGGCCGAACCATGAAAACGAAAAGGGGAACCTCACGGTTCCCCTTTTTATTGCTGTGTTGGTGACGGTTTAAAGCATCTGCTTGAGGCGATAGAGCAGATCCAGCGCCTGGCGCGGGGTCAGCTCGTCCGGGCGCACCGCTTCCAGCTCATCAACTACCGGATGGCTCTGGGGCGGCAGGGCGACCGGGGCAGGGCGTACTTCGCCGGCGGCCACCGGGGTGGCGCTCTCCAGCTCGTGCAGCTTGTGACGGGCCTGCTGGATCACCGATTTCGGCACCCCCGCCAGCGCCGCTACCTGCAGGCCGTAGGAGCGACTGGCCGCCCCCTCCTGCACCGCGTGCATGAAGGCGATGGTGTCACCGTGCTCTACCGCATCGAGGTGGACGTTGGCGAGCCCGCTCATCAGCTCCGGCAGCCGGGTCAGCTCGAAGTAGTGGGTGGCAAACAGGGTGTAGGCGCCAATCTTGCTCGCCAGCTGTTCGGCGCAGGCCCACGCCAGCGAGAGGCCGTCGTAGGTGCTGGTGCCGCGGCCAATCTCGTCCATCAGCACCAGGCTGCGGGCGGTGGCGTTGTTGAGGATGTTGGCGGTTTCGGTCATCTCCACCATAAAGGTGGAGCGGCCGGAGGCGAGATCGTCCGACGCCCCGATGCGGGTAAAGATACGGTCGATGGGGCCGATACGGGCGCTGTCGGCCGGTACGAAGGCGCCGATATGGGCCAACAGCACGATGAGCGCAGTCTGGCGCATGTAGGTGGATTTACCGCCCATGTTGGGGCCGGTGATGATCAGCATGCGGCGATCACGGTCGAGGTGGATCGGGTTGGCGATAAAGGGGTCGGTCATCACCTGCTCCACCACCGGATGGCGGCCCGCCTCGATCAGGATCTGATCCTCGTCGATGAGCGTCGGGCAGCGGTAGTCGAGGGTCTCGGCCCGCTCCGCCAGGTTGGCCAGCACGTCCAGCTCCGCCAGCGCGGCAGCGGATTCCTGCAGATCGCCGAGGTGCGGCAGCAGGGCATCGAGCAGCTCCTCGTAGAGGCGTTTCTCCAGCGCCAGCGCCTGAGCCTGAGCGGTGAGTACCTTGTCCTCGTACTTCTTCAGCTCATCGATGATGTAGCGCTCGTTGTTTTTCAGCGTCTGGCGACGGATGTAGTGGGCCGGCACCAGATGGCTGTTGGCACGGCTCACCTCGATATAGAAGCCGTGCACCTTGTTGTAACCCACCTTGAGGGTATTGATGCCGGTCAGCAGCCGCTCGCGCTCCTCGATGCGGGCCAGGCTGGCGGTGGCGCCGTTGGCCAGATCCCGCAGCTCGTCCAGCTCGGTGTTGAACCCTTCGCGGATGACACCGCCATCGCGAATGAGCACAGGCGGCACCTCCATCACGGCGCGCTCCAGCAGGTCGAACAGCTCGGGGAAGGTGCTGGCCCGCTCGCGCAGCTGCTGCACCGCCTCGTGCTCGCTGCCCGCAAGCAGGCGCTGCAGTTCCGGCAGTTGGGAAAAGGCCTGGCGCAGCCGGGTGAGGTCACGCGGACGGGCCGAGCGCAGGGCCAGGCGCGCCAGCACCCGCTCCACGTCGCCGACCTGGCGCAGCAAACCGCCCAGCTCGTCGTAAAGGTTCTGCTCGATGAGCTCTTTGATGGTGCTCTGGCGCCCTTTGAGGATCACCCGGTCGCGGATCGGCTGATGGATCCAGCGTTTGAGCAGCCGGCTCCCCATGGGGGTAGCTGTGCAGTCCAGTACGGCGGAGAGGGTGTTGTCATGGCCGCCGGCCAGATTCTGGGTCAGCTCCAGGTTGCGGCGGGTGGCGGCATCCATGATGACCGCATGATCGGGCTGCTCGAGGCGCACGCTGCGAATGTGGGGCAGGGCGGTGCGCTGGGTGTCTTTCACGTACTGCATCAGACAGCCGGCGGCGCACAGGGCGGTCTCGCTCTGCTCGACCCCGAAGCCCACCAGATCCTGGGTGCCGAACTGCTGGCACAAGAGCTTGCGGGCGGTGCCGAGCTCGAATTCCCACTCCGGGCGGCGGCGCAGACCGCGGCGACCCTCGACGTGGTGCAGGAAGGCGAAGGATTCGGGGTAGAGCAGCTCGGCCGGGTTGGTGCGCTGCAGCTCGGCCAGCAGCGTCTCTTCTCTCTCGAACTGGTTGATGAAGAAGCGGCCGGAGCCGATGTCCATGGTGCCATAGCCGAAGCTGCGGCCATCGTGGTAGACGGCGGCGATCAGGTTGTCCTGCCGCTCGCTGAGCAGCGCCTCGTCGGAGACGGTGCCCGGGGTGATGATACGAATGACCTTGCGCTCCACCGGTCCCTTGCTGGTGGCGGGATCCCCCACCTGTTCACAGATGGCGGCCGATTCGCCGAGTTGCACCAGCTTGGCGAGATACCCTTCGATGGCGTGATAGGGCACGCCTGCCATCGGAATGGGGCTGCCGGCCGACTGGCCACGCTTGGTCAGGGAGATGTCGAGCAGCTGGGAGGCCTTGCGGGCATCGTCATAGAACAGCTCGTAGAAGTCGCCCATCCGGTAGAACAGCAGGATCTCCGGGTTCTCGGCCTTGAGGGTCAGATACTGCTGCATCATAGGGGTGTGAGATGATAGGTTTCCTATGATTTTAATTGAGTTTTCTTCTGTATTCATATGTTTTTAAAGGGCTTTTTGTTTGTTGTGTGTGTCTAGCCATGTCAGTTCATGTCATCGCATGTCAGAGCTTCTTACTTAAAAGCGTAGTTTTTGGCGTATCTTTTTTAGCGTATAATCTAGGTGTTACAGAAAAAGATACGTTTGTGAGTGACGTGACGGCTAAAGATCAATTCATAGAGGTGCATTTATGAAGGGTAACAAACCGCTGACTACCAAAGCAATTGAGGCAATGAAGCCTGGGGATGCAGAGAAGTCTGATACAGGGGAGTCTCGCGGCTTAAGGGTTAGATGTGGTAAAAGCGGTAAAAAGACATTTTTCTACAGATTCAATAGCTTGGATGATCCTAGGAAGCAAAAGAATGCACCTATAGGCGCCTTCCCTTCCCTAACATTGTCAGAAGCTAGGGTCAGGCTGGCTGAATTAAAGTCATTAAGAGCCCAAGGGATCTGTCCAGCAACATTCGTTCGTGAACAAAAGACCAAAGAACGGTCTCTAAGAAGAAATGAGACACAGGTAAAGCCCGCAGACACGTTTACTGTTGGTGATATGGTTGAGCTCTACCTTTCAGGGAGAATTGAGGATCGGTATACCGCATCAGGTGAAGTTATTGCCGGTGCAAGGAAAAAGAAAGGGCAGTTGGAAGTAAGGAGAATGTTGTACCGTGACGTTGTTGAAGTCTTAGGCGATTTTCCTGTTGAATCAGTTAATAGTAAAAACATTGTGAAGTTAATTCACGGGATAATTGACCGTGGTGCTAGTGTTCAGGCTGGTGCTGTTCTAAGAGAACTATGTTCCAGTTATGATTATGCTATTGGGGTTGGTAAGTTAAATGATGATTTCGTAAACCCAGCATTCTTGGCCAAGAGAGTTATAAAATTTGCAAATGTGAAAATCACCTCAAAGAAACGCTCAAGAGTCTTGGATGATAATGAACTTAAGAGGTTTTTAGAATGGTTACCAAGTTCGGGTTTTCCTGACACCCAAAAAAGTATTCTTAGAATGACCCTGTGGACGGGATGCAGGACTGGAGAGCTATGTCAGGCATTTTGGGAAGATATCGACTTAAATAATAATGTATTTCATATTAAAGACTCTAAAAATGGTACGTCACGCGATGTGCAGTTGTGCAGCCAAGCAGTGGCATACTTAAAGGTGTTAAAGTTAAACAATAATCTTTGTGTTTTTCCTTCATTATCAACCAAAAAGCCCATTTTACAAAAATCGCTAAGTGAAACAGCTTGGAGATTAAGGTCTGAAGGCCGAATGATCGATATTGCAGATTGGACGGCGCATGACCTAAGAAGGACAGTTAGAACGGGATTGGCAAAAATGGGGTGTCCATCTGAAATAGCTGAGGCTGTTTTGGGGCATGCGCCTAAAGGAATCGTTGGGACTTATAATCTTCATAGATATAACTCAGAATGTCGCGAGTGGCTCCAGAAATGGGCAAATCACTTAGATGAACTAATAGAAACTACAGGTTAAACAGGGAGGAGAACCTCCCTTTCCAACTCACCAGTGTTGTTAGTTAGTATCTATGGATATAGCTTAGTAGTAAGCAGATAGTATGAAGAATCATATAAGAATAGAGAATTATAGTTAATTTCGAGGAATTTTATACAGGCCATTTTTATTCCTTCTTAACCGATAGCGAAACTCCAGTTCTTGCATGGTTAATCCATCTATGCATACTAAGTATTCTATAAATAAATCATGTGGGATTCTCGTTTTATCTATCATTAAATCTCGGTTGTTTTTCTTTGGTTTGTTCTGCCACATAAATTTATAAACGTAGTTACATAGCTTACGTAAGTTATATATTTTCTTTTTTAATAATGGTCTTCCTTTAGCCTCCGTTCTGGCTGGAATATGTTTTTTATTAATTTTGCCACGCATGTGTTTAAATTTTGACTTTGAAATTTGTTCGCTGATCACATGAATGTGAGGAATCCACATTCCAATTTCGTAATCATAATCTACCTCTAAACAACCTACAGCACATGAGGTTATGTTAGAGTTCTTTAGGTAGCATCGAAACTTATCCTTGACAAATTTAAAGTTTATATCGTATATCCTTTTGTCAGAGGACAGAATGGGATAGGGGATATAAGTTACAAACAACATATTTGGAGAGTCAGCAAATAGCTCTACTATGTTTCTGGTATATTCTTCTCTATCAATTGATATGCATATAGGGCACGCTAGGCTGCAACAGCGCTCTTCAGGGGAGCAATCTAGAAGCTTATGCATGAGTTTTTCTGCCTCATCACTCTTGGAGTTCCGCAAGGCATTTATTCTAAACATAAGCTCTTTCCAACTTATTTTATGGCTAAGCTCATCCCAATTCTCATTTATATATCTGTCATTTCTCATGGCTATTCCTCTTTCTAAACATCCGTTTTAGGTAGTGACTGCATCCATTCGGAGATCTCGGAAGAAAGCCATCCTGTGGTTTTACTACTGAGTCTTCGGCCAGAGGGGAATGTGCCTGCTTTGATCTTCCGGTAAATAGTCGGGATGGATATGCCGCATACTTGGCTAACTTCTTTGATCCGCATGATTTTGTCTGAGAGCATGAACTTTCTCCTTTGCAGAGTTCATGTCCCCTTTACAGATGGAGTCTTTTAGTGATTGTGATGCTCACAAAGAGCGGGTTTTCTCTATCGCCAGAGTGGTAATTAGATATGGGGGGTGGAGATACTTCTCATATAATTCAATGCCTTAATGTGTTTTTTGCCGTCTTTTGTTGATGTGAAATTTTTTGTGATGCTCACAAATTAAGATGGCAGAGTGCTTTGATATGTACGTCACGGCAGATTACGAATCTGGTTTGTGAGGCTCACAAACTACTGCCTCTCTTACAAGGAGGATGCCTTTTGTGATGTTCACATCACTGTTGTTACATCTTCTTGGATCTCATCAGTCCCGTGAGGTAAGGTGACATCTTTCTAGTTGTGCGCCTTTTCACATGGGGAATGGGGAATGAAAGGAATAAAATCGGAGGGAACTTTAGATGAGGTATTTGATGCGTTAGATAAGACATTTGGTGATGATTTTTCTGGTATCGAATCACCTGAATCAATAGACCGCTATGCTGCTACCTTGAGAAAGCAGAATTCAGTGAATAAGATTGTCGAATCTGGGATGAAGACAATAAAGCTGAATGTTGACTCCGTTCTTCATGAACACTTGAAGAATATTTATGAAAAGGCAGGGTTTGAATATATAGATAGAGGTGATGGAGACAGTTTCAAAACAGCAGATTTATCTGCTGCCTTGTCATATTTTCTCTTCGTCAATTCTGGAAATGTAAGTTTCGATTCGTTATTCGGATATAAAACATACCTATATAGTATGTATTCCATAATACAGTACAGAAAAAAAGAGCTTGGAGATAGAAGTGAATCAATATGTCAGTTTTTAAACAAAAGGAAATATAAATTTTTTAATAAACTGACATACAGAGAGCGATACGGTGACGAATGGAACGAAGATAATATAAAGATCTTTTATGAAAGTGAGGAGGTATCTAGCATCATCTCGACGCTTGCAGAAAAGAAACGGCGGGTTCTTCGTCATAAGAAGAAAGTAAGATAAATATGAGAATGTGTTGGTGGTCAATATACATGGATATATTGACCACCAGCCCATCATTATGGGGGTGTCACTGTCTTGAGTCGTTGCGAAGTAAAATGAAAAATTATCACCCCAAAACATATGAAATATTGATTTTTTATCATAGTGCCTTGGGTCTACATGTCAATGTAATGCTTGTTTCTAGGCTATAGTATATATTGAATGTACAGATCTAGTAATCACCAGACCACGATTTTTCTCCATCGATTTCCCAACTACGTAAAATAGATATTTGTTGCGCATCTAACAAGTGGTAAGCCGTAATGCTTATTGTATCATTTTGTTCAACAGCGGTTATGATTGATGAGTATCCTTGCAATCCCAAGGCAAACATTTTCTTTAGTGTGTTCTTGGGGCATATAATAGTAAATGCAACGCTTTTTCTGCTGTTGTTATAGAAGATCGGGAGGTTTTCTAAAACATCATATATCTGTGGATTAATAGCGATTGAAGGAAAGTAGTAGGTGCCATCAATAGTATTTTTTGTGGCTTTGATTACATCAGATGGCGTGAGAGTTGCTCTTAAACTCAAATATTTATTTGGTTTTGTGTGTTTGAGTTTTAGCTCGTGCAATCTGTTTTTTAATTCACTTGTAGATATTGGTAACTGAAAATCAATTTGATCCATATATTGAGTTTTTAATGTCTTCCCTTTTTTATTGTTTTTAACAAAAATTCTTGTCCCTTCTTTTTTGAGCATTCTTTTTAAGGCGTTTGACCTTATTTTTATTATGTCATTTCCATATCTGTCTATGAGACAATCAAAATTGAATACATTACCATTAGGGGATAAAAATAGAGTTTCTCCATCTTCCAATTTATCGATTGCGTTGAGGTCAATGGAGGCGAAGTCTCGTAGAAGAGATTTATGATTACTTGTTAAATCAAGTAACTTGTTGAATAATTCAATTGTTGTCATTGTGTCAACAAGTGAGCGGTGAGTTTCTGTTTGCTTAATGTTTAATTGCGTACATACTTTTTCAAGTCGAGGCCATTTTTCGTAATCAAGGACCGATTTACTCCACTTCATGACACAGAATCTTTTTATATCTATAAACCCAAATGTTTGATATAGCATTCTACAGTCGAAGTCGGCATTAAACGATATGATCGTTTTGCCTTCTAACAAAGTCAGTAAGATAGCTTTTGCTGATTGTATTGGCATGCCATCAGCAATCTGTTCATCTGTTATGTGGTGTATGGCGCGAGCCTGCTCACTGCATTTTACTTTTGAGTTTAAGATTGAGTTAAATACCACCTTTTTATCATATGTGCATATTGATATTTCAATTATCTGATCTGTATTAGATAGGCCCGTAGTTTCAGTGTCCAACCATAAACAATTATTGAGTTTTATATCCTCAAGCGCTTCACTTATTGAAATGCTCTCACCGAATTTATCTTCGCTTATTCCAATGTTGGTTGAATCTAACAGATGCAGTTTTTTATTAGCATAGAGAGCATTTGGTGTTGCTGTGGAAGTTGATATAAAAGCATTTTTAGTTAACACTGAATTAATATGTTTTAACTCCAATAAGGCCTTTTCAGAAGGCAAAGGATTTAGCTGGGCTTGTCGTTGAGTTGTCTCTAGATTTTTTATGGGGCTTTGAGCTTCACGAGCGGTGCTATGTGGTGATAAGGTATTGATATCAATAGGCTTTGCGTCTTTGATTGAATGGCGTTCTTTACATGATTCATGATCCTTATTGTTTAGTTCAACATGATGCGTATTTTGACGTTGCCCATTCACTTGGACTCTACGTGAAGAACATCTGATAGTGTTAGCAATCTTAATTAACATCAATAGAATAATGGGGATTGCAATCATAGCTATACAAAAAACAAAAAGTTTACCATCGCTCATACTAATGACCCACTATAAACATCTTTTTTAAATAATACTTCTGAGGCTGAATGAAGAAGCTGTAAGGGTTTATGTGCTGGTGATAAAGGCTACTAAAGTAAACAAAAAACTTAAGTGCCATTTCCAGTGCTTTATAAAAAAGTTCACAACTACATGTGCTACCTTGGCTGTCCAATGAGTTCTGTAACGGCAACCCGGATAAACGCCATTTATAAAATAAAGCTCACCGCACCACCACTCCTTTATTTTTCTGAACATCGTTATATACCTTCACCATGAATTGTTTCAACGCAGGATCCATCATTGGAAATATCCAGTCAAGAAGACGCTAGCTCTCATAAAAAAATAGTTATACGAGAGCAATGATCTACTATGCGGAACAGCTATTTCGTGGCTGCCACGATTTCCTTAGCCGCGGAGCTTACTGCCAGATGCTTCTGGCGTTTGAGCCTCACTTTCTCTGTGTCGTTTGGCATACCTCTCCTTTCGCTTATAGCAAATTGCTGGGGTTGCCCTAGTCGATGGCTAAGTCGGTGACTCGCTCTTTGGAAGGTTGCCAATATGCCACTTTGATCGTGCCAGCCCCTTTGCGGATTCAACTATGTAATCAGGGGAGGAGGGGCTCAAGTAAAGTGAGGGGAAAGACGTGGTGTAGGAGGGTTGAGATAGATGAAGGTTGGCTAGCAAGTCTTATAAGCGTATTAAATAGCGTATCTTTTTTTGATTTTCAATAAAAAATCATTGCATTTCAACGTTGTAATACTCATGCATCATGGGCGTGTGGGCGCTGAGGTTGGCGCCTGGCGTGGCGCCGGTGGCTTGGTGTTGTGCGGTCATGTGCTATTCCAGAAGGGGCCTCTGCGGGCCTGTGTCTGCGGTGATGAGCCTTGAGCTTGATGGCGCCATTCTACACATAAGCGGCGTGGCGGGGGAGGTCGGGGATCACGACCCTCCGTGTAGGCAGAGGCATCAGCCTGGTGAGCGGCGTTCAGTTGCGGCAGGCGGCGGCGGGATCGCATAATGTGCTCTTGCACGCATCAGAGGGAGTCGCGATGAAACTGGACGCAGAGATAGAGAACCTCGCCATCGAGCTGGGGCGAGCCCTTGGCCAGCGAGGCTGGCTGGCGGCCACCGCCGAATCCTGTACCGGCGGTGGGGTGGCAACGGCCATCACCGACATCGCGGGCAGCTCAGGCTGGTTCGATCGTGGCTTTGTCACCTACACCAATGAGGCCAAGCAGCAGATGCTGGGGGTGAGTGACGAAAGCCTGGAGCAACACGGAGCGGTGAGCGAGGCGGTGGTGCTGGAGATGGCCCGCGGCGCGCTGGCTCACTCGTCGGCTTCCATCAGTGTCGCCATCAGTGGCATCGCCGGCCCCGGTGGCGCCACCGAGGAGAAACCGGTCGGCACCGTCTGGTTTGCCTGGGCCGACTGCAACGGCCGCCACCACTCCCTGCTGGCCCGTTTCGACGGGGATCGCCGGCAGGTGCGTCAGCAAGCGGTGAGACAGGCCTTGTCGGGTCTGTTGGCCCTGCTCAGATAAATTGGGCTTGATACTGTATGAATAGACAGTATACTTAGCCCAACTTCATTTTTACTCACGATTTCCAGCGGAGATTGGCATGGATCAGAACAAACAGAAGGCACTGGCGGCTGCGCTGGGTCAGATTGAAAAGCAGTTCGGCAAAGGTTCCATCATGCGTCTGGGCGACAGCAAGACCATGGATATCGAAGCCATCTCCACCGGCTCCCTCTCTCTGGACGTTGCGCTGGGGATCGGTGGTCTGCCGTGCGGTCGTATCGTCGAGATCTACGGCCCGGAATCTTCCGGTAAAACCACGCTGACCCTGCAGGTGATCGCCGAAGCCCAGAAGAAGGGCAAGACTTGTGCCTTCGTCGATGCGGAGCACGCACTCGACCCCATTTATGCCGCCAAGCTGGGTGTCAACGTCGACGACCTGCTCATCTCGCAGCCGGATACCGGTGAACAGGCGTTGGAGATCTGCGACATGCTGGTGCGCTCCAATGCAGTTGACGTCATCATCGTCGACTCCGTGGCGGCCCTGACCCCGAAAGCGGAAATTGAAGGCGAAATGGGTGACTCCCACGTCGGCCTGCAGGCTCGTCTGATGTCTCAGGCGCTGCGCAAGCTGACCGCCAACATCAAGAACGCCAACTGCCTATGCATCTTCATCAACCAGATCCGGATGAAGATCGGCGTCATGTTCGGCAGCCCGGAGACCACTACCGGTGGTAACGCGCTCAAGTTCTACGCCTCCGTGCGTCTGGATATCCGTCGTACCGGCGCCATCAAGGAAGGTGACGAAGTGGTCGGTAACGAGACCCGCGTCAAGGTAGTGAAGAACAAGGTGGCCCCTCCCTTCAAGCAGGCCGAATTCCAGATCTTCTACGGTGCTGGCATCTCCAAAGAGGGCGAGCTGGTGGATCTGGGCGTCAAGCACAAGCTGATCGACAAGGCCGGTGCCTGGTACAGCTACAACGGCGAGAAGATCGGTCAGGGCAAGGCCAACGTGATGAAGCTCTTCTCCGAAAACAAGGCGCTGGCTGGCGAAGTGGAAGCCAAACTGCGCGAGCTGCTGCTCTCCGGCGCCGCGCCGGTGGAGGAGAAGCCCTCCGCTGCCGAGTACGACGAGTTTGAAGCCGAAAACGAACAAGAGTTCGAATAAGAGCGAAAGGAAGGTCGGGTTGATACCCGGCCTTGTCATTTATGGTCGATGAATCTGTTACCGAACCGGTTGAGCCCGCCGAACCGAGCTTTGCAGAGCAGCTGGCGGCCGCCCGTGCCTACGCCATGCGCAGTCTGGCCCGTCGCGAGAGTGCCGAGTCGGAGCTGGCCAGACGCCTGCGTCAGCAGGGCTATCAGGAAGAGGTGATTGAGGCGGTGCTCGACTACTGCCGCGGTTACAACTGGGTCAATGACGAGCGCTATGGTGCCATGGCGGTGCGGGCGGGCGCCGCCAAGGGGCATGGCCCGCTCAAGATCCGTTTCGAGCTGCGCCGCAAGGGGCTGGACGATGGCCAGATCGATGCCGCCTTCGAGCAACCCGAGCTGGACTGGTTCGAACTCGCCTTTGCGCTGCTGGAACGACGGGCCAACCTAGCCGACCTGGCCGACTTCAAGCTGCGGATGAAGTGGCTCAAGTATCTGCTGGGGCGTGGCTTTAGCCAGGATCAGGCCCGTTACGCCATCTCTGCCCTGCAGGAGCGGGAGAAGTAGAACGGCGATGTTTGTGCTGGGATCTTGAGATGATTCGAGAGACGAGGCCCCATCGCCGCACACCCGCTCTCTTCATTTCCGGTTTGCCGGCGCCTGGTCGCCGGTTTCCACCGGCCGACCAGGCCATTATGACACCTGTGCAAGATTTTCCCTGCCTGTTCATAGGCTTGTCAGCTCAGATTGACGAAAGCCGGGTTCTCCCCGTCTTGATCCTCTTTTCATGCCGCTTTTTCTCCTGTTGACGGTGAAAAAAGCCGCGGTTGGCAGCGGGGCGCTTTTCCGGCCCGTTTATGTGCGCTTTTTCGCCCGTGGCGGCCCTGTCCGTTTTACTTTACCCCGCAGAAAACTTACATTAATGCGGTTAAAAGTCCGTATTCGAATCAAGCAGGATTTTCCATGTATATGTCCACGTCTGAGATACGCGCTGCGTTTCTCGAGTATTTCCGTTCCCAGGGGCACCAGGTTGTCTCCTCCAGCTCGCTGGTACCGCATAACGACCCGACCCTGTTGTTTACCAACGCGGGTATGAACCAGTTCAAGGACGTGTTCCTTGGCGCAGACAAGCGTGCCTACAACCGCGCGACGACCTCCCAGCGTTGCGTGCGTGCCGGTGGTAAGCACAACGATCTGGAAAACGTCGGCTATACCGCTCGTCATCACACCTTCTTCGAGATGCTGGGCAACTTCAGCTTCGGCGATTACTTCAAGCAGGATGCCATCAAGTTTGCATGGGGCTTCCTGACCGAGGTGCTGCAACTGCCGAAAGAACGCCTGCTGGTGACCGTCTACGCGACTGACGATGAAGCCTTCGACATCTGGGAAAAAGAGGTCGGTGTGCCGGCCGATCGCATCGTGCGCATCGGTGACAACAAGGGCGCCCCGTACGCTTCCGACAACTTCTGGGCCATGGGCGATACCGGCCCGTGCGGTCCCTGCACCGAGATCTTCTATGACCACGGCGATCACATCTGGGGTGGCCGTCCCGGCTCACCGGAAGAGGATGGCGACCGTTTCATCGAGATCTGGAACGTGGTGTTCATGCAGTTCAACCGTCAGGCTGACGGCGCCATGGAGCCGCTGCCGCGCCCGTCCGTGGATACCGGCATGGGTCTGGAGCGAATCTCCGCCATCATGCAGGGGGTTCACTCCAACTACGAAATCGACATCTTCCAGGCGCTGATCAAGAAAGCGGCCGAGATTGTCGGCACCACCGATCTGAGCAACCAGTCCCTGCGCGTCATCGCGGACCACATCCGCTCCTGCGCCTTCCTGGTGGCTGACGGCGTCATGCCCTCCAACGAAGGTCGCGGCTACGTGCTGCGCCGTATCATCCGCCGCGCCGTGCGTCACGGTCGCAAGCTGGGCGCCACCGATGTCTTCTTCTACAAACTGGCCGCCGAGCTGGCCGTGCAGATGAAGGATGTCGCTGCCGAGCTGATCGCCCAGCTGCCGCTGGTCGAGCGCGTGCTGCGCATCGAAGAGGAGCAGTTCGTCCGCACCCTGGACCGCGGTCTGCTGCTGCTGGAAGACGCTCTGGCCAACCTGGGCGATGCCAAGGTCATTCCGGGCGAAGTGGTGTTCAAGCTGTATGACACCTATGGCTTCCCGGCCGACCTGACTGCCGACGTGGTGCGCGAGCGCGAGATCGGCATCGACGAAGAGGGCTTCAAGGCCGAGATGGAGAAGCAGCGTGCTCGTGCCAAGGAAGCATCCAGCTTCGGCGTGAACTACAACGAGATGCTCAAGCTCGACTTCGAGACCCCCTTCACCGGTTACAAGACCCTGACCGAGCGCACCCGTGTGGTCGGCATCTACAAGGGCGTGGACGAGGTGAGCGGTCTTATCGCCGGTGACGAAGCTGTCATCGTGCTGGAGCAGACCCCCTTCTACGCCGAATCCGGCGGCCAGATCGGCGACAGCGGCACCCTGAAAGTGGATGACGGCATCTTTGCCGTGACCGATACCGTTAAAGCGGGCAAGGCGATCATCCACAAGGGCTACATGGAGCTGGGCACCCTGGAGAAAGGGGCCGAGGTCGAGGCTGTGGTCGATGGCGACCGGCGTCAGGCCATCGCCCTGAACCACTCGGTGACTCACCTGCTGCACGCGGCCCTGCGTCAGGCGCTGGGCGAGCACGTGACCCAGAAAGGCTCTCTGGTGGGTGCCGAGCGCATGCGCTTTGACTTCTCCCACTTCGAGGGGATGACCATGGCGACCATTCGCCGGGTCGAGGAGCTGGTCAACAACCAGATCCGCGCCAACCACGAAATCATCACCCAGCTGATGGGCCTGGAAGAGGCCAAGTCGGCCGGCGCCATGGCGCTGTTTGGTGAAAAATACGAAGACGACGTGCGCGTTGTGCGCATGGGCGACTACTCCACTGAGCTGTGCGGCGGTACCCACGCCAAGCGCACCGGTGACATCGGCTTCTTCAAGATCATCGCCGAGAGTGGCATCGCCGCCGGCGTGCGCCGCATCGAAGCGGTGACCGGCAAGGCCGCCATCGACTTCATGCATCAGGTCGGTGAACAGATCGAAGAGGCTGCCGCGCTGGTGAAGGGCGATCAGTTCAGCATCGCTGACAAGGTTCGCCAGGTGCTGGACAAGGCCAAGATGATGGAACGCGAGCTGGAGCAGCTCAAGGCCAAGCTGGCCGCTCAGGCCGGTAACGACCTGCTGGGTCAGGTCATCGAGATCAAGGGTCAGAAGGTTCTGGTTGCAGCGCTGGAAGGGGCCGATCCGAAATCCCTGCGCGGCATGCTGGACGAACTGAAGAACCAGATGAAGTCCGGTGTGGTGCTGCTGGCAACCAGCGGCGAGGGCAAGGTCAACCTGATCGCGGGCGTCACCAACGACCTGACCGGCAAGGTCAAGGCCGGTGAGCTGGTCAATCTGGTGGCCCAGCAGGTGGGTGGCAAGGGCGGTGGTCGTCCCGACATGGCCCAGGCGGGTGGTACCCAGCCTGAGGCAGTGCCGGCGGCCCTGCAATCCGTACACTCCTGGCTGGAAGAGCGCCTGTAAGCGGGCGAGGTGATCTGTGGCACTCTATGTACAGAAGTACGGCGGCACCTCGGTCGGCACGCTGGAGCGGATCGAGGCGGTAGCTGAGCGGGTCGAACAGACCCGCGCCCAGGGACATGACGTGGTGGTGGTGGTCTCCGCCATGTCGGGCGAAACCAACCGGTTGCTGGGCATGGCCCAGCAGCTGGATCCTGATGCCAACCGGCGCGAGATGGATGTGCTGGTCTCCACCGGTGAACAGGTCACCATAGCGCTGCTGGCCATCGCGTTGAACAAACGCGGTTGCCCCGCGGTCTCGATGACCGGTGATCAGGTTCGCATTCATACCGATTCCGCCTATGGCAAGGCGCGCATCACCCACATCGACACCGACCGGGTTCAGGCTGAACTGGGCGCGGGAAAGGTGGTGGTGATCGCGGGCTTCCAGGGTCGTGACGAGCACAATGCCATCACCACCCTGGGGCGCGGTGGCTCCGACACCACGGCGGTCGCCGTGGCGGCGGCCATCAAGGCCGATGAGTGCCAGATCTTTACCGACGTGGACGGGGTCTATACCACGGATCCGCGCATCGAACCCAAGGCGCGTCGTCTCGACACCATCACCTTCGAGGAGATGCTGGAGATGGCCAGCCTGGGCGCCAAGGTGCTGCAGATCCGTTCGGTGGAGTTCGCGGGCAAGTACCGCGTGCCGCTGCGGGTGCTGTCGAGCTTTGTCGAGGGAGAGGGAACGTTAATCACATATGGAGGTGAGAGGATGGAAGCTCCCCTGGTATCCGGGATAGCGTTCAATCGCAACGAAGCCAGCCTGACCATTCTGGGTGTGCCGGACCGGCCCACCGTGGCAGCGCAGATCCTGAATCCGATCAGCGACGCCAACATTGATGTCGACATGATAGTGCAGAACACGCTGGGCGATGGCACCGCCGATTTCACCTTCACGGTGAATCGCGATGACTATCGCCGGGCGCGCGCCCTGCTGGAGGAGACCGCCAGCGAGCTGGGGGCCGCCTGCGTGCAGGGCAACGGTGAGATCGCCAAGGTTTCCATCGTCGGAGTCGGGATGTGGAACCATCCTGGCGTCGCCCGCACCATGTTCAAGGTATTGGGCGAGGAGGGGATCAACATGCAGTTGATTTCCACCTCTGAAATCAAGATATCCGTGGTGATTGACGAGAAGTACCTGGAGCTGGCAGTGCGTGCTTTGCACTCCGCTTTTGGGCTGGATCAGGAGCCTCATGAGCAGCCCTTGGGAAACAATCCCTGATTGATTTAGTTTCAACCATTTACCATATCGGTATCTTTGTAAGATAATGTCGCATATCGATATAAATACAAAACAGGATACAGGAGCAAGCGAATGCTTATTTTGACTCGTCGTGTAGGGGAAACCCTGATGATTGGTGACGAAGTGACTGTCACCGTGCTGGGCGTGAAAGGCAACCAGGTTCGTATCGGCGTGAACGCACCGAAAGAAGTTTCCGTGCACCGCGAAGAGATCTATCAGCGCATCCAGGCCGAGAAAGTACCGGGTCAATCCGGCTTCTAAGCGGCATCAATGGCTGTGACAAGGCGACACCTCATGTGTCGCCTTTTGTTTTTTCGGAGCGCCGAAAATGGTGTCGCAGGGGGCGAAAGAGCGGGATAAGTGTCGATATTGCTTGAATATTCCACGCTTTGGCCAAATACCGAGCGAACGCACTTTTTTCTCCAAAAAAGTGTTTGACTAAAAATCCCTGTGAAGTATTATCAGCCCCGCAAACGGAGAGGTGGCCGAGAGGCTGAAGGCGCTCCCCTGCTAAGGGAGTATGCGGCTTATACCCGCATCGGGGGTTCGAATCCCCCCTTCTCCGCCATTTGCGCCCGTAGCTCAGCTGGATAGAGTACCTGGCTACGAACCAGGTGGTCAGAGGTTCGAATCCTCTCGGGCGCACCATATTAGACTCACGATGAGTCATGTACTGGCAATCAGCAAGCCGGTACAACTGAAAAAGGCTTACTGTTGAGTAAGCTTTTTTTATCGCTTTAAATCAGGGCGCCCGTAGCTCAGCTGGATAGAGTACCTGGCTACGAACCAGGTGGTCAGAGGTTCGAATCCTCTCGGGCGCACCATTTTGAAAGCAATACCAAAAGTTTGTGAGCGCCCGTAGCTCAGCTGGATAGAGTACCTGGCTACGAACCAGGTGGTCAGAGGTTCGAATCCTCTCGGGCGCACCATTTTGAAAGCAGTACCAAAAGTTGATGAGCGCCCGTAGCTCAGCTGGATAGAGTACCTGGCTACGAACCAGGTGGTCAGAGGTTCGAATCCTCTCGGGCGCACCATACAGACAGCCTCGACTTCGGTCGGGGCTGTTTTTTTATATGGCCGCTCCAGGTATGGGATACGACCCGGGTGGCTTGATACTCGTCTCTTCGTCTCTTCGTCTCTTCGTCTCTTCGTCTCTTCGTCTCTTCGTCTCTTCGTCTCTTCGTCTCTTCGTCTCTTCGTCTCTTCGTCTCTTCACCTCTTCGCTTCTTTGCTTCAGTTCTGTGGCTTCGCTGCTGAGATCGCGCTCACCCATCCGGCAACCTGCAGCCCTGTGACACAAGGGCTTCCAAGCCAGCATGACGGGCGCTTGGCGCCTCTCTTTGCCTCCTGCGGCCCACTGCGCCGACTTTCGCGTTATCGCGTCCTGTGTGCATCCCTTGGTTCTCGGTCAACCCACGCCCCTTTCCGCTGATAAACCCGCTCAGAGGCGGGCAGAGGCGGTTTGCAGGCAATAAAAAAGGATGCCGCGGCATCCTTTTTCATCCCCGCAGTCCGGGTGTCAGCTTTTCAGCCATTTGCGAATGCGGTTGGCATCGCCGATGGGGGTGCGTTTGCCCACCGAGTTGAGCAGCACTATGGCCAGCTCCTGATTGTCCGGCTTGGCCCGCATCAGCAGGCAGCGGCCCGCTTCGTCGGTATAACCGGTCTTGGAGAGGCGCACGTCCCAATCCGGGTTCTTCACCAGCGGGTTGGTGTTGTTGAACATCAGGCTGTAGGCCGGCGTGCGAAAGCGCATGTCCTTGCTGGTGTCCTGGGTGAACTCGCGGATCAGCGGCTGGCGGTAGGCCGCCGCGATGAGCTTGGCCAGATCCTGGGCGGTGGAGACGTTGCGGGTCGACAGGCCGGTGGAGTCGTAGAAGCGGCTGTTGCGCATGCCCAGCTGTTTGGCCTTGTTGTTCATGGCTCGGATGAAGGCGGGACGGCCCCCTGGGTAGTGGCGGGCAAGCGCCGAGGCCATGCGGTTTTCAGAGGACATCAACGCCAGATGCAGGGCATCGCGGCGGGTCACCTGGGTGCCCATGCGAACCCGCGAATAGGTGTGTTTGATGGCGTCTCTGTCGTTCTGGTCGATGGTCAGGGTCTGGCCGAGATCCTGGCGGGCATCCAGCACCACCAGCGCCGTCATCAGCTTGGTGAGGGAGGCGATGGGACGCACCTGGGTGGGATTCTTCTGGTAGAGGGTCTTGCCCGTTCTGACATCCATCACCAGTGCGCTGCTCGATTGCAGCTGCAGTTTGGCCGGGTTGGGGGCAGCCAATGCTGCTGGCAGTCCCAGCAGTCCAACCAATGCATAAACCAGCGCCATAGCGCTAACCCGACACCGCATACTACCGACTCCGTTCACATGGAAAAAAAGGCGCTAGATTCACTCATTTTTACCCTCGCTTGACAAGAGTGCCAGCGGGTAAATCACCATTATTTCGCTAAAAAAAGGGCCATCTCTCGATGACCCTCTCTCTTTGCCTCAATCCCGTGGCGCACTGGCTTTGCGTTTGCTCAGCCAGCGCCAGATCAGCGCAATCAAACCGCCGACCAGCAGCACGATCGGCAGGCAGAGAATGATGCTGAGGAACTGGGACTGGTACTCTGCAGCCAGCTTGGTGTGACTGAGGAAGTAGCCGAAACCCACCAGCGGGCAGATCCACATGATGGAGCTGACCAGATTGACGATGAGAAAGCGCCCCTGGGGCAGTTCGGTAGCACCGACGATATAGGGGTAGGCGGTGCGCACGAAGGCGATGTAGCGGGCGGTGATCAGGGTCACGATGCCGTATTTGTCCAGCAGGTAGTAAACCTTCTGCTGGTGCTTCTCTTCCACATGAGACAGCAGCCGGTGGTAGAGCTGGGTATGGCCCAGGAAACGCCCCTGCATGTAGCCGAGCCAGGTGCCGACGAAGGTGGCCAGGATCAGCAGCGGGATCACCCCGAGGGAGAGCACGTCCTGATAGATGAGCACGCCGGTCAGGATCAGCAGGCTGTCGCCAGGCAGAAAGGCGGTGGGAATGAAGCCGTTCTCCAGCACCAGAAAGGTCAATAACACACCGCAGACCATGAAGGCCATCTTGGGATCGGATAGCGTCACCAGATCCTGATGCATAAAGGCGTGGGCCAGTTGGTAAAACTGTTCCATAGTTGCAAACTCCGCAGGTTAGCTGGGTTGATCAAGCAAGGGCATGGCAAGCACCTTGTCGATGCGCAAACCATCCATGTCAACGATTTCCAGTTGCCACTGTTCCAGGGTGACCAGGTCTCCCGTCTGGGGAACACGACCAAGGAGCAGCATGATAAGCCCTCCGAGGGTGTGATAGTGATGTTTTTCTTCCTCCGGTAGCCGAACCAGTCCCAGACAGTCCTTCAATTCCGGCAGTGGAATGAGGCCGTCGAGCAGCCAGCTGCCGTCGGTACGCTGAAAAGCCCAGTTGTCGTCGCCATCTTCCTGCTGGAAGTCGCCGGCCAGGGTCTCCAGCAGATCCTGCTGGGTGACCAGTCCCTGCAACTCGCCATATTCGTCCACCACCAGCACCATGTGCTCGGAGTGGGTGCGGAAGTGGTTGAGCAGCTCGAGGCCGTTGAGGGTTTCAGGCAGCAGGCTGCCATCCTGGGTCAATGCCGCCAGATCGATGGGCTCACCCTTGATATAGGCGTGCAGCACCTTGCTGACGTTGATGATGCCCACCAGTTCCGACAGGTTGCCGTCGCAGACCGGGAAGAAGCTGTGGCGATACTCCACCAGCCGCTGCAGGTTGACCTCCAGCGGCAGGGCGAGGTCGAGATAGCGGATGTCGCTGCGCGGCACCATCAGCGAGGAGAGGCTGCGTTCGTCGAGCCGGAACACGTTGCGCAGCATGGTGTGCTCATGATCCTCGATGATCCCGGCTTCCGAACCCTCCACCAGCATGGCGTGGATCTCCTCCTGGGTCACGTTGGCGCTGGCATCCTGGCTGACTCTCAGCAGTCGCAGGCTGGCCTTGGTGGAGGCCGACAGCAGCCAGACGAAGGGACGGGTAAGGGCGGCCAGCCACAACATGGGGCGGGCCACCAGGCAGGCGATGCGCTCGGCACTGATCTGGCCGAGCCGCTTGGGCACCAGTTCGCCGATGACGATGGAGAGATAGGTGACCACTACGATGACCAGCACGGTGGCGATGAGGCCGCTGCTCTTGGGGGTCATGCCCCACTCCTGCAGCCAGAGCGCCAGCGGCTGGGCCAGCAGGGATTCGCCATAGATACCGTTGAGCAGACCGATACTGGTGATGCCGATCTGCACCGCGGAGAGAAAATGGGTGGGATCTTCGCTCAGCTTGAGCGCAATGGCGGCGGAGCGGCTCCCTTCGCTGACCATCTTGCTGAGGCGTGCCTTGCGTGCGGTGACGATGGCGATTTCCGACATGGCGAAAACGCCATTGAGCAAAATCAATCCAAACAGGATCAATATTTCCATACTGCGGCAGCACTCCTAGTAGAAAGATCGCTGGCAGTGTAATGAATTTGGGGGCGCTGCGCTTGTGAAAGCGGGTGATTTGGCTCGCTAATTTTGTATGACAAGGCGCGAAATGAGGGGGAATGGTGGCGGGCGGGTAACAAAAAGCCCCCTGCAGGAGGGGGCTTTGCGAGGCGGATGCCGGCTTACAGCGCGGCGATCTCGGCCTGCTGGGCTTCGAGCTTGGTCAGCTGGAGACGGTAATCTTCCAGCTTCTCGCGCTCCTTGGCGATGACCGCTTCCGGTGCCTTGGCGACGAAGGCCTCGTTGCCGAGCTTGCCTTCGATACGGCCACACTCGCCTACCAGACGGGCAACCTCTTTGGCCAGACGGGCCAGTTCGGCATCCTTGTCGATGAGACCGGCCATCGGGATCAGCAGCTCGGTGGCCCCGATCAGCTTCTTCACCGACAGTGGCGCGGCTTCACCTTCGCCAAGCACGCGGATGGATTCCAGACGGGCCAGCGACTTGAGGAAGGCCTCGTTGTCGGCTGCACGCTCGGCATCCTTGGCATCGCACTGGAGCAGCACGTTGAGCGGGACGCTCGGCGCTACGTTCATCTCGGCGCGGATGTTGCGGATGCTGACGATGAACTCCTTCACCCACTCCTGATCCGCCATCGCGGCGTCGTCCACCTTGGCGGCGTCGAACTCCGGGAAGGCCTGAATCATGATGGTGTCGGCGTGTACGCCGGCCAGCGGGGCGACCGATTTCCAGATGGTCTCGGTGATGAACGGGATGATCGGGTGTGCCAGACGCAGCAGGGTTTCCAGCACGGTCACGAGAGTGTGGCGGGCAGCGCGCTGCTCGGCCTCGGAACCCTTGGTCAGCACCGGCTTGGTCAGCTCCAGATACCAGTCACAGAACTGGTTCCAGATAAATTCGTACAGCACGCCAGCCGCGATGTCGAAGCGGTAGGTATCGAGGGCGGTACGGAAGTCACGGATGGCCACCTGCAGCTGGGACTGGATCCAGCGATCCGCCAAACTGAACTGCATCTCGCCACCATTCCCTTGCGAAGAGAAGCCACAATCCTGATCTTCGGTGTTCATCAGCACGTAGCGGGAGGCGTTCCACAACTTGTTGCAGAAGTTGTTGTAGCCATCCAGGCGCTTCATGTCCCAGTTGATGTCACGACCGGTAGAGGCCAGCGCCGCCAGGGTGAAGCGCAGGGCATCGGTACCGTGGGCCTCGATCCCTTCCGGGAACTGCTTGGCGGTACGCTTGCCGATCTTCTCGGCCATCTGCGGCTGCATCATGTTGCCGGTACGCTTCTCCAGCAGATCTTCCAGCGAGATGCCGTCGATCATGTCGAGGGGATCCAGCACGTTGCCCTTGGACTTGGACATCTTCTGGCCTTCTTCGTCACGGATGAGGCCTGTGATGTAGACGGTCTTGAACGGCACTTGCGGCTGGCCGTTTTCGTCCTTGATGAAGTGCATGGTCATCATGATCATCCGGGCGATCCAGAAGAAGATGATGTCGAAGCCGCTCATCAGCACGTCGGTCGGGTGGAAGGTCTTGAGCGCCTCTGTGTTATTCGGCCAGCCCAGGGTGGAGAAGGTCCACAGGGCGGAGCTGAACCAGGTGTCGAGCACGTCTTCGTCCTGACGCAGCACGGTCACGGACGGGATGCTGTGCTTGGCGCGCACTTCATCTTCGTTGCGGCCCACGTAGACGTTGCCGGCGTCGTCATACCAGGCCGGGATGCGGTGACCCCACCACAGCTGACGGGAGACGCACCAGTCCTGAATGTCGCGCATCCAGGAGAAGTACATGTTTTCGTACTGTTTCGGCACGAACTGGATACGGCCATCTTCCACCGCCTCGATGGCGGTCTTGGCCATGGGGGCCACGCGCACGTACCACTGGTCGGTCAGCATCGGCTCGATGGGCACGCCGCCGCGATCGCCGTAGGGCTGCTGCAACACGTGATCCTTGATCTCGGCCAGCAGGCCCAGTTCGTCCAGCTTGGCGACGATGGCCTTGCGGGCGGCAAAGCGCTCCATCCCGGCAAACTCGGTCGGCAGGGTGGCGTCATAGGCGGTGCTGGGGTTGCCGTTGGAGTCAACCACTTCGGCCTCGGCGCGCACGTGGGCGTCCAGGGTGAAGATGTTGATCATCGGCAGGTTGTGGCGCTTGCCCACTTCGTTGTCGTTGAAGTCGTGGGCCGGGGTGATCTTCACGCAGCCGGTGCCCTTCTCCATGTCGGCGTGCTCGTCGGCGACGATGGGGATCAGACGGTTCACCAGCGGCAGCAGAATGTGCTGACCGATCAGCGCCTTGTAGCGCGGGTCTTCCGGGTTCACCGCGACGGCGGTATCACCCAGCATGGTTTCCGGACGGGTGGTGGCGACGATCAGGTGATCCTGGCCTTCGGCGGTCTTGACGCCGTTGGCCAGCGGGTAGCGCAGGTGCCACATGTGACCCTTGATCTCGCGGTTTTCCACTTCCAGATCGGAGATGGCGGTATTGAGCTTGGGATCCCAGTTCACCAGGCGCTTGCCGCGGTACATCAGGCCATCTTCGTAGAGACGGACGAACACTTCCTGCACGGCGGCGGAGAGGCCTTCATCCATGGTGAAACGCTCGCGCTCCCAATCCACGGAGTCGCCCAGACGGCGCATCTGGCGGGTGATGGTGCCGCCGGACTCTTCCTTCCACTGCCAAATCTTGTCGATGAAAGCTTCCCGGCCGTAATCGTGGCGGGTCTTGCCCTCTTCTGCGGCGATCTTGCGCTCAACCACCATCTGGGTGGCGATACCGGCGTGGTCGGTACCCGCCTGCCACAGGGTGTTCTTGCCCTGCATGCGGTTGTAGCGGATCAGGGTATCCATCAGGGTTTGCTGGAAGGCGTGACCCATGTGCAGGCTGCCGGTGACGTTCGGCGGCGGGATCATGATGCAGAAGGAGTCTTTGCTGGTGTCGCCGTGGGGCTTGAAGTAGCCCTGAGCTTCCCAGTGCTGGTAGAGCGCCTGTTCGATGGCGTTGTGATTAAAAGTCTTTTCCATGGTCTCGCCGTAATCTGGATGGATGGATTCTGGTGTTGATTCGTGGTGGATCACAGGCGGCGCAGTCAGGGCTGCGCCGGATCCGGTGCGGCAAGGACGGGCTGATCCCTCATCTCGAGGGTGTGGCCTGCCTGGCGATAGTGCTTGTAGCGCTCGCGGGCTTGCTGCTTTTGCGTTTCGTCAGTGGGGACAAAATCTACCACTTGAGCGAAGTGTCCTGCAAACAAAGGTGTCTGTTTGGCCAGATTGATGAGGCGGGCGTAGCGCCGCCGTGGCGGCTGGTGGCCGATCTCCACCGGTGCCTGACCGCTCTCCCCCTGCAACTGGTGCGGCACGAAGCGCTCCGGCGGCAGCTGCCACAACAGCTCGTCGAGGCGCAGGGCCTGAGCCTCATCGTCGCAGAACAGATAGAGGTGGCCCGCCCCCCACGACTCGGCCGCAAGGCTGCAGGCGAGTCGCTCGACGGCAGAGGCCTGCGCGTCATCCTGTTCGCTCATCAGGTAAAAGGTCACTTGGCTCATCAGGTTGATCCCGTTTGCGGTGACGGATAATTGACCGCCGGTAAGGACGGGCAGGGGGTATTCCTGCCCACCCTCAATGAAACAAGGAAGAGGCGGGCCTCTTCCTTGTGGTGTAGGGCAACTTCCGCTCGCCCGATGGCATCGCCGGGCGAGGTGCGGAAATTACTCCTTCTCTTCGATGTCCACCCCTGACCGGTTCAGCAGGAACTGGGTCAGCAAGGGCACCGGACGCCCGGTGGAGCCTTTCTCCTTGCCGCTCTTCCAGGCGGTCCCGGCGATATCCAGGTGGGCCCAGTTGTACTTCTTGGTGAAGCGTGACAGGAAGGCGGCGGCGGTGATGGTACCGGCCGGACGACCGCCGATGTTGGCCATGTCGGCAAACGGACTCTCCAGCTGTTCCTGATACTCGTCGAACAGCGGCAGACGCCAGGCGCGATCACCCGCCTGCTCGGAGGCATTGAGCAGCTCGTGGGCCAGCGGGTTGTGGTTGGCCAGCAGACCCGTGGTGTGGTGACCCAGGGCGATGATGCAGGCACCGGTCAGGGTGGCCACGTCGATCACGGTTTCCGGATCAAAGCGATCCACGTAGGTCAGCGCATCGCACAGCACCAGGCGGCCTTCCGCATCCGTGTTCAGCACTTCGATGGTCTGGCCGGACATGGAGGTGAGGATGTCACCCGGGCGATAGGCGTTGCCACCCGGCATGTTCTCGCAGCCCGCCAGCACGCCGATGACGTTGATGGGTAGCTGCAGCTGGGCCAGGGCGTGCATGGTACCGAGCACGGAGGCAGCACCACCCATGTCGTACTTCATCTCGTCCATGCCGTCGGCCGGCTTGATGGAGATGCCGCCGGAGTCGAAGGTCAATCCCTTGCCGACCAGCACGATGGGCTTGGCATCCGGATGACCCTTGTATTCGATGATGGCCATCATGGCTTCGTTGTCGGAGCCACGGGCTACCGCCAGGTAGGAGTTCATGCCGAGCTCGGCCATCTCCTGCTCGCCGATCACCTTGGTGGTGATGTTGTCGAAGGCATCGGCCAGACGACGGGCCTGGGAGGCGAGATAGGCCGGATTGCAGACATTGGGCGGCATGTTGGCCACGTCGCGACAGACGCGCACCCCTTTCGCCACGGCCAGGCCGTGGGCGATGGCTTTTTCACCAATGGTCAGTTCCCGACGCGTCGGCACGTTGAACACCAGCTTGCGCAGCGGACGGCGCGGCTCGGCCTTGTTGGTCTTGAACTGGTCGAAACTGTAGAGGCCCGCCTTGGTGGTTTCTACCGCCTGGCGCACCTTCCAATAGGTATCCCGCCCCTTGACGTGCAGCTCGGTCAGGAAGCAGACCGCTTCCATGGAGCCGGTTTCGTTGAGGGTGGTGATGGTCTTGTTGATGATCTGCTTGTACTGGCGTTCATCGAGTTCCCGCTCCTTGCCGCAACCGACCAGCAGCACGCGCTCGCTGAGCACGCCCGGTACTTGATGCAGCAACAGCATCTGGCCTGGTTTCCCTTCCAGGTCGCCACGGCGCAGCAGCGAGCTGATGTAGCCATCGCTGATCTTGTCCAGCTGTTCGGCAACCGGAGAGAGGCGACGCGGCTCGAATACGCCGACCACGACGCAGGCACTGCGTTGCTTCTCAGGACTGCCACTCTTTACACTGAACTCCATGGAATCTCCTACATCCTAAAGACAAAAGGCACCTTTTATTGAATAATGCGGTGCTTGTTGGGGTATCAGAGGCGGAGCGAACAGGCACTGGCCCCGCAGTTCAAACTGGTAAAAATCCAATATACGGCCCTATTTTTCAGGCATTCGACTAAAAACACAAGTTTACTTGGGAATGACTGTGATCGTTTTCCGATATTTGTTCAGGGAAACCCTGAAAACCCAGCTGGCGGTATTATTCGTGCTGCTGCTCATCTTCGTCAGCCAGCAATTCATCCAGATCATCGGCGATGCCGCCGATGGTGAGGTGCCGACGCGCCTGGTCTCCACCCTGCTGCTGCTCAACTTGCCCAACATGGCCCTGTTGATGCTGCCCATCAGCCTGTTTTTGGCCATCTTGTTCGCTCACGGGCGCCTCTACGCCGAAAGCGAGATGACGGTGATGCATGCGGTGGGCTTCAGCCACCGTTTCGTGATGCGCAGCGCCATGGTGCTGGCCTTGCTGACGGCGGCCGTCGCCGCCTTCAACACCGGCTGGGTGGCCCCGCAGGCCAAGGAGCGCGAGTACCAGGTGATCGACGAGTTCAAGGCCGATCCGGGGATCTCCTTCCTGCAGGCCGGCCGTTTCATGGAGCTCGACAAGGGGCGCCTGGTAGCTTACATCCAGGACCTGAACGACAAGGGCTCCAAACTGCAGAAAATCTTCGTGTTGCAGCGCTCCCAGGATGGCAAACCGCCGTCGGTGGTGGTGGCGACCGAAGGGGTGGTCACGGTCGACAGCAATGGTCTGCAGTGGCTGACCCTGAAGGATGGCTCCCGCTACGAGGGGCACTTCAATACCCGCCAGTTCCAGATCTCCGAATTCGACGAGTACAGCCTGGTGATCCGCCAGCAGGAGATGGAGCGCTCCAACCGCAAGGCGGCGGCCAAGCCGACCATGGAGCTGCTGGGCACCCAGGACAACCAGCTGATGGCCGAACTGCAGTGGCGCCTGTCGCTGCCGCTCTCCATTCTGGTGCTGACCTTCCTGGTGGTGCCACTGGCGCGGGTCAACCCCCGTCAGGGCCGCTATGCCAAGCTGTTGCCGGCCATCCTGCTCTACCTCTCCTACTTCTTGCTGCTCAGCGCCGCCCGTTCAGCCATCGACAGCGGCCGGCTGCCGCACTGGCCCGGCATGTTCCTGGTGCCGCTGGTCTATCTGCTGCTGATCGGGTTGCCGCTCAACCTGCAGGGCACCAGCTGGTGGAACGGGGTCAAGACCCTCTATTTCAAGAGAAAATCGGCATGATGTTGTCATCTGGGAGTCTCTACTGATGTTTGGCATTCTCGATAGACATGGCGACCGGGTCATTTTGCTGTCGCCCCCGCTCCATGTGTCTGTATTTGAGGAAAAAATCAGCATGATGCTGCAACCGGGGAGTTTCTGCTGATGTTTGGCATTCTCGATAGATATATCGGCCGGATCATTTTCATGTCGGTCCTGCTGTGTGAGATCACGCTGGTGGGCCTTGCGGCGCTCATCAAGTACGTGGAGCAGCTGAAGTCGGTGGGGGAAGGCAACTACGACATGCTCAGCGCCCTCTACTATGTGCTGCTCTCCATGCCGAAAGAGGCGGTGCTCTTCTTCCCGCTGGCGGCCCTGCTGGGCGGCCTCATCGGTCTGGGCCAGCTGGCGACTAGCTCGGAGCTGGTGGTGATGCAGGCGGCGGGCCGCTCCAAGATCAGTATCGTGATGGCGGCGCTCAAGACCGCCATCCCGCTGATGATCCTGGTGGGGCTGATGGGGGAGTACGTGGCGCCCATCGCCAAGCGGATGGCGGATGACATCAAGGCGGGGGCCCTGTCGGAAGGGCGGCTGACCGTGTCGGCTTACGGGGTGTGGGCGCGGGATGGCAACAACTTCGTCAACATCAACGGGGTGCGCAACGATGGCGCGCTGACCGGCATCACCCTTTACCGTTTCACCCCGGAGCGCAAGCTGATCGATATCCTGCAGGCGCAGGAAGGGGTGTTCGAGCAGCATCACTGGCTGCTCAAGCAGGTGCAGGTGACCCGTTTTGATGATCCCAAACAGATCCTGAGCGAGACCCAGCCCCAGATGGAGTGGAGCTCCGAGCTCACCCCCAAACAGCTCGGGGTGGTGAGCGTCGATCCCGAAAACCTGCCGGTGGCGGGACTGCTGGATTACATCGGCTATCTGGATGCCAACAAGCAGGATGCTGGGCGCTACAAGCTGGAGATGTGGCGCAAGCTGCTGTCACCGCTCTCGGTGGTGGCGATGATCCTGCTGGCCTCCTCCTTCATCTTCGGCCCGCTGCGCTCGGTCAGCATGGGCGCGCGGATGCTGATGGGGATCATGACCGGCTTCGCCGTCTACGTCAGCGATCGGGTGTTCGGCCCCATCAGCCTGGTGTACGCGGTGCCACCGATCCTGGCGGCCATCGCGCCCAGCCTGCTGTTTGGCGGCATCTCTTTCTATATCCTGAGCCGCAAGCAGTAGCTGCCTGAAGGGTTGTGAGGGCGGTGGCGCTGCTGACAAAGGCGGCCATCGCGCCCAGCCTGCTGTTCGGCGGCATCTCCTTCTAGATTCTGAGCCGCAAGCAGCAAGCGCATCGGCCAGCAAAAAGGGCACCCTGGGGTGCCCTTTTTCGTTGCCGCCTTTTGGGATCAGCGATTGAGCTGTTCCAGGTTTTCCTGTTTGCCCAGCACGATCACTTCGCACTCGGACCAGATGTCCTGAAATGCGCGGGGTGACTTGCGGTTGAACAGGCAGAGCAGGTTGCCGAGGCCAAAGGCCGCCGTTGCCAGCCGGATCAGCGCCTGGGTGATGCGGATGTTGCTGCCATCGGCATTCTGGATGCGCAGACGCCAGGCCCGCATGCCGATGGTCTGGCCGGCGCGGGTCCAGAACCAGGTGTAGAAACCGCAGATGACGAGAGCGAGCCAGGCACTGTAGACGGGACTGGTCAGCAGCCAGGCGGCGTCTTTACCCTCGGGGACGCTTGCCATGCCGGTTGCCAGCAGCAGATGGGCCACCCCCATCCCGATAAAGCCGGCGATGATCAGCAATGAGATGACCACCAGATAGTCATAGATCAGGGCGCCGAGCCGGCGCAGCAGACCGGCGGAGGGGTGACGCTGGGTGGGAGGAGGGGGAGTGGTCGGTTGGACGGGTTTACGCTTGGCCATCGTTCTTATTCCATTAATATGATGCGGGCATTCTATGTAACTGACCTTGCCTCGGCAAGGCGTTGAATAAATGAGCAAACGACTGTGGGCACAAGAAAAACACCTTGCATGCCCAAGCGCCATTCGTATAATCCCTCGCAGTTGCCCGGGTGGCGAAATCGGTAGACGCAGCGGATTCAAAATCCGCCGGTGAATAACCGTGTCGGTTCGAGTCCGACCCCGGGCACCATCAAATTCATGACAAAAGGCCATCAGCAATGATGGCCTTTTGTTTTTCCGCCTTTCCCCTTCCTTGTCACGCTTCTGTTCTCCGGCTGATATCGGCAAGCCGGGTACACTTCTGTGGTCATGCCATGTCCCGCCTTGCTCCATTTCGGTGCGGCTTGCTCTGCCTGCACAGCAGAAGTGCGCATTCGCTCATGTTAGCGCGTCCCATGCGCCAATCTGGTGCACCTCCTCTCTGTCATAAGAATAACATTATGATTTTAAATAACTTATTAAGTTGGCCCGCTTTGTGCTTTTAAGCAGTTATGTCGCCATGATGCCGCTCCGTAGAGGGAATCTGACCGGGAGCGGTAACCAGTGTGTACCGAATGGAAATGTACGTGAATCATCGGTGTCGATGTTCATATCAGGAAATGGACCCGGCCTGGAGCCGGGACGACAGGGAAGGAGATGGCTGTATGCTCAAGAGACTCGTGATGACTGGCCTGTTGGCGCTGATTGCCCTGCTGGCCGCCCCCAGCTGGGCCGAAGAGGTGGTGACCGCATCTGCGGTGGTGACCATCAACAAGGGGGACAATACCTGGATGCTGCTGTCGGCAGCCCTGGTGATCCTGATGTCCATTCCGGGCCTGGCCCTGTTTTATGGCGGTCTGGTGCGCACCAAGAACATGCTGAGCGTGCTGATGCAGGTATTCACCCTGTTCTCGCTCATCTGCGTGCTGTGGGTGATCTACGGTTATTCGCTGGCCTTTACCGAAGGCAACAGCGTCTATGGCTCCTTCAGCAAGGCGCTGCTCAAGGGGGTGACCCCCGACTCCATCGCCGCCACCTTCAGCAAGGGAGTCGGGATCAGCGAGTTCATCTATGTGGTGTTCCAGGGGGCCTTTGCCGCCATCACCTGTGGCCTGATCGTGGGGGCCTTTGCCGAGCGCATCAAGTTTGCTGCCGTGCTGCTGTTCTCGGTGATCTGGTTCACCTTCGCCTATATTCCGCTGGCTCACATGGTGTGGTACTGGGCGGGTCCGGATGCCTATACCACGGCCGATGCCGCGGCAGCGGCCACGGCGACGGCAGGTTATCTGTTCCAGCACGGCGCGCTGGATTTTGCCGGCGGCACAGTGGTGCACATCAATGCGGCGGTGGCCGGTCTGGTCGGCGCCTATCTGGTGGGCAAGCGCCTGGGCTATGGTCGTGACCCCATGACCCCGCACAGCCTCACCATGACCATGATCGGGGCCTCTCTGCTCTGGTTCGGCTGGTTCGGTTTCAACGCCGGCTCCGCGCTGGAAGCCAACGGCACGGCGGCACTGGCTTTCATCAACACCTGGGTGGCGCCGGCTGCGGCGGCCCTCTCCTGGACCTTGGCCGAGTGGGTGATGAAGGGCCGTCCTTCGCTGCTGGGCGCGGCTTCCGGCGCCGTCTCCGGGCTGGTGGTGATCACCCCGGCGGCCGGTTTCGTCGGTGTCGGTGGTGGTCTGGTAATGGGCCTCATCAGCGGTGTCGCGGGGTTGTGGGGGGTTCACGGTCTCAAGCGGCTGCTGGGTGCCGATGACAGTCTGGACGTGTTCGGTGTGCACGGGGTATGCGGCATTCTCGGCGCCCTGTTGACCGGGGTGTTCGCCAGCCCGGATCTGGGCGGCACCGGGGTGTGGGACTATGTCACCAACCAAGTGGCGGAGGGCTACTCCATCCTGGATCAGGTCAAGATCCAGGCCATCGGGGTAGGGGTGACCATCCTCTGGTCCGGCATCATCTCGGTAGTAGCCTACAAGCTGGTGGATATGCTGATCGGCCTGCGGGTGAAAGAGGATGCTGAGCGGGAAGGGCTGGATGTCACCACCCACGGCGAGAAGGCCTACAGCCTGTAATCCGCCATCTGTTAGTCAGCCATATTGCCGCCGGCCATGCCGGCGGTTTTTTTTATGTCCGTTTGCCGGGGACCAACTCTGATGTCCTTGCCTGTGGTGGGGCGGCTCGCCTCTGACGCCATCACCCCCGATAGAGCGCATCCCCGAGATCGTCGCCGGCGATAGCATTTTTCGGCAGACAAGGCGGGCAGCGGCAATGTCCTCTGTCTTGTTGCTGTTTTATGCCTGCAATTTGGACGGATCTCCGCTAAACTCTGCCACCTTTTCTTGATGGGTCGGCTGGGCCGGCTCATCACCCTCTTATATATGTACTTTTGGAGCCGCTCATGCCGCTAGTGGGACATCAACACCAGATCGAGATCCTGGAACTGACCGACAAAGGAGATGGCAAAGGACGCCTGTTCGACCGCCCCCTGTTTGTCGAAGGTCTGCTGCCGGGTGAGCAGGCGTTGGTCGAACTGACCGAGGTCAAGCCCAACTACCTGCACGGCAAGGTGGCCGAGCTGCTCCAGCCCTCCGCCGACCGGGTTGCCGACTTCTGCCCCAACACAGAATGCGGCGGTTGCCAGGTGCGCCCGCTGGCCTATCCGGCCCAGCTCAAGCTCAAACAGAGCTTGGTGCAGAGCGCTCTGGAGCAGGTCGGGCTGGGTGAGGCTGTGGTCAATCCCATCCTCGGCATGGAGACGCCGTTCGCCTATCGCAACAAGGCGCAGTACGCGGTGCGTGGCTGCGAGGCCGGCGCCGAGATCGGCTTCTACCGCAAGCACTCCCACGATCTCATCACCGCCGATGACTGCGCGGTGCAAGATTCTCTGCACGTGGAGCTGAACGCCCGGGTGCGCAACTGGATGCGCGAGTACGACATCGCGGCTTATGACGAAGTGGCCCACACCGGCTGCGTGCGCAACCTGATGACCCGCAAGGGGTTCAAGAGCGGCGAGCTGATGGTAGTGCTGGTGACTCTGGGCGAAGAGCTGCCGTTCGAAGCCGAGTTGCTGGCCGCCCTGCAGGATCTGCCGGTCACGACTCTGGTACAGAATATCAACGAGGCGCGCACCAACCGCATCCTGGGTGACAACAACCGGGTGCTGCTGGGCAGCGGGGTGATCCGCGACAAGATCCACGAGCTCGAATTCGAGATCTCGCCGCTCTCCTTCTTCCAGAACAATCCGAGCCAGACCGACGTGCTCTACTCCAAGGCGCTGGAGTATTGCGAGCTGACCGGCAACGAGACGGTGTTCGACATCTATTGCGGTATCGGTACCATCTCCCTGTTCCTGGCGGGCAAGGCCGCCAAGGTGGTGGGGATCGAATCGGTGGAGAGCGCCATCAGCGACGCCCGCCGCAATGCGGCCCTCAACGGAATCGAGCAGACCGAGTTCCACGTCGGTAAGGCGGAGCAGCTGATGCCCGCCCTGCACGCCGAAGGGGTGAGCGCCGATGTGGTGGTGATGGATCCGCCGCGCAAGGGCTGCGACAAGGCGGTATTGCAGACCCTGGTGGCCATGGCGCCGCGCCGGCTGGTCTATGTCTCCTGCAACCCGCAGACCCTGGCCCGTGATCTCGCCTGGCTGGTCAAGCAGGGCTTCGTGCTGGACGAGGTGCAGCCGGTGGACATGTTCCCGCACTCGATGCACGTAGAGGCTGTCGCCCGCCTGAGCCTGCCTGCCAAGGCCTGATCGTCGCTGGTCCCCACTCGCGCCATGGACGTCGAAGCGGTTGCTCGTCTAAGCCTGCCCACCCAGGCGTGAATTGAATTAGCCAGATGGCTCTGATAAAAACGACTCCAAATGGAGTCGTTTTTTTATGGCCGTGGATCGGCGCAACCACTAGGCAGGGAGAGCGAGGGTGATGATTCGTTTGGCGAGTGCGGAGGATGCGGCGGCGCTGGATCACTTCTTTGGGCAACTGGACAGGGAGACCCGCTTCATGCTGTATGAGGCGGGGGAGCGCCCCTCGGACATCGAGGGGCAGCGCCAGCGGCTCGAGGCCATGGTGGCTGCCCCCAATCAGGCCATGTGGTTGCTGGTGCTGGCCGGGGAGGTGCAGGGCTTTGCCGTGCTCATCGGCGGTGGCCTAGCGCGCAACCGCCACTGCGCCCTGGTGGTGATGGGGCTGCGGTCGAGTACACGCGGGTTGGGATGGGGTGAGCGGTTACTGCGCACCCTGATCGCGGCCGCCGGCGAGCTAGGGATCCAGCGGCTGGAGCTGGGGGTGATGGCCCACAACGAGGTGGCGCACGCCCTCTATCGCAAGTGCGGCTTCCGGGACGAGGGGTTGCGGCGACAGGCCTATCGGCTGGACGATGGCTACGTGGACGAGATCAGCATGGGGTTGCTGCTGTCGCCCGGGGCGCCATGATGCGGCGGGCCCGGTTTGCTCCTGGCGGCGAGCGGGTATATGACGGAGCAACCGTCGACTTGATGAAGAGGGGAACGCGCGGATGAAAGGTATCTTGTTACGCTGGCTGGCTCGCTACGATGGTTGGTGCGAGGAGTGGGGGCTCACGCCGGAGAACCGGCGCTGCTGCGTGCCGGTGCGCCGGGAACAGGATGAGGCTCCGCAGGCAGAGCCGCAAGCCGAGTCGGATCCGCTCACTGGAAATTGCGGGTCACGGCACCAGTGACGCTGTTGTAGTCGAAGGATAGACCGTCGGGATAGGCGGGGAAGCGGCCGATGGAGTCGCGCAGGGTGTAGCGGCAGTTGCTGTGCGGCTCTCCCTCTTCATCTATCTGGTTGGCGGTCAGCTCGCTGGACAGGTAGTCGGCGTTGAGTTGCTGATCGGGATCCTGATCGACCGAGGCGACGGTGTAGCTGCTGTCCAGCAGTCCCTGAAACAGCAGACGGCAGTCTGACTGGTTGCTCACCGAGATGTAGTCGCCCTGACCTGCGACATAGGGTTCGTCGATCCCCTTGCGCCCCTGATCTTCATCCGTGCCGGCGGGCCAGCCATAGCGGTTGATGTCGAGATTGCGTTGCCCCATGCTGCCGAGATTGTAGAGCGCCTGATCCTGCGCCTTGACCGCCCAGCCGGCATGAGCCAGCTGGACCGCGCTGGCAAAGCTGGCCGCCGTTGCCGCGACCGTGCTCTTTAATGCGTCATCCTTGAGATTGATGAAGCGGGGCAGGGCGGTCACGGCCAGGATCCCCAGCACTATGATGACCAGCACCAGTTCTATCAGGGTAAAGCCGTGGCTTGTGCGTTTCATCATGATATGGACCCATTAATTACGACAAACAGGTGAGTGACATGCAATTGATCGACACCCATTGCCATCTCGATTTTCCGGTCTTCGATTCCGATCGGGCGGCGCTGCTGGCCGAGTGCCGTCAGCTGGGGGTGGGCGAGTATATCATTCCCGCGGTGGGAGAGGAAAACTGGGGCCGGGTGATGGCGCTGGCGGCAGAACATGACGGCATCTCCTATGCCCTTGGCGTGCACCCCTGGTATGTGGGCGGTCAGACGCCGGCGGTGCTGACCCGGTTGCAGCAACGGTTGGCGGAGCGCCCCCGCGGGTTGGTGGCGGTGGGCGAATGCGGGCTGGATCTGCGCTCCCACGTGCCGCAGGAGGGACAGCTCGAGATGTTCGAGGCCCAGGTCGAACTGGCCAAGGAGCATGAGTTGCCCCTTATTGTCCATTCGGTGCGTGCCAACGACACGGTGGCCAAGATCCTCAGACGTCTGCGCCCTGCCTGCGGGGGCGTCATCCACGCCTTCAGCGGCTCCCTGCAGCAGGCAGAAGCGTTCTGGCAATTGGGATTTCGGCTCGGCATCGGCGGGGTCATCAGCTTTGAGCGGGCCAACAAGACCCGGGAGGCGGTGCGCGACATGCCGCTGGAGGCCCTGCTGCTGGAAACGGACGCCCCCGACATGCCGCTGCAGGGTCAGCAAGGGGCGCCCAACACCCCCGCCAATCTGCCAATCATTGCGCAACTGCTGGCCGATTTGCGGCAGCAACCGCTGGCACATGTTGCCTCGGTGTTACATGAATCCACTCTGCATACCTTCCAGTTGGGCAAGTCGAAAATTAACACCTGATTAACTGTTGCTAGCGACATGATAAAAAATGGGGGGAGTAAAAATCGTTTGCGGTCTAATTTGACGACCTCTAGCGCATTTCATGCTTATAAAATGTGACCAGCGTTCTACTTTGTCGCACCGTAATTAGTATAATGCGCACCCTTGATTGATGGCTTTGAGATACAAGTTGTTAACAAGCTGGAAGGTGCTACTAAAGAGGAAGTGTAAATAATGAATCTAATAATGGGTCTGGTAGGGATGGCAACGCTCGTCCTTATCGCGGTGCTGTTCTCCAGCAATCGCAAAGCAATAAGAGTGCGCACCGTTGCCGGTGCCTTTGCAATCCAAGCTGGCCTGGGTGCCTTCGTGCTGTACGTCCCGGTTGGTCGTGACATCCTGGTAGGTGTATCCGATGCTGTTTCCAGCGTCATCGGTTATGGCCAGAACGGCATCGAATTCCTGTTCGGTGGTCTGGTCAGCAACAAGATGTTCGAAGTGTTCGGTGGTGGCGGCTTCATCTTCGCCTTCCGCGTACTGCCGGTCATCATCTTCTTCTCCTCCCTGATCGCCGTTCTCTATTACCTGGGCATCATGCAGTGGGTCATCAAACTGCTGGGTGGTGGCCTGCAGAAAGTACTGGGCACTTCCCGTACCGAATCCCTCTCCGCCACTGCCAACATCTTCGTGGGTCAGACTGAAGCGCCGCTGGTTGTGCGTCCCTTCATCTCCAAGATGACCGACTCCGAGCTGTTCGCCGTCATGTGTGGTGGCTTGGCATCTGTTGCCGGCTCCGTACTGGCCGGTTACGCCTCCATGGGCGTCAAGATGGAATACCTGATTGCCGCCTCCTTCATGGCTGCCCCGGGTGGTCTGCTGTTCGCCAAGCTGCTGGTGCCGGAAACCGAGACCCCGAGCTACGACGAGAGCAATGCCGATGGCGATCTGGAAGACAAGCCTGCCAACGTGATCGATGCCGCCGCCGCCGGTGCCTCTGCCGGTCTGCAACTGGCCCTGAACGTCGGCGCCATGCTGCTGGCCTTCATCGGTCTGATCGCCATGATCAACGGCATCTTCTCCGGTGTGGGTGGCTGGTTCGGTTATCCGCAGCTCTCCCTGGAACTGCTGCTGGGCTGGATCTTCTCCCCGCTGGCCTTCCTGATCGGTGTGCCCTGGAGTGAAGCCGTCGTTGCCGGTTCCTTCATCGGCCAGAAGCTGGTGGTCAACGAGTTCGTGGCCTACCTGAACTTCGCCCCGTACCTGAAGGATGAAGTGCTGATCAATGGCGTGGCCATGTCTGACCACACCAAGGCCATTATCTCCTTCGCCCTGTGCGGTTTCGCCAACCTGTCCTCCGTTGCCATCCTGCTGGGGGGTCTGGGCTCCATGGCACCGAACCGTCGCGGCACCATTGCGAAATTTGGTCTGAAAGCCGTACTGGCCGGCTCTCTGTCCAACCTGATGTCTGCGACCATCGCAGGCTTCTTCCTGGCGCTGTCCAGCATGTAATGTCAGCCTGACTGACAGCTATAACCACGAACGCCACGGCATCTGCCGTGGCGTTCGTGTATGGAGCGGTGACAACCGTTTTCCTTTCTAAACTAATAATAAAATGAGTCAAATCGGAGGTTATATGAATGAAGTGCTACTGGCGATGGCAGCCGGCTTTATCGTTGGCTTGTTGTTTTCTTTCCTCAAATTGCCGATCCCGGCCCCGCCCGTACTGTCCGGGGTGATGGGGATCGTTGGAGTCTACCTGGGGGGCCTGGCATACTCCTGGATACTTACCCGTTTCTTCTCTTAACGCACTTTCCAGTACCGGATTTGCCAGATGTGAGGTACCTCTGAAAATGGCAAATCCGGCTTGCAAACAAGGGGTATCTCGGCTGAAATAGGCATTGCCAGCAGGGTGCTGGCATTGACTAATGCCCGATGAAATCGGGTGTTGGCGGTCAAATGGAATTGATTGGGAAGTCGGGTCAGACCTTGTCTGCCTTTCTCAAGTCTTCATGGAACCAAGTCCGCACTTTTGTAAGAAAGTGACAGGGCTCTTGCCTTATTTGCAGCCTATTGCCCGTGCAGTTGCGCTGCAATTCCATTCCCGTTTTTCCGGGAGTCGCGTCTTGCCGGTTGCGTTGCGACAGGCAGCACCATGCCCTGGAATTCGGACTACATCGAGACTTTGGAGAACAGAATGACTGATCTGAAACTGGCCGCCCAGCGCGCCCTGAATCTGATGGACCTGACCACCCTGAACGATGACGACACCGATCAGAAGGTGATCGACCTGTGCCGCAAGGCCAAGTCTCCGGCCGGCCTGACCGCCGCCGTCTGCATCTACCCCCGTTTCATCCCCATCGCTCGCAAGACTCTGCGTGAGATCGGCGCTGCCGACGTGCGCATTGCGACCGTGACCAACTTCCCGCACGGCAACGACGACATCGAGATCGCCGTGGCCGAAACCCGCGCCGCCGTGGCCTACGGTGCCGACGAAGTGGACGTGGTGTTCCCGTACCGTGCCTTCATGGCCGGCAATGAACAGGTCGGCTTCGATCTGGTCAAAGCTTGTAAGGAAGCCTGTGGCGCCAACGTACTGCTGAAAGTGATCATCGAGACCGGCGAGCTGAAAGAGGAAGTGCTGATCCGTCGCGCCTCCGAAATCTCCATCGACGCCGGTGCCGACTTCATCAAGACCTCTACCGGCAAGGTGCCGGTCAATGCGACCCCGGAAGCGGCACGCATCATGATGGAAGTGATCAAGGCCAAGAACCCGAAAGTCGGCTTCAAGCCGGCCGGTGGCGTGAAAGACGCCGCCGTGGCGGGCCAGTACCTGGCCATGGCCGAAGAGATCCTCGGCAAGGACTGGGTATCCGCCCGCACCTTCCGCTTTGGTGCATCCAGCCTGCTGGCCAGCCTGCTGGCCACGCTGGGGCATGGCGACAAGCCGGCCAACACCAGCGGTTACTAATAGGTTGATGAGAGGGCGGACCGCTGTCCGCCCTGTTGCGCCCCACCCGTGTGGGGTGCGGGCAAGGATTCAGACTTGTGTAACGCCAGCAATGGCGGAGGGAATGAAAGATGTTTTTGCCTCAAGAAATCATTCGCAAGAAGCGCAACGGTGAAGCGCTCAGTACCCAAGAGATTCAATTCTTCGTTCAGGGCATTACCAACCACACCATCGGCGAGGGCCAGATTGCGGCACTGGCGATGGCGGTCTACTTCAAAGACATGACCATGGATGAGCGGGTTGCCCTGACCTGCGCCATGCGCGATTCCGGCATGGTGCTGACCTGGGACCACCTCAATCTGGGCGGCCCCATCGTCGACAAACACTCCACCGGCGGCGTGGGTGACGTCGTCTCCCTGATGCTTGGCCCCATGGTCGCTGCCTGCGGCGGTTTCGTGCCGATGATCTCCGGCCGTGGCCTGGGCCACACCGGCGGCACCCTGGACAAGCTGGATGCCATCCCCGGCTACCAGACCTCGGTCGACAACGATCGTTTCCTGAAAGTGGTGAAAGAGGCGGGTGTCGCCATCATCGGCCAGACCGGCGATCTCGCCCCGGCCGACAAGCGTATCTATGCGGTACGCGACATCACCGCCACCGTCGAATCCATCGCCATGATCACCGGCTCCATCCTCTCCAAGAAGCTCGCCTCCGGGCTGGAAGCGCTGGTGATGGACGTGAAAGTGGGCTCCGGTGCCTTCATGCCGACCTTTGAAGCATCCGAGGAGCTGGCCAAGAGCATAGTTGCGGTGGCCAACGGTGCCGGCTGCCGCACCTCAGCGCTCTTGACCGACATGAACCAGGTGCTGGCCTCCAGCGCCGGCAACGCGGTGGAAGTGCGCGAAGCGGTGCGCTACCTGACCGGTGAATACCGCAACCCGCGCATCCATGCCGTCACCATGGCGCTGTGCGCCGAGATGCTGATCTCCGCCGGCCTGGCCAGCGACGACAGCGATGCCCGCCGCAAACTGCAGGCGGTGCTGGACAACGGCAAGGCGGCCGAGATCTTCGGTCGCATGGTGACCGGCCTCGGTGGCCCGAGCGACTTCATGGAGCGCTACGATCATCACCTGCCCAAAGCCGCCATCGTGCGCCCCGTCTATGCCGCCAACAGCGGTTTCGTGACCGCCATGGATACCCGCGAACTGGGTCTGGCCGTGGTCGCCATGGGCGGTGGCCGTCGCGCTGCCGGTGACAAGCTTGATTATGCCGTCGGTCTGACCGACTTTATCCGCCTGGGTCAAAGCGTCGAGGCAGACAAGCCGCTCGCCCTGATCCACGCTCAAACTGAAGAGCAATTTGCTCAGGCAGCCAGCATGGTGCAGGCTGCCGTCAAGATCGGTGATACCCAACCGGAGGCGTTGCCCGAGGTTTACCGTCGCATCGGTCTGGCTGATTTGTAACAAGGGGAAGTCCCATGAAACGTACCTTTATTCTGATGATGGACTCTTTCGGCATTGGCGCAGCCGCCGACGCCGACAAGTTCGGCGATGTGGGCGCCAATACCCTTGGCCATATCGCCAAGGCCTGTGCCGCCGGCGAACTGGAGGGTCGTGGCGCCCTCAATCTGCCGAACCTCAGCAAGCTGGGTCTGGGCCACGCGGGTGAACTCGCCAGCGGCACCTTCCCGGCTGGCCTGAACAAGGACGTCGAGGTAGTCGGTGCCTACGGCTTTGCCCAGGAGCTCTCCTCCGGCAAGGACACCCCGTCCGGTCACTGGGAGATTGCCGGCGTGCCCGTGCTGTTCGAGTGGGGTTACTTCAAGGATCACCACAACAGCTTCCCGCAGGAGCTGCTGGATGCCATCGTCGAGAAGGCCGGTCTGCCGGGCTATCTGGGTAACTGCCACGCCTCCGGTACCCAGGTGCTGGACGATCTGGGCGAAGAGCACATGCGTACCGGCAAGCCGATCCTCTACACCTCCGCCGATTCCGTGTTCCAGATCGCCTGCCACGAAGAGACCTACGGCCTCGAGAAGCTCTATGAGCTGTGCCACATCGTGCGCGAGCTGCTGGAGCCCTACAACATCGGCCGCGTCATCGCGCGTCCGTTCGTGGGCAGCGGCAAGGGCAACTTCAAGCGCACCGGCAACCGTCACGACTACTCCGTATTGCCGCCGGCGCCGACCGTGCTGGACTACATGAAGGAAGCTGGCGGTCAGGTGGTTTCCATCGGCAAGATCGCCGACATCTATGCCCAGCAAGGCATCACCAAGCAGGTGAAGGGCACAGGTCTGACCGAGCTGTGGGACAGAACCCTGGAAGAGGTGAAAGCGGCCGGTGACCAGACCATCGTCTTCACCAACTTCGTCGACTTCGACTCCTCCTACGGTCACCGTCGCGACGTGAAGGGCTACGCCGATGCACTGGAGTACTTCGACTCCCGCCTGCCGGAGCTGTTCGAGCTGATGCAGGATGGCGACGTGGTGGTACTGACCGCCGACCACGGCTGTGACCCGACCTGGAGCGGCACCGATCACACCCGCGAGTACATCCCTGTGCTGTTCTACGGCAAGCCGGTCAAGGCCGGTTCCGTCGGCCGTCGCGAGACCTTTGCCGACATCGGCCAGAGCATCGCGGCGTACCACGGTCTGCCCAAACTGGCGTACGGTACCAGCTTCCTGTAAGTTACCCGCCCGTCGCCTCGGCGGCGGGCAACCAATAAAGACAATAAAACTCAACCTAGTGTGAAGGAATCAAGAGAATGGCAACTCCTCATATCAATGCGAAAGATGGCGCCTTTGCTGACACCGTGCTGATGCCGGGCGACCCCCTGCGCGCCAAGTACATCGCCGAAACCTTCCTGGAGAACGTCGAACAGGTGTGCGACGTGCGCAACATGTTCGGTTTCACCGGCACCTACAAGGGTCGTCGCATCTCCATCATGGGCCACGGCATGGGCATCCCGTCCTGCTCCATCTATGCAAAAGAGCTGATCACCGATTACGGCGTGAAGACCCTGATCCGCGTCGGTTCCTGCGGTGCCGTGCGTGAAGACGTGAAGCTGCGTGACGTGGTGATCGGCATGGGTGCCTGCACCGACTCCAAGGTGAACCGTCTGCGCTTCAAGGATCACGACTTCGCCGCCATCGCCGACTTCGATCTGGTTGCCAATGCCGTACAGGCCGCCAAGAACAAGGGCGTTGCCGTGCGCGTCGGTAACATCTTCTCCGCCGACCTGTTCTACACCCCGGACCCCTCCATGTTCGACGTCATGGAAAAATACGGCATCCTGGGTGTCGAGATGGAAGCCGCCGGCATCTACGGTGTGGCCGCAGAGTACGGTGCTCGCGCACTGACCATTTGCACCGTCTCCGACCATATCCGTACCGGTGAGCAGACCACCTCTGAAGAGCGTCAGCTGACCTTCAACGACATGATCGAAATCGCGCTGGATTCCGTCCTGCTGGGTGACAACTAATCCTCTTCGCGCATGAATAATGACAACGGCGGCCCTCGGGCCGCCGTTTTGCATTTCAAGGAGGGAAGATCAGAGGTCGAGGGCGAAGCGCCCCTTGCCGGCCTGTTTGGCCCGGTACATGGCGCTGTCGGCCCGGTGCAGCAGGTCGTCGATGTGACAATACTGGCCCGAATGGCAGATGGCTCCGCCGATGCTGCCGGCGAGGGGCAGCTGGTGGCCGGCCACGTCGGCCGGTACCGCCATGGCTGCCAGCAGCCGTTCGCACAGTGCGGGCAGCTCCAGCTCCGGCTGGCGCAGGGCCGGCAGTATGATGGTGAACTCGTCGCCGGCCAGGCGCGCCACCATGTCACCGGGGCGCACCTCGGCACTCAGCACGTTGGCGAAGCGCTGCAGCAGGGCGTCGCCGACGTGGTGGCCGAGCAGATCGTTGATCCGCTTGAAGCCGTCGAGATCGAGAAACAGCAGCCCCAGGGTCTCGGCATTCTGACGCACCCGCTCCAGCTCCCGGGAGAGGCGAAGGGTGAAAGCGCGCCGGTTGGGCAGGCCGGTGAGGGGGTCGTGGGCCGCCTCGTGCTCCAGCTGGTTCTGCAGCGCCTTGAACTCGGTGATGTCGCTGCCGAGGATGTAGACCCCTGGCTCGTCGCCCCGGCTCGGGATCATGGTGATCCTGAGATCCCGTGGGCCTATGGGCAGCTCGAAACGGTTCTCGAAGCTCACCTGCTCGCCGGCGAGGGCCCGCTCCAGATGAGCGATGGCCCGGTCGTAGGCCGCCTCGCCGATCACCTCCCGCACGCTCATCTCCCGCATTCGCTCGGGATCCAGCCCGAAGTAGCGGCAGTAGGCCTGGTTGGCAAACAGATAGCGCCCCTCGGGCGAGACCATGCTGATGGTGACCGGCAGGCCGTCGGTGATGGCCCGCAACCGGGCCCGCCCGCGCTCGATTTCCGCCAGCACCTGGCGGCGGGCGCTGATGTCGTGCAGGAACAGGGCGAGGCGCACCTTGCCGTCGAACTGGTAGCGCTCGGCGCTCACCTCGACCGGGACCTGGCGGCCGCTGCGGGTGCCGATGTCGCACTCCAGACGGCGCTGCGCGCGCTCGGGATGGATCAGTTGCGCCAGCAGAGGATGAGCGCTGCCGAGCAGGGTGGGCAGGGTGCGTCCCAGCATCTCCTCGGGGTGCCAGCCGAGCAGGGTGGTGGAGGCCGGGTTCCAGCCGGTAATGACCAGCGCCTCGTCGAGCTCGAGGAAGGCGTTGCTGGTGTGCTCCAGCATGTGTTGCAGCCGGCGTTGCTCCTGCCACAGGCGTTGTTGCACGGCACCACGCTCCTGCATCTCGCGATGCAGTTGCTCCACCGTGCTCGACAGCTCGCGGGTGCGCTCACGCACCTGCTGCTCGAGCCCCTGCTGCAGTTGCAGCAGCTCGGCCTCGACCTGCTTGCGCTCGGTGAGGTCGGCAAAGACGGCGATCATGTGGGGGGCCATGGTGCGGCTCTGGCACAGGGTCACGCTGAGCTGGACCCAGCACAGGCTGCCATCGGCGCGGATCATCCGCTTCTCCAGCCGGTAGTCCTGCCGTTGCCCCGCGAGCAGGGCGGTGAACAGGGCCAGCTCGCGCGGCAGATCCTCGGGGTGGGTCATGGCGTGCCAGGTGCGTGTCAGCATCTCCTGTTCGCTGTAACCGAGCAGTCGCTCCAGCCCCGGGTTGGCCCGCAGCCAGCGTCCCTCAACCGACGAGAGGGCCATGCCCACCGACGACTGGTTGAAGGTGAGGGTGAACAGGTGCTCCTTGTCCTCCAGCACCTGGTTGAGGCTGCGTACCTGATGGCGCCTTTCCAGATCGTGCAGGGTGTTCTCCACCAGGCGGCCGAAGTCGTCGAGATCGCGACAGGCCTCCTCGTCGAGGTGGCGCGCTGCATGATCCACCAGACAGAGGGTGCCGAGCACCACGCCGTCCAGCGCCCGCAGTGGCCGGCCGGCATAGAAGACCACGTGGGGCTCGCCCGTCACCAGCGGGTTGTCGGCAAAGCGCGGGTCGTGCCTGGCATCCTGCACCTGCATGATGTCGGGGCGCAGGATGGCGTGGCCGCAAAAGGAGTGCTCCCGGCTGATCTCGCACAGGGTGACCCCGGTACGGGCGAGAAACCACTGCCGGTTCACGTCGGTCAGCGAGACCATGGCGATGGGCAGCGAGAAATGGCGGGTGATGAGCCGGGTCAGGCGATCCAGCTGGTCGATAGGCTCGCGGTCAAGCAAGCCCAGGATGCGGAGCCGTTCCAGTCGGCTCTCTTCATCCAGAGGAAGAGGGGGGGCAATCATACAGCGCTCCTGCTGGTGGCATTGCCTGGGTTGTATACAAGGCGATGAGGTCGCACCGTCTTATTGCGGTTCGACCGGTTTGCTTTTCTTCTTGTGCTTGCGCACCCGCATGTAGTTGCGGCGTACCCCGTAGGAGATGAGCAGCCCGGCCAGCAGGGCGACCAGCAGCATCAGCCGCTGTTTCTCCTGCACCACCTTGAGCCGGGTGTCCTTGTCCGCCAGCATCTGCTGCTCCTCCAGGGTAATGCGCAGATAGCCCAGCGTCTGCTCCCCATCCAGGATCTCCTGCACGAACTGGATGCGCCCCTTGCCCTGCTCGGGGACCGACTTGTTGTTGTCGCCGATGGGCAGCAGGCTGTCCAGCGGCACTGCATTGTCCGACTGGGCGAGGGGAATGCCGCGGGCATCGTAGAGGGTGACATCGAGGATCTCGGGTTCGGCGGCCAGATCCCGGGCCAGCCGATCCAGCTCGCTGTTTTTCTCCTCCTTGATCCAGCGTTTCATGTCCCTGGCGGCATAGGCCACCAGTGCCTGGGCCCGGTTGCGCGCCTCGCTGTGCAGCGAGGCTTGGCTCTCGCCCTGCATATGAATGAGCACGGCGAGCACCCAGAGTCCGAGCAGGACACCGGCACCCAGACTGAGCACACGTTTGATGGGGAGATGACGCAAGCGTTGAGCCTTTTGCTGACAAGGAGTGGCGGGATCTTGGCGCTTGCCTGTACAAAAAGCAATACGCTACTCTGGGCCAGTTTTGTTAACCCCATGATCACCAAGGAAGGCGTTATCCCTATGTTGTTGTCCCAATTGCCCGCAGATATTTCAGAGTGGCCCGAGTGCCTGTCCGGCGCCCCCTGGTGGGAGGCGACGCCACAGGCGCTGCTGCCCGCCGCCAGTGCGCTGGATGGCGCCTGGCTGGTGCTGTTTGGTCGGGCCCTTGGCGGCCACCATCTCGGCCGGCTGGCCGGGCTGCTGGCGCGGCACGGGCTGCAGGCACGGCTCTATCCACCTGCCATGCCGGCTGGGGTACCCCTGCTGCTGCTGGGCACGGATCGCTTCTCACCCGCTCTGGTACAGACGCTCAAGGGGGAGGAGTGGGATATCGATCTGTGTCATCTGCCGGCCCTGCCCAGCCTGGCTGAGCCCGGTCTGCTGGTGATGGACATGGACTCCACCGCCATCCGCATCGAGTGCATCGACGAGATTGCCCGTTTGGCCGGGGTCGGCGAGCAGGTGGCGGCGGTCACGGCGGCCGCCATGCAGGGCAAGCTGGAGTTTTCCGACAGCCTGCGGGCCAGGGTCGCCCTGCTGGAGGGGGCACCGGTCACCATTCTCGACGAGGTGGCGGCCAACATGCCCTGGATGCCGGGCCTGCAACTGATGGTCGACACTCTCAAGCAGGCTGGCTGGAAGGTGGCGATCGCCTCCGGTGGTTTCACCCGTTTTGCCGGCCAGTTGCAGCGGGAGCTGGGGCTGGACGCCATCTTCGCCAACGAGCTGGCGGTGGCGGGGCCGCAGCTGACCGGCAAGGTGATCGGGCGCATCGTCGATGCCGCCGTCAAGGCCGAGGTGCTGCAGCAGCTGGCTGCGGAGTACGGCATCGCCACTGGTCAGACCGTGGCTGTGGGCGATGGTGCCAACGATCTCAAGATGATGGGGGTGGCCGGGCTCGGCATCGCCATCCACGCCAAACCGCTGGTGCGGGCCCAGGCGGCGGCCACCCTCAACCACCACGATCTGGAAGGGGTGATCTGCCTGCTCGGTGCCCTGGCCTGCCGCCAGCAGCGCTGGGATAGGCGCTGAGCCCACTAGGGCTGGACTCAACCCCACGTCACGGAGGACGTAGTCTCAAAATGGAACTGCTACAGCAATCCCTGTTTATTCCCTGCGGCGAACATCGGCTGCACGTACGCCACATTCAGCCGCGGGTTGCGGTACATGGCGAGCCGATCCTGATGGTGCACGGCGCCATCGAGAACGGCCGCATCTTCTATACCGAGTCGGGCAAGGGGCTGGCCTGTTTTCTGGCCCGCCACGGCTATCAGGTCTATGTGGCCGATCTGCGCGGGCGGGGGCTCAGCACGCCGGCCATTGCCGAGCAGGCCGAACATGGCCAGCATGAGCTCATCACCGAGGACCTGCCGGCCCTGCACCGCTGGATTGCCGCCCGTCATGCCGGCTTCAAGCTGCACTGGATGGCCCACTCCTGGGGCGGCGTCATCATGGCGTCGACCCTGGTGCGCTTTCCCGAGCTGGCGGAGCAGGTGGCCAGCCTGGTGTTTTTTGGCACCAAGCGCGGCGTGTCGGTACAAAATCCGGAGCGTTGGCTGAAGGTGGATCTGATCTGGAACCGGCTGGCCCCCTGGCTGGCCAGCCGCAGCGGCTTTCTGGCTGCGCGTAGATTGAAGATAGGGGCGGATGACGAGCCGTTGCGCTACCTGCAGGAGACCATCCCCTGGGTCAAGTGTGGCCCCTGGCAGGATCCCAGCGACGGGTTCGCCTATGACGAGGCGGCCGCCCGGGTCAACTGGCCGCCGCTCTGGATGATCTCGGCCAAGGCGGACAAGGTGCTGGGTCACCCGACCGACGTGCGCCGCTTCAGCGCCGAGATGGGCTCGGCCGCACGCCATACCCGGCTCGGCCGGGACAACGGCAACCGGCTCGATTACGACCACATCAACATGCTGACTGCACCTCAGGCGCAGGAGGATCACTTCCCGCAGATCCTCGAATGGCTGCTCAACCCGCAGGCGGCCTGATGGGGGAACCCCGGGGGGCTGGTAGCCGCAAGAATGCGAAAAAAAATGGCGGACCCAGGGTCCGCCATTGCTTGCTGCTTGGTGTAGCGCCGCCTCGAGTCGGCGCCCTCTTCTTTACTTGATGGGCGTCGTGATGCCGAGCCGGAACAGAGTTGCCTGGCTGGTATCGGTCAGCTCGCCAACCCCCACCACGCTCCACAGCTCCTCTTCCAGCTTCTTGGCCTTGTGAATGGCGAACTTGGCAATGTAGTCCAGCTCGTTGGCGATGAAGTTGGTATCGGGGCGACCGGTACGGGAGATGCCGACCAGCACCGAGTAGAACTCCCCCTGGCGCAGCGCCTGCTCGATGAAGCTGCGTTTCTCCGCCACGTTCTGGAAGCTGCTGGCAAGCCGGCTGGTGAAGATGGGCAGGCCGGTCGCCGTCTGCAGACTGGCGATATAGACCTCCTCCTCCTGGGGTTGATCCTCGCGCTCGATGGCCCGCAGCGGGTTCATGATGAGCTGCTTGAGCAACTCCCCCTGGAACAGCGGGTAGAGGTTGTCCTGATCGCCCTGCTCGGCACAGGCCTTGAGCAGCCGCGACAGGCTACGTGGCTGCGGCGCATGGCCGACCGAGGCCGGCTTGGGCGCCCCCTTGAGCTTGTTGATGTAGACCGGGGTGCAGAAGACGTGGTGGGTATAGATGTTGCGCAGTGCCCGCGCCATGCCGCGATAACGGCGCTGCTCCTGGGCCGCTTTGAGCTTGTTCTGGTTGCTTTCGATCAGCAGCTTGAAGAACTGGCGGCCAGTGTGGCGCTCGGGATCCCCCTCGATGCACAGATGCAGCACGGTGCGGGTCAGGTTGATGCTGACCAGCCGGTAGGGGAGGCGTTGCAGATCCATGCTCTTGGAGAGTTCCTGCAGGCGTGGCAGGGCGATGGTGACTATGTCGTCCTTCGCCCCCTCGAACGGCTCTTCCAGCTCGATTTGCATGCCGTGGGCCGAGATGTCGCGGGTCCAGCCGAGCCAGGCCCGGCCATTGTGCTTGATGGCGACGGCGGTTTTGTGGATGTAGCGAGCCTCCTTGCGCAGCTGGACATAGTGCAGCGTCTCGATCTCGAAGGGGGCGGCACTGCTGTCGTGACCGAAGCGTTGCAGCTCGTTGGCGTTGTGCTGGCTGGAGGCGTCGAACTGGAACTCTTCCCGCTGGCTGTCGAGGCCGACTTGCTGCAGCAGACCGACGTAGCTTATCTGCTTGAGCCGCTCCTGCAGCAGCATGTCCTGCAGCTGGGGACTCTCCTTGCCCTGCTGACTGGCCAGATCGGCCTCGTGCAGGTCGCAGCGCTCCAGACTGAACTTGTAGACCCGCCAGCTGGGACGCCGGGCTCCCACCTGGAAGAAGAGCGACATCAGGCCGCTTTGCAGCAGCTCTTCCCGGGTGGCGGAGAAGAAGTAGAGGTGGCTGCGCACCGAGTGGGTAAAGCAGTAGATCAGGGTCTCTTTCAATTCTCCCTTCGCCGGCAACAGGGCCTGCATGCGGGTGGCCGAGAACAGGCTGGCGAGCATGTCGCGGTTCTTGGCATCGCGCCAATACTCCAGGATGTGCTGGTTGTTCTCGGTGCGCAGGGCGATCTCGAGGCTGGGGCTGTCGCCCGAGCCGAAGAACAGCGGCATGCCGGTCATGCGCGGCAGGTAAAACTGTTCATACCCCTTGATGATGGCGGCGGAGAGCAGGTAGTCGACGCTGACCCGGTAGCGACTCTTGTTGCTCTCGATGAAATCGTTCAAAAACTGGTCGAAGGCCGGGTGCTCGCCGGTCTTGAGCAGCCTGAGCCAGTATTTCCCCTCCTTGCTCTCTTCCCCGAGGATCTGGTAGCTGACCGAATGGTGCAGGACGGGGTTGGGGTGATCCCGCTCCAGCCCGGTGAAGAACACCTCGACCTGAGCGCCGGTCTGGTAGTTGGGCAGATAGGGCACCGAAACCCGGATCCCGCCTAGAGAGAGATCGGAACTCTTGGCGAACAGCTTGTCGCCATCGGCGAACTTGATCACCACGGGGGAGCTGAAGTGCATCCGCTCCTGGCGCCGGCCATAGTAGCTGGCAAAGGAGATGGGATTGACGTCGTACTGGCGAAACGGGCTGACGGGGGGCTGGAGCTGGCCATCGTTCTTGCCATGCTGGTATTTTTGCCAGTATTGCAGCGCTTCGTAGACCCCCAGGGTGTAGTCATCCTTGTAGAGGTAGCACTGGGACTGGAACAGGCCGATGGCCTCGGCCGGCATGAAATGGGTGATCCCTTCGAACTCGTGCACCAGGCACTCATCGCCCAGCTCGTCGCGCATGTCGATGACCCGGCGGCAGGGGGTGCATTTGCGTTTGAGCTCCATCTTGATCAGAAAACGGCTGTTGCTGTTCTCGTCCTGGGTCAGGCGATTGAAGATGTCATCGAAATCCTTTTCTCTGAGCAGAGGAATAAGTTGTTCAATCAGGTGCTGTTGTTGTTCTGATTCCATGTGTTCCTGCCACGGAAAGTCACTTTTCCGATTCTGGGTTTGATCTGTCGGTCGCAAACAAGTATATCAAGCAGGAATTCATCCTGTCCCCGAGTTATCCATGGCCAAAAACAAAACTGCCTATGTTTGTACCGAATGTGGCGCCGACTTCACACGCTGGCAGGGCCAGTGCAGTGAGTGCAAGGAGTGGAACACCATCAGCGAGGTGCGCCTCGGATCGGTGACCCCGGGCAAGAGTGCCCGCTACAGCGGCTATGCCGGCGCCGTCGGCAGCCAGGTGCAGACGCTGGCGGAGATCGCCACCACCGAGATCCCCCGTTTCTCTTCCGGCTTCAAGGAGCTGGATCGGGTGCTTGGCGGCGGCGTGGTGCCGGGGTCGGCCATCCTGATCGGTGGCAACCCGGGGGCGGGCAAGTCGACCCTGTTGCTGCAGACCATGTGTGGCCTGGCCGAGCGGATGAAGACCCTGTACGTCACCGGTGAGGAGTCGTTGCAGCAGGTGGCGATGCGGGCATCGCGTCTCGGCCTGCCCACCGACAAGCTACGCATGCTGTCGGAGACCTCGGTCGAGCAGATCTGCCTGATTGCCCAGCAGGAGCAGCCACAGATCATGGTCATCGACTCCATTCAGGTGATGCATGTGGCGGATGTGCAGTCGGCGCCGGGGTCCGTCTCCCAGGTGCGGGAAGCGGCCGCCCTGCTGACCCGCTATGCCAAGCAGAATCACGTCGCCATTTTCATGGTGGGCCACGTGACCAAGGATGGCACCCTGGCCGGTCCCAAGGTGCTGGAGCACTGCATCGACTGTTCCGTGCTGCTCGACGGCAGCCACGATTCCCGCTTTCGCACCCTGCGCTCCCACAAGAACCGCTTCGGGGCGGTCAACGAGCTGGGGGTTTTCGCCATGACCGGGCAGGGGATGCGGGAAGTGAGCAACCCTTCTGCCATCTTCCTCAGTCGCGGTGAAGAGCAGGCGCCCGGCTCCATCGTGATGGTGATCTGGGAGGGCACGCGTCCGCTGCTGGTGGAGTTGCAGGCGCTGGTGGACTACTCCCAGCTCTCCAATCCACGCCGGGTGGCGGTGGGGATGGATCACAACCGGCTCGCCATGCTGCTGGCAGTGCTGCATCGCCACGGCGGGTTGCAGATGGCGGATCAGGATGTCTTCATCAACGTAGTCGGCGGGGTCAAGGTAGAGGAGACCAGTGCGGATCTGGCCCTGTTGCTGGCCATGGTCTCCAGTTTTCGCGATCACTCCCTGCCCAAGGATCTGGTGGTGTTCGGCGAGGTGGGGTTGTCCGGCGAGATCCGGCCCGTGCCGTCCGGCCAGGAGCGGCTGCAGGAGGCGGCCAAGCATGGCTTCCGCCGTGCCATAGTGCCGCACGCCAATGCCCCCAAGCATCCCATCGAGGGCATGGAAGTGGTGCCGGTCAAGAAGCTGGCCGATGCTCTGGAGGCGCTGTAAGCAGAACAGGGTTCGCGGACGGGCAACAAAAAGGAGCGCAATGGGCGCTCCTTTTTATTGGGTGATTGGGGCTGTGGCTCAGGGGTGGGGGTGTTCGAGATGCTCGCTCAGCAGCTGTTCCAGCTCCCTGTGTAGCAACTCTTCATCGCCGACGTTGAGCTCGATCATCCGTTTGAGATGGGTGGCGCTGTCGATGTCGATATGGTGGCAATAGAACCCAAGCTTCTTGCTGGCTTCATGGGTCAGCATGACCTGCATCTTGATCTCGATGTCACTGCCGCTCAGCACGAAGCTGAGTGAGTACTCTTTGTCGTCATTGCTTTCCCAGTCATCGGGCCGGATCAGCAGGGCGCCCTGCAGGGAAATATCGACCAGCTGGGTCCGCCATTTTTTATCGCCCTGGACGAGATCGGCCATGGTCAAGTAAAGGATCCGTGAAAAACGGCGACGCTCGGACATTCTCATCTCCTGTCAGCAATAGGTACGGGTGCTAGAGGTCATGACATAGAGTGTAATGCACCTTGCACATCAGGATCTTGAACTGGCTCCGAAATTGGATATCAAACCTGCTGGGCGCTGAGTGACTCTACTACCTGCAGTGCCTTGATCAGCCGATCTTCCTGCTTGAAACGATCTTCCAGCACGGGGCCAAGCTGGTTCAAGTCTTCATCCAGCAGCAGCATCTGGGCCTCGTCCGCGTTGCTGTACTTGTCGTTGAACTCCAGCGCGAACTCGGTGCAGGCGCGGATATGGGGGTAGATGCGCTTGGCCAGCTCCAGCTTGTCGCCGCTGGCCTGTTCGAAAGCGGTCACCACATGGTGGTAGATCTCGAAGTGGCCGGCGCTGACGTAGTCGACCAATTGCTCGCAGAAACTTTGCAGTTCCACATGGCCCGGAAGCGAGCGCTGCTTGCTGTTGCGGGTGGGTTTCAAGCCGGCGAGGCGCATGTACTCGACCAGCAGTGCCTGTCTGGCGTCCAGCCAGTCATCGATAGCTCTGTGCTTTCCTGCCAATGCGCGTTTGGTTTGTTCCAGTTCAGTTAACATACTCCCTCCGTGGGGCATAGGCATGGAGTGCTATCGTGACAGGCCTCCGGCCTTTTTATGGACTGACGACACCTTCCTATAACTAGGGAAAATCCGGTTGACCGTCAATAGGGGCATGGGGATATTGTTACACCGGGTGGTGTTTTGGTTACAAGGCGCCATCATTTGCTCTCCTCTTCCCGTCAATTACGATCACGAAGGGGCGAGATATGTGACTATTTCCGCAGATCTTGATGAAAACCCCAGCATTCAAGCCAATCCGGCTGATAAAGCCTTTGCCTGAGTGTTTTTTTTTGAATAGAGTGGCCCGGTGCTAAATGCCCGATCATAAAGGAAATGTTATGAACAAAGCTCAACTTGTCGATGCAATTGCAGCCAAAGCAGATCTGAGCAAAGCTCAGGCCAAAGTTGCTCTGGAAGAGATCATCAATGGTATTACCCAGAGCCTGAAAGAAGGTGATGCTGTGCAGTTGGTGGGTTTTGGTACCTTCAAGGTGAACCATCGCGCTGGCCGTACCGGTCGCAATCCGCAAACTGGTAAAGAGATCCAGATTGCAGCCGCGAATGTGCCGTCCTTTGTGGCAGGCAAGGCGCTCAAAGACGCCGTTAAGTAATCCCCCAAAACCCGGCGCCAGCCGGGTTTTTTATTGCCATCGTCAGCGGAAATTGTTTCAGATACACTCAAGATATGGCGTGCGCTGTAGTGAGGTGGATGATGGAACAGAAAAATGCCATTCGGCAGGTTGCCGTACCTTGGGCTCCGTCCCGCCAACTCCCCCCGGGCCTGGTCGTGGCCGAACTTCATCAGGATATCTGGAGCGATTCCCTCACCATCATGCTGGGCAGGGCTCGCAGCATCGATCTGCCGCCGCAGATCCTGTGCCGGGTCTATTTCCGGCATATCTTCGCGGTGCGGGTCATGGAGGATTGCGATCTGGCAGAGGGCAAGGATAGTCATGCTATCGAGGAGCAGATCCAGCTCATCACCCCGTCCCGGTTTGCCAGCTGGTTCCATCAGGAGTCGGACGGCCTGCACCTGGACGAGGATCTGCAGCACTATCGCATCTCGACCTGGGATTACTGCGCCGATGTGCTGACCTCCAGGGCGCCCGAGCTGCAGTTCGTGGAGAAAGGGGAGTAGCGTCACTCTCTGCAGCATAAAAAAACCGGCAACACTGAGTGTTGCCGGTTTTTTATTGGTCGATTCGGGGGGAGTTCAGCCGAGCAGCTGATCCCGATGCAACCCCAGCACGATGAGCAGGCCGATGAAGTAGAAGGCGCTGAGCTTGACGCCCAGGATGGCGAGCAGACCGGCGCAGAGTCGGACGATGGCCTTGTGCAGCCAGGAACCGGTGAAGCGGTACATGGTTACTCCGCTGCCTCGGTGGCGGCGAATTCCGGCACCTTGGCCATGGCATCCAGCACCACCTGGATATCTGCTCCGGGCTTGCAGGCATTTTCGCTCAAGTGACGGCGCCAGGCTCGAGCCCCCTGCATGTTCTGGAACAGCCCTAACATGTGGCGGGTCATGTGGGAGAGATAGTTGCCCTTGGCCAGCTCCTGCTCGATATAGGGCAGCATCATCCGCACCACCTCGTGGCGACTCGGCACGGCCTGGTTCTGGCCGAACACTTGATTGTCCACCTGCGCCAGAATGTAGGGGTTCTGATAGGCTTCGCGCCCCATCATGACACCATCCAGGTGCTGCAAGTGCTCGAGGGTCTGCTCCAGGGAGGTGACGCCGCCGTTGATGGCGATGGTGAGATCCGGGTAATCCTGTTTGACCCGGTAGACGCGGGGATAGTCGAGCGGCGGGATCTCGCGGTTCTCTTTGGGGCTCAGACCGCTCAGCCAGGCCTTGCGGGCATGGACGATGAAGGTATCGCAACCGGCGTCGCGCACCTGCTCGATGAAGGCCTGCAGAAATTCGTAGGAGTCCTGATCGTCGATGCCGATGCGGGTCTTCACCGTTACCGGAATGTCGACCAGATCGCGCATCGCCTTGACGCAGTCGGCCACCAGTGCGGGCTCGCCCATCAGGCAGGCGCCGAAGCGGCCGTTCTGTACCCGATCGGAGGGGCAGCCAACGTTGATGTTTACCTCGTCATAGCCACGCTCCTCGGCCAGCTTGGCGCAGCGTGCGAGATCGGCCGGATTGCTGCCACCCAGTTGCAGGGAGATGGGATGTTCCTGCTCGCTGTACCCCAGGTAATCACCCTTGCCGTGGATGATGGCGCCGGTGGTCACCATCTCGGTATAGAGCAAGGTCTGGCGAGTCATCAGACGATGGAAATAACGGCAATGCCGATCGGTCCAGTCCAGCATGGGGGCGATGGAAAAACGCTGCGCCTGCATAAAAATCATCCGGGTTGGCTAAACAAAGGGGGCGGATTTTACCACAACGTGAGGCAGCCCCAGAAAATGAATTTTGTCACCGCGCCAAAGGGGGCCCTGTGATAGTATCCGGCTAATAAAAAGGGTAATTGCGTGATCATGAATCAAGACCAACTTTTACAACGAGCCGAACGACTCTGCGAACAACGCGGGATCCGCTTCACCCCTACCCGGCGTCAGGTATTCAGGCTGCTGGCTGCCCATGGCAATGCCATCAGCGCCTATGATTTGTTGGCCCAGTTGCAACAGACAGAGGCCCACGCCAAGCCGCCGACCGTTTATCGGGCGCTCGATTTTCTGCTCGAACAGGGTTTTGCCCACAAGGTGGAGTCGCTCAACGCCTTCATATTCTGCTGTCACTTCGACCATGCCCACCCGATGCAGTTGCTCATCTGTGACCAGTGCGGCGAGGTGGTCGAGCTGCATGATCCGGCGATCGATGGCGCGTTTTCCGAGCAAGCCAAGTTGCATGGCTTTACTATTACCAATAAGACGATTGAGGCACATGGCCAATGTGCTCGCTGTACGCCCACTGTAGGAAGTCAACATGAAGGCTGATTTTGTAAACCCGTTCCTGCTCTCCCTGCTCAATGTGCTCTCCACCATGGCACAGCTTGAGCTCAAGCCGGGCAAACCCAAGCGCAAGATGGACGAGCTGGCGCGCGGTGATGTCTCCGGCCTCATCGGCATGGTCGGCCCGCAGACCCGGGGATCCCTCTCCATCAGCTTCGAGAAGGGGCTGGCACTGGAGATCATGCGCCGCATGCTGGGCGAGGCGCCGGCCACCATCAATGAAGAGGTGACCGACATGGTGGGCGAGATCACCAACATGGTGACCGGCGGTGCCAAGCGCATGCTGGGGGAGAAGGGGTATGAATTCGACATGGCGACTCCCATCATCGTCTCCGGTATCAACCACACCATCACCCATCGTGCCGACGGCACCAAGATCATGATGCCGTTTGAATCAGATTACGGTCGGGCAACCATCGAAATCTGCTTCGAGTAACCCTATGTGGAAAGCGCTGAAATGGTTCTTCATCGGCTGGGCCCTGCTGCTTATCCTCTCTGACATCGAGATCACCACCTCGCTCTACAAGTACGAAGACAACCGGGTGCTCGTGAATTTTCCGCGTTGGCAGGCAGCACAGCCCTGGGGAACCTTTGAGTGGCATGCCGGGCGAGTGGAGACCCACTGGTACGGACTGGCCGGCAAACCCAAACCGGATCCGCTGCTGTAACGGCAGACCCCGCCCAACGAAAGAGGCCAGCTGATGCTGGCCTCTTTCGTTATTGGCTGACGGGTCAAGCGGCTTCTGCCGCCAGCGCCTCGCGGGGGCGCTGCAGCATGCCGAGGCCGCAGGTCAGCAAGGTCGGCAGCAACCAGGCCAGCCCCTTGTCGAACAGCGGCAGGAAGGCTAACGCATCCATCTGCATGCCGGCAGCGCCCAGCCCGTCCAGGCAGCCGAACAGAAAAGCCACCAGCAGCACGGCGCGAAACGCCAGCCGTGGTCGACCGAAACGGCCCTGAGCAAAGGTGACCAGCACCAGCGCGATGGCGACCGGATAGATGGCGACCAGGATCGGAATGGAGAGGCTGATGAGCTGGCTCAGCCCGATGTTGGCCACCAGGATGGAGACGCATCCCATCAGCAGTACCCATTTGCGGTATGTCCAGCCGGCCAGACCGTGGAAGTAGTCGGCGCTGGCGCAGAGCAGGCCGACCGCGCTGGTGAAGCAGGCCAGGGTGATGATGGCGGCCAGGATTAACTGACCGGAGTGGCCGAACAGGCTCAGTACGTAGGCGTTGACGATGGCGCCGCCATTGTCGACGCTGGTCACCACGCCTGCTGCGCTGTTGCCGAGGTAGAACAGGGAGATGTAGACCGCCGAGAGACCAACCGCCGAGATGAGCCCTGCGATGGTCAGGTACTTGAACTGGCTCGGATAGTCCTCGATCCCCCGGCGTTGCAGCAGGCCGATGATGAGGGCACCGAACATCAGGGAGCCGAGGGTATCCATGGTGTTGTACCCCTCCAGCATGCCCTTGATGAGTGGCGTCTCCGTATAGTCGCCGCTGGCCTCTGGTTGGGTGCCTTGCGGGTCAAACAGGACCCCGATCGCCAGGATCAGCAGCATCACCATCAAGACAGGGGTCATGTATTTGCCCACCGCATCCAGCAGTCTGCCCCGGTTCAGCGATACCAGGATCACCAGTGTGAAGAAGAGCAGGCTGTAGAGCAGCAGACCGTGCTGGCCGGCGTCACCCAGCCAGGGCTTGAGCCCCATTTCATAAGCCACCAGGCCGGTACGGGGGGTGGCGAAGGCCGGCCCCATGATGATGTAGATGGCAATGGCCAGCGCCGTGGCTGCCCAGGTCGGCAGATGGCGGGTCATCGCCGTCCAGCCACTGCTGCCCTGTCCGGCGCTGCCTCTGGCAACGGCGACCAGGGTCAGCAGAGGCAGACCCACCGCCGTCAGCAGAAAACCGACCATGGCGGCCAGCAGATGCTCACCGGCCATGAAGCCGGCCAGCGGTGGAAAAATGATGTTGCCTGCCCCCAGATAGAACGCAAACGTCATAAAACCCAGTCCGAATATGTCGGACAACTTCAGTGATTTCGTCAAACCTGACCTCATCTGCCTTATCAGCTTGTTCTTGTTGATTGCACCCACTGCCTGGCAGATAACCGGATAACAATGCTTCCCTCTCCTGTGCCATCGGAAGATCGTCACAGGAGTACCATCTTGAGCATAAAGAAGAGATATTTGATCTCAATCACGCATTAATATCTTGAAACAATTTAGTTGGCCAGAATAAATCACCGATAGAACTGCAACTGGCGGAAGCAAGAGGGCAGAGCGGGAAAGGGCGTGGCTGCATGGCATAGCTGACGGGAAACCATGCCGGGCGAGATGGCACACAAACAAAAGAGCCTGCACAAGGCAGGCTCTTTGACATGGGCGGGAGCGAAATCAGGCGGCTTCGGCAGCCAGTTTCTCGCCGGAGCGTACCAGCATCCCGAGGCCACAGGCCAGCAGGGTCGGCAGCAACCAGGCCAGGCCCTTGTCGAACAGCGGCAGGAAGGCGAAGGCATCCATCTTCATGCCGGCGGCACCCAGGCCGTCCAGGCAGCCAAACAGGAAGGCAACCATCAACACGCCACGGAACACCAGGCGCGGACGACCGAAGTAACCCTTCAGGAAGGTGACCAGTACCAGCGCAACGGCAACCGGGTAGATGGCAACCAGTACCGGGATGGAGAGGCTGATGAGCTGGCTCAGACCCACGTTGGCCACTACGGCACAGATGACGCCCAGCAAGACCACCAGCTTCTTGTAGCTCATGCCGGTGAGGTTGTGGAAGAAATCGGAGCAGGCGGAGATCAGACCCACGGCGGTGGTGAAGCAGGCCAGGGTGATGATGGCTGCCAGAATGAACTGGCCCGGCTGGCCGAATAGGCTCAGTACGTAGGCATTGACGATGGCGCCGCCGTTGCTGACGTCGGTAGCGACGCCGGCAGCCGTATTGCCCAGCTGGAACAGGGAGACATAGACCACGGACAGACCGATGGCGGAGATGATGCCGGCAATGGCCAGGTACTTGAACTGGCTACGGTAGTCCTGGATACCTTTCTGGCGCAGCAGGTCGACGATCAGGGCGCCGAACATCAGGGACGCCAGGGTGTCCATGGTGTTGTAGCCTTCCAGGATCCCTTTCACGAAGGGGCCGTTCTGATAGTCGCCGGAAGAGACGGGCATGGAGCCTTGCGGCGCCACGAATACACCGATGGCCAGAGTCAGCAGCAACAGCATCAGCAGCGGAGTCAGGTATTTGCCGATGGCGTCCATCAGCTTGCCCTGGTTCAGGGAGACCAGGATGGCCACCCCGAAGAACAGCACTGTGTAGGCAAACAGGCCGGCTTGGCCCATGTCGCCGATGAAGGGTTTGAGGCCCATCTCGTAGGCCACCAGACCGGTACGGGGGGCGGCGAAGGCCGGTCCAATGATGATGTAGATGGCGACGGCCAGTGCGGTGGCCACGCCGGCCGGCAGCAGCTTGGTCATGCCGGCCCAGCCGTTGCCGGCCTTGGCGACGGCAATGATGGTGATGAGGGGCAGACCCACGGCGGTCACCAGGAAGCCCAGCATGGCCAGAGAGAGGTGCTCACCCGCCATGTAGCCGGCCAGCGGCGGGAAGATGATGTTACCGGCGCCCAGATAGAACGCGAAGGTCATGAAGCCCAGTCCGAGCACGTCGGACAATGTGAGTGATTTCGTCAAGTTCAACCTCGTCTGTCTTGTAAACTATTGCTTGTTATAGTTTTTTATTGGTCGGTGACCGGCGTTGTTCAGGGGTAAAAAAAAGGAGCCCCGCTTGTTTTTTCATCGCAACCAGTGGTTTGAGCTGGTCTGGAGCGGGCGCTCGTTTAGGAGTCAGCATAATGGCGTGAAAAAATAGTTCAAGACGAAATTTACATCTTCAAATAGAAGGGGCTGGTCAGTTGGATATATCTGTCGGAATAGGTTCCCTCAGCAGAATGGATCACAATTTCACCCCTATCACACCTGTTTAATCCTCTGCCAAGTAGCAATAAAACACGATTTGCCTCTTTTCCCGCCCTGGTGATAACAGCTGTATAACAAACGGCATGCAGATCATAATCCGCCGAAATGCATAAAATTTCATCGGCCATGACCGTCGGCACGACCAGTGCGACCTGGCCATCGGGGGCCAGCAAGCGGTCGCAGGCGGCCAGCAGAGCATGGCTATCGAGGGCGCCGGTATGACGGGCCATCGCCCTGGCGGGATCGCGAAATGACTGGCCCGCCACGAAGTAGGGGGGGTTGGCGACGATGAGATCGTAAGGGTCGGCCTGATACCCCTGAATGGCGCTCTCTATGATGGTGACCCGCCGCGGCCAAGGGGAGGCGGCCGCGTTCTCGCGGGCCTGCTGCGCCGCATGCTTATCCAGCTCCACCGCATCGATGCGGCAGTCGGCGTGGCTGCGTTGGGCCAGCATCAGGGCGATGAGGCCGCTGCCGGTGCCAATGTCGAGGATCCGGCGAGCCTTGCCAAGCGGTGCCCAGGCGCCCAGCAGAATGCCGTCAGTGCCGACTTTCATGGCGCAGCGATCGTGCTCGACGTGAAACTGTTTGAAGGTAAAACCGCTGTTTCGTGCCATCCGACTCCCGTCCTGTACCCGCCTCGCAGAAAATGGTCGGCGATTATAGCGGCTAAGGCACAGTCACCATAGGAGCCGACGACATAATCGCCTATAATCTGCCGTTTCCTTAATGACCGAGTATTGCCATGAGCCAGTCCTTTGATGATTTCGACCTGAATCCAGCCCTCAACCGGGCCTTGGCCGAGATGGGTTTCACCCGCCCCACCACCATCCAGCAGATGGTGCTGGAGCCAGCCCTGGACGGCCGCGATATTCTGGCATCCGCCCCGACCGGCACCGGCAAGACCGCCGCCTTCCTGTTGCCGGCCCTGCAGCATCTGCTGGACTTCCCACGCCGCAAGCCTGGCCCCTGCCGCATGCTGGTGCTGACCCCGACCCGCGAGCTGGCGCTGCAGGTGACCGCTCACGCCAAGGCGCTGGCGGCCCACACCAATCTCAGCATCGAGACCATCATCGGCGGCGTCAGCCACGAAGAGCAGCTGCCGGCCCTGACCAAGACCACCGACATAGTGGTCGCCACCCCGGGCCGTCTGCTCGAGTACATCGAGAAAGAGGAGTTCGAGAGCCACGACATCGAGGTGCTGGTGCTGGATGAAGCGGACCGCATGCTGGACATGGGCTTCATCAAGGACGTGAACCGCATAGTGGAAGAGGCGCGTTATCGCAAGCACACCATGCTCTTCTCCGCCACCCTGGAAGGGGCTGGCCTCGAGAAGTTCGCCAGCGAGATCCTCAAGGATCCGGTGGAGCTGCACGCCGAGCCGCCGCGCAGCGAGCGTCGCCCGATCACCCAGTGGGTTCACTTGGCCGACGACGCAGCCCACAAGCTGGCCCTGCTGGTGCACATCCTGAAGAACCCGGAAACCCAGAAGGCCATCATCTTCGTCAAGACCCGCGAGCGGCTGGCGGAGCTCTCCGGCCAGCTGCAGGCGGCGGGCGTGCCCTGCGCCTGGATCCGTGGCGAGATGGAGCAGGCCAAGCGCATCGAGTCGATCCGCAAGTTCCATGAAGGGGAGGTGCCCTTCCTTATTGCCACCGACGTTGCCGCCCGCGGTATCGACCTGCCCAACGTCAGCCATGTCATCAACTACGACATGCCTTACGGCGCCGATGTTTACGTTCACCGTATCGGTCGTACCGGCCGCGCCGGCAACCGTGGTTGCGCCATCAGCCTGGTGGAGGCCCACGACATGGCCATGGTGGCCAAGATCGAACGCTACACCGAAGAGCGCCTCAAGCGCCGGGTGATCGACGAGCTGCGCCCCAAGCACAAGGAGGCGCGGGTGCCGGTGAAGAAGAAAAAGCCGAAGGACGACAAGAAGAAGTCTGCCAAGAAGAAAAAGAAGTAAGCCTGCCCGCCACAACGGCCATCCCCGGATGGCCGTTGTGCTTTTTGGCGTTTGATGGGCCGAATGTCGGGCAGAAAAAAGCCGACGCATAAACGTCGGCCAATAAAAAGTGCTTACAACAGAGGATTCACCTATTCAGACTGGAGGATCCTGAAATTGGTTCCCTCGGGTCGTAATTAATTTTCAGCGCGTTTGAACATCAGGGTGTTGGCGTCGGACTCTTCCGGTACGAAGTAGTAGCCATCGGTGTTGAACCCGGTCAGCTGTTCCACCTTGGTGAGTCTGTGCTTGATGATGTGACGGGCCATCATGCCGCGCGCCTTCTTGGCGTAGAAGCTGATGATCTTGAACTGGCCGTTCTTCTCGTCCTTGAACACCGGCGTGATGATGCGCCCCTGCAGGGCCTTGGGGCGTACCGACTTGAAGTACTCGTCGGAGGCGAGATTGATCAGCACCTCGTCCCCCTGGGCGGCTAGCGCCTTGTTCAGGTGTTCGGTGATGATGTCGCCCCAAAACTGATAGAGATCCTTGCCGCGCGCGTTGTCGAGCCGAATGCCCATCTCCAGCCGGTAGGGCATCATCAGATCGAGCGGACGCAGCACCCCGTAGAGACCAGAGAGCATGCGCAGATGGGCCTGAGCGAAGTCGAGATCCGCCTCGCTGAAATCTTCCACCGCCAGCCCCGTGTAGACATCCCCCTTGAAGGCCAGCAGTGCCTGACGGGCGTTGGCCGGGGTGAAATCAGGCTGCCAGTCGGCAAAACGGGCGGCGTTGAGGCCGGCCAGCTTGTCGCTGATCTTCATCAGGCTGGCGATCTGGTCTGGGCTCAACTGGCGGGCCCGGCCGATCAGTTCGGCGGAGTGGTCCAGCAGCTCGGGTTGGGTGAAACGGGAAGTCACCAGCGGCGACTCGTAGTCCAGCGTCTTGGCCGGGGAAACCACAATCAGCATAACGATCCTTTATAGCGGTGACGCACGCCCCTCATTCATCCAGGGTGACGTTGTCGAGTGTGCCTGAACCCAGCTGCTCTCGGCCCGACAGCTTGATCAGCAGTCGCAGGTCGTTGGCCGAGTCGGCATGGGCAAGGGCCTCACTGTAGCCAATTTGGCCGGCACAGAACAGGGCGAACAGCGCCTGATCGAAGGTCTGCATGCCGAGTTCGGTGGACTTGGTCATCACCTCCTTGAGCCGGTGCATCTCCCCCTTGCGGATGATGTCGGTGATGAGCGGGGTGTTGAGCAACACCTCGAAGGCGGCAAAACGACGCCGTCCATCCGGGCTGGGCAGCAGTTGCTGGGCCACGATGGCACGCAGGTTGAAGGAGAGGTCGAACAGGAACTGGCGGTGTTTCTCCTGGGGCACCAGGTGCAAGATGCGATCCAGCGCCTGGTTGGCGTTGTTGGCATGCAGGGTGGCGAGGCAGAGATGACCGGTCTCGGCGAACTGCAGGGCAAACTCCATGGTCTCCTGACTGCGGATTTCGCCGATCAGGATCACGTCCGGCGCCTGGCGCAGCGAACTCTTCAGCGCCACATCGAACGATGCTGTGTCTATGCCCACCTCGCGCTGGGTGATCAGGCTGCGGCCGTGCTGATGCACGAACTCCACCGGATCTTCCACCGTCAGGATGTGACCGTCCACATGCTGGTTGCGATAGCCGATCATGGCCGCCTGGGTGGTGGACTTGCCGGCGCCGGTGGCACCGACGAAGAGCACCAGCCCGCGCTTGGCCAGGGCGATCTCCTGCAAGATGGGGGGCAGTGCCAGCTCGTCGAAGGTGGGGATGCGGGTCTCGATGCGGCGCAGTACCATGCCGGGCAGCTCCTGCTGCCAGAAGGCGCTGACCCGAAAGCGGCCAAGCTCCTCGCGGTGGATGGCGTAGTTGGCCTCCTTGGTGCGCAGGTAGCGTTCGAAGTGCTCCGGGCTCAGGGTCTCCTTCACCAGCGCCAGTGCCCTTGCCTTGTCGAGGGGCGCTTCTGCCAGTGACTGCAGGTGGCCGTTGACCTTGAGGGTCGGCGGCGTGCCGACCGTGATGAACAGATCCGAGCCTTTGCGGGCGACCAGCTCGGTCAGCAGGGCATCCAGATTCATAACGACTCCTTCCCTAGATTCGTCGTGGTTAGATGGTGTTGGGATCGACCGCCTTGGCCTTGGCATCCAGCGCCGCCACCATGCCGCGGCTCACCAGCTGCTTGAGGCTCTGATCCATGGTCTGCATGCCGTGGGTCATCCCGGTCTGGATCACCGAGTAGAGCTGGGCGATCTTGTCCTCCCGGATGAGGTTACGCACTGCCGGGATCCCCATCATGATCTCGTGGGCCGCCACCCGGCCGCCGCCGATGCGCTTGAGCAGGGTCTGGGAGATGACCGCCCGCAGCGACTCGGAGAGCATGGAGCGCACCATGTCTTTTTCCGCACCGGGGAAGACGTCGATGATCCGGTCGATGGTCTTGGCCGCCGACGAGGTGTGCAGGGTGCCGAACACCAGGTGGCCGGTCTCGGCCGCGGTCATGGCGAGGCGAATGGTTTCCAGGTCGCGCATCTCGCCCACCAGGATGATGTCCGGGTCTTCCCGCAGCGCCGAGCGCAGGGCATTGCTGAAGCTCTTGGTGTCGCGGTGTACTTCCCGCTGGTTCACCAGGCAGCGCTTGTTCTCGTGCACGAATTCGATGGGATCCTCGATGGTGAGGATGTGGTGATGAAAGTTCTCGTTGATGTAGTTGACCATGGCCGCCAGGGTGGTGGATTTGCCCGAGCCGGTCGGGCCGGTCACCAGCACCAGGCCGCGCGGGTATTCGGCAATCTTGCGAAAGATCTCCGGGGCATCCAGATCTTCCAGGCTCAGCACAGTGCTGGGGATGGTCCGAAATACCGCGCCGGAGCCGCGCGCTTGCTGGAAGGCGTTGACCCGGAAGCGAGCGAGGTTTGGCACCTCGAACGAGAAGTCCACCTCGAAGTTCTCTTCCAGTTCCTTGCGCTGGTGGTCGTTCATGATGTCATAGATGAGGGCGTGTACTTCCCGGTGCTCCAGGGCGGGCAAATTGATCTTGCGAACCTCGCCATCAACCCTGATCATCGGGGGAACCCCGGCCGAGAGGTGTAGATCCGAGGCTTTATGTTTTACACTGAAAGCCAATAACTCTGTGATATCCATAGATTTGTCATTCTCCCATCACAAGATCACGAACGAAACATGAGCCAGATTGCCGAGCACCTGCTTCAGGTAAAGGAACGTATTGTACAAGCCGCCAGCCGGGCTGGCCGACGCGGCGATCACATCCAGCTGCTGGCGGTCAGCAAGACCAAACCGCTGGAGGCCGTTTGCGAGGCCTATGCCGCCGGTCAGCGCCACTTCGGTGAATCCTACGCCCAGGAAGCGGCCACCAAGATAGATACCCTGCGTGAGCAAGGGACCTGTACAGACATAGAGTGGCACTTTATCGGCCCGCTGCAATCGAACAAGTCCAAGCTGGTGGCCGAGCGGTTCGACTGGGTACAGAGCGTGGACAGAGAGAAGCTGATCGAACGCCTCAACAACCAGCGCCCGACCGGGCTCGCGCCGCTAAATGTCTGTCTGCAAATCAATATTAGCGGAGAGAGCAGCAAATCCGGAACGTCGGAGCAAGAGATTTTCCGTCTGGCCGAGTTGGTCTCCCGCTGCGAGCGGCTGCGGCTGCGCGGTCTGATGGCCATTCCGGAGCACACCAGCGACGAGGCGGTACTGGCTGTCCAGATGGCGCGCATGCAGACTCTGTTCACCGAGCTTGCGCGACAATACCCGGGCGTGGACACCCTCTCGATGGGGATGACCGAGGATCTCGAACTGGCGATCGGCCACGGCAGCACCATGGTGCGGGTCGGTACCGCCATCTTCGGTGCCCGCGACTATTCATGAGCAGGAGCCCGTGATGCGGTGCATGCGGGCTCTGCTTTCTTCAGATCACAGGAGTGTTTGATGCAGTACAGAACCCTTGCCTTTATCGGGGCTGGCAACATGAGCCGCAGCATCATCGCCGGCCTGGTTCAGGCGGGCTACCCGGCTGACCGGATCATTGCCGCCAACCCCAGCCGGCCCAAGCTGGATGCGCTGGCCGGCGACTACGGCATTCGCGTCACCCAGGACAACGCCGAGGCGGCCCGGGCGGCCGAAGTGATCGTGCTGGCGGTCAAGCCGCAGCTGATGGCGGCCATGCTGAGCGCGCTGGTGGCACAGCTGGGCACGCTGGAGGGCAAGCTGCTCGTCTCCATCGCCGCCGGCATCAAGGTGGCACGGCTGGCGGAGATGGCGGGCGGCCACGGCCGGATCATCCGCACCATGCCGAACACCCCCTCTCTGCTGGGGCTGGGCATGACCGGGTTGTACGCCCCGCCCGGCATCGAGCAGGCCGATCGTGAGCTGGCCGAGCAGATGATGCAGGCGGTGGGCAAAACCCTCTGGGTGGAGCAGGAGTCCGGCATCAACGGCGTCATCGCCGCGGCCGGCAGTGCGCCTGCCTACTTCTTCCTGTTCATGCAGGCCATCGCCGAGGAGGCCGAGGCCATGGGCTTCTCCCCCGAGCAGGCCCGCCTGCTGGTGCAGCAGACCGCCCTTGGCGCGGCTGCCATGGTCGAGCAGAATCCAGAGCTGTCGCTGCAGACCCTGCGCGAGCAGGTGACCAGCAAGGGCGGCACCACCGCCGAGGCGATCAAGACCTTCCAGCAGCAGGGGCTGATGCCGCTGACTGCGCAAGCCATGCAGGCGGCCGTTGCCCGGGCCGGCGAAATGGAAACCCTGTTCTGAACCCGATTTTCGTTACTCTCAGTTGCAACCTGGAGCCCAGATGAACACTGCTTACTTTCTGATTAACACGATTTTTGACCTCTATCTCATGGTGGTGCTGTTGCGCGTCTGGTTGCAGTGGGCTCGTGCCGACTTCTACAACCCCATGAGCCAGATGGTGGTCAAGCTGACCAATCCGCTGGTGGTGCCTCTGCGCCGGATCATTCCCGGGCTGGGCGGGCTGGATCTGGCCTCGGTGCTGCTGGCGCTGCTTATCGCCTTCGCCAAGCTGGCGCTGCTCAAGAGCATGAACGTGCTGCTGGCCGACTGGCTCACCCTCAGCCTGTTTGCCGCCCTCACCGTGCTGAAGAAGGCCGGCTCCATGATCTTCTGGGTGTTGCTGATCCGCGCCATCCTGAGCTGGGTCAGCCAGGGTCGCAACCCCATCGAGTACGTGATGCACCAGCTGACCGAGCCCTTCCTGGCCCCTATTCGCCGCATTCTGCCGGCGCTGGGCGGGCTGGATCTCTCCGTGCTGGTCGCCTTTATCGGGCTGCAGGCCATAAACTATCTGTTGGGGGATCTGTTCGGCCAGCTGTGGTGGATGATTTGATGGCAGCCGTCCTGCGGGAAGGGGATGAGCTGATAATGCATCTGATGATCCAGCCCAAGGCGAGTCGGGATCAGATCGTCGGATTGCACGGAGAAGAGTTGAAAGTGGCCATCACGGCGCCGCCGGTGGATGGTCAGGCCAACAGCCACTTGATCAAGTATCTGGCCAAGCAGTTCAAGGTGGCCAAGGGGCAGGTTCGCATCGTGCGAGGGGAGCTGGGACGGCACAAGACGGTCGCCATCGAGGCGCCCAGGCAGATCCCCGCCGAGGTCAGTGCCCTGCTGGACAATCAGGGTTAACACGAGAAGGATGACACCATGAAAACAGCCTGGATAAGCTGCCTGCTGGCACTGTTGCTGACCTTGCCCCTGCGGGCCGAACAGATGAAGGAGCTGGGCCCCTGGCAGGTGCACTACAGCGCCTTCAACTCCAGCTTCCTCACCCCCGAGGTGGCCAAGGCCTATGGCCTGGAGCGCAGTCGCTACAACGGCATCGTCAATATCGCTGTGCAGAACAAGCAGGGGGTGGCCCAGGCGGTGGGGATCACCGGCGAGGCCAAGAACCTCACCGGCACCATCCGCAACCTGACCTTCCAGGAGGTCAAGGAGGGCAACGCCATCTACTATCTGGCGGTGCTGCCCTATCGCAACGAGGATACCTACCAGTTCACCCTGAAGATCATGGGGGAGGGGCAGCAGCAGACGCTGACCTTCCAGCAGACCTTCTACGTCGACTGATGCCGGCACCCGCCATGCCCTGAAAAAAAGCCCCGAACGCAGGTTCGGGGCTTTTTTTATGACGTTATGACGGCGAGTCGGTCGGCGGGGTGAAGTCGTGGATCTCCCCCAGTCGCGGGGTGAAGCGAGGATCCTGATCCCGGTTGTGTTCCACCCACTCCATGGCCTGGCAGAAGCTCTCCCGCTTCGAGAATTCGCTGCGCACCTGATCGATGGCCCGCTCCGCGCTGCGCCGCTCCATCTTGCTGGCCTTGCGGTCGCTGAACTGTTGCTGCTGGGCCAGCATCCATTCGGTGAAGGCCTGGCGGCACTGTGTTTCGCTGGCTGCCTGGGCGGGCAGGGTCAGCAGCAGAGAGAGCATCAATACAAAACGCATAACAAACCGGTGATTGAGGGGGCGGTTGCCTGAAAGGGCGGCATTTTATGCCGAAAACTTGAGCATGAACAGGGGGCGATGGCAGAAGATTGGGGCCGGCATGGCCGGCCCCGGGCAGGATCAGTGCTTGACCAGGTAGAGCTGGCGGCTGTAGGCCACGTCTTCCGGATTGTTGATGGGGTAGCCCTTGAGCCAGGGCTTGATCAGCCGGGCGTTGGTGTACTGATAGATGGGGGCGATCGGCGCCTCCTCCTGCAGTACGGCCTCGGCCTCATCGAACAGGCGGGCCCGTTCACGGGGATCCTGACTGTTGGCCGCCTTGGCCAGCAGGGCATCGTAGCCGGCGTTGGCGAAGCGGGCCATGTTGCCGCTGTGGTGGGAGCCCCACAGGCCGAGGAAGGCTGATGGATCGTTGTAATCGGCCACCCAGGAGGAGCGGATCACCTCGAACTGGCCGCTCTGACGGCTGTCGAGATAGCTCTTCCACTCCTGATTGGTGAGTTCGACCTGGGCCCCCAGCTTCTGTTTCCACAGGTTGGCGATGGCCAGCGCCATCTTCTTGTGCACCTCGGCCGTGTTGTAGAGCAGGGTTAGCTTGAGCGGGTTGGCCGGGCCGTAGCCCGCCTCCTTGAGCAGGGCTCTGGCCTTGTCGTCGAGGACTTGTTGACTGCTGCTGGAGAGCTGGTTGGCCTTGGGCTCGAAGCCGGCGACCACGTCCGGGGTGAAGTGATAGGCCGGTTTCTCACCCGTACCCAGGATCTTGTTGGCGATGAGGCCTCGATCGATGGTGTAGGAGAGCGCCTTGCGCACCCGCACATCGTTGAGGGGGGCACGCTGGGTGTTGAAGGCGTAGTAGTAGGTGCCGAGCTGATCCGGGGTATAGACCTCACCCGGGATCTGCTGCATCAGCTTGTGATACTGCTCCTTGGGGAAGGACTCGGTGATGTGCAGGTCGCCGGCCAGGTAGCGGTTGGTGGCCGCACTCTCCTGGTTGATGGGGACGAAGGTGACCTTGGTCAGCACGGTATGGGCGTGATCCCAGTAGTAGGGGTTGGGGGTCAGTTCCAGCTTTTCGTTCACCACCCGGTGACTCAGCACGAAGGCCCCGTTGCCGACCAGCTTGCCGGGCTGGGTCCACTGGTTGCCGTATTGCTCCATGCTGGCACGATGCAGCGGCGACAGGCTGGGGTGGGTCAGCAGGCTCAGGAAGTAGGGCACCGGCTGGGAGAGGGTCACCTGCAGGGTGTGCTGGTCGAGGGCCTTCACGCCGAGTTCCTCGGGGGCCAGCTTGCCGGCCACTATGTCGTCCACCTTGTCGAAGCGGGCCAGCTGGGCGAACCAGGCAAAGGTGGCGGCCTCTTTGGGATCGACCAGTTTACGCCAGCCGTAGACGAAGTCGGCGGCCTGTACGGGATCTCCGTTCGACCAGCGGGCGTCCGGGCGCAGATGGAAGGTGAAGCGCTGATTGCCCTGGTTGTCCCAGCTGGCGGCCACCCCGGGCAGCACCTTGCCGTCCGGCCCCTGGGTCAGCAGCCCCTCGTAGAGATCCCGCAGTACCTGCAGCTCGGGCAGGCCGACCAGCTTGAGCGGACTCAGGCTCGCCGGCTCGTCTTTCAGATGACGCACGACGGCCTGCTCGGCGGCGAGCTGGGTGCCGGGCGGAACATCGGCAGCCTGGACACAGGCACTGCCCAGCAGGGCCAGCAGGAGACTCCATCCTTTCATGGTTGATCCTTCAAATAGTGTGAAGCGGGGAGAAAACTCGGCGATAAGTGGTCGCCGACAGACGGGAAATCATGATATCCCGTTTGCTGGTCAGACCGCCAGTATGAGTCCCTCGGCAGGGGACGTTGACTCCCAATCCGGGGAGAGGAGCAAGCGATGAGAACATGGATCCTGTTGGCCCTGGCCATCAGTCAGGGGGCCTGGGCGCTGGCGCCGTGCGAGCGGCAGAGCAAGGTCGGCAGCTGGTGCGAGGTAAATATTGCCGCGCTGCACCCCACCCAGGGAGGCGTGGGCCAGATCCAGGTCGACAACACCCAGGCCGAGCTGGCGGGCAAGAGCGCAAAACAGCTCGACAAGGTGATGAAAAAGAAAGAGATCCCCATCGTCATCGCACCCGATGGCGGCTACTGGCTGGTGGACAGACACCATCTGACCAAGGCGCTGTGGCAACTCGGGGTGAAGCAGGTTCGGGTCAAGGTGATCGCCAGGCTGCAGGACAAGGCCAGCTTCTGGAGCCAGATGCAGGGCAATCATTGGGCCTGGCTCAAGGACGAGCAGGGTCGGCCCCTCACGCCGGAACAGTTGCCGAGCCGCATCGACCTGCTACCCGACTACCCCTATCGCACCCTGGCCGGGTTGCTGCAGGATGCGGGCTATTTCGACAAGCGGGAGCAGGTCTACTTTGTCGAGTTCGCCTGGGCCAGCTGGCTTGGCCGGCAGATGGACTGGCTGCCGATCGACAGTGCCAACCTGGCGGGTCGCCTCTATCAGGCCAAGCGGCTGGCGTGCAGCAACAAGGCGGCCGATCTGCCCGGCTACCCCGGCAAGCAGTGCCGGGTCAATCAGCCCGATAGCGGCAACTGAGCGACAGGATGAAAGCGGGGGGCCATGGCCCCCCGCTGCATCATGATCGGGTCTCGCCCCAGCGGGCGGCAGCCTGTTCCAGCAGGGCCACCTCGCCTTGCTGGATCAGTGGCAGCAGGGCCTGCACTTGTTCATCTGGCCACTCCCACCAGGCCAGCGCCTGCAAACGGGCAATCTCGTCCTCATCAAAGCGCATCTTGATAACCTTGGCCGGCGTACCGGCCACCATGGCATAGGGCGGTACATCCTGGTTGACCAGGGCACGTGCCGCTATGATGGCGCCGTCGCCGATGGTGATCCCCGGCATGATCATGGCGTCCATGCCGAGCCAGACATCGTTGCCGATGCGGGTGTCGCCGGCCGGACGATAGCTGCGCCGGAGCGCCTCCACATCTGAAAACGGATAGGTGCTGATGAAGGCCGTGTTGTGGGTCTGGTTGCCACCCATGATGATCTTCACCCCGGCGGCTATTTGCACATAGTCGCCGATGTGGAGCTGATCGATGTGCCAGAGCGGCTCCCAGCCGGTCTCCTGGCTGCGGCTGAAACGGTCGCCGTGCAGATAGCGCACGGCATGCTCTTCAAAGGGGCCGTCCCAGGCGCCGGAGTAGTAGCTGTGCCGTCCCTTGAGATGGATGTTGGGGTTGCTCACTGTCAGATGCAGGTACTCGACCTGCGACCAGTGTTGGCAGGGTTTCATGGCTGTTTCCTCGTTCAAATGGATAGGGGTGGATGACGCGAGGAGCGCAGCTAATAGATCCAGACCAGCAGGCGGGGCACGCACAGGGTCGAGCAGCCCAGCGCCTGGGGTAAACGGGGTCGCAGCATGGGAAGAGGGATCCTGAAAGATGAGCGCCCATGGTAAGCCATGCCGGGGCGGGAGCCAAGCCGTGCACCGCCAGCTGGTCAAAACCTGCACAAAATATCGGGTTGATATTCATTCTCAACTGGGCATGATAAAAGTCCCACCCATCAACCTGGGAGATCGGCATGACCCATCAAATCTGGCAGCGTTACATGCTGGAGGCTGAAAACGCGCTGGGCGCCGGCGCGCTCGGCACCGCCATCTGCCTCTATCAACAGGCCCTCGCCGAGGTGTATGAACTGAGTGACGGCGATCTGGATGAACTGGCCAGCATGCGGGTGGCGACCTGCCACCGGCTGGCCGATTTCTGGCGCGCCATGGAGGAGCCTGCCTACGAGCTGCGCTACCTCAAGCTGGCCTCCGAGCTGGTCACTGCGCTGGTGCCCCAGTGTCCGAACCGGGAGTGTGAATCCCTCATCAGTGAACTGGGCTGCTGTCGGGCGGCGCTACTCTCTTTCCTCAAGCGCCACCCCAATCCCGACATCGCCCGCCTGATCCAGTTGCAGGATCAGGTGCAGGGCTGCGAGCTGATCGGCCGTTTTCGCCTCAACTGAGGATCATTTACGGCCCTTGAGGCGCTGGGCGATCCGCGTCTGCGCCTCTTCCCCCTGCAGGGCGAGGGAGAAGGCGCGCGCCTCCAGATCGATGACGAAGTGCACCGCCTGCCTGAGCTCCTGTTTGAGCAGCGCCTTGCTCTTTTGCAGCGCCTTCGGCGCTTTGGCCGCCAGCTTCAGACCCTGCTCCCTGGCAAAGGGGAGCAGGGCTTCGGCCGTCAGCACCCGGTTGGCGAGTCCGAGCCGCAGTGCCTCGTCGGCATCGATGGCTTCGGCCAGCAGCAAGAGCTCCGCCGCTTTCAGGTGGCCCACGCTGCGCGGCAGCAGCAGGCTGGAGGCAAACTCCGGCACCAGCCCCAGCTCGACGAAGGGCAGTTGCAGACGGGCATTGTCGGCCAGATAGACCAGATCGCAGTGCAGCAGCAGGGTAGTGCCGATGCCGACCGCGGCGCCGCCGACCGCGGCGATCACCGGTTTGGGGAAGTCGGCCAGGGTATGCAGAAATTGCAGGATGGGGTCGTCGGGATCCAGCCCCGTCTTGCCCATGAAGTCGGCCAGATCATTGCCGGCGGTGAAGCAGTCGGGCTGTCCCTGAATGAGCAGGGCATGGATGGCGTCATCCGCCGTCGCTTGCCGCAATGCCTCGGTGAGCGCACGATACATGGCGGTATTGAGGGCGTTGCGCTTGTCGGGGCGATTGAGGGTCAAGGTGAGCAAGCCATCCTGCTGCTCGGCAATGATAATGGGGTCCATGTCTAAATCCTTGTTATTGCTGGCTGTCAAAGGCTTACCGCTGCGGTAAGCTTTGTTGCGTTTAACAACATCATAAAAGGATTTCAACCATGTTTAAACGTGCGTTCTATTCCCTGCTGGCCCTGGGACTGGCCGCTCCCGCCCTGGCCAAGGTCGAGGCCGTCGACGGTTATGTGCGTCTGCTGCCGCCGGGCTCGCCCAACACCGCCGCCTTCCTGGTGCTGAAGAACGATGCCGATCAGCCGGTCAAGCTGGTGGCCGCCTCCTCGCCCGAGGTGGGCCGCGCCGAGCTGCACACCCATCTGCACGAGAACGGCGTGATGAGGATGCGCCAGGTCGAGAGCATAGAGGTGCCGGCCAAGGGGGAAGTAGCGCTCAAGCCCGGCAGTTTCCACATCATGCTGTTCGAGGTGCGCGAGCTCTCCCAGGGCACCCCTTTCCCGCTGACGCTGACCATGGATGATGGCCAGCAGCTGGAGCTGAGCCTGCCGGTGAAGCCGGTTGAACCCATGGCGGGCATGCAGCACTGACATTAATGGACGCTTGTTCAGCTTTTTACACTGTGTATTCCCGTCGCTCTGGGTAAAATGATGGCCTTTCCAGTCCAACAAGAGAGTAACGTGATGAAGAAGACCTTGATTGCCGGTTGTGTGCTGGCCCTGTTCAGCCAGGCTGCCATGGCTGCCGATGACTGGCGTTTTGCCGCCGGTGCCGATGTATGGAATGCTCAGGGCAGCGGCCAGATCAACGGTGTCGGGGCCAACGGCAGCTACGACGAGAACTACAACTGGAGCGGCTACCTGCAACTGGAGCACGGCATCATCCTGCTGCCCAACGCCAAGTTCGAGATCTCCGATTTCGGCACCAGCGGCGGCGCCCTCAACAACGATCTGATGGCCTATGACCTGAGCCTCTACTATCGCCTGTTCAACAACGATCTGTTCCAGATCGACCTGGGTCTGACCGGTCGTCGCTACGATGGCGATTTCAACACCCAGCACTACTCCTATGACAAGGACGTGCTGATGGCCTACACCGGTGCCGAACTGCGCATCCCGGGTACCGGCTTTGCCGCCTTCGGCGATGCCCGCGTGCAGGATGCCGACAACTACGACTACCGTCTGGGTGGCTCCTACAAGTTCGCGACCGTACCGCTCAAGGTGCGTGCCGGCTGGCGTGATGCGAGCATGGACTTCGATCGCGTTGACCAGCGGGTAGACGGCTGGTTCATCGGCGGCGAATTCACCTTCTAAATACTGGCAATCTCTGGTGACGATGCCCTCATCATCCCGATGGCGGCATCCGGCGAGGAACGAACATGGGTCATATCATAGTGACGGGGGCGGGGTCCGGCTTGGGCCGCGCCTTGACCATAGGTCTGGTTGAACGGGGCCATCAGGTTTCCATGATGGGGCGTCGTTATCAGAAGCTGCAGGAGCAGGAAGCCTTGCTCGGCAAGGCGGTGATCGGCATTGCCGCCGATCTGGCGCACCATGAGGAAGTGGATGTCGCCTTTGCCGCCGCGGTGGAGTGGGGCGGCCTGCCTGAGCTGGTGCTGCATTGCGCCGGCGTGGGCGAGTTCGGCCCGGTCGGCGTCTATACCGCCGAGCAGATCCGCCGGGTGGTGGAGAGCAATCTCATCTCCACCATTCTGGTGGCCCAGCAGACGGTGCGCCTCATCGGCGACAAGGGCGGGGTGCTGGCCAACGTGCTCTCTTCCGCCGCCCAGGTGGGCAAGGCCAACGAGAGTCTCTACTGCGCCTCCAAATGGGGGATGCGCGGCTTTCTCGAATCCTTGCGGGCCGAGCTGAAGGGCTTGCCGCTGCGGCTGGTGAACCTCTATCCGAGCGGGATCCGCAGTGAATTCTGGGACAACTCGGATCACGTGGACAGCAGCGGCTTCATGACCCCGGAAGATGCCGCCGCCTACATGCTGGATGCACTGGAAGCCAGAAGCAGCTGCCACGTGACCGATCTCTTTATCGGTCGCAATCCCTGACAAAAGGCTGCCGTCATCCGGTTGCCATCGTCAGAAGAGAGAAACAAAAAGCGCGCCATCGGCGCGCTTTTTTTATACCAGCGAGGGGCGGGATTAACGGCCCAGCTTGGCCTTGAGCATGGCGACGATGTCGCTGATGGCCACTTCCTGCTTCTCGCCGGTGCGGCGGCACTTGTATTCCACCACGCCGTTGTCCATGCCGCGCTCGCCGATGACGATGCCGTGAGGCACGCCCAGCAGCTCCATGTCGGCGAACATCACGCCCGGACGCTCTTTACGGTCGTCGAACAGCACGTCGACACCGGCGGCCTTCAGCTCGGCGTAGAACTGCTCGGCCAGCTCGGCGACGCGCACGGACTTGTGCATGTTCATCGGTACGATGGCCACTTCGAACGGGGCGATGGCGTCCGGCCAGATGATGCCGTACTGGTCGTTGTTCTGCTCGATGGCGGCAGCCACCAGGCGGGAAACCCCGATGCCGTAGCAACCCATCTCCATGGTGACGGACTTGCCGCCTTCATTCAGCACGCTCGCCTTCATGGCTTCGGAGTACTTGGTACCCAGCTGGAAGATGTGGCCCACTTCGATGCCGCGTTTGAGCAGCAGCTTGCCCTGGCCGCACGGGCTCGGGTCGCCTTCCACCACGTTGCGCAGGTCGGCAACTTCATAGGTGGTGATGTCGCGATCCCAGTTGGCACCGGTCAGGTGGAAGCCGGTCTCGTTGGCGCCACAGACGAAGTCAGCCAGGTGGGCGGCGCTGCGATCGGCGATGATGCGACCGGCAAAGCCGACCGGGCCGATAGAGCCAGCATCACAGCCGGCGGCTGCCTTGATCTGCTCGTCATTGGCGAAGGTCAGCGGGTTGGCGACACCCGGCAGCTTCTCGGCCTTGATTTCGTTCAGCTCGTGGTCGCCACGCAGCACCAGCGCGATGACGGCCTGGTTGCCGTGCTCGTCCGCTTCACCCAGCACCAGCAGGGTCTTGGCGACGGTGCTCGGGGCCACGCTCAGGAAGGCGGCCACTTCATCGATGGTGTGGACGTTCGGGGTCGCAACCTTGGTCAGGGCTGCGGTGGCAGCGGCGCGCTCGCCCGCCGGCGCCAACGCCTCGGCCATCTCGATGTTGGCGGCGTAGTCGGAGCTGTCGGAGAAGGCGATCAGGTCTTCACCGCTCTCGGCCAGCACCTGGAATTCGTGGGAGCCGGTACCACCGATGGAGCCGGTATCGGCCTGCACCGGACGGAAGTTCAGACCCATGCGGGTGAACGCCTTGCAGTAGGCGGCGTGCATCTTCTCGTAGGTATCGACCAGGGAGGCCTTGTCGATGTGGAAGGAGTAGGCGTCCTTCATCAGGAACTCGCGGCCACGCATCACGCCGAAACGGGGGCGAACTTCGTCGCGGAACTTGGTCTGGATCTGGTACAGATTCAGCGGCAGCTGCTTGTAGCTGTTCACTTCGTAACGGATCAGCGCGGTGATCACCTCTTCGTGGGTCGGGCCCAGCACGAAGGGACGGTTGTGACGGTCGGTCAGACGGCACAGCTCGGGACCGTAGTCATCCCAGCGGCCGGACTCCTGCCACAGCTCGGCGGGTTGTACCACCGGCATGGAGACTTCGATGGCACCAGCATTGTTCATCTCTTCGCGAACAATGTTCTCGATTTTTTTCAGAACCCGCAGACCGGACGGCAGCCAGGCATACATGCCGGAGGCCAGTTTGCGGATCATGCCGGCGCGCAGCATCAGCTGATGGCTGATGATCTCGGCGTCGGACGGGGTTTCCTTGAGAGTGGAAAGCAGATATTGGCTGGTACGCATCGCGGTAGACCTTAGCTAAGACGGGCGGCGGGGCCCTGGATAATTTCAAGAGCGGAATTTTAACAGGACGGGCCCTGCGGCCCAAGGGCTAAATTCGTACGATGGGAGAAAGCGGGGGCGTCGCCCCCGCTGCGGTCAGACCCGAAATTGCGACAGTAACCGCTGTTGCAGCAGGCTGGCCTGATGGAGAGAGGAGGCCAGTTGCAGACACTCCTGCGCCTCCTGCTCACCGGTCTGGGCCTGCTGGCTGATGCCGGAGACCTTGTCCGAGGTGTGGCTCAGGGTATGGGAGAGCTGGCCGGTGGCGTCCGCCACCTGCTGTACCATGTCCGCCAGGTGGTCGATGGCGCCCTCCACCTTGAACAGGATCTGCTTGGTGTTGTCGGAATCCGCCATGCCCGACTCCACCGTCTTCAGGTTGCGCTGCATCATCAGGTAGGCGGTTTCGGTCTGCTGCTGGATGCTGTTGATCACCTCGTTGATCTCGGCGCTGGAGGAGGCGGTGCGATTGGCCAGGGTGCGCACTTCGTCGGCCACCACCGCAAAGCCGCGGCCCATCTCGCCGGCCCGGGCGGCCTCGATGGCGGCGTTGAGCGCCAGCAAGTTGGTCTGCTCGGAAATGCCGCTGATGGTGGAGATGATCTGGCCTATCTGGCTGGCCTGCTCCTTGAGGGCGTTGATGGCGGTGGCGCATTCGCCCACCTCCATCACCACCCGCTGCATGCCCGCGCTGGCGGAGGAGACATACTGACTGCTCTCGGTGGTGAGCTGGCGCACCTCGTTGGCATTTTGCGCCGCCAGGCTGCAGTTGTCCGAGATGGTGGTGGCCACCTGCACCATCTGCTCGCTGTCATGGTGCAGCGCCTGGGCATGTTCGGCCGTCTGGCGACTGCTCTGGCTGATGGCCTGAACCCGGTTGACCGAGGTGTGCACGTGCTCGCTGATGTGCTGGTTGTTGTCCATGGTGGAGCTGATCATCTTCTGCAGCTTCTCGATGAAGCGATCCACGCTGCCGGCCAGCGAGCCGATTTCGTCGTCACGCCTGAGGTTGATACGGGCGTTGAGATCCCCTTCGCCGGCTGCGATGTCCTGCATGCGCCGATTGACCTGCAGCAGGGGCCGCACGATGGCGCGCACCAGCCAGAAGCCGCACAGGGTCACGATCAGCAGGCTGAACAGCAGGCCGCCCAGGATCAGACTCTTGGTATGGTTGATGATGGTGTTGAGCTGACCAACCTGATCCTCGACCGTGGCATCGCCCTTTGCCTCCACGTCGACCAGCAATTTCTTGAGCTGATCGGCGCTGCGCTCATAGCTGGTCAGCTGGCGTTGATATTCGCCAAGGGCTGCCATCCACTGCACCATCAATTGCTGAACCTCGGTTTCCAGCGCCCGATACTGGGTTGCCAGCGACTGGCCGGCAAACTCCCCCTCCGCGGGCACATCAAACAGTCCGCTGGCCAGCATGGCGTCGACAGCCTCCCGGTAGAAGCGGGTCGCCTCCTCCATTTCGCTCTGGATGGCGGGGGTGAGCCCTTCGCTCTGCATCTTCTCCAACGCATAGAGCTGACGCAGGAAGCCTATGTTGGCCTCCATGCCGCCATCGGCCGCGTGCCAGCGGGTCGCTAGGCCGCCATTCCAGCTGATGGCCTGATCCGGTGACTGGGTGAGGCTCTCGACCGCGCCATCACCCACCACCTCGAGCTGGGTCGAGAGGCGGGACATGCGTTCAGAACTGGCGCGCAGCGCCTGATCGAGGCGGGTAAACGTCTGGTAGAGCGCCAGCAGCTGTTCCTGTTGCTGCTGGTAGACCTGATGCTGCTGGTTCATGGTGCTGATGGCGGCGTCATCGATGAGCTGGCCTTCGCCCACCCGGCGCATGGCGTCGGTGGTGGCGGTTCTGGCCTGCTGCAGCTCTTGCTCGTCGAGGGACATGCCTCTGAGCATCTTCTGGATGTAGAGCGACTGGTTGCCGAGCTCGATGGAGCCCTCCATGGCGCCGTCTGCAGTCTGCCAGGCGGCACCCAGCACATAGGAGAGCAGATCCGCCAGCCGCTGGCTGCCATACCAGCCGACGACGCCCATGCCCAGCGTGCAGCTGAGCAGAATGGCCAGCCCCAGGTTCGATGTGGTGACGATTTTCATGATTAAGGACCTTCCTTGGCTCCAAACAAACCCAATTTAGTGTTTTATCAGTGGCAACAAAATGCCATGCCAGATGGAAAATAAAGTTGTTGCCCGGCTCGGATCCAAGCATGGCTTGGAACGCGCGAATGTGCCGAAAATCCGCTGCGGTACCGCCGCCCTATGCTGGATACTTATCCAGTTATTCTTTATGCTATGAGCCAATTTACAGATAGCTGGTTTGGCGAGGAGAGAGCCGTGATTGGTCGCTTGAGAGGCGTAGTCATTGAGAAACAACCCCCCGAGGTATTGCTGGAGGTCGGGGGCGTGGGCTATGAGGTGCACATGCCCATGAGCTGCTTCTATGATCTGCCCGAGATTGGCAAGGAAGCGGTCATTCACACCCACTTCGTGGTGCGGGAAGACGCCCAGCTGCTGTACGGCTTCAATCACAAGCAGGAGCGGGCGCTGTTTCGCGAGCTGATCAAGACCAACGGGGTCGGCCCCAAGCTGGCGCTGGCCATTCTCTCCGGCATGACCGCCACCCAGTTCGTGCTGAGTGTCGAGCGCGAGGAGATAAGCTCCCTGGTCAAGTTGCCAGGGGTTGGCAAGAAGACCGCCGAGCGACTGGTGGTGGAGATGAAGGACAGGCTCAAGGGGTGGGTCAGCCACGATCTCTTCTCGCCGGCCGAGATCACCCTGCCCGCCAAGGAGAGTGCCCTGCGGGCGCCGGATTCGAGCGAAGAGGCCGCCAGTGCGCTGGTGGCACTCGGTTACAAGCCGCAGCAGGCCAGCCAGATCGTCAGCAAGGTCGCGGTGGATGGTATGTCGGTGGAGGATATCATCCGTGAAGCGCTGCGCAGCCTGGTGTGAGGTAGAGAATGATTGAAGCGGATCGCCTCATTTCCGCCGCTGGCGGGCGTGAGGAAGAAGTCATCGATCGGGCCATCCGGCCCAAGCTGCTGGCCGATTACACCGGCCAGGATCCGGTCTGCGAACAGATGGAGATCTTCATCGCGGCGGCGCGCCAGCGCGGCGAGGCGCTCGATCACCTGCTGATCTTCGGCCCGCCCGGGCTTGGCAAGACGACGCTCGCCAACATAGTGGCCAACGAGATGGGGGTCAACATCAAGACCACCTCCGGTCCCGTGCTGGAGAAGGCCGGCGATCTGGCGGCGCTGCTCACCAACCTCGAGCCGAACGACGTGCTGTTCATCGACGAGATCCACCGCCTCAGCCCGGTGGTGGAGGAGGTGCTCTACCCGGCGATGGAGGATTACCAGCTCGACATCATGATCGGGGAGGGGCCGGCGGCTCGCTCCATCAAGCTCGACCTGCCCCCCTTCACCCTGATCGGCGCGACGACCCGGGCCGGCTCTCTCACCAGCCCGCTGCGGGATCGCTTCGGTATCGTGCAGCGCCTCGAGTTCTACAACGTCAAGGATCTGACCGACATCGTTGCCCGCAGCGCCCGTTGCCTCGGGCTCGACATGACGGAAGACGGCGCGCTGGAGGTGGCGCGTCGCTCGCGCGGGACGCCGCGAATTGCTAACCGTTTGTTGCGCCGGGTACGGGATTTTGCCCAGGTGAAATCCGATGGCCGGATTGACGGACCCATAGCGGCCCGAGCCATGGACATGCTGGACGTGGATAACGAAGGGTTCGACTTCATGGACCGCAAGCTATTGTTGGCTGTCATAGACAAGTTTCTGGGGGGGCCGGTAGGGCTCGACAACCTGGCTGCGGCCATCGGCGAGGAGAAGGACACCATCGAAGATGTGCTCGAACCCTATCTGATCCAGCAGGGCTTCCTGCAACGTACACCCAGAGGGCGGATCGCGACACCAAGAGCTTATGCGCATTTTGGCCTGCAACGGCCAGATGAAGGGTAAAAATAGTTGATTGAACAAAAAACCGCCTTCAAGGGCGGTTTTTTGTTATCCGGGCAAAAAAAAGCCCACTGCGGATGCGGTGGGCAAAGACAATTCAGGATGGATGTTCACAGACAGTGAGTGCGTCTGGAGACAGACCGGTAAAAAACGGAGTGAGCCGTCGCGAGGCCTCAGAGTCGGTTCATTTGATAGAGCTGAACGAACGAAAGCTTGTAGTAACGGATGGTTTTAGCAACAAACTTTTTCATCTTTAATTCCAATAGACAGGTTCGAAATGTTCATCGAATACGTACCGGGAACCCAGATTGACCGGCCTGTATCCAAGGGTATGCCCTCACTGCGAGGCGCATTGTAGGAGCTCTGTCTGACTCGGACAAACAAGAAAAATTACCCATCTCAGATTAGATTAACTAATCATTTTGTGACCTTGTCGAATTAGCATGGATATGCGTTTTTATTGGTTTTTAATTAGTTTTATTCTGGCTGGGGACAAGCGAGGGAAACATGATGAAAACACCCTTGAGAGTTGTTTTTTAACAGAAGCATTACTTATTTGCTTCAAGATTAAAGTTGATTTAAATCAATGATTTGCTGTTTTTATTTTTTTGTGACCCAGCTCTCTAAAATAAATGGAAAGGGTCGTGAAAATGCCTTTGAAAGGCATGTATTGATGGTGGTTTTACATTGATTTCAATCAAATAAAGGTGATATAAAACTCAGGTCATTATGGGCGGGAATAAAGCAAGCTTGATTGTTTTGCAATTGTTAAACATTAGCTTTTTTTGTTCCCTATTATTGCCTTGTTGTTAATGTGGTGGCAGTCGAATCCGGTCGTCAGTGCAAAACTGGAACATGACCGATAATTCGGGGACTTCCAACGGAAGCTTTGTCTTAAAACTTAAAATAGCCGTGCCAATAATCGGTGAGGAAACATCATGATTGCTGAGCATGTGGTAGACCTATCGCGGTTCCAATTCGCTGCGACGGCCCTTTATCACTTCCTGTTTGTGCCCTTGACGCTCGGAATGGCCTTCATTCTGGCGATCATGGAGTCTGTCTATGTGATGACCAACAACCCTGTCTACCGGGACATGACCAAGTTCTGGGGCAAGTTGTTTGGTATCAACTTTGCCCTCGGGGTCACCACAGGGCTGACCATGGAGTTCCAGTTTGGTACCAACTGGGCCTACTACTCCCACTATGTCGGCGATATCTTCGGGGCCCCGCTGGCCATCGAAGGTCTGATGGCATTCTTCCTGGAATCCACCTTCGTCGGTATGTTCTTCTTCGGCTGGGATCGGCTCTCCAAGCGTCAGCACCTGGCTGCGACCTGGTTGATGGCGCTCGGGACCAACCTCTCCGCGCTCTGGATCCTGGTTGCCAACGGCTGGATGCAGAACCCGGTCGGTGCCGAGTTCAACTTCGAAACCATGCGCATGGAGATGGTGAGCTTCGCCGATCTGGTGTTCAACCCGGTTGCCCAGGTGAAGTTCGTCCACACAGTGGCGGCAGGCTATACCACAGGTGCCATGTTCGTGCTGGGCATCTCTTCCTACTACCTGCTCAAGCATCGTGACGTGGCCTTCGCCCGTCGCTCCTTCGCCATCGCGGCCGCATTCGGCATGGCGTCCATCCTCTCCGTGCTGATCCTCGGTGACGAGTCCGGCTACGAGACGGGTGAAGTGCAGAAGGTGAAACTGGCGGCCATCGAGGCCGAGTGGAACACCGAGCCTGCGCCTGCCTCCTTTACCCTGTTCGGCATCCCGAACCAGGAAGAGATGCGCACCGATTACGCCATCAAGATCCCTTATGCCCTCGGCATCATCGCCACCCGTTCGCTGGACGGCCAGGTGACCGGTCTCAAGGATCTGAAGAGCGAGCACGAGCTGCGTGTGCGCAACGGCATGACCGCCTACGACCTGCTGACCAAGCTGCAGTCCGGCGACAAGTCTGACGATACCCGCGCCCGCTTCGACGAAGTGAAGCAGGACCTGGGTTACGGTCTGCTGCTCAAGCGCTATACCTCCAACGTGACCGACGCCACCGACGAGCAGATCAAGGCCGCCGTGGATGACTCCATCCCACAAGTGCTGCCACTGTTCTTCGCCTTCCGCATCATGGTTGCCTGCGGCATGCTGATGCTGGTGCTTATTGGCCTGGCCTTCTATGACAGTACCCGTCACAAGATCGGCGAGCGCAAGTGGCTGCTCAAGGCGCTGCTGTACGGCATCCCGCTGCCCTGGATCGCCATCGAGTGTGGCTGGTTCGTCGCGGAATACGGTCGTCAACCCTGGACCATCGCCGAAGTGTTGCCGACCTCGGTCTCGGCCTCCAACGTGCCGGCCTCCGAGATCTGGTTCTCCCTTATCGGGATCTGCCTGTTCTACACCGTACTGCTGATCATCGAGATGTACCTGATGTTCAAGTACGCGCGTCTGGGCCCAAGCAGCCTGAAGACCGGCAAGTACCACTTCGAACAGAGCAAGGCATAAGGAGAGCAACCCATGTTTGATTACGAAATGTTGCGCCTGGTCTGGTGGGTGCTGGTCGGCGTCCTGCTGATTGGCTTCGCCATCACCGACGGCTTCGATATGGGGGTGGGCGCACTGCTCCCCTTCGTCGGCAAGAAAGATGTTGAGCGTCGGGTGATGCTCAACACCATGGGCCCGCACTGGGAAGGGAACCAGGTCTGGCTGGTGACCGCCGGTGGTGCCCTGTTTGCAGCCTGGCCCATGGTGTATGCGGCAGCCTTCTCCGGTTTCTACATCGCCATGATCCTGACCCTGATGGCACTGTTCTTCCGCCCGGTCGGTTTCAAGTACCGTTCCCTGCGTGAAGATGCCAAGTGGCGCAGCAACTGGGACTGGGCACTGTTCGTCGGTAGCGCGGTACCGCCCATCGTGTTTGGCGTGGCGTTTGGCAACCTGCTGCAGGGCGTGCCGTTCGACTTCAACCAGTTCATGATGCTGACCTATCACGGCAACTTCTTCGGTCTGCTCAATCCGTTCGGCCTGCTGGCCGGTCTGGTGAGCCTGTTCATGCTGGTCACCCAGGGTGCTACCTGGCTGATGATGAAGACCGACGGTGAAGTGCTGGCCCGCTCCCGCACCGCCGCCATGATCTGCTCGCTGGTGACCCTGGTGCTGTTCGCACTGGCCGGTTTCTGGGTCAGCGGCATGGAAGGCTATGTGGTGGTCAAGGCCGCCGCGACCGATGCCGTCTCCAATCCGATGAACAAGGAAGTGGTGCGTCAGGCCGGTGCCTGGATGAACAACTACAGCCTCTATCCCTGGATGGTTGCGGCACCCGTGCTGGGTCTGGCGATGAGCCTGCTGACATCGCTGTTTGCCAAGCTGAACAAGGGCTGGCTGGCGTTCACCTGCTCCTCTCTGGCGATTGCCGGCGTGATCCTGACTGCCGGCTTCTCCATGTTCCCGTTCGTGATGCCCTCAAGCCTTGAGCCGTCACTGAGCCTGACCATGTGGGATGCCACCGCTTCTCTCAACACCCTACGGGTGATGACGGTAGCGGCCGCCATCTTCGTACCGATTGTGCTGGGTTATACCCTGTGGACCTACATCAAGATGTTCGGCCGGGTGACCAGCAAGCACATCGAAGACAACCAACAATCGCTCTACTAAGAAGGTGCCCTGATATGTGGTATTTCACCTGGATCCTGGGTCTGCTGCTGGCTTGTGCATTCGGCATCATCAATGCGCTGTGGCTGGAACACACCGAGAACATGGATCGCCAGATCGATGAAAACAAGTGATCGACTCGCCCGGTTGGCCGCTCCCCTGGAGCGCCAACCCTGGCAGGGGTTGATGCTGGTAGCGGCGGCCCTGTTGGCCGTCGCTATTTTACAGGCCCCCAATCTGGTGGCCGCCAACACCAGCGAACACGGCCTCTGGCTGGCGCCCTGGCTGATGTGGGCGGTCTGTTGCGGGGTCATGCACGGGCTGGGATTCCATCCCCGCAGCCTCGTCGGTCGCGTGCTGTTTTTCCCCTGGCTCGCCTTGCCCAGTTTGTTGTACGGGCTCTGGCTGACCCAAGGCTATTTCCTTTCATAAAAAACGGGGGGAGGCAGGATTTCCCTGCTTCCCCCTGCTTCTTTCCTATTCAGCCCTGCGCTATGATAGCCCCCCATCTGACTGTCGTATGGATCACAGATTGTTATGGGGGAAGTCTCTGAGTTTCCGGTGCGTGTCTACTACGAAGACACCGATGCCGGGGGCATCGTCTACAACGCCAATTATCTCAAGTTTATGGAACGTGCTCGCACCGAGTTCCTGCGTGCTGGCGGCATCGAACAGGATGTCCTGCTGGGTGCCGGGTACGCGTTTGTGGTGAGTCGAACAGAGATCGATTTCCGCTCGGCGGCCCGTTTTAATGAGCTTTTGACTGTATTGACGCAAGTGACCGAAGTGAAACGCGCCTCCATGCGCTTCTCACAACGGATACTGGCGGCTGATGGACGACTGATCACCCAGGCCATGGTACAGATAGCCTGTGTCAGTCATCCGCATATGAAACCTGTTGCAATACCTGAAAATGTGAAGGGAGTGCTGTTAAGTGCACGCTGAAATTTCGTTTATTGGCCTGTTTTGGCAAGCCAGCCTGTTGGTAAAACTGGTCATGATGACCCTGATGGGCATGTCGGTCGTCTCCTGGGCGCTGATCATCCAGCGCTCCAAGGCCATCAAGGCAGCCAATATCGCATCGGAGCAGTTTGAAGACAGATTCTGGTCCGGGGTCGACCTCAACCGTCTCTATCAGGAGTCCTCTTCCCGCCGCGATGACATCGAAGGCATGGAAGACATCTTCTACTCCGGCTTCAAGGAGTATGCCCGTCTGCTCAAGGCCGGCGCCCGTGGTCAGGATGCGGTGATGGACGGTACCTACCGTGCCATGCGCGTCTCCCTCTCCCGCGCGGTGGACGATCTCGAGTCCAACCTGCCGATCCTGGCGACCATCGGCTCCATCAGTCCCTATATCGGTCTGTTTGGTACCGTCTGGGGGATCATGAACGCCTTTATCGCCCTGGGGCAGGTGCAGCAGGCTACCCTGCAGATGGTGGCCCCTGGTATCGCGGAGGCGCTGATCGCCACCGCCATGGGTCTGTTTGCCGCCATCCCGGCCGTTATCTTCTACAACCGCTTCTCCAACAAGGTCGAGCGGCTGGAGAACGCCTACGCCAACTTCATGGACGAGTTCACCACCATTCTGAACCGTCAAATTGCTCAGCAGCAGGGTGATCAGTAATGCAAACCTATCAGCGGATCCGGCGCAAGAAGGTGGCCGAGATCAACGTGGTTCCCTATATCGACGTCATGCTGGTGCTGCTTATCATCTTCATGGCGGTGACGCCCGTGATCACGCAAGGGGTCAAGGTTGACCTGCCGCAGGCGGAATCCGAGCAGCTGCCGGAGGATGCCAAGCCGCCCTTCATCGTCAGCGTCAATACCGAAGGCGAGTACGTCATCAAGGCCGGCGAGGCCGAGGACGAACCCGTCCCGAGCGGGACGCCCGAGGCGATGCAGCAGTACATCACCGAGAAGGCCATGGGTTACCTGGCCATCAACCAGAACGCCCCCGTGGTGGTGGCCGGTGACAAGTCGGTGCGCTACGAAGAGGTGATCCTGCTGATGGTGGCCCTCAAGAAAGCCGGTGTGCCTCAGGTCGGCCTGATGACAGATCCGGTGAACTGACGGAGATGGATGTGAAGCGTGGTATTTCCGGTTATCTCATCGCGTCGCTTCTGCTGCACCTGATCATCGGCATCATTCTGTTTGTCGGGCTCGACTTCAGCAAGCCGAAGCGACCCGAGTCGAAGGGGCAGATCGTCAATGCCGTCATGCTCGACGAGAACTTCCTCAACGAGCAGGCCAAGCAGATCCAGCAGCAGAAGGCTCAGCCCAAGCCGCAGAAGGTAGAGAAAGAGAAGGATAAGGAAGACACGGACATCGCCAAGCGCGAGCTGGCCCAGCAGCAGGAACGGTTGCGGATTGCAGAGGCCAAGCGCAAGGAGGCCGAGGAGGCCACCCGCAAGGCCGAAGTAGAGAAGCAGAAGAAGCAGGCCGAGCAGAAGCAGGCGGAAGAGAAGGCCCAGAAGGCCGAGGAAGCCCGCAAGCTCGAAGAGCAGAAGGCCAAGAAGGCGGAGGCCGAGCGCAAGGCCGCGGAAGAAGAGAGCAAGGCGCTGGCGCTGAAGAAGAAAAAGGAACAAGAGAAGAAAGAGGCCGAAGAGAAGGCCAAGGCTGAGGAGGCCAAGGCCAAGAAAGCGGAAGCCGAGAAGAAAGCCAAAGCCGAAGCCGAGAAAAAAGCGAAGGCAGAAGCGGACAAGAAAGCCAAGGCGGAGGCCGAGCAGAAGGCCAAGGCTGAAGCCGAGAAGAAAGCCAAGGAAGAGGCGGCCAAGAAGGCAAAAGCTGACGCAGAGAAGAAAGCCAAGGCAGAGGCCGACAAGCAGGCCAAGATCGCGGCTGAACGCAAGCGCAAAGCGGCCGAGGAGGCCAAGCTGCAAAAAGAGATGGAAGACATGATGCAGCAGCAGCTGGCGGCTGAGGCCAATGCCCGCAGTCAGGCAGCATCGGCGGCGGCCAAGGGTGAAGTCGACAAATATGCGGCGCTTATCAAGGCGACTGTTGAGCGATATATGATTTTGGATCCCACCATGCGGGGCAAAACATGTACTATCGGCGTACGTCTTGCGAGCACTGGCTTTGTCATCTCGGTAGATAACGGCCAGGGTGACCCGGCGGTATGTCGTTCCGGCAAAGCAGCCGTACTGAAGGCCAATCAGTTGCCGGTACCCAAGGATCCTGCGGCATTCGAGATGTTGAAGGAGTTCAACCTCAAGCTGGAACCTAACATCTAGCACTGATGGCGAGGGGATCGAGTAAGGTGGTTGGCAGCGTCTTGCCGAAAAAGGAAGTTAATCTCTCATTATTTTGGAACCGAGTGTTTAAGCCATGATAAGAAAAGTGTTTTTTGCTTTGGTTGGCTGTTTGTTGCTGGGTCAGAGCGCCCAGGCGGCCTTGGACATCGTCATCACCGGCGGTATCGACAGTGCACGACCGATCGCCGTCGCCCCCTTCAAGTGGGAAGGCAATGGCCAGCTGCCGCAGGACATCGCTGAAGTGGTCTCCAACGACCTGATGCGCAGCGGCAAGTTCAGACCGCTGGCTCGTGGCCAGATGCCGCAGACCCCGAGCTCCAGCGGTGAAATCAACTTCGCACCCTGGGCCTCCCAAGGCGTCGAAGCCGTGGTGGTCGGTTCCATCGCCGCCGTCGGCGACGGTACCTACAAGATCAACTTCGAGCTGGTCGACGTGCTCAAGGGCCAGCTGGCCAAGACCCAGGGTGGCGAGAGCAACGGCTACATCCTGGACAGCCGGATGGCGACCATCCCGGGTGCCCAGATGCGCCAGTTTGCCCACCGCATCTCCGACATCGTCTATGAGCGTCTGACCGGCGAGCGTGGGGCCTTCCTGACCCGTCTGGCCTATGTCTCCGTGCAGCAGGGTACCCAGTTCCCGTATCAGCTGCGGATCTCCGACTACGACGGTTACAACGAGAAGACCCTGCTGCGTTCCCGCGAGCCGCTGATGTCCCCGGCTTGGTCGCCGGACGGCAGCAAGCTGGCCTACGTGAGCTTCGAGAACCAGAAATCCGAGATCTACGTGCAGGACATCTACACCCAGCAGCGCAGCCTGATCACCAGCTTCCGCGGCATCAACGGGGCGCCGGAGTGGTCTCCGGATGGTCGTCGTCTGGCTATCGTTCTCTCCAAGGACGGGTCACCGAACCTCTATGTCGTTGATGTTGCTAGCAAGCAGCTGACCCGCGTCACAACCAGCCGGGTAATCGACACCGAACCCTCCTGGATGCCGGACGGTCAAAATTTGCTGTTCACCTCTGAACGTGGTGGCAAACCCCAGATTTATAGCGTAAATTTGGCGACTGGCATGACTCGCCGGATGACCTGGGAAGGTGAATCCAACCAGGGTGCGTCCATTACTCCTGATGGCAAAATCATGGTGATGGTGACCCGGGTTCAGGGGCAATACCGTATCGCCCGTCAGGATATGGAAAACAATGCCCTGCTGGTCCTTACCCAGAGCGCGCTGGATGAGTCGCCAAGTGTGGCTCCCAATGGCAGCATGATCATTTATGCCACCATCTATCAGGGTCGTAAGAGTCTCGCATTGGTGTCGACTGATGGTCGCTTCAAGGCTGTGCTTCCGACCAGTAGCGGTGAAATTCGTGCACCAGCTTGGTCGCCCTTCTTGAATTGATAAAAATCCAATTGTTTTTTGTTTTGTTATAAAGGTTTAAGGAAATAGCATGCAACTCAATAAACTGCTCAAGGGTTTGGCCATCGCACTGCCACTGTTCACCCTGGCCGCTTGTAGCTCCTCTTCTGATTCCGATGCCGCTGGCGCCGAATCAGGCATGACCGACGGCATGGGCGGTGTACAAACCGGTGGCGCGAATGGCATGTTGTCCCCGGAAGAGCAGATGCGTCAGAAGTTCGAAGCGCTGCAGCGTGACAACGTGATCTACTTCCCGTTCGACGGTTACGACATCCAGGGTCAATACGCCGACCTGCTGGATGCCCACGCCAGCTACCTGCGTGAGCGCCCGAGCGTCAAAGTACTGATCGAAGGCCACGCCGACGAGCGCGGTACTCCGGAGTACAACATCGCGCTGGGCGAGCGTCGTGCCAAGGCTGTTGCCAAGTATCTGCAAACCCTGGGTGTGCAGGCTGAGCAGCTCTCCATCGTCAGCTATGGCGAAGAGAAGCCGCTGGATATGTCTCACACCGAGGATGCCTTTGCCAAGAACCGCCGTGCGGTCCTGGTTTACTAAGGTTTGAATCGAACGAAGTTCGTTTATATGCAAGCGGCCATTTCGATGGCCGTTTTATTTGCACTAAACGCCAAGGTTTGATCCGAATGAAATCTGTATAAGCGAGCGACGATGGCGCTGGCCGTTTTATTTGCACTAAACGCTAAGGTTTGATCCGAATGAAATCTGTGTACAAGCAAGCTGCTGTTGCGCTGGCCGTATTGGTTGCTCTGAATGCGCAAGCGGCGGCACCGGTGAGCGATCTGAGCGGTGACTCGGGTGGCGGGGTTGTCCTAAGCGGCAACAACGGCGCCATCGTGCCCACCGGCAGCCTGGAAGACAGGGTTGCCCTGCTGGAGCGCACGCTCAACGCCCGTCTGCGCCTGCAGGCAGATTTGCAGCAACAGGTGGATGCCCTGCAAGGAGAGGTCTCCGAGCTGCGTGGCCAGCTGGAGCAGCAGACCTACCAGATGGAACAGTCGCAGGAGCGTCAGCGCCAGCTCTATCAGGAGCTCGACAAGGTGGCCAACAGCCAGCCTGCCGCTACATCAGCAGCCCCGGCAGCCGCCGCTGCGAGCGCGACGCCGGCCGCCGCGGCCAACTACTCCACCAACCAGAACGAGAATCAGGCCTATGATGCGGCCGTGAACATGGTGCTCAAGGAGAAGAACTACGACAAGGCGATTCCGGCCTTCGAAGGGTTCATCAAGCAGTTCCCGAGCTCCAGCTATGTTCCCAACGCCCATTACTGGCTGGGCCAGTTGCTGTTCAACAAGGGGGATCGGACCGGCGCTGCCGCCCAGTTCACCACGGTGGCCACCAAGTTCAGCAAGTCGCCCAAGCGAGCCGACGCCCTGTTGAAGCTGGGTATGCTGGCACAACTGGATGGCAAGAAGGCGGAAGCCAAGAACTTCTATGAGCAGGTGATCAAGGGCTATCCCAACACCTCGCCGGCCCAGCTGGCCAAACAGAGTTTGAGCAAGCTATAACTTTGCCGCATGTCACTGTTTTCGTAACAGTCTTGTAAATACAGCCTCGCTTTGTATGCGCAGTGAACAAACAGATGGAATTTAAGATTTTTCTGTTGCGCCAGGATGATAAATCCGTAATATAGGCCGCCGTCAGAGCCGGTGCAGCATTGCAGTTGGTCCTGGTCGTGGTGAGGGTCGTTAGCTCAGTCGGTAGAGCAGTTGACTTTTAATCAATTGGTCGCTGGTTCGAATCCAGCACGACCCACCATTTCTCCACCAGGTGGAGACAGAATTCCCAGGTCGTTTAGCTCAGCTGGGAGAGCACCTCCCTTACAAGGAGGGGGTCACTGGTTCGATCCCAGTAACGACCACCAGTTTTAAGCTGTCTGCCAAGGCGGGCAGTGAAAGAGGCAAGTCAGGTGTGGGTCGTTAGCTCAGTCGGTAGAGCAGTTGACTCTTAATCAATTGGTCGTAGGTTCGATCCCTACACGACCCACCAATTTGCCCAGATGAATTCCCAGGTCGTTTAGCTCAGCTGGGAGAGCACCTCCCTTACAAGGAGGGGGTCACTGGTTCGATCCCAGTAACGACCACCAAGTTTGTAAAAAAATGATTTAGATGGGTCGTTAGCTCAGTCGGTAGAGCAGTTGACTTTTAATCAATTGGTCGCTGGTTCGAATCCAGCACGACCCACCATCATTTCAGAATCCCAGGTCGTTTAGCTCAGCTGGGAGAGCACCTCCCTTACAAGGAGGGGGTCACTGGTTCGATCCCAGTAACGACCACCAAGTTTGTAAAAAAATGATTTAGATGGGTCG
>NZ_JBGLRF010000004.1:0-312542 GCF_041403085.1 Aeromonas sp. S8(2024) | reverse complement strand
CTGACCCCATGCCGAACTCAGAAGTGAAACGCTGTAGCGCCGATGGTAGTGTGGCATTCGCCATGCGAGAGTAGGACACTGCCAGGCACCCAATTGAAGAAGCCCGCTCATCTGAGCGGGCTTTTTTTATTGCCTGACATTCAGCCGTTTCTCCCCTAAGTGCAGTTCAGCTGTTCGATCTGCAACCACCTTACTCACATTGCTTCTTGTGCGGTTTGCCCATTACGGGGCTGATATTTGTCCATCAATTCAATTGTTGAGCAGAAAAAGCACGGAATGTGATGCCTCTACCTTTCTTGCGATGCCCGCTCTGCTTTAATTCGTCAGCCCACGTTCGATGGGCCAAGGAATCACAATAATCTGAGGAATGGACACATGTTCAAAAGAACAGTAACGATGATGCTGGCGGCGGGAACCCTGGTATTAGGCGGTTGCGCATCCAATGGTGGTGCAGAGCAGGCGGCGGACAACAGCGATTTCGGTGGCAAGTCCATCTACCTGCGCGGGGAGATGAATGACTGGATGGCAACCGATGCGAGCAAGGTGGTCAAGGTGGCCGACAAGCTCTATATGGCCAAGGGAACGCTCAAGAAAGAGTGGGCTCCTTACAAGTTCAAGTTTGCCGACTCCGGCTGGAGCTGCGGCACCAACTTTGGCTACAAGAGCCCAAGCGATGGTGTTGCCGTGCTGGGTGGCGAAGCCGTACCGGTCAATCCCTGCTCCAAGTATGAGGACATGAAGTTCTCACCGGATGTGGATGGTGTCTATGAGTTCTATCTGAATATGGCTGGTGACACCCCGACCGTATACGTCAAGAAGCCCTGATCTGCGACGGGAGGCGAGCTTCCCGAGCAATGACGCGATGTAATGCCCCGGACCAGTACCCTGCTGGCCGGGGCATTTTCTTGTGGCAGGCATGACCAGAAAGCGCAAATGATTACTATATATTGTGATTTTATCTTCTATGTTGGCTATATATAGTAATGGCTGTTACTGTCATGAGGTCGCGGCATATCCAGGAGGTTGATTGAACATGGCTAAATCACATCCGGTGCGAGAGAGCGAAAGCGGCTTTCGTCAGATCCCTCTGCAGGAGACTTCCCTCGAGATCTGGGACAGCAAGTACCGGCTCAAGAGCAAGGACGGCACTCCCATCGATGGTGCCATCGATGACACTTACCAGCGGGTTGCCCGTGCTCTCGCCGCGCAAGAGCATGACTCTGATGCCTGGTATGAGCCCTTCCTGTGGGCCCTGCGCAACGGTGCCATTCCTGCTGGTCGCATCATTTCCAATGCCGGCGCATTCGAGCACAAGCCTGCTACCTCCACCATCAACTGCACCGTGTCCGGCACCATCGAGGATTCAATGGACGATATCCTCGGCAAAGTGTACGAGGCGGGGCTGACCCTGAAGGCCGGTTGCGGCATCGGCTATGACTTCTCGACCCTGCGCCCGCGCGGGGCTTTCGTCTCCGGCGCCGGGGCCCATACTTCTGGCCCGCTCTCCTTCATGGACATCTACGACAAGATGTGTTTCACCATCTCGTCGGCGGGAGGGCGTCGTGGCGCCCAGATGGGCACCATGGACATCCGTCACCCCGACGTGATCGAGTTTATTCAGGCCAAGCGGGAGGATGGCCGCCTGCGCCAGTTCAACCTCTCCCTGCTCATCACCGAAGAGTTCGTCAAGGCGGTGAAAGAGGATGCCTCCTGGCAGCTTATTTTCCCCTACACCGCCAGGGAGGTGGGGCAGGATGGCATTGCGCTGGATGATCCCGCCCAGGTGGTCTGGGCCGACTGGCCCAACAAGGAGGGGGTTGTCGTCAACGCCTTGGGACAGGTCGCCTGCAAGGTCTACAAGACGCTGTCGGCCCGCAGGCTGTGGAACGTCATCATGACTTCCACCTACGACTACGCGGAGCCCGGTTTCATCCTGATCGACAAGGTCAACGAGATGAACAACAACTGGTTCTGCGAGGAGATCCGGGCCACCAACCCCTGTGGCGAGCAACCGCTGCCTCCCTATGGGGCCTGCCTGTTGGGATCCGTCAACCTGACCCGCTTCGTGCGCGACCCTTTCACCGAACAGGCCGCCTTTGACTGGCCCGCCTTTCGCAAAGTGGTGGCCATTTTCACCCGCATGCTGGACAACGTGGTGGCGATCAACCAGCTGCCGCTGGCCAAGCAGCGCGAGGAGATCATCAGCAAACGCCGGCATGGCATGGGCTTCCTTGGCCTCGGCTCGGCCCTCACCATGCTGCGGATAAAATATGGCTCTGCTGCCGCAGTCGCTTTTACCGAACAGGTATCCCAGGAGCTGGCCATGACCGGCTGGCGCGAGTCCCTGGCCTTGGCGAAGGAGAAGGGCCCGGCACCCATCATGGAGCAGGAGTTCGAAGTGACCGGCAAGCTGCTGCGACTGCGCCCCGAGATGGCGGCGGATGGCATCAAGCCGGGCGACAAGGTAAAGGGCAAGGTGCTGCACGCGCGCTACAGCCGCTATATGCAGCAGGTAGCCGAGGTGGATCCCGCCCTGGTTGCCGAGCTGGCCGAAGTGGGGGGGCGTTTCACCCACCACAGCAGCATAGCGCCGACTGGCACTATCTCGCTCTCGCTCGCCAACAACGCCAGCAACGGTATCGAACCGAGCTTTGCCCACCACTACAGCCGCAACGTCATCAAGCCGGGCAAGAAGAGCAAGGAGAGCGTGGATGTCTACTCCTACGAGTTGCTCGCCTACCGCGAGCTGGTGAATCCGGCGGCCATGCCCTATGCCGAGGATGAGGCGACCCGGCTGCCGGACTACTTCATCACCGCCGACGACATCACGCCGGCGCAGCATGTGGACATTCAGGCGGCAGCCCAGCTCTGGATCGACTCATCCATCTCCAAGACCGCCAACGTGCCGACCGACTTTCCGTTCGAACAGTTCAAGGACATCTACCTCTACGCCTCGGATTCGGGGCTCAAGGGCTGCACCACCTTCCGATTCAATCCGGCAGCCTTCCAGGGGGTGCTGGTGAAGGAGCAGGATCTGGAGAAAGCTCTGTACGAGTTCACCCTGGAGGATGGCTCGGTCGTCACGGCGAAAGGGAATGAGGAGATCGAATACGATGGCGAGCTGCATACCGCCGCCAACCTCTACGACGCCTTGAAAGAAGGCTATTACGGCAAATTTTGAGGACGAGTTCATGATCAAGAAGATCGACGGGAAAATCGTCGCTTACCAGGTGAAAACCCGGGATGAGCCGCAAGCAGAGCCGGCCCAGCAGGATGCCGTGGTACAGATGCACGAGACAGTGCTGCGGCCGGAGCGGCTGATGGGCACCACCTACAAACTGAAGACACCGGAGCATGTCTCCGAACATTCGCTGTTCATCACCATCAACGACATAGTGCTCAATGAGGGGACGGTGCACGAGACCCGCCGGCCATTCGAGATCTTCATCAACTCCAAGAGCCTGGAACATTACCAGTGGATAGTGGCGCTGACCCGCATCATCTCGGCGGTGTTTCGCAAGGGGGGTGATGTCACCTTTCTGGTGGAGGAGCTGCGCTCCGTGTTCGATCCCAAGGGTGGCTACTGGAACAAGGGCAAGTACGTACCGTCCCTTATCGCCGAAATTGGCAACGTGATCGAGACCCACCTTACCGAGATTGGCATGCTCAAGGTGGCCGGGCTGGATAAGCACCAGCAGGCGTTTCTGGCCGGCAAGCAAGCGGAGATCCAAGCCGCGCAAGAAGCTGACGAGCAGCAGGCGGGGGGCGGTTTTCCCCCCGGTGCGGCGCTCTGCTACAAGTGCCACAGCAAGGCGCTGGTGCAGAAAGATGGCTGCATGACCTGCCTCAACTGCGGCGACTCCAAGTGCAGTTGAACCCTTGAGGGCCAGTAAAGGCCAGCTGCTGTTTTTCTGCGCAAACACGCGGGGTGCCCAAGTGATTTGTTGCGTGATGGTAAAATCGGGCGTAGCGTTGGAGGTAATAAAACTGTCACGGCCGTGTGGTTTCAATGACATCTGAGATTCACACACGTGGCACCTTCAGTGCCAAGGAGGATGCTTATGGACAATACGGACCGAAAGCTGTTTATCCTGGATACCAACGTTCTGCTTCACGAACCCCTCGCCATCTACTCCTTCAAAGAGCACGACGTGCTCATCCCCATGACGGTGCTGGAAGAGCTAGACAACATCAAGGATCGCCACAAGGATGTCAGCCGTGATGCGCGCATCGCCATCCGGGCGCTGGAGGACGTGTTCCGCGACGCGACACCCGAGCAGATAGTGCAGGGGGTGGCGCTGGCTGGTGAGGCGAGCGGTCACATCTCCATCTTCAGTGACCACCATCTGCCCCAGGATGCCGAGGTGTTCACCGACAAGGAGGCCGACAACCGCATCATCAACGCGGCCCTCTACCTGCAAAAGCACGAATTGAAGCGGCAGGTGGTGTTGGTCACCAAAGACATCAACATGCGGCTCAAGGCCAAAGGTGCCGGGCTTGCCCACGTCGAGGATTATCGCAGCGACCAGCTGATCGATGACATCCGGCTGCTCGCCAAGGGCTTCCAGACGGTGCCCGGCAGCTTCTGGGAGCGGGTCGGCGAGTGTGACAGCGAGACCCATGGCCGCGATACCGTCCACGTCATCGATGCCAAGCTGCTGGAGGGAGTGCACGTCAACCAGTACCTGATCGATGAAGAGAACTTCTTCGCCGCCCGGGTGCTCAGCCACGACAACCAGAAGATCCGCATCAAGGATCTGGGGCGCGAGCGGTTGATGTCCCGCAAGGCGTGGGGGGTTCATCCGAAGAACGTCTATCAGGGCATGGCGCTCGATGCGCTGCTCGACCCGCACATCGATCTGGTGATCCTGACCGGCCCGGCGGGCTGCGGCAAGACACTGCTGGCCATGGCCGCCGCCCTGGAGCTGGTGATCGAGAAGGGGATCTACGAGAAAGTCATCGTAACCCGTAATACTCCGGAAATTGCCGAGAGCATCGGCTTCCTGCCCGGCACCGAAGAAGAGAAGATGATGCCTTGGCTGGCTGCGGTCACCGACACCCTGGAGGTGCTGCACAAGCAGGACGAGAACATGAGCGGGTCGCTGAGCTACATCATGGAGAAGGCCAACATCCAGTTCAAATCGGTCAACTTCATGCGCGGGCGCAGCATCCAGAACACCTTCGTGCTGCTGGATGAGTGCCAGAACCTGACCGCGTCCCAGATCAAGACCATCATCACCCGCTGCGGCGAGGGCACCAAGATTGTCTGCTCCGGCAACCTGGCCCAGATCGACTCCAACTACCTGAGCCCGGTGACCTCGGGTCTGACCTACATAGTCGAGCGTTTCAAGGACTTCGACGGCAGTGCCAACATTTTCCTGAACGGGGTGGTGCGCAGCAAGCTCGCCTCCTTCGCCGAGGAAAATCTCTGATCTGACTATCCATCCTCATATGGAAAGGGGAAGCCGACCGGCTTCCCTTTTTTGATCCCGCTGCCGGTCACAGCTCCTTTGTGCGGCCAAGGTAGCGCAGCAGTCCGGGGTGATCGCTGTTTTGCAGTATGTCGGGTTTGCCTTGCAGGGCGATGCGCCCCTCGTCGATGAACAATACCTGATCGGCGATGAGCTGGGCATCTTCCGGGTTGTGAGAGACCATCAGCACGGTAATGCCCTGCTCGCAGGCGAGCCGGGCCACCTCTGCCAGCATCTCCCGGCGCAGGGCCGGATCGAGCGCCGAGAAGGGCTCATCCAGCAGCAGCAGCGGCTTGCCCCGTACCAGGGCGCGGGCCAGCCCGACCCGTTGCTGCTGGCCACCGGAGAGCTGTTCCGGCAGGCGCGTGAGCATCTCGCCGAGGCCGACCCGGTTCGCGGCATCCTTCACCTGAGCCCGCTGAGCGGCGTTCAGGCGCAGGCCGGGGTGCAAGCCGATGGCGATATTGTCGAATACCGACAGGTGCAGGAACAGGTTGTGATCCTGAAACAGGGTAGTCACGGGCCGTGCGGCTGGGCCCAGCGGCAGCAGATCTTCACCATCGAAGCTGAGGGTGCCTGATTCTATCGGCACGAAACCGGCGATCATGCCGAGCAGGGTCGACTTGCCTGCCCCGCTCGGGCCTATCAGCGCGGTGATCTCCCCCTTGGGCAGGGTGGCGCTGAAGCTGACGCGCCAGTCCGGGTAGCTGGTCACCAGCGTATCAATGTGCAGCATGTTTTCCTCTCAAGGGGGGCGTTTGAGCGGCCAGCACAGCCGCCGAGACGGTAGCGCCGGGTCTTTTGTCTCTCAATGGTCGGCATGCTTTCCTCCAAGCCCCCGCTCTACCAGCCAGAACAGAGAGAAGCAGAGGGTGAGCAGCAGCAGGGCGGTGGCGGCCGCCTCGGTCAGCCGGTAGCTGCCGAGCTGCTGATAGAGCAGCCAGGGCAGGGTGGTGAGCTCCTGGCTGCCGAACATGGCGATGGCGCCGAGATCCCCGAGCGACAAGATCATGGCCAGCGCCGCTGCCTGGCCCAGCGGGCGGCGCAGCAGGGGCCACTCAACCAGTCGCAGGCGATGCAGGCCGTGTACCCCCAGGCTGTCGGCCAGCCTGTCATACTGACGAACCACCAGCTGCATGGGGGCGGAGAGGGTACGCAGCACATAGGGCAGCGCCATCAGGGCGTTGACCAGCACCACCAGCCAGGGGCCGAGGGCAAAGACATCGGCAAACGGCATGCACAGGATGAAGAGGCCGGTGGAGAGCACCACCGCCGGGATCATCAGGATCACCGAGCCACTGGTCTCCCACAGGGCGGCGGCCCGCCGCTTGTGCTCCCGAACCCGCAGATGGCGGCTGGTGAGCAGCAGGGCGCTGCCGAGCAGGGTGGCCAGGCTGCCCGCCGCCAGCGCAATCAGCAGCGACTGGCCGCTGGCCAGCCACAGCTTGCCTGAGGTCAGGGCATCCGGCAGGCCTGGATTGAGGCCGGCCACCACGATGGCCAGCAAGGGGGGCAGGAATACCGCCAGCCCGATGGCAAGGGCGAGGGCGTCCACCAGGGCGCTGCCCGGCTGATGACGGTCCGGTCGCAGACAGGGGCGATGAGAGGTGATCCGGCTGGCCGGGCTGCTCTGCAGCTTGTGCTGCAGCATCAGCAGGGCGGCGGTCAGGATGAGCTGGACCAGCGCCAGTCCGCCGGCGGTGGCGAGATCGAAGTCAAAGCGCAGCGCCTGATAGACGGCCACCTCCAGGGTGGTGGACTTGGGGCCGCCCCCCAGCGCCAGCACGGTGGCGAAGCTGGTGAAGCAGAGCATGAAGATGAGGCTGGCCAGCCCTGGCAGCTGGGCCCGGATCAGCGGCCACTCCAGCAGCTGGAAGATATGGGAGGAGCGCATGCCGAGCTGGCTGGCGAGGCGCCAGGAGGATTCGGGGATGCTCTCCAGGCTCTGCAGCAAGAGACGCGCGGCCAGCGGCATGTTAAAGAAGACGTGGGCCAGCAGGATGCCGAACAGGCCGTAGAGGTAGTTGCCGGGAGCGAGCCCGAACCCGTGCAGCAGTTGCGGCAACCAGCCCTGCTTGCCATGCACCGCGACGATGCCGAAGACGGCGATGATGACCGGCAGTACCAGCGAGAGGCCGAACAGCTTGATGAGCAGGGTGCGCCCCGGAAAGCGGCGCCGCGCCAGGGCGCGGGCCACCGGAATGGCCAGTCCCAGGCTCAGCAGGGTGGAGAGCAGCGCCTGCCAGAGGCTGAAGCCCAGCACGTGGCGCAGGTAGGGATCGGCCAGCAGGGTGCGAGGGGCTAGCCCCCCGGCCTGCCACAACAGGGCCGCCAGCGGCCCCAGCGACAACAGCAGGATCAGGACGGTGGCGGCACTGCCCGGCAGCCACCAGAGCAGACGCGTCTCTGGTTTCACGAAGAGACGACTCACTGGGTAACGGCTTGCAGCCACTCGCGGATCCAGCCCTTGCGATTGGCGGCTACCTCGTCAGAGCTGAAGGTGAGCGGCTTAGCTACGGTGATCATCTGCTCGAAGCCCTTGGGCAGTTGCGTGTCGATCACCGGATACATCCAGTTGCCGGTCGCCATCTCGTTCTGGAAGGCGGGGCTTATCATGAACTGCAGGAACTGATCCGCCAGCTTGCCCTGCTTGGCATTTTTGAGCTTGGCGGCCACTTCCACCTGACGGTAGTGCCCCTCTTCAAACGCCGCGGCCTGATACTGGGACTTGTGCTCGGCAATCAGGTGATAGGCGGGTGAGCTGGTGTAGGAGAGCACCATGTCCGCCTCGCCATCGAGGAACATGCCGTAGGCCTCTGACCACCCCTTGGTGACGGTGACCGTCTTTTTGGCCAGTTGCGCCCAGGCGGCGGGAGCCTGGTCACCGTAGACCGACTTCATCCACAGCATCAGCCCCTGGCCTGGGGTGGAGGTGCGGGGATCCTGATAGATGACCTTGAGGTCGGGCCGCGCTACCAGTTCTTTCAGGCTCTTGGGGGGCTGCTTGAGCTTCTCCTTGTCGTAGACGAAGGCGAAGTAGCCGTAGTCGTAGGGGACGAAGGTGTCATCCTGCCAGCCGCCGGGCACCTTGAGGCCATCCAGCTTGGTGACGTGAGGGGCGAACAGGCCGCTCTGCTTGGCTTCACTGACGAGGGCATCGTCCAGCCCCAGCACCAGGTCGGCCTTGCTGTGTTTGCCCTCCAGTCGCAACCGGTTGAGGATGGCCACGCCATCTTCGAGCGGCACCAGATTGAGGGTGCAGCCGCACTCCTTCTCGAAGGCCTGTTTGATCTTGGGACCCGGGCCCCACTCGGCGGTGAAGGAGCTGTAGGTGTAGACGGTGAGGGTATCCGCCGCGAAGGCCTGAGCGGAGAGCAGGCCGGTGGCGACCAGCAGCAGGGTTTTCATGGGTGGCACTCCCTTTAGCAATGAGGTGCCAGCGGATGAGGGCGCATAAAATGAGCGCCATGCCTCAAATTCCTCCGCCAGCATTATCTGGATCAGGTTCACGGGTATAATCTCAGCGGTAGACCGCACCCCGTTTGAGAAACGCACCGCATTGTATTAACGTTCTTGGGGGGAGGCCAGCACAATTGTTTCTGCGGGCCAGCGAGACGGATCAGCTCAACAGAGGATGTTTGCGTGATCACCAGCACCAAGGAAAGACGCGCCTTCCAGCGCATGATAATCAATGCTCCCGTCACCATCTTCCAGCAGCAGCAGGTGCTGGAGGGGGTCTGCCGGGATCTCAGCGCCAACGGCATGGGCATCTCGGTGCCGGAGCACCAGCTCGATACGACCCAACCCATCCGGGTGAGCCTGGCCACCAACAACAACCTGTTGCCCCCCTTCGAGGCGCAGGCCCGCATCATCAGGGTGCTGGAGGAGGAGGACGGGCTCTTGCTGGCCATCGAGTTCCAGTCCCTCGCCTGAGCCATCCACCTCCTTGCCTCCATCGACCAGCCCTGCGCTGGTCGCTTTCATTTTGGCGTATTCCCCCTCGTTTTCATGACGTCCCCCACCTATTTGTCGGCGCGAACCGGCTGCACGCTGAGCTGCTTGCTGTCGATGAAGGTCTTGCTGGTCGGCGCCAGTTGACCCATTGCCAGCTGGGCCGGGCCGGTGGGTTCCATCAACAGGTAGGTTTCCCCTTCCCAGCTCAAGGTGGCCTCGCCCGGCTTGGCCGGCAGCGCCACTCCCAGCAGGGCGTGACCCGGTACGAACACCATGGCCTGTTTCAATTCGGGAAAGAGCTGGGCCAGCATGGCGGCCATCAGGGTCACCTTGCTGTCACAGTCGCCCTGATTTTGCTCCAGTACCTGACGCGGGCTGAGAAAGCCCTTGCCCTGGCGGCCCGACTGGCTGTCGAGCAGTTGATAGGGGATGGCCTGCACGAAGTCGAGTATCTGGGCCGTGGTCTTCTGGCGCGCCTCGGTTTCCGTGCTGCCCTGCTGCTTGAGCTGTTCGGCCAGCGGTGCCAGTTCGCTGCGGCTCTCCAGCGCAATACGCACGTGATCCTGCTTGATGGCGGCGGCACCGTCGGGGGCGGTGAACGGCTGAAAATAGTGCAGCTTGAGCCACGCAGCCTCCTGCTTGTCGCGCTGCTGGGTGAGCCAGCTCATGGCTTTGGCGACCTGTTCGGGCTGACGGCCCTTGAGCCTGAGCTCCATCTCGGGGCGGGAGAGGGAGAACTGCACGGCGGGGAACTCGGCCACTCCCTGCTGCAGCAGGCTCTGCAGCACGTCCTCCTGCATGCGGGCCGACCGATAGGCGATGAGCGGCGGCAGCTTGCCTGCCTCCAGCCGATAGGTGAGTTGCTGCACCTTGCCGTCCTTGTCCTGCCAGCCGACGTTGAGCTGACCGCCACTGCTGTTGAAATAGGTCTGCCCGGCGCAGACCGGCAGCGCCAGCCAGAGGCCGCAGAGCAGGGGGAGGGCGAGTGTCATCTTCATCCAGGTGTCTCGTCGGGTATGCAGAAGTGGCGGGCCATGGCGTGCACCTGGGCCTGACAATAAAACAGGGAGCCAAGGCTCCCTGTTGATTCTACTCGTTTTTTGCAACTGGCTGCTTAAATCCAGCTCGGCTGTTTCGCCTCGAAGGCGCTGATGGCGGCCTCGTGCTGCAGGGTCAGGCCGATGGCATCCAGCCCGTTGAGCAGGCAGTAGCGACGGAACTCATCGATCTCGAAGCCGAACGTGAGGCTACCTGCCCGCACTTGATTGGCTTCCAGGTCCACTTCAATCTCGATGCCCGGCTGGGCTGCGACCAGCTGGAACAGGGCATCGACCTCCTCCTCCTTCAGGCGCACCGGCACCATGCCGTTGTTGATGGCGTTGCCGTAAAAAATGTCGGCAAAGCTCGGGGCAATGATGGTCTTGAAGCCGTAGTCCGCCAGCGCCCAGGGGGCGTGCTCGCGACTCGAACCACAGCCGAAGTTCTCGCGGGCCAGCAGGATGCTGGCGCCGGCGAACTGCGGTTGGTTGAGCACGAACTCGGGGTTGGGCTGCTCCCCCGCATCGTCCAGGAAGCGCCAGTCGTGGAACAGGTGCTTGCCAAAACCGATGCGGTTGACCTTCTGCAGGAACTGCTTGGGAATGATGGCGTCGGTGTCGACGTTGGCACTGTCGAGGGGAACGACGATCCCTTTATGCTGTTTGAATCCTGTCATCGCTGTTTCCTCTTACAGTGCGCGAATGTCGGCGAAGCGGCCGGTGACGGCGGCGGCGGCGGCCATGGCCGGGCTGACCAGGTGGGTGCGGCCGGCGCGGCCCTGACGCCCCTCGAAGTTGCGGTTGCTGGTGGAGGCGCAGCGTTCCCCCGGTTGCAGCCGGTCGTTGTTCATGGCCAGACACATGGAGCAGCCGGGCAGACGCCACTCAAAGCCGGCTTCGATGAAGATCTTGTCGAGCCCCTCGGCCTCGGCCTGAGCCTTCACCTGTTCGGAGCCCGGCACCACCAGCGCCTGCACGCCGGCGGCGACCTTGCGGCCGCGGGCGATGGCGGCGGCAGCGCGCAGATCCTCGATGCGGCTGTTGGTGCAGGAACCGATAAACACCTTGTCGATGGCGACGTCGGAGAGCTTCTGACCCGGCTGCAGATCCATGTAGGCGAGGGCCTTGCGGGCGGATTGCTGCTCCATCAGATCGCTGAAGGATTCCGGCGCCGGAATGGGTTCATTGACGGCGATCACCTGACCCGGGTTGGTGCCCCAGGTCACCTGAGGGGCGATGTCGGCTGCGTCCAGCACCACTTCGGCATCGAATTTGGCATCTACGTCGCTCTTGAGGCTCTGCCAGTAGGCGATGGCCTGCTCCAGCGCCTCGCCTTTGGGGGCGAACTCCTTACCGCGAATGTAGTCGATGGTGGTCTGGTCGGGGGCGATCATGCCGGCCTTGGCGCCAAGCTCGATGGCCATGTTGCACACCGTCATCCGCCCTTCCATGGTGAGCCCTTCAATGGCCTCGCCAGCGAACTCCACCACGTAGCCGGTACCGCCAGCGTGGCCGACCCGGCCTATGATGGCGAGCACCACGTCTTTGGCGCTGATCCCCTCCGCCAGTTTGCCGTTGACCGAAATGCGCATGGTCTTGGCGCGGCCCTGTTTCAGGGTCTGGGTGGCCATCACGTGCTCCACCTCGGAGGTGCCGATGCCGAATGCGAGCGAGCCGAAGGCGCCGTGGGTGGCGGTGTGGGAGTCACCGCAGACGATGGTAGTGCCGGGCAGGGTGATGCCAAGCTCGGGGCCCATCACGTGGACGATACCCTGGTATTTGTGGTTGAGATCGTAGAGGCGAACCCCGAACTCCTTGCAGTTATGGGCCAGCGTTTCCATCTGGATGCGGGCCATCTCGCCGGAGGCGGCGATGTCCTTGGTGGTGGTGGAGACGTTGTGATCCATGGTGGCCCAGGTCAGATCCGGGCGGCGCAGTTGGCGGTTCATGGCGCGCAGGCCGTCGAATGCCTGCGGGCTGGTCACTTCATGCACCAGGTGACGGTCGATGTAGATGAGGGGAGTTTCCCCTTCTACTTCCCGCACCACGTGGGCGTCGAATACTTTCTGATAGAGGGTCTTGGCCATTGCTCGGTTTCCTTGTTATCTATGCCGTGGGGTCAGATGCGCGCGGCGATCTGGCTGCCCATCTCGGCCGTGCTCTGCACCGGGTGCTTGGCGCTCGCCTGATGCAGGTCGGCGGTGAAGTAGCCTTCGGCCAAGGTCTGGGCCACGGCCTGCTCGATGGCCTGGGCGGCGGCTTCCTGGCCGAGGCTGTAGCGCAGCATCAGGGCGGCGGAGAGGATCTGGGCGATGGGGTTCGCGATCCCCTTGCCAGCGATGTCCGGGGCCGAGCCTCCGGCCGGCTCGAACAGCCCGAAACCGAATTCGTTCAGGCTAGCGGAGGGGAGCAGCCCCATGGAGCCGGTGATCATGGCGCACTCGTCGGAGAGGATGTCACCGAACAGGTTGGAGCAGAGCAGCACGTCGAACTGGGACGGATCCTTGATGAGCTGCATGGTGGCGTTGTCGATGTACATGTGATTCAGTGCCACGTCCGGATAGGACTTGGCGACTTGTGTCACCACCTCGCGCCACAGAATGGAGGAGGCGAGCACATTGGCCTTGTCGATGGAGGTGACCTTGGCCTTGCGCACCCGGGCCGATTCGAACGCTATCTTGGCGATGCGCTCGATCTCGAAGCGGTGGTACACCTCGGTGTCGAATGCCTTCTCGGTGGGGCCTTCCCCTTCACGCCCCTTGGGCTGACCGAAGTAGATGCCGCCGGTCAGCTCGCGCACGCAGGCGATGTCAAAACCGCGATCCGAGATGTCGGCCCGCAGCGGCGAGAACTGCTCGAGGCCGGTGTAGATGCGGGCCGGACGCAGGTTGCAGAACAGCTTGAAGTGGGCGCGCAGGGGCAGCAGGGCGCCGCGTTCCGGCTGATCGTTGGGGGGCAGGTGCTCCCACTTGGGGCCGCCCACCGAGCCGAACAGCACGGCGTCGGCCGCTTCACAGCCGGCTATGGTGCTCTGGGGCAGCGGGGTGCCGTGGTTGTCGATGGCGATGCCGCCCACGTCATGGCGCTCGTAGTCGAGAGTGAAGCCGAACCTGGCCTGCACCTTTTCCAGCACCTTGACGGCCTCGGCCATCACTTCCGGGCCAATGCCGTCACCCGGCAATACTGCGATCCGATAACTGCTCATACTCACACGCTCTCCGTATTGATCTTGTCTGTTTTTGCGACGTTGCGTTCCATCTGTTCGGCCACCTGATCGGCGCGCCAGATGCTGTTGATCACGTGGATCAACGCCTGGGCGGAAGACTCTATGATGTCGGTGGCCAGGCCCATGCCATGGAATTTGCGGCCCTTGTACTGTGCGACTATGTCGACCTGGCCGAGGGCGTTCTTGCCTTCCCCCTTGCCCTTGAGTTCGTACTTGTCGATGCTGATCTCGTAGCCGGTGATGCGGTTGATGCACTGGTAGACCGCATCCACCGGGCCGTTGCCGGTGGCGGCTTCGCTGACGATCTCCTGGCCCACCTTCAATTTCACCGAGGCGGTGGCCATCACCGAGCTGCCGCTCTGCACGCCGAGGTACTCCAGCTTGAAGTGCTCTGGCTCTTCGTGGATCTGGCTGAAGAAGGCGAGCGCCTCCAGATCGTAATCGAACACCTGCCCCTTCTTGTCGGCCAGAGTGAGGAACTTGGCGTAGAGATCGTCGAGGTCGTAACTGCTCTCGGCGTAGCCCATGGACTCCATCCGGTGCTTGATGACGTGGCGGCCGGAGCGGGAGGTCATGTTGAGGTTGTTCTGGGTGAGACCGATGCTCTCCGGGGTGATGATTTCATAGGTGTTTTTCGCCTTGAGCACGCCATCCTGGTGGATGCCGGAGCTGTGGGAGAAGGCGTTGGCCCCGACGATGGCCTTGTTGGGCTGTACCGGCATGTTGCAGAGCTGGCTGACCAGGGCGCTGGTGCGATGAATTTCGCTGTGGCGGATGTTGGTGTGCACCCCGAGCAGGTCGGCGCGGGTTTTGAGGATCATCGCCACCTCTTCCAGCGAGCAGTTGCCGGCCCGTTCGCCGATGCCGTTGATGGTGCACTCGATCTGGCGGGCCCCCATCTGCACGGCGCCGATGGAGTTGGCCACCGAGAGCCCCAGATCGTCGTGGCAGTGCACCGAGATGATGGCCTGATCGATGTTGGGTACCCGGTTGAACAGGGTCTGGATGATGCCGGAGAACTCGCTCGGCACCGTGTAGCCCACGGTATCGGGAATATTGATGGTGCGGGCGCCGGCCTTGATAGCGGCCTCCACCATGCGGCACAGGTTGTCTATCGGGGTGCGGCCCGCATCCTCGCAGGAGAACTCCACGTCGTCGGTATAGCGGCGGGCGTGCTTGATGGCGCTGACCCCCATCTCCAGCACGTCCTCGAAGCTCTTCTTCAGCTTGCTCTCGACGTGGATGGAGGAGGTGGAGATAAAGGTGTGGATGCGAAAGGCGTCGGCGACCCGCAGGGCCTCGCCGGCGGCGTCTATGTCCTTGGGCAGGGCGCGGGCGAGGGCACAGACCCGGCTCTGCTTGATGTGACGTGCAATGGTCTGCACCGATTGAAAGTCGCCGGGGGAGGAGACCGGGAACCCCACCTCCATGACGTCGACACCGAGCCGCTCCAGTGCCTGGGCGATCTGCAGCTTCTCCTTGACCGTCAAGCTGGCCGCCAGGGCCTGCTCACCATCGCGCAGGGTGGTGTCGAATATGATGACCCGATCTGACATGTGACTTCCCTCTTCCTAAGTTCGGTGACGTGCATCCTGCGTTGGCATAAAAAAACCCGTGCAGGGTGCACGGGTTTTTGTAAATTCCGGCTATGCCTGAGCCCGGCTACAAGGATCCCGCGCGAGAGGTCGCGATTAGGGAGATTAGTAGTAGCGGAGCGGCAATACGCATGATGAATCAATCCTTGCAGTCGATAACGCTTTACCAATATCGAGATTTTTATGCTGTGTCAACCGTACGCACCCGGTTCATTTCGCTGGTTTATTTAATCGGATTGTAAAGGAGTGCAAATTTACTTGTCCCATATTCGGCCCTTGCCCGATTATCTGGTCATTCCTGCTGTACTCGATCATCTGTACAATCAGATCGACTTGTCAGTTTCTGCTGAATTATCCGAGGTATTAAATGGAAAAACGTAGACCTGGTCGTCCGGTCGGACGTTCTGACATTCGTGACAAGTTGCTCTGTGCCGCTCGCGAGCGTTTTCTGAACACCCCCTACAGCAAGGTGACGACCCGCGAGATCGCCGAGCTGGCTGGCTCCAATCTGGCCATGATCCACTACTACTTCGGCAGCAAAGAGGGCCTCTACAAGGCGGTGCTGGGGGATGTGGCCGAGCCGCTCGACCAGGCCTGGCACGACGAGACCGGCAACCGCAGCCTCAACGATCTGCTCAACACCTACTACCAGGTGATGGCGCCCAACAGCGAGCTGACCTCCGCCATCTCCAGCGCATTATCGACCGAGAAAAGTCCGGGTCGGGATTTTGTGCTGAACCGCCTGCTGGAACGCCAGCTGCCCCAGTTCGATGCCTTGCTGGAGTCCATGAAGAACAACGGTGAACTGGGTGACAACCTGGATCCCGAGATGCTGAAGATCTCCTTCCTCAGCATGATGTGGCAGCCCTTCGTGATGAAGGATCTCTACGAGCAGGTGTTCGGCCTGACCGTGGACGAGCACTTCATGGCTCGCCTGGCGGATCACAACTGCCGCCTGATGGAAAACGGCCTGCGCGGCACCCTGAACTGATCATTTGCCACGCTGGTAGCAAAAAGGGCCATTCGGCCCTTTTTTCATAAATTTGTTATTTGAACGTCAACCAAGTGTCACCCCACCGCCCTAGTCTGCTCTGAGACGCTAGGGAAGGAGGGGTTATGAACAAGATCCAGCAATGGGACCTGCAGGTGTGCCGCATCTGCCTGCTCCACGCCTACAACCGGCCACAGGCCAGGATCAGCAGGCTCATCTCCCGTACCGGTGACGGCCCGCTCTACGCCGTGCTGGCGGCCCTGCTCTGGTGGCAGGGGGAAGCCGAACGCGAACTGGTGAAGCTGGCGCTGCTCGCATTCGCTCTCGAGCTGCCGCTCTACCTGCTGCTCAAGAATGCCCTCAAACGCCAGCGCCCGGTGGGGCTGCCGGTCTTCATCACCCCCTCCGACCGCTACAGCCTGCCCTCGGGCCACACCGCCGCCGCCTTCCTGATGGCAACCGTGCTGGCGGCCAGCTTCCCGCTCTGGGCACCGCTGCTGTTCGTCTGGGCCGCGCTGGTGGGGGCGTCCCGTCTGCTGCTGGGGGTTCACTATCTGAGCGATCTGGTGGCCGGCGCCCTGCTCGGTGGTGGCTGCGCCCTGCTGGCGCTCATGTGGGGGCAGGGATGAAGATACTGTTCGGTGTGCAGGGGACCGGCAACGGCCACATCAGTCGCAGCCGAACCCTGGCGCGGGCCTTGCGGGACCATGGTCTCGCGGTGGACTATCTGTTCAGCGGCCGTCCTGCGGACGGCTACTTCGAGATGGCCGAATTTGGCGACTACCGCACCTTTCCCGGCATCACCTTCGTCAGCCATGAGGGGGCCATCTCGAACTGGCGCACCCTCAAGGGGCTCTCGCCCCTGCGCTTCTGGCGCGACATGCGAGCGCTCGATTGTCGTGACTACGACCTCGTCATCAGCGATTTCGAGCCTATCAGCGCCCATGCCGCTCGCCGCTGGGGCAAGCCGAGCCTCACCATCAGCCATCAGGCGAGCTTCGACTGGCCCATTCCACGCTGGGGAGAGAGCGGCTTCAACCGCCAGCTGATGCGTCACTTCGCACCGGTGCGCCAGTCGCTCGGGCTGCACTGGTTTCACTTCGGCCAGCCCCTGTTGCCGCCCATCATAGACCCCATCAGCCATGGGCCCGACAACCAGCAGATCCTGGTCTATCTGCCGTTCGAGCAAACCGAGGCGATCGCGGCCCTGTTGTCGCGCTTCAACCAGCAACGCTTCGTCTGCTTTCATCCGGCCATTCGCAGTGCCAGCCAGTGGCGCAACATCCGCTTCGAGCCACAGGCCCGTGAGGCGTTCAAGCAGGTGCTAGCCGGCTGTCGCGGGGTCATCACCAACGGTGGTTTCGAGCTCGCCTCGGAGGCGCTCTCCCTTGGCAAAAAGCTGCTGGTCAAGCCGCTGGGAGGCCAGTTCGAGCAGCTGACCAACAGCAAGACCCTGGAACTGATGGGGCTGGCGCGGCTGATGGATGCGCTCGATGCCAACGCAGTGCGGGCCTGGCTGGATGCGACGGCCCCGGGCCAGATCTGCTACCCCGATGTGGCGGGGGAGCTGGCCGGCTGGCTCGCCGCCGGTGCCCAGGAGAGCGTGGCGGATCTCTCCCGCCGGCTGTGGGCCCGTACCCTGTTTCCGGAGGAGGTGTGCGATCGGCTGAGCGAGCTGGAGGAGGGGAGTGCACTCAGTAGTTGCTGGTTATCGCAAGTGAGCGCCTTTGACTAGACTGAGAGGGATCCCACCAAGGAGAGGACGGACACCATGCGCTTTACCAATGAAAACGGCGACACCATGAACCTGGCGGACAATCTCACCCTGCACGAGCTGCTGGACATGGGGGTCAGCATCTCGGTCTGCGAAGAGACGGATCCGGATCAGCAGATCTGGCTGGCGGAGCCGGAACAGGATCACTGATCCGCAGCCTGCCACCAAGGCCCACCCTGGCGGTGGGCCATTTTTTTTCCGCTTTTGGCGCCTGTTGCAGCATGATCCGCTGGCTTGCCACCCATCTTCCCCGCATTGTTCCCACCCTTTCCAGCAAGTCACTGAATGTTAATAGTTGTTTGAAATTTATGACTGTTGTGGTCAGACAAAGCCGTGGACAACCGTTCACAAGCGGGTTAAGTTGGTTTTTCACCCGCTTTGCGGGTGAATGATGGAAAAAACCTATTTTTCTACTATCGACAGCGCCGAACTCGCCGGGTCCGTATTCAGACAACAACAACGCACGGGCCGGCGGTGCCGGGAAGCAGCGGACTGCCGATAGCTTTCGCTTAACGGAGCAAAGCCTGGAGGGCTTTATCATGGAGATGTTATCAGGCGCCCAGATGGTGGTTAGAGCGCTGGAAGATCAGGGAGTTGAGCACGTTTTCGGCTACCCTGGTGGCTCAGTGCTCGACATCTATGACGCTCTCTTTGAAAACGGCAAGATGGAGCATGTCCTGGTGCGGCACGAGCAGGCCGCGGTGCACATGGCGGACGGTTACGCCCGCTCCACCGGCAAGGTGGGCACAGTGCTGGTGACCTCGGGTCCCGGTGCCACCAACTGCATCACGGGGATCGCGACCGCCTACATGGACTCCATTCCCCTGGTGATCCTGTCCGGCCAGGTGCCGACCAGCATGATCGGGGAGGATGCGTTCCAGGAGACCGACATGATCGGCATCTCCCGCCCGGTGGTGAAGCACAGCTTCCTGTGCAAGAAAGCCAGCGACATTCCCGAGGCCATCAAGAAGGCCTACTACATTGCCGCCAGCGGCCGCCCGGGGCCGGTGGTGGTGGATCTGCCCAAAGACGTGCAGAACCCGAAAGAAAAATTCCCCTACGAGTACCCGGAGACGGTCTCCCTGCGCTCCTACAACCCGACCAAGTCGGGTCACAAGGGCCAGATCAAGCGTGCCGCCAAGCTGCTGGTGGAGGCGAGCCGCCCGGTGATGTATGTCGGTGGCGGTGCCATCAATGCCAATGCGGATCACCTGGTGACCAAGCTGGCCGAGCTGCTGAATCTGCCGGTGACCACCACCCTGATGGGGCTGGGGGCCTTCTCTGGCACCCATCCGCAGTTCATCGGCATGCTCGGCATGCACGGTACCTTCGAAGCGAACAAGAGCATGCACAACGCGGATCTCATCTTCGCCGTGGGTGCCCGTTTCGATGACCGCGTCACCAACAACGTGGCCAAGTTCTGCCCCAACGCCACCATAGTTCACATCGACATCGATCCCACCTCCATCTCCAAGACGGTGCAGGCTCACGTGCCCATCGTCGGCTCGGTGGAAACCGTGCTGGAGCAGATGCTGGAAGTGATCCGCGAGTGCGGCTTCGACAACGACAAGCAGGCGCTGGCGGACTGGTGGAGCCAGATCGGCCAGTGGCGTTCGCGCAACTGCCTGGCCTATGAGACCCACCCCACCCTGATCAAGCCGCAGCAGGTGATCGAGACCCTCTACAAGGTGACCAAGGGGGAGGCGTTCGTGGCCTCCGACGTGGGTCAGCACCAGATGTTTGCCGCCCTCTACTACCCGTTCGCCAAGCCGCGCCAGTGGATCAACTCCGGTGGCCTCGGCACCATGGGGTTCGGCATTCCGGCCGCCATGGGCGCCCAGTTTGCCAACCCGGATGCCGTGGTCTGCTGCGTCACCGGCGACGGCTCGGTGCAGATGAACATTCAGGAGCTCTCTACCTGCATGCAGTACGGGGTGCCCATCAAGATCATCTCCATCAACAACCGTGCGCTGGGCATGGTCAAGCAGTGGCAGAAGATGTTCTACGGCGGTCGCCACAGCCACTCCTACATGGAATCCCTGCCTGACTTCGTCAAGCTGGCGGAAGCCTATGGCCACGTCGGCATCGCGGTGAGCGATCCGGCGGAGCTGGAGAGCGCCATGGAGAAGGCCTTCGCCATGAAGGATCGGTTGGTGTTCATGGACATATCGGTAGACCCGGATGAGCACGTCTATCCAATGCAGATAAAGTTCGGTGCCATGGACGAGATGTGGCTGAGCAAGACGGAGAGAACCTGATGAGACATATAATTTCCGTTCTGCTGGAGAACGAATCCGGCGCCCTGAGCCGGGTGGTGGGCCTCTTCTCCCAGCGCGGCTACAACATCGAGACCCTGACGGTGGCCCCCACCGAGGATCCCACCCTGTCGCGCATGACCATAGTCACCATGGGTGACGAACGAGTGCTGGAGCAGATCCAGAAGCAGCTGCACAAGCTGGTGGACGTGCTCAAGGTGTGCGACTTGAGCGAAGGGGAGCACATCGAGCGCGAGATCGCCCTGGTCAAGGCGCGCGCCGCCGGTGGCGGTCGCGACGAGCTGAAACGGCTGGCGGATATCTTCCGCGGCCAGATCGTCGACGTCACTCCCGAGCTCTACACGGTGCAACTGGTGGGGACCAGCGAGAAGCTGGATGCCTTCATCAAGACTGCCGCTCAGACCAACGAGATTGTCGAAGTGGTGCGCTCCGGGGTGTGTGGCATCTCCCGCGCCGACAAGGCGCTGCGTCCCTGAGCCATCGCTTGGCAGCAGGCAGATTAAAGGGGCTCCTCGGAGCCCCTTTCTTGTGGGCGCTTGGTGGAATGGAGGGCTGGCACGAGTCTGTCATTTTCTTTCAAATGATCGGTAAACTATCCACAAAAGCTGTGGAAAACTCTGTAGATTAGCGGTGTGTCTGGCGTTAGTGTGCTGATCTTAAAAGGATATTTGGATCTGATCTGCGCTGGGGCGCAATTGTGCAATCGACTCTGGCGGGTGTGAGTGTTTGCTTATCCCGCCGCCCTTGCGGGACTGGCGCCTGTCGCCGAGCAGGTGATCCTGCCAGGATCCCGATTTGATCTTGTGGATCAACATTTCCCCAAATCAGCCATAAAAAAACCCGCCTTGCGGCGGGTTTTTCAGCAGGTAGAGCTGCGGACGATTACTCGGCCTGGGCTGCCTGGATACCGGTCAGGGCGATGGTGTAGACGATGTCGTCAACCAGGGCGCCACGGGACAGGTCGTTGACCGGCTTGCGCATGCCTTGCAGCATGGGACCGATGGAGACCAGGTCAGCGGAGCGCTGTACCGCTTTGTAGGTGGTGTTGCCGGTGTTCAGATCCGGGAACACGAACACGGTGGCCTTGCCGGCAACCGGAGAGTTCGGCGCCTTGGACTTGGCCACGTTCTCCATGATGGCGGCATCGTACTGCAGCGGACCATCGATGATAAGGTCGGGGCGCTTGGCCTTGGCCAGTTCGGTCGCTTCACGCACCTTCTCTACGTCTGCGCCGGCGCCGGAGGTGCCGGTGGAGTAGGAGATCATGGCCACACGCGGCTCGATGCCGAAGGCGGCAGCGGAGTCGGCGGACTGGATGGCGATCTCGGCCAGCTGCTCGGCAGTGGGATCCGGGTTGATCGCGCAGTCACCGTAGACCAGTACCTGATCCGGCAGCAGCATGAAGAAGATGGAGGAGATCAGGGAAGAGCCCGGGGCGGTCTTGATGATCTGCATCGGCGGACGGATGGTGTTGGCAGTGGTGTGCACCGCGCCGGATACCAGACCGTCGACTTCGTTGCGCTCCAGCATCATGGTACCCAGTACCACGTTGTCTTCCAGCTGTTCGCGGGCAACCACTTCGGTCATGCCCTTGTTCTTGCGCAGCTCGACCAGACGGGCCACATAGCGCTCGCGCACGGCAACCGGATCGATGATCTCGACGCGGTCGGTCAGTACCACGCCCTGCTGTTCGGCGACGCGACGGATCTCTTCCGGGTTGCCCAGCAGCACCGGACGGGCGATGCCACGCTCGGCACAGATGGCGGCAGCCTTGATGGTGCGCGGCTCTTCCCCTTCCGGCAGCACGACGCGCTTGTTGGCCTGACGGGCCAGCTCGGTCAGCTGGTAACGGAAGGCCGGCGGGCTCAGGCGACGGGAGCGGGTGGACTTGGCGGAGAGAGACTCGATCCAGTGCTTGTCGATGTGGCCGGCCACATAGTCCTGCACCAGCTCGATACGCTCGCGGTCATCTTCCGGGATGTCGACGTTGAAGTTCTGCAGGCTGACGGCGGTCTGCCAGGTGTTGGTGCCGGTGATCATGATCGGCAGGCCGGTAGCCATGGCCTGTTGGCACAGCGCCATCACCTGGGGTTCCGGATGATAGTTGCCGGTCAGCAGCAGGGCGCCCAGCTTGACGCCGTTCATGGCGGAGAGGCAGGCGGAGACGATGACGTCGGAACGGTCGCCGGAGGTCACCAGCAGGCTGCCCGGACGGAAGTGCTCGATCATGTTGTGGATGGAGCGGGCGCAGAAGGTCACGGTCTGCAGACGGCGGCTGTCCAGCTCACCCTTGTGCAGGATCTTGGCGGCCAGGTGCTTGGCGAGATCCTTGGCGCGCGGGGCGATCAGCTGGGTGTTCCAGGGGATGCAGCCGAGGATGCGCAGCGGGCTCTTGCCGAATACCTGCAGTACTTCCAGGTTGTGAGCGGTGTCGGCGCCGTGGTGATGGGCTTCGAACATCTCGGTCAGGTCGGGGCGGGTCACGCCGTGCTCGTCAACCGGTGCACCCACCTTGTTGATGACGCAGCCCACGATGCGGGGGTTGCTGACGCCACCGAAGTTGGAGCAAGCCAGCTCGATGCGCTCTTTCAGCTTCTGGCTGGAGTCGTTGCCCGGGTGGGTCACGAACACCATGTCGGCGTCCAGCGCCTTGGCGACGTCGTAGTTCAGCTTGTTGGCAAACGGCTGCTTGTCGGTCGGTACCATGCCTTCGATGACCAGCACTTCGGCACCGCTGGCCTTCACGTGCTCTTCAAAGCGGGCCACGATCTCTTCCAGCAGGATGTCGGTGTTGCTGGAGGTGATCATGTTCTCGGCGTAGGAGAGGGCGAACGGCTCGGGCGGGTTGATGTTGGCAGCAGCGCGGATCACGGCGGTGGAACGCTCGGTACCGGTTTCACCCGGACGCGGCTGGGCGACCGGTTTGAAGAAGCTGACATTGACACCGTGACGCTCCATGGCGCGAACGACGCCAAGGCTCACGGAAGTTACGCCGACACCAGTGCCGACCGGGATAAGCATAATAGTGCGTGCCACTTTATACCCCTTGTTCATTTTTGGGATCAGGAAAAGGCCGCCCTTGGGCGGCCTTGCTCTACAGCGAAATTATGCGCCGACCAGTTCCAGCGCGTCGTGGGCGATGACCCACTCTTCGTTGGTCGGGATAACCAGGGCCTTGGTGGAGCCAGCCTTGGTGATCTCGCCACCCTTGCCGAAGCGAGCCTTCAGGTTGGCGTCGTGATCGACGTCGAAGCCCAGCAGACCCAGTTTGTTCAGGGTGATTTCACGGATCGGGGCGGAGTTTTCACCGATGCCACCGGTGAAGACCACGGCGTCCAGACGACCGTCCATGGCGGCGGCGTAGGCGCCGATGTACTTGGCCAGGCGATAGCAGTAAACGTCCATGGCACGCTTGGCTTCTTCTTTGCTGTCGTAGTTGTCTTCAACGAAACGGCAGTCGGAAGTTACTTCGGTCAGACCCTGCAGGCCGGACTCTTTGGTCAGCATGGTGTTGATCTGATCAACGCTCATGCCCAGCTTGTCGTGCAGGAAGAAGATGATGGCCGGATCGATGTCGCCGGAGCGGGTACCCATCACCAGGCCTTCCAGCGGGGTCAGACCCATGGAGGTGTCGACGGACTGGCCGTTCTTGATGGCGCAGACGGAGCCGCCGTTGCCCAGGTGGCAGTTGATGATGTTCAGCTCTTCCACCGGCTTGTTCAGCTGCTTGGCAGCTTCCAGGCTGATGTAGTAGTGGCTGGTGCCGTGGGCGCCGTAGCGACGGATGCCATTCTCTTTGTAGAGTTTGTACGGCAGGGCGTACAGGAAGGCTTCTTCCGGCATGGTCTGGTGGAAAGCTGTGTCGAACACGGCCACGTTCTTCTCGGCCAGCGCCGGGAACACACGACGGGCTTCACGAATACCGATCAGGTGAGCCGGGTTGTGCAGCGGGGCGTACGGTACGGCGGCTTCGATGCCGGCGATCACGTCGTCGCAGATGCGCACGGAGGAGGTGAAGCGCTCGCCGCCGTGTACGACACGGTGGCCGATGGCGATCAGGTTCTTGGACAGTTCCGGGTTGAGCGGCAGGATCTTGTTGACGATGTAGTCCAGCGCTTCCTGGTGAGCGGCACCGGCGCCCAGATCGGCACTGCCTTTCTCGCCGTTCAGTTTCCACTTGATGCGGGCGTCGTCGAGGTTGAAGCACTCGGCCAGGCCGGACAGCAGGTCATCACCGGTGGTTGCGTCAATGACAGCAAACTTCAGGGAAGAGCTGCCACAGTTAAGAACAAGAACCAGCTTACTCATGAATAAATCCTATCGCAGATTGGGTTGTGTAGGAGGATGCGTTGGACGCGCTGTGTCCAAAAACTTTCAACTTATCCTTATGAGGGTTGGCAATCTGTTGCTTGCCCCTTGTATAGTGATACAAGACCCGAAATCCAGACGTCCCTGACGGCTCAACGGCAGGCCGTTGGCGCAAAAATTGGGCGTACAAAGGATAACCCGATTGTTGAAAAATAACAAAGTCATCCTCAACCTTTGTTATTGCGCATCAAATATTGTCGTGGTTTTGCCGTTAATACGTTCAAAAAGAGCTCGGAGGTAGCATGAGCATGAACATTTTTGGAACTAAGTTACAGCAAGGCCGTCATTATATGACCCTTTGGCCCCGCCGTCCCGAGCTTAATTCCATGTTCCCGGAGAATCGGGTGATCAAGGCCACCGAGTTCGCCCTCAAGGTGATTCCTGCGCTGGCGGTGCTCAGCGTCATGCTGCAGTTCCAGTTTGGCGAGCAGCACTACTGGCCTTCCGTCATGACCTCGGTGCTGTTTCTGCTCAGCCTGCCGCTGCAGGGCTATTACTGGCTTGGCCAGCGTGCCGATACCCGGTTGCCGCCCTCCCTTGCCAGCTGGTATCGCGAGATCAACGGCAAGATGAACGAACAGGGCGGTCAGCGCCAGCTGGTGGCCCAGCCGAGATACGAAGAGCTGGCCGATACTCTCAACGCCGCCTTCAAGCAGCTGGACAAATCCTTCCTCTACGAGTGAGGCCTGTGGCCCATGACTCGGACAAAGGCGCCTCGCGGCGCCTTTTTCATGGCTGCCGGATCAGGCCGCCAATACCTTGCGGATCTCCTGGATGGAGAGCTTGTACTGGCGCGGGCACTGGCGCCAGACCGCCAGCATGCGCTGGTACTTGTCACGCATGGCGATGTCGCTGGAGAGCTCGTCGCAGGGGCATTTGAGTTCGGGGAAGCGCTTGTCCACCTCCAGCAGGAAGCAGACGTAATCGGCCAGCTCTCGCTCCTGGCTGCGGCTGTAGCCGTTGAACTCCAGCCGGCTGGCATTGATCTCGCCCTGATCGGCTGCGTCCAGGTTGCCCCAGGAGATGGCCAGCGCATGGTGCAACTCCAGGGTGTCGATCACCTCCTGGCAGGTGGCCAGTTCCAGATGACCGAAGCTCTTCTCCAGTTCGAGGATCTGCAGGCAGTAGCCGCGCTCGATAATGGTGCTGGCCCGTTGGTAAAACGCCGCCTTCTCCGGATTGAGTTTGGCCAGGATCTCGTACTGGTTGCTCAGGATCAGACGTTCGGTGTGGCTCATGTTCATGGGCTTTTCTCACTGGAAAATGAAACTGGGGTCACGTTAACCCATATATAGGATGAATTTTTTGATCTGGCAGGGGAGGTTGGCGAGATTGCGGGGCGCTAAATCAACGCAGGCGTGGGCTGGTTAATTAAATGTAACGGCCGGCACCTTGCTTTCTGGCCCGTTGGCGCAACAATAAGGGCGTCATTTGGCTTGTGCCGAAAGATCCGTCACCAAGGCATCCCGTTATGGATGCACACTGCCCCGCCATGGAAAACAACAAGGCTGCCGCCCCTCATCCGGGCAGGTGACCGAATGGGGGAGATCGCGTGTCCCCCGTCTGCAATGCGGAAGGGCTGAGACATGCGAATAAAAAAGGGCCTGCGCTTGCAGGCCCTTTCCATATCAGCAGTACCGGTATCTGTGGTTCAGCCCTTGAGCAGATCGAGCACCACCTGATGGTGATCGCTGGTCTTGAACTTGTCGAAGCGGTGGGCAATCTTGCCCTCTTCGTCGATGAGGAAGCTGAGCCGATGGATACCGTCATACTCCTTGCCCATGAACTTCTTCGGGCCCCAGACGCCAAACGCATCGGCCACCGCATGATCTTCATCGGCCAGCAGGCGGAAGTTCAGGTTGTCGCGCTCCTCGAATTTTTTCAGCCGCTTGGCGCTATCCGGGCTGATGCCGAGCACCACCACATTGAGGGCGGCCAGTTCGGCGTTGACGTCGCGCAGACCGCAGGCCTGGGTGGTGCAGCCCGGGGTCATCGCCTTGGGGTAGAAATAGACGAGCACTTTCTTGCCGCGCAGGTCGGCCAGGCGCACCTGGTTGCCGTCCTGGTCGGAGAGGGAAAAGTCGGGGGCCAGGCTGCCAGCGGATAAAGGTTGCATGGGATCTCCTTGATGAGCCGTCAGGCGTGTTTGTTGTTGACGATGAATTCGAACGATTCTGCGCCCAGTTCACGACAGAATCCGGCGAAGGCCGCCTGCGAGCCGGCCGCCTCTCCCTGCTTGGCCAGATTGAGCTGAAAGCTGGCCTTGAGCAGGTTGAACGGCTGCTGCTCCAGGGTGATGGTCTGCATGGCCTGGATGTCCCAGCCGTGATCGCTGAAGAACTGGGTGCACTGGCTTACGATGCCCGGTTGGTCCCGGATCAGGATCTCGGCGTTGGCGCTGATGTCGTATTGCAGCGACTGGTGGCGCTCGGTGCGTTTCATCATGGTGATGAGGTCCCACTCCTGACTGCGCAGGGGCAGGCTTATCTCGAGCTGCATCAGGCTGTTCCAGTCACCGGACAGCAGCATGATGAAGGTGAATTCATTGCCGAAGATGCCAAGACGGCTGTCGACAATGTTGCAGCCACAACCACTGACGTGGCGGGTGACCTCATTGACGATGCCAGGCCTGTCCGTGCCGATGGCCGTTACGACCAGGTAATGAGTCATAAATCTTCTCTCGTCCATTAGCGGGTGGCGAATGCGGGCGGCGGGCACGTCGACCGAAGGGATCTGGCCCGCGCGGCCGCGTGGCGACCCTGCTGAGAATCTCGTTGTGGCAAGCGTCCTGCCGGGTGGTGGCGGCCCGGTGCCGGCGCCAGTTTCCGGCGCTTGCGCACGGCTGTTTGTGCCGGATGGTAACACGGCTTGGCCGTGGCCTCCCTTGTTTTTCCAAGGGGGCAGCTTTACCATAACGCCCCTGAAAATCGGGAGAAATATCCATGTTGCGCGGTAGTATTGTTGCCCTCGTTACCCCCATGCTGGCTTCAGGTGAAGTCGATTGGGCCAGTCTTGCCAATCTGGTCGAGTATCATGTCAGCGCCGGAACCAGCGCCATCGTCGCGGTGGGGACCACGGGGGAGTCGGTGACCCTGAGCGAGCAGGAGCACATTGCCGTCGTGGAGAAAACCGTGGCCCTGGCCGCCGGACGCATCCCGGTCATCGCCGGCTGCGGCTCCAACAATACCGCCCATGCCGTCGCCCTGGCCAAACGCTTCGCCGAAACCGGTGTGGTAGCGGGTCTCTCGGTCACACCCTATTACAACAAACCCACCCAGGAAGGTCTCTATCGTCACTATTGTGCGATCGCCGAGGCTAGTGGTCTGCCCCAAATTCTTTATAATGTGCCCGGTCGTACCGGTTGCGATCTCAAACCGGAAACGGTAGCCAGACTGGCCAGGGTGCCCGGAATCATAGGCCTGAAAGAGGCCACCGGGGATCTGAGCCGTACGCCGCTGCTGCGTGAGCTGTGTGGTGCGCAATTCGCACTTTATAGTGGCGATGATGCCAGTGGATGTGATTTTATGCTGCAAGGCGGTGACGGTGTCATTTCGGTCACCACCAATATTGCAGCGGCCCAGATGGCCGACATGTGTCGTGCTGCGCTGGCCGGCGATGCCGGGCGGGCGCATGACATCAACAATCGATTGATGCCGTTGCATCAGACTCTGTTCTGCGAACCGAGCCCCATCCCGGTGAAATGGGCCTGCGCCCAGCTGGGATTGATTGCGACGGCCACCTTGCGTCTGCCGCTCACCGACCTCACTGCCGAGGGCGAGCGGGCGATGGCGCGAGCACTGACGACTGCGGAGTTGATGGCGAGTGTTTAAAGCAAATGGAAAGGGAAATGCAGTGCGCCTGGTGCTGAGCGTGGCGACCGTTGCCGTGCTGGCAGCCTGTAGCTCACCCCAGGAACGCAAGATGGCCAACCGTGGTTTCGAGTACGAGGATGCCCGCCTTGAAGGCCGTGCTTTCCTGGTGCCGGCCGGGTTGAGTACCCCCGCCTTTAACAGCAGTTTCGACATTCCGCCCCTGCCAGAGAGCAGCCGTGACGGCGCCCTGGGGGCCAAGGTGGATGTGCGTCCGCCCGCCCAGCTGCTGACCGTGGTACCGGGCAGCCAGGTGGTAACCAATGCCGGTGAACCCACCATGGCCTTCTACGCTCTCAGCACCTCCCAGAGCGTGGAGCGCGATACCTGGGCCTTCCTGATGAACTTCCTCGCCCAGTACAAGGTCACCACCGAGAAGCTGGACCAGCAGGCCGGCGTACTGCAGACCGGCTGGTTTGACAATACCAAGGCGCTCGACGGCTGGAGCGAAGAGGACGACGACTTCGTCATTCGCCAGCGCTACCAGTTCACCCTGCGCAACGATCCCCAGCGCCACGCCGTCAACATGTCGGTCCGGGTACTGGATCATGAAGAGACCATCGATGGCGAGACCAGCAAGGAGCTGACCCCGGCGGATGCCCAGCGCTACGCGACCCGGGCCCTCAACCAGTTCTCGCTCTACTACGACAAGCAGCTCAAGTCCCGCGAGCAGCACAAGGCCAACGATGGCATGGGGCTGGAGCTGGGTCTGGACAACAACGAGCTGAGCGCCTGGATCGTCGATGGCTCGTTTGACCAGGTGTGGCGTCGTCTCAATCAGGTGCTGCCGGCCTACGGCTTCACCATCAAGGATACCCAGCAGTCGCTGGGCTGGATCGACGTGGAGTACGACGAGCCGGGCAGCGAGTTCTGGAAGGCCAAGGGCAGCGAGCCGTTCAAGCTGGACGAAGACAAGTATCGCTTCCAGCTTGGCGAGATGGCGGGGGGCAAGACCTCCATCACCCTGTTCGACAAGGACAAGAAGCCCGTGTCGTCCGGTGTCATCTCCCAGATGTACATCAGCCTGTCCGAGGCGTTCGCCAAGGGCCTGGCTGACCAAGCTGCAAAAACAGAATAGAAACAGGGGCCTTGTGCCCCTGTTTTGTTATGTTAACCCCCCACAAACAGGAAGTGTTATTAGCCATGAGTCTTGCAGACCAAGTATTGGCGGTGAACGATGATTTGCCGATCCGTACCGATAAACCCGTCCATTCCGGTAAAGTGCGCAGCGTCTACTGGCTGACCGCCGCAGACAGTGCCCGCCTCATCCGCGAGAAGGGTTACGACGTGCCGGCGGATGCGCCGCTCGCCATCATGGTGATCAGCGACCGGATCTCGGCCTTCGACTGCATCTGGCAGGGCGTGGACGGGCTCAACGGCGTGCCGGGCAAAGGGGCTGCGCTCAACGCCATCTCCAGCCACTGGTTCAAGCTGTTCAAGGAGAAGGGACTGGCCGACAGCCATATCCTGGACATCCCCCATCCCTTCGTCTGGATCGTGCAAAAAGCCCGCCCCGTGATGATCGAGGCGATCGCCCGCCAGTACATCACCGGCTCCATGTGGCGTGCCTACAAGGATGGCGAGCGCGAGTTCTGCGGCATCACCCTGCCGGAAGGACTGAAAAAGGATCAGAAGCTGCCGGAGATCCTCATCACCCCCTCCACCAAGGGCGTGCTGAAAGGGTTGGACGGCGTGCCGGAAGCCGACGACGTCAACGTCTCCCGTGCCGACATCGAGCGCCACTACCAGGGTTTCAACTTCAGCAAGCCGGCCGACATCGACCGCTACGAAGTGCTGCTCAAAGAGGGCTTCAACGTCATCAGCGACGCGCTGGCCGAGCTGGATCAGGTCTTCGTCGACACCAAGTTCGAGTTTGGCTACGTCCAGGATGCCGCCGGCAACGAAAAACTCATCTACATGGATGAAGTGGGCACCCCTGACAGCTCCCGCATCTGGGATGGCGCAGCCCTGCGCGACGGCCAGATCGTCGAGAAGTCGAAAGAGGGTTTCCGCCAGTGGCTGCTCAATCACTTCCCGGATCCGGACATCCTGCTCAACAAGCACCGCATGCCGGAGCGCTTCGCCCTGGCCCGCGACAACAAGTTGCCGACCGAGGTGATGATGGACATCTCCAACACCTACGTGGGGATTGCCGAGAAGATCATCGGTCAGCCGCTGGTTCGCAGTGCCAATCCGAAGCAGGAGATCATCGAGGTGCTGCGCGAGCAGTACGGGCTGATCGACTGAGGCGTACCGCCTTTTTTACTGCCGTAAAAACAAACGTTTGCCATCTGCCGGTACGGCAGCGGTCACGGAACGGGTCCCATCACGGGGCCCGTTTTTCTTGCCGTGTCGGGCTGGTCACAACGGGGGCGTGATCAGCCGTTGACCCTGAACACCTGGCCGGTCTGCACCCCCAGTACCGATTTCTGGTAGGCCTGCACCACCCTGGCGGCGGGCACGGGGACGAAGCCCGGGAAGAAGTCAGCGTATTTATCCATCGACTCCTCCAGCACGGTCGGGCTCACCACGTTGATGCGCAGGCCCCGTGGCAGCTCGCAGGCGGCCGCCTTGACGAAGTGCTCGACGGCGCCGTTGATGGTGGTGACGCTGGCGCCCCAGTTGATGGGCTCTTCGCTCAAAATGCCGCTGATCAGGGTGATGGAGCCCTTGTCGTTGAGGTGGGGGATGGCGGCGCGGGTCAGGTTGATCTGGCCCATCAGCTTGCTCTGGATCCCCAGCTGCCACTCTTCATCAGTCATCTCGGTCAGGGCGTTGAACGCGGCGCTGCCGCTGGCCACCACCAGCGCATCGAACTGCCCCAGCTTGGCAAACAGCCCCCTGATGGAGGCGGGATCGCGCATGTCGACCCTGGCATCCCCTTGGCTGTGGCTGACCCGGATCACCTGATGATCCTTGGCAAGCAAGTCGCTGACGGCAGAACCTATGGTGCCGGAGGCACCCACAATCACAATCTTCATCTCAGTCACTCTTGGTTGGGATGTGTTGATTCTAGCGCGCTAAAAAAGGGGAAAAAGCGCGTAAAATAAACACATTGTTTCCAAATTGGAGCTAATGATGGATATCGCCCATCTGGCCAGTTTTTACGAAGTGGTACAAAGGGGCAGTTTCTCCGCCGCCGCCGACGCGCTGGGGGTAAGCAAGGGGATGCTGAGCCGTCATGTCAGTGCGCTGGAGTCCTCCCTCAACGCCCAGTTGCTGCAACGCACCACCCGCCGGCTCAGCCTGACCGAGGCGGGCTCGACCCTCTACCTGCAGGCGGGGGAGATCTTCGCGCTGGCCCGTCAGGCGGAGCAGGATATCCAGGCCCTGACCGAGGAGGATGGCGGCCGGCTGCGCTTCACCTGCCCGATCAGCGCCGGCGATCGCATGGTGAGCGAGCTGCTGGCTCGCTTTGCCGAGCTCTGCCCCGGGGTTGCGGTCGAGCTCAACTTCACCAATCAGATGGTCGACATGAGCCAGGGTGAGCACGACATTGCCCTGCGCGCCATGAGCGAAGTGCCCGACAACCTGGTGGCCATGCCGCTGGGCCGGCTCAGGGATGTGGTGGTGGCGAGCCCCACACTGGTGGCATGGGAGGGCAAGCCGGCCACCCCTTATGAGCTCAGCGGGCGTGCCTGCCTGCTCATGGGGAGCAACCCGGCCTGGGAGCAGTGGCACTTCAGCCGGGAGGGGGAGGAGGCGCACATCCTGGTGCAAGGCAAGGTGCGGGCCAATCACTACAGCACGGCGCTGCAGCTGGCCCGGGCGGGGTTGGGCTATGCCAAGTGTCCGCTGGTTGCGGTGGATGCCCTGCTGGCGGCAGGGGAGCTGGTGACCGTGCTCGACGGCTGGCACAGCGGTCTGCACCCGCTTCATATCCTTCATGCCCAGCAGCGGCGGGTGCCGCGCAAGATCCGGCTGTTCAAGCAGGTGCTGGCCCAGTGGTTTGCCGAGCGGCCCCACTACCTGCTCTGAACTGCCGTTATTTTTCTGTCATCTTCGGCTGCTAGCCTGCGCCCATCAACGCGATCAGGAAGATGAACGAAGATGAAGGGTTGTCGATATCGAAATGGTGTGTCGCTGCTGTGCGCCGCACTGGGCATGAACATGATGCTGGGCACAGGCTCGGCGCATGCTGCGGTTGAGGTGACGGTGCCGGCGGATTTCCAGATCCTGGCGGTGAGCGCTGGCACCCTGCACGACGAGCAGCACGCCACCCTGCCGGATGGCGAGCAGCAGCTGCTGGTGCGTTATGAAGGGGTGATCCCGAGTCGCAGCAGCAGCGAGAATGACCGCCAGCTGCGCTCCGCGCCTCAGGTGCTGCGCTATCAGGCCAGCCAGCAACAATTACAGCTGGTCGCCAACTTGCCGAGTGATGAGCGGGGCATGGCGCAGTATGCCAAGTCTCCCGTCATGGGGCTGCAGGCCGACGGCAAGGTGATGGCGAGCGAGCAGGATGCGCTGGTGACCAGCGGCATGCTGATCGGCATGGACTGGCGCGCCAAGCTGGCCGAATACAACCAGCGCGGTGGCAAGGCGGCGCTGACGGCGGCTTCTGTTTCTGCACTTCCTGCGGCCGTGGTCGCCAGCGAGATTGCGCCGGTAGCGGCCAGCGAGCTGGAGGGGCAGTTGCAGCAACTCTTCCTCAAGGCGGATCCGGCCCTTCGCAAGCGCTTTGTCAGCTGGGCCGTGCCGCGGCTTTAAGTTTGCCGTCCGTTGCAGTAACGTGGGGGCTCTCATCGTGTCTAGCGCCCATCTTATTGCAACGAGGTCTTCATGTTTGAATTGCACAGTCGCCTGCAGGCGGATACCCGCCTGCTCGGCGATCTGCCTCTCTGCCGCGTCCTGCTGGCCAAGGACAGCCAGTATCCCTGGCTCATCCTGGTGCCGAGAGTGGCCAATCTGCGGGAAATCCACCACCTGGCGCCGGCCCAGCAACAGCAGCTGATGCAGGAGTCCTGCGCGGTGGCGACCCTGATGGAGCAGGCGCTGCGCCCGGACAAGATCAACGTGGCGGCGCTCGGCAACCTGGTGCCCCAGCTGCATCTGCACCACGTGGCCCGTTTCAGTACCGACAAGGCCTGGCCCGGTCCCATCTGGGGGGCTCATCCCTCCTTGCCCTATGATGAATCGACCCTGCAGCGGGAAGCCGCCGGCTGGCGACGCAAGCTGGCCAATCTGGCCGGATTCACTCCCCTTGAAACTGACAGTTGAATCAAGTGAGAGGCGGCTCGCTATTTCGACGCCCGGGCCGCGCTATCTGTTAGAGTTATGGTATAGATAAGCCCATTTTCGATGTTCAGGAAGGTCCCATGATAGTGACAAGAGCCGACGATGATACCGTATTGACCACAGAGGACGTGCTGTTGAGCCTGTGCCATTCGGTGACGGATGTATTGAGTGCGGCAACCCAGAGTCAGGTGCGTTTCTCCGGCATGGTGCAGCGGATCAGCAAGACCTGCCTCAAGCCGGATATCGGCTGCTTCGTGCTGTTTGACGGCGGCTTCTCCGGCCTGGTGGTGATCAACTTCTCCGCCTCCGCCGCCATGGAGTTGTACGAGAGCTATATGCTCAGCATGGGGCTCTCCAAGGAAGATCTCGCCATCTCCCACACCTCGGACGAGGTGAGCAACGTCATGGGCGAGCTGATGAACCAGATCGTCGGCAGCTTCACCGTCAAGGTGGGCCGGGATCTGCAGACCCACATCACCCAGAACCAGCCCAAGATGCTGGCCCTCAACAAGCAGGTGATGCTGAGCGTCGATACCAACCTCGACAGCCCGGAGTCGCGCCGGGTCACCTTCTTCACCGCCCGCAACAACATCTTCTATCTGGAGCTGGCGATGGACAAGACCGAGTTCATCCGCATCCACAACGACGGCATGGATCAGGAAGAGCTGGATCCGGATGCCCTGATCGCCCAGACCAAGCGCGAGGCTGCCCAGCCGGCTCCGGCCGCCGTCCCGGTGGCCAACGATCACGACGATCTGCTGGACTCCCTCGGGATCTGATTTTCCCGCCGTCCGCAATGCACGAGGCCACCCATGGGGTGGCCTCGTTTGTTGGTGCTGCTCGCCGCTAGAAGTTGTAGAGCAGACCCGTGCTGAAACGGGTGGACTGGCTGTCGTAGAAGTCGATGTCCGAGTCGGCATTGGAGTAGGCTGCGGTGAAGGTGGCGGCCAGGGCCTTGACGCCAAACAGGTTGTGCCAGAAGAAGGTGCCGTTGACGGCAAATTCGTCCGCGTCGGCATGCTGGCCGAAGATGGGGTTCGCCTCGTCGTACTTGCGCTTGCCGGTGTAGAGGTTGCTGACGAAGGACCACTGGGGGCCGCGCTTGGCGTAGGTTAGCTTCAGGCCGGTGTTCTTGAAGCTCTCGGCGCTGCCGTCCAGGCGAGCCTCCTTGTAGAGGATGGCCGGCTCCAGCAGCTGGTTGCCGTTGAAATGGAACTGGTAGGAGAGCTCCATGTCGTGCACCTTGCCGTTGCGATACAGCATGCCAGCGTAGTGGGTGCCGTGGCTCTGATCATACTGCTGGCCACTGCGCTCCTCGTCCATGTCCACCTCCCGGGTGGTCAGGTTGCCGTAGAAGTTGCTGCCCCAGATCTTGTCCCAGGCGAAACGGGCTCCTTTTGACTTCAGGTCGGTCGAGCTGCGGTCCACGCCGGTGGCGAAGGGATCGCTCCACAGCTCCACCGGCATGACGTTGAACACCAGCGAGGTGGCAACTATACCCTTGTCGCCCATCTCCTGGCGCAGGCCGAGCTGCTGGGTGAAGTCGAAACGCACCGCATCCTGGATCAGGTTGCCGAGGAAGATCTGGGTGCGGGTATCGGCGAAGGTATAGCGGATGTCGGCGTTGAGCAGCGGCGTCAGGCCGCTCTCGCTGTCGGGCGAGCCGAGATCATTGATACGGCTGTGGTTGTCATCGCCCGCGTAGAAGTTGGACTGGTAGCTGACGGCGTTGACCCCGCCCAGCAGAAAGCCGGACCAGCCGGACTGCTTGGGGATCTCGCCCAGGTCGGCGTGGGCGGCATTGGCTGCCAGCAGGCCAAGACTCAGCAGGGTGAGATTGCGCATCGATGAGACTCCTGAATTATCAGTTGGTTGAATTGAACGGCCTGGCATTATAGCCAGCCAGGCTTAATCCGGGCTGACCGAATTGACTCCGGCATGCTACCCCAGCGGGTGGAGGAGGTTAATCGATAATTTATCGTGCGACGGCAGAAGAGTTCGGCGCGTCGTGCTGGTATTCTGTTCGGCGAATATCGGGGAGAAAACAATAAGATGAAACAAATAAAATCCTGGGCGCAATATTACGTCGACTTGATGACCAAGCTGGGGCTGGTGCGATTCAGCATGTTCCTGGCCACCGGCATCATAGTGCTGGCCGTCTCCATCCAGATGGGGGTCACCCTGTTTCTGCGCGGCACAGTGGACATCGTCGACCTGGTGCGCTCGGTCTTCTTCGGCCTGCTGGTCACCCCCTGGGCCGTCTATTTTCTCTCCATCGTGGTGGATCAGCTGGAGGATTCCCGCCAGCGGCTGACCCGCATGGTGCGCAAGCTGCAGGACATGCGCGAGCGGGATCTCGAGCTCAACAGCCAGCTGCAGGAGAACATCAGCCGCCTCAACGCCCAGATCGCCGAGACCAACCGGGCCGAGACCCTGCGTCAGCAGGCCATCGAGGATCTGGAGAACGAGGTGTTCCAGCGCGAGAAGGCCCAGCTGCATCTGGGTGAGCGCACCGCCCTGCTGCGCTCCTTCATCGACTGCTCCCCCGATCTGGTCTACTACCGCAACGAAGACGAGCAGTTCTCCGGCTGCAACCGCGCCATGGAGGAGCTGACCGGCAAGGTGGAGGCCGAACTCATCGGGCTGACTCCGTTCGACGTCTACAAGCACGACATCGCCAGCAAGGTGGTGGAGACCGACAAGCAGGTCTTCGCCAGCAATGAGCCGCTCACCTATGAGCAGTGGCTGGAGTACCCAGATGGCCGCAAGGCCTACTTCGAGCTGCGCAAGGTGCCCTTTTTCGACCGCTTCGGCAAGCGGCTCGGCCTGCTTGGCTTTGGCCGCGACATCACCGAGCGCAAGCAGTACCAGGACAAGCTGGAGAAGGCGAGCCGCGACAAGACCACCTTCATCTCCACCATCAGCCACGAGCTGCGCACCCCGCTCAACGGCATCGTCGGCCTGAGCCGGATGCTGATGGATACGCCGCTCGATCCCAAACGGCATCAGCAGCTCAAGACCATTCACCTGAGCGCGGTGACGCTCGGCAACATCTTCAATGACATCATCGATCTGGACAAACTGGATCGGCGCCGGTTGGAGATTGCGCCGACCCGCATCGATCTGCCCGCCTTCCTCGACGAGCTGGAGACGCTGTCGCGCATCCAGGCGGAGCAGAAGGGGCTCTATCTGCACTTCGATCGGGATGGCGAGGTGCCGCAGTTCGTGATGGCGGACGGCACCCGGCTGCGCCAGGTGCTGTGGAACCTGGTGGGCAATGCGGTGAAGTTCACCGACGAAGGCGGGGTGACGGTTCGCTGCCTCGCCCATGCCGCCGACGCGCCGGGCAAGCTGGCGCTGCACTTCGAGGTGGAGGATACCGGCATCGGCATTCCGCGAGCCCAGCAGGAGAAGATCTTCGCCATGTACTATCAGGTACAGGGCAAGAAGCACGCCACCGGCACTGGCATCGGGCTGGCGGTTTCCCGCCAGCTGGTGCAGGCGATGGGTGGCCAGCTCTACGTGGACAGCGATCCGGGCGAGGGTTCCTGCTTCACCGCCGAGCTGGAGGTGGAGTGTATCGAAGGAGAGGTTGCCGCCCTCGAGCCCGAGATGCCGTCCCTCGACATCCTGCTGGTGGAGGACGTCGAGCTCAACGTGACCGTGGCCTGCGCCCTGCTGAGCAAGCTTGGCCATCAGGTCAAGGTGGCGCGCGATGGCGCCCAGGCGCTGGCCATGGCCAACCCGGATGATTTTGACTTGATCCTGCTCGACATCCAGTTGCCGGACATGACGGGGTTCGATGTGGCGGAACAACTGCTCGCCCGCTACGGCGAAAGTTTGCCGCCCATGGTGGCACTCACCGCCAACGCCACCGGCGATCGCCAGTACTACCGGGATCACGGCATGCAGGATGTGATCAACAAGCCGCTCGGCTCGAAGGCGGTGCGGGAGGTGATTGGCCACCTGTTTGCCGATCTGGCCGGGGACGAGGCGGACGAGCAGGCCGACACCGTCAGCCAGGATGCGCTGCTGGACCTGCCCTTCCTCACCGATTATGCCGATACCGTGGGCAAGCCGGTGCTGCTCTCCAGCGTCGATCTGTTCGAGAAGATGATGCCCGACTACATGGCGGTGCTCGACTCCAACATGATTGCCCGGGATCAGGCCGGCGTGGTGGAGGAGGCGCACAAGATCAAGGGGGCGGCGGGCTCCATCGGCCTGCGCCGGCTGCAGCAGACGGCCCAGCTGATCCAGAGCCCGGATCATCCTGCCTGGTGGGAGAACGTGGAAGACTGGATTGAGACGCTGCGCCGGGAGTACCCGGGCGATATCGCCCGCCTGCGGCGCTGGTTGCTCTCATAAACGCGCTGCGCTGGCAAGGAGCTGCAACATGTATAGCCGTTTGATTACCCCCGAGCGGATCCACCCCTGGGGTGACGAAGAATTGCTGGAGGCGACCGAGCAGGATCGCGCCCGTATCGTGCAGGCGGCGCCGGTGCGCCGGCTGCAACAGAAGACCCAGGTCTTCCCGCTCGACGTGAAAGCCTCGGTGCGCAGCCGACTGACCCACTCGCTGGAAGTACAGGAGACCGGTCGCCAGATCAGCCGCCGCGTTCTGGCGGCCCTGCCGGCAGGCGCTGTGTGCGAGGGGGCCTTCGTCAATCTGGTGGAGATGTCCTGCCTGTTGCACGACGTCGGCAACCCGCCGTTCGGCCACTTTGGCGAGCAGGTGATGAGCCAGTGGCTGGCGCAGGAGTTGGACGGCCTGTTTGCCGCTGCGCTGGGCAAGGCGCCCAGCCCGCAGTGGGCCGAGCTTCGCCAGGATCTGCTGGTGTTTGACGGCAATGCCCAGAGCCTGCGGCTGGTACACAGCCTGCACGAGTTGAATCTGACCCTGGGGCAACTGGCGGCACTGTGCAAATATCCGCAGCAACCGCCAGCGGGCCGGCAGGCAACCCCCTACTATGGCCAGCATCACGGCTGGAGCAGCAAGCGCGGCATCTTCTTCAGCGAACAACCCCTCTACAGCGCCCTCGGCCAGAGCCTGGGGCTGGCCGCCGGCTGTCGTCACCCGCTGGTCTACATCATGGAAGCGGCGGACGACATCTCCTACTGCATCGCGGATCTGGAGGATGCGGTGGATCGGCGCATCCTCGGCCTCGGCGAGCTGCTGCTGGCGCTGCGGGAGGCGGATGGCGGTGACTACATGGCGGCGTTGCTGAGTGCGGCCGTCGACTCGGATCGCGGCTTCTTTCCCCATTTCCGCCAACAGCTGACCCGGGATCTGGTGGCGCTGGCCGCCAGCACCTATGTGAGCGAGCACGCCCAGATCCTGAGCGGCGCCTATCCTCAGGCCCTGCTGCACGGCCAGGCGCCGGCGGCGCGGGTGCTCGACATCCTCAAGCGGGTCGCTCGCGAGCTGGTGTTCATGCGTCCCGAGGTGGAGGCGCTGGAGCTGGAGGGCTACGCCGCCCTGCGCGGCGTGCTCTCCACCTACGCCTGCCTGCTGGCCCTGCCGGCCAGCCAGTTTGAGCGCCTGCTGGCGGGGCAGGGGGGCAGCGAGCTGTTCTTTGCCCGCCGGCTTTACCATCGCTTGTCGGCCCGCCATCTCAAGGCCTATCGACTGGCTGTGGCCAGCCGGGATCCTCGTTTTGGCGAGGAAGCCGAGCAGGAGTGGTATTACCGGGTGCGGCTGCTGCTCGACTACGTGAGCGGCATGACGGACACCTATGCGCTGGAGGAGTTTCGGCTGCTGTCCGGGATCTGAGCGAGATGGCGTCAGGCTCTCTGTTCCGGATGAGTATTGATAGATGGCTCACCTCCCCATATGGGGGGTAAGGTTCTTGTATAAAATTCGGTCTTTTTTTAGACTGTGGCAACTTGTTCAACTTTCACACGGTAAGGAGACGGATATGCAACATTCAATGCTAAACGTTGCGTTCGACCGCTGCATCAGCAGCGCGAAGACTCGTGCTCTTTTTCTGCCGCGTGGAGGAAACAGGTAACACCTGCTTTTTCATCACCCGCGGTTGTCCCGCAGGGTGATCTCTTCTCTCCGGGGGAACCGCACGTTCAACTGGAGAATATTATGTCTATCGAACTGACCCTGCTGCGCACCGTCGAAACTCTGGTCCAGAAACGGATCACCCGGCTGGAACGCCGCACCCGTTATCTGCACCTGTCGCCCGCCCTGCTCAAAGACATAGGTCTGGAAGGGCAAAATGTGCAGATCGCCCACATCCGTGAGCAGGAGTATCAAACCGGCTTCCGACTCGGGAATCGAATAACCTGATGATATGGGGCCTGGCCCCCTTCTTGCATAAAAATGGCAGGCATTAGCCTGCCATTTTTCGTATCCGCACGAGTTCTGTTACGAATTTTTATTCGCACATTTTGCCAAAATCCCTATGATCGCTCTCCGATCTGTTCAGGAGTCATCCATGCTGCGCCTCTGTTATCGCGCCATTCTGTTGTGCTGGTTTGCTTGCTGGAGCCATGTGGCTACGGCAGAAACCTCTCTGGACAAGGATCAGCTGGGACTGACGGAACGGCTGTGGCTCGCCTCGCGCAATGACCTGGTAGTGGGCATGCCCTCGATGGCCTGGCCCCCCTACATCTATACCAATGGCCGGGGCGGCTTCAACGGTCCGCTCGACGACTTTGCCAACCAGATTGCCGGCAGGCTGGGGCTGACCGTGCGCTACAAGACCTATCCCTACTATGCCGATGCCCAGCAGGCGCTGCTCGATGGGGAGGTGGACATGCTGATCGGCGTGACGCCCAGTCAGTCGCGTCAGGAGAAGATGCGCTTTACCTCGGACCTGATGACCCTGCCGCGCGCCGTCCTGCTGACGCGGGAGGAGGGGGAGCCGACCCTGGCCGCGGCACGCCAGTTGCGCTGGGTGTGCGAGCACGGCTTCAGTTCCTGCGAGGAGCTGACCCAGCTCGGGATGACCCAGCTGACCGAGGCGGACAGCAGCGACGAAGCCGTCTTCATGGTCAAGAAGGGGCTGGCGGATGCTTATCTCTCCGATCTGCCCTCGCTGATGCGACTGCAGCGCCTGCAGCCGCAGACCGGGCTCAGGGTGATTACCCCGGAGTGGGTGACGGATACCTCGCTGGCCATGGCGGTGAGGCTGGACAATCAGGGGCTGCGCGATCTGCTGGAGCTGGCCCTCAACGATATGTCGCTGGATGAGCGCCGCCGCATTCTGGAGACCGGCGGTATCGTCGACTATGAGCTGGCCAACGGCCCTCGCCAGATAGTGTTCAACCAGAGCGAACTGGACTGGCTAGCCCGCCACCCGACCCTGCGTTTCGGGGTGGCACCGGACTGGCCGGCGGTGAGCGAGATCGATGGCAATGGCCAGCTCAAGGGCTTCATCGCCGACCTGCTCAAGCTGGTGAGCCTGCGATCCGGCCTGCACTTCAGCCTGGTACCCACCAGCAGCTGGGCCGAAACCCAGAACCTGCTGCAGGCGCGCAAGCTGGATTTCATTCCGGCCATCACCCCGACTGCCGAGCGGCGCCAGTACGCCCTGTTTACCCCCGACTACGCCTTCATCCACCGGGTGATTGCCGCCAGGCAGGGGAGTGAAGAGCTGGCCAGTCTCAACGAGCTCAAGGGGCGCCGGGTGGGGATCGTCGGCGGCTCGGTGGAGGAGCTGGTGCTCAAGGAGGTAGGCGCCAGCCCTGTGGCGGTGAGCAGCGATACCAAGCTGCTGCCCCTGCTGGACGGACACCAGGTCGACTATGTGCTGATGAGCATGACCACCCTGGAGCAGGCACTGCAGAAAGGGTTTAACAACCGCTACCAGGTGGTGTTTTCCGGCAACGAGCTGAGGGTGCCGGTCGCCATGGCGGTGCATCAACAGGATCCCATGTTGCAGCAGATCCTGACCAAGGTGCTGCTCTCCATCCGGCCGGAAGAGATGACCAAGCTGGAGCACAAGTGGCTGACTCTGACCATCCAGACCGGCATCAATCCGACCACGGTGGCGCTCTGGTCCGCCTTAGGGCTGGGGGCCTTCCTGCTCTGCGTGCTGCTGTTCATGGGCTGGAACCGGACCCTGCGTCGCCAGATAGTGCAGCGCCAGCTGGCCGAGCACAAATTGAACGAGCAGCTGACGTTTGTGCAGACCCTGCTCAACTCCCTGCCCAACATGGTGGTGCTGCGGGATCGCGAGCAGCGCATCACCCTGTGCAACCGGGCCTATCGGGATGCCTTCATCGGCGACCCGATGAAGGAGGGGGGCGACGATCTGGACCGCATGCCGGCCAGAGAGCGGGCTCGGGTACTGAAAGAAGAGCAGGAGGTGTGGCAGAGCGGCGCACAACTGGAGGGGGCGGGCAACAGCCGCCGCCAGGATGGCGCCATGTTCCACGTCATCTATACCAAGCGCCCCTACACCTCCCCGGATGGAGACATGCTCGGTGTCTTGACCGTGCTGACCGACGTGACCCGCATCAAGGAGGCCGAGGCGCGGGCCCGCAAGGCGGAGACCCGCCTCACCCAGATCACCGACAGCATGCCAGGCATCGTCTATCAGTACCTCTGGATCGGACCCGGCAAGGGACGCTTCCTCTATGCCTCGCAGGGGGCGAGCGAGATCCTGGGGGCCAGCCGGCAGGAGATGCTGTCGGCCGAGTCGGGGGGGGAGGTGTTCGGCTTTACCGAGGAGGCGCTGCAGGACTTCGTCAGCAAGGTGGCCAACCATGCTCAGACCTTGGCCCCTCTCGATCTCGAGGTAAAGGTGGAGCGGCCTGGGGGGGCGCGCTACCTGCAGGTGCGCGGCAGTTTCGTGCCGCAGGAGGAGGGGCACCTGATCCTCAACGGGGTGATCCAGGACATCACGGCCCTCAAGCGCCAGGAGCACGAGCTGAGGGAGGCGCGGGCCTATGCCGAGCAGGCGATGCAGGTGCGCAGCCGCTTCCTCGCCACCATGAGCCACGAGCTCAGAACCCCCATCTCCGGCATGCATGGCATGCTGGAGCTGCTGCAGATGAGCGAGCTGAACGAGGATCAGCGTTACCTGCTGCGCAACGTGGTGACCTCCACCAACAACCTGCTCTATCTGGTCAACGATGTGCTCGACTTCTCCAAGATAGAGGCGGGCCAGCTGCAGCTCCATTATCAGGAGTGCCGGCTTGCCTCCGTCATCTGTGACGTGATCCGCGGCCATGCCACCCTGGCCCATGGTAAGGGGCTCAGAGTGACGCTGGACTGGGGCACCGAGGTGCCGGATCAGGCCCGCATCGATGCGGTGCGGGTGGGTCAGGTGCTCTCCAACCTGCTCAACAATGCGGTCAAGTTCACCGAGCGGGGCGAGATCCGCATCCAGGTGGGTCTGCAGGCCGAGCGACTGGCCATCACGGTCAGCGACACCGGCATCGGTATCGCCGAAGAGAAGCAGGATCGCCTGTTCACCCCGTTCGAGCAGGTGGAGTCCGACATAACCCGACGTTTCGGCGGCACCGGGCTGGGGCTGGCCATCTGCCACCAGCTGGCCCAGAAGATGGGGGGCACGCTGACGCTCGAGAGCAAACCGGGGCACGGCACCCGGCTCACCTTCGAGTTCCCGCTGAGCGAGTGTCAGTGGGATGCCCCGCCGCTGGCCGGCCAGGAGTGGTGGCTGTTTGGCGAAGATGTTGCCTTGCAGAGCGCCATGCAGCGGCTGGGGGCCAGGCTGCATCGTCTGGATCCACAGCAGTGGCAGCAGCCCCTCAACGGCCTGTTGCTGGCGGAGGAGAGCTGGCTCGAGCAGGCGCTCGGCAGCGACTGGCTGGGCCATTTGCAGCGATCGACCCTCAAGGGCATAGTGCTCTCCCCGCAGGAGGCCCTGCGCGGTCGCATGGGGTCGAGTGCCTGGTGGCGGCTGGGGCAATCGCCGCTCTATCCCGACCTGTTGCTGGAGACTTGCCATCAGTTATTGGGGGAGGCGGCGATCAGCCCGGTGGAAGCCAATGCGCCCAAGCTGCAGGGGCGGGTGCTGGTGGCCGATGATCACCCCATCAACCGCGCCCTGCTGGCCCGCCAGCTGGCCATTCTCGGCGTGGATGCCGAGGTGGTGGATGACGGCGACAAGGCCTTGCGCACCTGGCAGGGGCAGGGATTCGCCCTGCTGCTGACCGACTGCCACATGCCGGCGATGGATGGTTACAGCCTGACCCGGGCGCTGCGGGAGCAGGGGGTATCGGCCCCTGTCATCGGGGTGACGGCCGACACCTCCGAAGAGGCCGGCCTGCAGATGCAGGAGGCGGGCATGAACGACATGTTGTTCAAACCCTATACCCTGGATACGCTGCGGCAGGTGCTGATGCGCTGGCTGCCGGTGAGCAGCCAGGCGCAGGAACCCAGCCTGGCCCCTGCCCCTGCCAGCGAGCAGGGGGAGCGCTGGCTCTCGCTGTTTGGCGATGAGGCGGTGGCGCGCAGCATGGCGCGGGAATACCTGGATTCCAATCGCCAGGACGGAGATGACATGATGCAGGCACTGGCCAGGCAGGATACCTATGCCCTGGTGGAGACGGCGCATCGGATCAAGGGGGCTGCCCGCATGGTGGGGCAGCAGGCATTGGCGGAGGAGGCGGCCCGGCTCGAAGCGGCGGCCCGCCTCAAGCAGCTGGACGAGCTCAGCGAACTGAGCCAGACGGTGCTGGCGCTGATGAAGGCTATTACAGGTGAAATTGGATTATGGCTCGATGAACAAGACACAGCATGAGTTGGTGATCATGGTGGTGGAAGATCACGCCTTCCAGCGCAAGGCGTTGATGCACCAGATCCGCGGGCTCGGTTACGCTTCCCTGCTGGAGGCGCAGGACGGGGTGGAGGCGTTGGCCATGTGCCAGCGTCATCAGGTCGACATCCTGTTTTGCGATCTGCGCATGCCGGGCATGGATGGCATGGCGCTGTTGCGCCGCCTCTCCCTCGGCGGCTTTCGCGGCGGCATCATTCTCTCCAGCGCGCTGGAGGATGATGTGGTCGAGGCCGTGCTGCGCATGAGCGCCGCCTATGGCTTGCAGGTGTTGGGGCGCATCGAGAAGCCCTCCAGCCAGCAGCAGATCAGCCAGCTGATCGGGGCCTGGCGCCCGCAGCAGGAGCGAGCCCAGGAGGAAGATGGCCACCGTCTGACCCTGGATGAGCTGAGCCTGGCGTTGGAGCAGGATCAGCTGCTGCCCTGGTATCAGCCCAAGGTGAGTTTCGGCTCCGGCCAGTGGGTCGGCATGGAGGCGCTGGCCCGCTGGCAACATCCGGAGTACGGCCTCATCTCGCCGGCTCGCTTCATTCCGCTGGCGGAGCACAATGGCCTCATCGATCGGCTGACCGAGGTGATCATCAGCAAGTCGTTGCGGGATGGCCACCTGTGGGAGCAGACCGGGCTATCCCTCAACCTCTCGATGAACCTCTCCACCACCTCGCTGATCGAGGGGGATCTGTGCAACACCCTGATCAACCAGTGCCAGCGCTGGAGCATCAATCCCGAGCTCATCACCCTGGAGGTGACCGAGAGCGCGTTCGTGCAGGATCTGGGCAAGTCGCTGGAGGTGCTGACGCGCCTGCGCATGCACGGTTTCGGCCTCTCCATCGATGACTTCGGTACCGGCTACTCCTCCATGCAGCAGCTGGCCCTGCTGCCCTTCACCGAACTCAAGCTGGATCGCTCTTTCGTGGATCACTGCTTTGAGGACCCCTCTCGCTTGGCCATAATAGAGTCAAGCATCGAGCTGGCCCGCAAACTGGGGCTCAAGTCCGTCGCCGAAGGGGTGGAGGATGAACTCACCTGGCGGCTGCTGGCGCGGCTGGGGTGTGACGTGTGCCAGGGCTTCTTCTCTGCCCGGCCCATGCCGCGTGAGGAGTTGATGGGATGGCACGACTCCTGGCGTGAACGGCTACCGGCGCTGCTCGGGGAGTGAATATCGGGCAGGATGCCCGCAAAGAAACAAGGACGTTCATGAAAATTTCAAGCAAGTTGCTGCTTAGCTTTTGTTTTATCAATCTGCTGGTGATCCTCTCTTCCAGCCTGGTCTACCACCAGCTCGGCCGCATCGGACAGGCCGGCAGCGCTCTGATGGAGCAGGCCCTGCCCGCCCTGCAACGGGATGAGGCCAGCCAGAAGGCGCTGGTGGCGACCATCTCCTCCCTGCGGGCCTATCTCATCTTGGGCAAGGATCCGGCGCAGGCCGACCGCCTCAAACAGGAGTGGGAGGGGGCCTGGCAGGTGATCGAACACCAGCAGTTCACCGCCGAGCTTGCTCGCTCGCTCAAGGCCTTCAAGACCAGCCAGCAGAAGGTGTGGGACATAGCCCAGACCGACGAGAATCTGCCCGCCCATACCCTGATGTTGCAGGAGGCGGGGCCGTTGGCAGAATCGGCCCTCGATCAGCTGCAGTCCTTTGCCAACGAAGAGGTAGCCACCCCGCAGGATCATCTGCCCGGCGATCGCCGCCTGCTGCTCAAGCAGGTGGGGGATGCCTACAACGGCCTCTCCAATGCCCTCTCCGCCCTGCGTGACTTCCTCATCTCGGGGGATCCGGACTATCGCACCAAATACCAGGACTATTACCAGTTCCACCAGCAGCGGGTGGCCGAGCTGAAACAGCAAGAGGCCAACTTTACCGAGGCGCAGAAAGGGATCTGGTCGCTGTTCGAGGAGATGTCGTCCCCCTTTGCCGAGCTGGTGGGCCAGGTGATCGAGAAGCGTCAGGCCCCGGACTGGGATCAGGCCAATTACCTGATGGCGACCGAGATTGAGCCCGCCCTCGGCCAACTGGCGACCCAGCTGGCCGGCCAGGTGACCGAGACCCGTGCCGAGGTACAGAGCATGGGCCAGAAGATGACCAGCGCCGGTCAGGCCATCAATCGCACCCTGCTGCTGGCCACCCTGACCGTGATCGTGCTGGGTACCCTGGTGGCGCTGCTGTTCAGCCGGCGCCTGACCCGGGACATCGCCAGCCTGGTGCTGCGGGCCGATCAGGTGGCCAATGGTCGGTTGCCGGCCCGTCCCCTGCCGGTGCAGAGCCAGGATGAGCTGGGCGGGCTGACGGGCTCCATCAACCAGATGTCCGGCCAGCTGCGCCAGCTGGTGGGGGAGATCCAGGGGGCGGTGGGGCAGGTAGACGGGGCCTGCGGTGAGGTGAGCAGCACCACCCGCGCCATCGTCACCGATCTGGCGAGCCAGAATCAGCGGGTCGATACGGTGGCGGCAGCCATCGAGCAGATGTCGGTTAGCACCCGGGATGTGGCGGGCAATATCGCCGAAGCGGCGCGGGCCGCCCAGCAGGCCGAACAACAGACCCGCCAGGGGGGCCACGAGCTGGCCCGCATGACGGCCACCATGCAGCAGATTGCCGCCATGATTGCCCAGGCGAACGAGGCGATGGGCCAGCTCAGCAGCCAGAGCGAGCAGGTGGGACGCGTCACCGAGGTGATCGCCACCATCGCCGAGCAGACCAATCTGCTGGCGCTCAACGCCGCCATCGAGGCGGCGCGGGCCGGCGAGCAGGGACGCGGGTTTGCGGTGGTGGCCGACGAGGTGCGGCTGCTGGCGAGCCGCACCAGCCAGTCCACCGAGGAGATCAGCCAGACCATCGCCAGCATCCAGCAGCAGACCCGCCAGACCGTCAACACGGTCGGCAGCGGTACCAGGCTGGTGGAGGAGGGGCGCGGCGCCGTCGATTCGGTGACCGCGACCCTGGACGCCATGCTGCAGTTGGTGCAGGACTTGTCGGGTCAGCTGGGGGCCATCGCCACCGCGACCGAGCAGCAGTCGCGGGTGGCCCAGGAGGTGGCGGGCACGGTGGAGGAGATCGCCGGGCTCAGCCGGCAGTCGAGCCAGCGCAGCCAGCAGGGGGAGGAGATAGTGGCCAGGCTGGCGCAGGATACCGGCCGCTTGACGGCGGTGATCAGCCGCTTCGAACTGGATGCCTGAGGCGGACAAGGGTCATGAAAACGGGGCAGGCCGCTTGGCCTGCCCCGTTTCTTTTCAGCCTTGCTGGCAAGAGATGGTTGCTCTGGCCTGGCGGGTTAGTCCAGCCGACGGAAGGACTGGTTGTCGAAGCTGCTGCTGGTCTCCTGATTGAGCAGGCTCACCAGCAGGATCGCGCGTTTGTCTCCATCCGGCTCCAGATAGATGGCCTCGAAGCCGGCCAGCGGACCGGATTCTATCAATACCTTGTCGCCCTGGGTCGGCAGGTTGGCGTAGCTGGCGCGCGCCTCGTCGCTGTCGTCCCGGCTCATCAGCTGATAGACCAGCTGGCTGTTGATGGCGGTCCACTCCCGCCCGAAGTGGATGATGCGGCTGATGCCGCGGGTGGACTTCAGGGTGACCGGGGTGACCTCTTCCAGATCCACGTAGATGAACAGGTAGTTGGGGAACATGGGCTCCCGCACCGGGACTCGCTTGCCCCGCCGCAGTTTTTCAATTTCCACCATGGGATAGTAGGACTCGATCCCCTGGGCTTCGAGATGGGCGCGGGCGCGGGCCTCTTCTTTTGGCTTGCAGTAGGCCAGATACCATTTTTTCATGTGATGAATATGTTCGTGTTGCCGTGCTCGCCGATATGATAGCGGCAGCAATAAAAAAGGCCACGCATTGCGTGGCCTTTTTTGCCGAGTGAGTGATTACCAACCTTTCACCAGGCCGCCTTTGAACAGTTCCAGCCCTTTCTTGTAGACGTCGTCGGTCTGGAAGGCCTGTACGAACTGTTTGACCTTCTCGTCGTCCTTGTTGTTGTCGCGGGCGACGATCAGGTTGACGTAAGGGGACTCCTTGTCCTCAACAAACAGGCCGTTCTCGGTCGGGGTCAGGCCAATCTGACCGGCGAAGGTGTTGTTGATGATGGCCAAGTCCACGTCTTCCAGCGAGCGCGGCAGCTGGGCAGCTTCCAGCTCGACGATCTTGAAGTTGCGCGGGTTGCTGGCGATGTCCAGCACGGTCGCTTCCAGACCGGCACCCTCTTTGAGCTTCAGCAGACCCTGCTTCTCCAGCAGGATCAGGGAGCGGCCCAGGTTGGTCGGATCGTTCGGCACCGCGATCTGGGCGCCATCTTTCAGCTCGGAGAGGGCCTTGATCTTCTTGGAGTAACCGGCGATCGGGTAGACGAAGGTGTTGCCGACCGGCACCAGCTTGAAGCCGCGATCACGGATCTGGGCATCCAGATAGGGTTTGTGCTGGAAGGCGTTGACGTCAACGCTGCCATCGTTCAGGGCCACGTTCGGGGTGACGTAGTCGGAGAAGTTGACCACCTCGACGGTCAGGCCGTATTTCTCCTTGGCCACTTTGGCGGCCACTTCAACCAGTTCGGTCTCGGGGCCGGCGATGGCGCCCACCTTCAGGGTCTTGTTCTCTTCCTTTTGACCGCAACCGGCCAGTACCAGGGTAGCCAGCAGGGCAGCCGCAACGGATTTGATGCCAAATTTCATAAAACCTCCTGTCAGAAATCGACGATTAACGATGATCACATTTGTTGACCAGGCGCTCACCCGCGCTCTGGATGAGTTGAACCAGCACTACCAGGATCACGACGGTGACCAGCATGACGGTTGGGTCAAAGCGTTGATAGCCGTAGCGAATACCCACATCGCCCAGTCCACCGCCCCCGATGGCACCAGCCATGGCGGAGTAGTTCACCAGCGTGACGAGGGTGATGGTGACGCTGTTGAGGATGCCGGGCAGGGCCTCGGGCAGCAGCACCTTGGTGATGATTTGCAATGGCTTGGCGCCCATCGCCTTGGCCGCTTCCAGCAGGCCGTCCGGCACCTCCATCAGGGCCCCTTCCACCAGGCGGGCGATGAAGGGAATGCAACCGACGGTCAGCGGCACGATGGCGGCGATGGTGCCGATGCTGGTGCCGACGATCAGCCGGGTCAGCGGGATGATGGCGACCAGCAGGATGATGAAGGGCACCGAGCGACCCACGTTGACCACCATGCCCAGGGTACGGTTGAGCAGCGGGTTGGCCAGGATCTGACCAGCCTTGGTCACGTGCAGCGCCACGCCGAGCGGCAGACCGAGCAGGCAGCCAAACAGGGCGGAGGCAAACACCATGATGAGGGTGTCGCCCAGGGCCGTGAACAGCAGATTAATCATTGCTTCGGACATAACCCATTACCTCCAGCTGAATATGGTTGTCGATGAAGAACTGCTGGGTGGCCTCGCACTGGGCCTCATCCCCGAACAGTTCCGCCAGCAGGAAGCCGAACTTGACGCCGCCGGCGTACTCGATGTCGGCGCTCAGAATGCTGATGTCGATGTTGAAGCGGCGGCTCGCCTCCGAGATGAGCGGCGTGTCGACCGTGCTGCCGGTAAAGCCGAGTTTCACCAGCGGATAGCTGGCGGGTACTCGATTGCTACTCATCCGATCCTGATACTCCTGGGGCACTTCCAGGTGGATGGTGGAGTGGATGAAATCCCGCGCCAGCTGGGTCTTGGCATTGCTGAAGAACCAGGCCACTTCGCCCTGCTCGATCAGCCGGCCGTCACTGATGATGGCCACTTCGTCGCAGATCCCCTTCACCACGTCCATCTCGTGGGTGATGAGCAGTATGGTGAGACCCAGCTTGACGTTGATCTCCTTGAGCAGGGTCAGGATCGAGCGGGTGGTCTGCGGGTCGAGGGCCGAGGTGGCCTCGTCGCACAGCAGCACCTTGGGGGCCGGGGCCAGCGCCCGGGCGATGGCGACCCTCTGCTTCTGGCCGCCGGATAGCTCTGACGGATAGGCGTGGGCGCGGGCTTCCAGCCCGACCAGCACCAGCAGTTCGGTGACCCGGCTCTGGATCTTGTCCTTGCTCCAGCCCGCCAGCTCCAGCGGAAAGGCGATGTTGGCGGAGACGGTGCGGGAGGCCAGCAGGTTGAAGTGCTGGAAGATCATCCCGATCTGGCGGCGGGCCTGGGTCAGATCCCGCTCGCTCAGGGCGACCAGATCCTGGCCGTCGACGATGACCTGGCCATCCGTCGGGCGCTCCAGCAGGTTGACGCAGCGGATGAGGGTGCTCTTGCCGGCACCGGAGGCACCGATCACCCCGAAAATTTTTCCTTGCGGCACATGCAGGCTGACATCACGCAGGGCGTGCACGGCATCACTGCCTTTACCGTAGACTTTGTTGAGACCGATCAACTTAATCATGGATTCTTCCGTGCTAACAGCCTTAAAGCACAGGGCGCTACAGGCGGGTGAATTGGGCAGAGGTTTCACTGGGTTGCTCTGTCATCATGGAGGATGATGCTAAGATGTCTGGATGGCCATGTCAATGCGCGTTTATACATCTAGACGTCTAAAAAAGTGCTAAGGATTGTCACTTGCTGACTAAGGCCGACGGTGATCCGGTTCGCATCAATATTGTATTTGGCAGTGTAGTAGGATTGCCGAATATCAGATGGAAAATACACCATTATCACTTCCTTTATTAGTCGTGAGACGGATTCAGCTGCTCATCCTTTTACTCCCCCGGGTTGGCACAAATCATTCCATTTTGTATCGATCGCTGCTTTCTTGGCCGGCTTCTTGATGCAGCACAACAAGGGCCGTGCTTTGGCTTGGCTTGCAATTGCCTGTTTTTTATACTGAATGGGCACGACATACAGGAGGGCAACCTGATGCGATTTCAACAAATCAAAGACTTGCTGCTCTATCTGGAGCAGGTGCATCACCAGCTTGGACTCTGTTACGGGCGCCTCATGACTCAGGTGGATGGCGAGCGCAGCCGGCTGCTGCTGGCCTATCTGCAGCAGCGGGAGGAGGCGGCTGGTACCCAGCTGGATGACTACCTGAGCGAACTTGGCGAAGGGGTGAAGGAGACCTGGCTGGAGCGGGGCTTCAGCGAGGATCTGCTGCCCGGGATCCGGCGCCTGAGCCTGCCCGCCATGGCCCAGACCCAGGACATAGTGCAGCTGGTGTGCCGGCAGGAGGAGAAACTCATCGGCGAGCTCAGCCATCTGGCCCGGGAGTGTCCGACCGAGGAGACGGTGCGGCTGCTCGGTGGCCTGGCCACGCAGGAGCAGACCCGCCTGACCCGGTTGGTGCACGGCGCCCATCGGCTCGACGACCTCTAGGGGATGGCCGCCGTCGGCTGAGATGTGCGGCGCGTAGTGAAAAATGTGTGAGGAAAACAGCAGAGGCCCGGCAATGCCGGGCCTCTGCTGTTTGTTGTGCACGACGGGCTCATGCCGACTGGCGGGCGGCGGTCAGCTCGGCGGCGTGCAGGGCGGCGCCTATGATGCCGGCCTGATTGAGGTTGGCGGCCGCCACCAGCGGGGCACGGGTCTCAATCTTGTCGATGAACTTGTCGAGCTTGGCGGCGCTGCCGCCGCCCAGGATGAAGAGGTCGGGGGAGAAGAGAAACTCGAGGCGAGCCAGGTACTTGTTGAAGCGCTTGCCCCAGCGGCCCCAGGAGAGATCCTCGCGCTTGCGCACCGCGTCCGAGCAGTAGTGCTCGGCCACCATCCCTTCCAGCATCAGGTGACCCAGCTCGGTGTTGGGCAGCAGCTGGCCGTTGACGAACACGGCGGTGCCGATGCCGGTGCCGACCGTGATGAGGATGATCACCCCCTGGCGATCCCGGCCGTTGCCGTAGCGCATCTCCGCCAGACCGGCCGCATCGGCGTCGTTCAGCACGTGGCAGGGCTGGCCGGTCACGTCGCCGAACAGATGAGCGACGTCGGTCTCAATCCAGCTCTTGTCGATATTGGCCGCACTCTTGGCGATGCCGTTGTGGATGGTGGCGGGAAAGCCGCAGCCCACCGGGCCCTTCCAGTCGAAGTGTTCCACCAGCGCCTTGAGGGTATGCGCCACGGCGGCCGGGGTGGCCGGCTGCGGCGTCACCAGCCGGTGGCGTTCGCCAATCAGCTCGCCCGTTGCGGTGTCGACCAGGCATCCCTTGATCCCCGAACCACCGATATCCACTCCCAACATCTGCATCAGCTTGTTCCTTTTGTTGTGCCGACCATCGACCGTCGGCAGAGCATGAAAAAATGACCTGGATCCGGCAAGGGGCAGATCGTCTATGCGTGATCCGGCAGACCTTTTTCGATGCAGCGGATCAGCAAGCGGGTCTTTTTGTTGTCATCCTGCTGGCGCCGGGCCAGGGTCGTCAGCGCCCACTCGATATGTTCGGCCACCATGGGCTCGGCTTCCGTCAGCGCCTGCTGCAGGGCCACCATTACCTCCTGACTGGCCGGACCGTTGCCAAGGGCCACCGCCAGGTTGCGGCGCCAGCGCTGATAGCCGATGCGGCGAATGGGGCTGCCTTCCGTGTGCTTGAGAAACTCGCTCTCGCTCCAGCCCCACAAGGTCAACAGCGGTGGGCGGTGCAGATTGGGGCGCGGGCTGAAGTCGGGCTCTGGGCTGGCGTTGGCGTAGCGGTTCCAGGGGCAGATGAGCTGGCAGTCGTCACAGCCATAGATGCGGTTGCCCATCAGCGGCCGGAACTCTGCGGGGATGGGGCCGTCGTTCTCGATGGTGAGATAGGAGATGCAGCGGCGGCCATCCACCACGTAGGGGGCGACAATGGCGCCGGTGGGGCAGATGTTGATGCAGGCCACGCACTTGCCGCACTGCTCTTTCTCCACCGGGGCGTCCAACGGCAGCGGCAGGCTGAGCAGCAGCTCCCCCAGAAAGAAGAAGGATCCCGCCGACTCGTTGAGCAGCAGCGAGTGTTTGCCCACCCAGCCGAGGCCGGCCTTGGCCGCCAGCGGCCGCTCCAGAATGGGGGCCGAGTCGACGAAGGGGCGCCAGCCCAGCGCCTCGCAGCGCCGCTCGATGCGCTCCCCCAGCTGCTTGAGCCGGCTGCGCAGCAGCTTGTGGTAGTCGCGACCCAGGGCATAGCGGCTGATGTAGCCGAGGGTGGGGTCGCGCAGGGTGGCGGCGAAGCCCGCCTCGAACGGGAGATAGTTCATCCGCACCGACAACACCCGCAAGGTGCCCGGCAGCAGCTCGTGGGGGCGAGCCCGCATCATGCCGTGGCGCGCCATGTAGTCCATGCTGCCGTGATAGCCAGCGTCCAGCCAGGCTTGCAGCCTGGGCTCTTCGAGGGTGAGATCCGTGTCTGTGATGCCGGCCTGGTCGAATCCTAGCTCGCTCGCCCAGAGCTTGATATCTTGGGCCAGTTGATGAAGTTCGGCCGTGGTCATGGCGCTGCCGGTCCTGCTGGCGGGCGACCTGAGCGTGCACCGGGATGGGAGTGTACTGTCATGCTGTATCGCATCTCTGGGGGCTTGCTGCCAAGGTTAACCGATGGGGGCGTTTGCCGCCGTCATACTGCATCATGAGCCCGGTGCCCGCCGGACCGGATCAATGGATGAGAGTCAGGAGCCGTCATGGAACAGGTCATCGGGGATGCTATCAGCGGGAAAGAGGGGCAGAGCTTACCACAATCACTGTGGCGGACTGAACAGATCCGTGCCCTGGAGCGGGAGTGGGCCGAACGCGAGGGGCTGAGTCTCTATGCCTTGATGGAGCGCGCCGGTGCGGCGCTGCGTACCTACGCCACCCACCACTGGCCGCACAGCCGGTGCTGGTGGATCTTTACCGGCCCCGGCAACAACGGTGGCGACGGCTACGTGCTGGCCCGCCTGGCGAGACAGCTGGGTCTTGAGCCTCAGGTGATCGCCGTGCGGGATCCCGCCGAACTGACGGGGGATGCCAGGCGGGCCGCCGACGAGTGGCTGGCGATGGGGGGCACAGTAGTGTCGCCCGAGGAGCGGGAGCTCGACCGGCTGCCGGCCCCGGATCTGGTGATAGATGCACTGCTTGGCACCGGTGTCCATATCCGGCTGTCACCTCTCATGACAAGGATCGTCGCAACAATCAATGGCTTGCAGGTGCCAGTGTTGGCGGTGGATCTCCCCTCCGGCCTCAATGCCGATACCGGCTGCGCCATGGGAGCCGTGGTGCGCGCCAGCCGTACCCTCACCTTCATCGGCATCAAGCAGGGCATGCTCACCGCCGACGGGGTGGATTGCGTCGGTCGACTCGACTGCGACACCCTCGGCGTCACCGCGCCGCCCAAGTGGCAGGCTGCCGCCGAGCGTGTCGATTATCCTTCTCTTTGCGCCAGGCTGACGCCGCGCCAGCGCTCGTCCCACAAGGGCTCCCACGGCAAGGTGTTGCTGGTGGGGGGCAATGCGGGGATGCAGGGGGCCATCGTGCTGGCCGCGCGCGCCTGCCTGCGGGCCGGTGCCGGTCTGGTCCGGGTGTGCCAGCATCCTGATCACCTGCCCGCCAGCCTCTATCAGGCCGAATTGATGGGCAGTCAGGCCGGGGGGGATGAAAGCTGGGCCTCGGTGCGGGTGGTGGGGCCGGGTCTGGGTCAGGATGAGTGGGGTCGGCGCCATTTTGAGTCATTTGTTAACGAGCGGGTGCCACTGGTATTGGATGCCGATGGATTGAATTGGCTGGCGCAATGTCCCCGTCATCAGGATAATTGGGTGCTCACGCCCCATCCGGGCGAGGCGGCCCGCCTGCTGGGCTGCACCATTGCCGAGATCGCCGCGGATCGCTTTGCCGCGGTGCAGCGTCTGCAGCAGCGCTTCGGCGGTGTGGTGCTGCTCAAGGGGGCGGGGACGCTGATCCACGACGGCAAGGGGATGGCGCTCTGCAACGAGGGCAATCCCGGCATGGCCAGTGGCGGCATGGGCGACCTGTTATCTGGTATAATCGCCGCCCTTTTGGCCCAGGGCTGGTCTGCCGCCGAGGCAGCCCGACTGGGCGCCGTGATCCACGGGGAAGCGGCCGATCTGGCCGCTGCAGACGGAGAGCGGGGCATGCTGGCATCAGACCTGCTGCCCTTTATCCGTCGACTGGTTAATCCCGACACCATAACAAGTTAAAGAAGAACATGGCAAAACAGCTGATGATGACACTGCCGGACGAGGCAGCAACCGTGGCACTGGGTGGCCGTCTGGCCCACGCCTGCCAGCAGGCGACCACTGTCTTCCTGCACGGGGCCCTCGGGGCCGGCAAGACCACCCTGACTCGGGGCTGGGTGCAGGGGCTGGGTCATGAGGGCAAGGTCAAGAGCCCGACCTACACCCTGGTGGAGCCCTACGAGCTGGCCGACTGGCAGCTCTATCACTTCGATCTCTATCGGCTGGCCGACCCGGAAGAGCTGGAGTTCATGGGGATCCGCGACTACTTCGGCGCCAACACCCTCTGTCTGGTGGAGTGGCCGGAAAAGGGCGACGGCTGGCTGCCTGCGCCGGATCTCGAGATCACCCTGAGTTATGCAAACGAGCAGCGCGAGGTGCAGATTGACGCCCGCACTGCTATTGGCGAAGCCATTCTGGAACGGTTGTCATCTACGTGCGCTTGATCCTTGTTATTGCCCTCTCCCTGCTGGCCTTACCCTCCTGGGCGAATCAGCTCAAGAGCGTGCGGGTGTGGCCATCGCCGGACAACACCCGGGTGGTGCTCGACATGAGCAGCGCCCCCAATTACAACTACTTCACCTTGACCGGTCCGGACCGGCTGGTGATCGACCTGAAAGGGGCGAGCAACGTCACCAACCTGGCCCGCATCGAGAACAAGAGCGAGCTGGTGCGCAAGATCCGCGAGAGCTCGCCGCTGGAAAAAGGCGGGCTGCGGCTGGTGCTGGATCTGAGTTCAGCCATCAAGCCGGTGGTCTTTCCATTGGCGCCGGCAGGGCCCTATGGCCACCGGCTGGTGATCGACCTGCCCTATGAAGAGAAGGCCTCCGCCACCGCTCAGGCGGCACCGGTGGGCGGCAAGGGCAAGGGAGTGGTGATCGCCATCGACCCAGGCCACGGCGGGGAAGACCCGGGCTCCATCGGCCCGCGTCGCACCTACGAGAAGCGGGTGACCCTGGCGGTCTCCCAGAAACTGGCCGCCCTCATCGACCGCGAACCCGGCATGCGCGCAGTGCTGACCCGACGCGGCGACTACTTCGTCGATCTGAACAAGCGCTCCGAGATTGCCCGCAAGGCCAAGGCCGACCTGCTGGTGTCGGTGCATGCCGACAGCTTCCACAACTCGACCCCGCGCGGCGCCTCCGTCTGGGTGCTGTCGACCAACCGTGCCAACCGCGAGATGGGCAGCTGGCTGGAGAAGCAGGAGAAACAGGGCGAGCTGCTGGGCGGCGTTGGCAAGGTGTTGGCCGAATCCGATCCCAACCCCTACCTGGCGCAGACCTTCCTCGACCTCTCCATGGACAAGTCGCGAGCCGAAGGCTATGACGTCAGCCGCCAGATCCTGCGCTCGCTGGGCCGGGTGGCCCGGTTGCACAAGAAGGCGCCGGAGCACGCTAGCCTGGCGGTGTTGAAGGCGCCGGACATTCCCTCCGTGCTGGTGGAGACGGGCTTTATCTCCAACCACGCCGAAGAGAAGCTGCTGGCGACCTCCAGCTATCAGGATCAACTGGCCCGCGCCATCTTCGAGGGGATCCGCAACTACTACCGGGCTCACCCGACCAAGGGCGCCATGCTCACCGGCAAGGGGCAGGCCAGCAACAAGCAGGCCGCGGTCAGCCGACCCGCCCCTGCCAGCAAGCCGGTCGCCGTCAGCAAACCGGCGGCGCAGCCGGTGGTGACCAACCGGATGCCGGCCACCGAACCGAACCGCAGCAGCGATGGCGGGGCGCCGGTCAGCAGCGTCGGTGGATCCTCGTCCGGCGCCGGGGTGATCAAGCCCTACGTGGTGGCAGCCAAGGAGCCGAGCGTCCCGGTGACCAGCGTGCAGAGCAATGACAAGGCCAACATGCTCCGTCATGTGGTCACCCGCGGGCAGAGCCTCTCCCGGCTTGCCGAGAAATACGGGGTCAGCCAGGCGCGACTGGTGGAGATCAACAAGCTCAAGTCGCGGGACATCCAGATAGGGCAGGTGCTCTATATCCCGCAAAAGTAGCGCTGGATGAGGCGCCGGGCCCGCCCTTGCCTGTGGCAAGGGCTGACCCGGCTAGTCCTCATCGCCCCCGCCGATTACCCGCACCTTCAACCATCAGGAGCCAGCGATGCCGATCCGTTCTTTGTCCCCTGTTCTGGCCAGCCAGACGAGCGCGGGCTGTGATGCGGCGGCGTGGCGCCCAGTCGGGACGGTTGCCACAGCCATCCCGTTCAACCAGCAGGAGTAAGCGATGCCAATCCGTATATTGCCGCCGATTCTGGCCAACCAGATTGCTGCCGGTGAGGTGGTGGAGCGGCCCTCCTCCGTGGTCAAGGAGCTGGTGGAAAACAGCCTGGATGCCGGCGCCGACCGGGTCGAGATCGACATCGACAAGGGCGGTGCCAAGCTTATTCGCATTCGCGACAATGGCGGTGGCGTCGCCAAGGATGAGCTGGTGCTGGCGCTGTCGCGCCACGCCACCTCCAAGGTGGCGACTCTCGACGATCTGGAAGGGATCAACAGCCTGGGGTTTCGCGGCGAGGCGCTCGCCTCCATCAGTTCTGTCTCCCGTCTCACCTTTACCTCCCGCACGGCGGAGCAGTCCGAAGCCTGGCAGGCCCAGGCCGAAGGGCGCGAGATGAGCGTTACCGTCAAGCCGGCGGCCCACCCGGTGGGCACCACGGTGGAGGTGGTGGACCTCTTCTTCAACACCCCGGCCCGGCGCAAGTTCATGCGCAGCGAAAAGACCGAGTTTGCCCACATCGACGAGCTGGTGCGCCGCATCGCGCTCTCCCGCTTCGACGTCACCCTGATCCTGCGCCACAACGGCAAGGTGGTGCGCCAGTACAAGGCCGCCAACACGGTGGCGGAGCAGGAGCGCCGGCTCGCCGCGGTGTGCGGCTCTCCCTTCATGCACCACGCGCTGGCGGTGGAGAGCGAGCACAGCGACGTGCGGCTGTGGGGCTGGCTGGCCACGCCCGCCGGCGCCAGACCGCAGAACGATCTGCAATACACCTATGTCAACGGCCGCATGATGCGCGACAAGCTCATCAACCACGCCATCCGCCAGGCCTATGACGAGCTGCTGCCGGCCGACCGCTTCGCGGCCTACGTGCTCTACATCGAGCTGGATCCGCGTCAGGTGGACGTCAACGTCCATCCGGCCAAGCACGAGGTGCGCTTCCATCAGGCGCGCCTCATTCACGACTTCATCTTTCAGGCGCTCTTTACCGCCCTGCGCCAGCCAGGGGCGGCAAGCGACGGGAGCGACCAACCCCTGGCCGAGACCCTGGTCGAGCTGCCGGTCAGTGCCCCTATCGAGTATCCGGGTCAGGCGCCCAGAGCCGAGTGGTATGGCGCCGAGCACAACTACCGTGCCCCGGCCCGGGAAGTGCGGGAAGGAAGTGGCGCAGGGCGACCCGGCAACTACCAGCCGCCCGAGCCCCCGAGCCGGGAGGCGATGCGCGGCATGGGCGCGCTGCTCACCACCCTGCCGACGGTGCAGGACACGCCGCTGGCAGAGACTGAAACCGCGCCTGCCGCCGTGGCGGCCAAGGCGGGGGCGTGGCGGGCCTTGACCCTGGTGGAGCAGGCCTATCTGCTGCTGGAGCGGGACAACCGGCTGGCCCTGCTGTCGCTGGTGCGGGCCGAGCGCCTGCTGCTGCGCCACTGGCTGCTGGAAACCTGGGGCCAGGGGCTGGCGGCCCAGCCGCTGCTGCTGCCGGTCTCCTTCAAGCTGCCGAAAAACCTGGTCGCGCTGGTGGAAACGCAGGAGCGTTTGCTCAAACGGATGGGGCTGGAGTTGAAAAGCGGTGGGCGCGACACCATGATCCTGACTCGGGTGCCGGCGCTGCTGCGCCAGACCGATCTGGTGCGCTTATTACCCGAATTGCTGCAACTGATCGAGAGCGGATCTGACAGTGATGCTGGCCAGCAGGCTGAAGTACTATGCCAATGGCTGGTGGAGCAGGGGATAAGTCGCGAAAAAGTATATGATTTTGCCACGGCCAACCGCTTGCTGACGGAACTTGTTGCCGATTTCAGTGACCAACTGGCAGACGTTCGCATGGTGCGCCCGCTGTCGCTGGCGAGCGTGCTGGCCGAGTTCGCCGATGGCCATTGAGGGAAATGCCCTCTTGAATCCATAAACCAGTTTTTTTGCAGGTGCGCCGCCAAGGGGTGGCGACTATGCAGGGGGAGTTTTTCACGTGGCTGACTTGCCGACTGCAATTTTTCTGATGGGGCCGACAGCCTCCGGCAAGACGGATCTCGCCATCGAACTGTGCCAGGCACTGCCCTGCGACATCATCAGCGTGGATTCCGCGCTCATCTATCGCGGCATGGATATCGGCACCGCCAAGCCTACGCCGGCCGAACTGGCGCAGGCGCCGCACCGGCTGATCGACATCCTGGATCCCGCCATGAGCTATTCGGCGGCCGATTTTTGCCGCGATGCGCTGCGGGAGATGAAAGAGATCGCCGATCGCGGCCGCATTCCGCTGCTGGTGGGCGGCACCATGCTCTATTTCAAGGCGCTGCTGGAGGGACTCTCTCCGTTGCCCTCCGCCGACCCCGCCATTCGGGCCGGCATCGAGGAGGAAGCCGCCCGCCTTGGCTGGCAGGCACTGCACGATGAGCTGGTGCGCATCGACCCGGTGGCCGGGGCCCGCATCCATCCCAATGACCCGCAACGGCTCAGCCGGGCGCTCGAGGTCTACCGCATCAGCGGCAAGACCCTCACCGAGCTGACCCAGGTGCAGGGGGAGGGGTTGCCCTATCGCGTGCTGCAGTTTGCCATCGCACCGAGCGATCGCGCCGTGCTGCACCAGCGCATCGAGCTGCGCTTTGACAAGATGCTGCAGGGTGGCTTTGAACAGGAGGTCAGGGGCCTCTACCAACGGGGCGATCTCACCCCGGATCTTCCCTCCATCCGCTGCGTGGGATACCGCCAAATGTGGGACTACCTGGCGGGGGAAGTGGAGTATGATGAGATGCGCTATCGCGGAATTGTTGCCACCCGCCAGTTGGCCAAGCGTCAAATGACCTGGTTGCGCGGTTGGTCTGATGTGACCTGGTTGGAATCTGGTGAGTCTGGCAATCTGGCAAGGGTCGTTGCCCGTGCCGGAGTGGCTTGACACTCCTGTATAATCAGGTTGTTATATTGATATCCGGTGTTTAAAAACAACAAACTATAAGGAAAAGAAGATGGCTAAGGGGCAATCTCTCCAAGACCCGTTTTTGAATGCGCTGCGCCGTGAGCGGATTCCTGTTTCTATCTATTTGGTGAACGGCATCAAGCTGCAGGGTCAGATCGAATCGTTTGACCAGTTTGTCATTTTGCTGAAGAACACCGTGAGCCAGATGGTCTACAAGCACGCCATCTCTACCGTGGTGCCGGCCCGTGCCGTCAACCATCACCAGCACGCCCAGGGCGCGGCTGGCGAAGAGCAGGGTGAAGCCGAGGCGTGATATCCCGGGACGAGGCGACTCGTCAACCCAGATTCATCATGATTCCTGTCAAGGAGCAAGCGCTTGTTTGACCGTTATGAAGCCGGCGAACAGGCCGTTCTGGTACATGTCAACTTCAGTGATGAGGGTGAGCGGGAAGATCTGGAAGAGCTCAAGATGCTGGTGAGCTCGGCCGGGGTCAATGCGCTGGGGGTGATCACCACCAGCCGCAGTGCGCCCAGCGCCAAATTTTTTGTCGGCAGCGGCAAGGCTGAAGAGATCGCGTCCCAGGTCCAGATGCTGGACGCCGACGTCGTCATCTTCAACCATGCCCTGACCCCTGCCCAGGAGCGTAACCTGGAGCGTCTGTTCCAGTGCCGGGTAGTGGACAGGACCGGCCTGATCCTCGATATCTTCGCTCAGCGTGCCCGTACTCACGAAGGCAAGTTGCAGGTCGAACTGGCCCAGTTGCGCCATCTCTCTACTCGCCTGGTGCGAGGCTGGACCCACCTTGAACGTCAGAAGGGGGGGATCGGCCTGCGCGGCCCGGGTGAAACCCAGCTGGAAACCGACCGCCGCCTGTTGCGTGAACGCATCAAGGCGATTTTGCGCCGGCTCGACAAGGTGGCCAAGCAGCGGGAACAGGGACGTCGTGCCCGCAACCGCAACGAGGTGCCGACCGTTTCTCTGGTGGGTTACACCAACGCCGGAAAGTCCACTTTGTTCAACCAACTTACAGCTGCCAGCGTGTATGCTGCCGACCAATTGTTCGCAACCCTGGATCCGACCCTGCGCAAATTGGTGATCCGGGATGTGGGTGATGTGATTCTGGCGGATACAGTTGGATTTATTCGACACTTGCCCCATGATCTGGTCGCGGCCTTCAAGGCGACGCTGCAGGAGACCCGCGAAGCGGATCTGCTGCTGCACGTGGTGGACTGTGCCGACGAGCAGATGCAGGAGAATATCGAATCGGTGCAGCAGGTGCTGGCCGAGATCGAAGCCGATGACCGGCCCCAGCTGATGATCTGCAACAAGATCGACAAGCTGGGTGAACACCCGGTCGGGCTGGAGCGGGACGAAGAGGGGCGCCCGGTGCGGGTCTGGTTGTCTGCCCAGACCGGCGAGGGGTGTGACGATCTGTTTGTTGCCCTGACCGAGCTGCTGGCCGGCTCCATGGTGCACCACACCCTGCAGTTGCCTCCTTCGGCCGCCAGATTGCGCAGTGCGCTCTATCGCCTCAAGGGCATCGAGCAGGAAGGTTTCAGCGAGGAGGGGGATTTTGTGTTGGAGGTCCGCCTGCAACTGGCTGACTGGAACCGCCTCGTGAAGCAAGAAGGTGAGAGTTTACAACGCTTTATCAGGCATTGATTCGTCGATGAGATGAATGTTTGCTGGCTTCATCAACGGTTGATGGCCCGATAGAGATGATATCCATCCGCATGTATTAATGGAGACGCTGATGGCTTGGAATGAGCCTGGTAATAACGGCAAAGACCGTGACCCCTGGGGGAACAACGGCAAGAATCAGGGACCCCCTGATCTGGACGAGATGCTGCGCAAGGTGAGCCGCCGTTTTGGTGGTCTGCTGGGTGGCGGCAAATCGGGTGGTGGTGACGTCGGCAAGTTCGGCCTCTCCATCGCGCTGGTGGTGGCGGTAGTGGTGTGGGTCGTCAGCGGCTTCTATACCATTCGCGAAGCCGAACGTGGCGTGGTGCTGCGCTTTGGCGAGTACTCCCACAACGTGGATCCGGGCCTGCGCTGGAAACCGACCTTCATCGACCGGGTTATCCCGGTGGACGTGGAGTCGGTCCGCTCCCTGCCGGCTTCCGGCTTCATGCTGACCCAGGACGAGAACGTGGTGCGGGTCGAGATGGACGTGCAGTATCGTGTGGTCGATCCCGAGCAGTACCTGTTCAGCGTCACCAACGCCGACGAGAGCCTGAGTCAGGCGACCGACAGTGCCCTGCGCTACGTGGTGGGTCACACCCGGATGGACGACGTGCTGACCACGGGTCGTGAGAAGGTGCGTCAGGAGACCTGGCAGGTGATCGACAGCATCATCGAGCCCTATCACATGGGTCTGCAGATCGTCGACGTCAACTTCCTGCCAGCGCGTCCGCCGGAAGAGGTGAAGGATGCGTTCGATGACGCCATCTCCGCTCAGGAAGATGAACAGCGCTTCATTCGTGAAGCCGAAGCCTATGCCCGTGAAGTGGAGCCGAAGGCCCGCGGCCAGGTCAAGCGCCTGGAGCAGGAGGCTGAGGCCTACAAGTCCCAGATCGTGCTGAAGGCCAAGGGTGAAGTCGCTCGCTTCAACGAGCTGCTGCCCCAGTATCAGGCTGCGCCCGAGCTGACCCGTGATCGTATCTACCTGGAAACCATGGAAGAGCTCTATCAGCAGGCCAACAAGGTGGTGGTCGACATGCCGGCTGGCAACAACAGCATGATCTACCTGCCGCTCGACAAGCTCTCCGGCAAGGCCAACGCGGTGCAACCGGCTCGTCCGGCAGGTGCGCCGGTGGTAGAACAAACCCCGCCGTCCAACGAAGGGGCCAACTCCACGCCGACCCCGCTGCGCAGCGGCGACCGTTTCAGCTCAGGGAGAAACTGATAGATGAAAAAGCTAGCTATTGGTGTCATCGCTGTGGCCGCCATGGTCTGCTTCTCTTCGGTCTTCATCGTCGATGAAGGCCAGAAGGGAATCGTGGTGCAGTTCGGCAAGGTGAAGCGGGTTGAATCCGGCGAGCCGCGTCTGTACGAGCCGGGCCTGCACTTCAAGGTGCCGCTCATCGACCAGGTTCGCAAGATGGATGCCCGCATCCAGACCCTGGAAGGGCAGGCCGATCGCTTCGTCACCTCCGAGAAGAAGGACCTCATCATCGACTCCTACGTGAAGTGGAAGATCGAGGACTTCTCCAAGTACTACCTGGCGACCGGCGGTGGCAACAAGATCCAGGCCGAAGACCTGCTCAAGCGCAAGATCAACAACGGTCTGCGTTCCGAAATTGGTAATCGCACCATCAAGGACATCGTCTCTGGCGAGCGCAGTACCGTGATGGAAGATGCCCTGATGAAGATGGCGCGCTCCTCCGAGCTCGGCATCAAGGTGGTGGATGTGCGTATCAAGCAGATCAACCTGCCGGTGGAAGTCTCCAGCTCCATCTATCAGCGGATGCGTGCCGAGCGGACCGCGGTAGCCCGTGAGCATCGCTCCCAGGGCCGCGAGCAGGCCGAGATCCTGCGTGCCGACATCGACCGCAAGGTGACCGTCATGATCGCTGATGCAGAGAGTAATGCTCGTCAGCTGCGTGGTGAAGGGGATGCCGAGGCCGCCAAGATCTATGCCGACAGCTACAAGAAAGACCCCGAGTTTTTCAGCTTCGTGCGCAGCATGGAGGCCTATCGCAAGAGCTTCGCCGGTGGCAACGACCTGATGGTCCTCAAGCCGGACAGCGAGTTCTTCCGCTACCTCAAGTCGCCGCACGGCAGCAAGCAGTAAGTTCGTCGTGATTTGACCCAAGGGCCTGATGATTCAGGCCCTTTTGTTTGCCGGCTATCGGCTGGCAGCGGGGGGCTGTGTGTGAGGCGCTTGTGGTTGGGGCGCATTCAGACGAGAAAGGAGGTTGTATGCTGACATCTATCCTGATGGGGCTGGGCTTGCTGCTACTGTTCGAAGGGCTGGGGCCGCTCTTGATGCCGCGCGCCTGGCAGCAGATGTTGCGGCTGCTGAGCGATCAGCCGGCTGAGCAGTTGCGCCGTATCGGCGGCTGTCTGGTGGTGGCCGGGGCCGTTATCTTGTGGGCGCTGGCGCGTTAAAGGATGAGCCTGGCTGTGTTTGCCAGACAATAAAAAAGAGGCCAATGGCCTCTTTTTTATTTCCGGCTGAGCATCAGGCGCTGCGCTGCACCGCCATGTGGGCCAGGGTTTCCAGCGCCTGCTTGTGTTGGGAGTCCGGCAGGATGGCGAGGGCCGCGATGGCCTTGTCGGCCTCTTCCCGGGCCCGCATGCGGGAGTACTCCAGCGCGCCGGTACGGTCGAGGATGGCCAGGATCCGGTCGAGGTGCTCCATGCCGTTGCGGTGCTCGATGGCGTCGCGCACCAGCTGGCGCTCTTCCGGGCTACCCACTTCCATGGCACGCAACAGCGGCAGGGTCGGCTTGCCTTCGGCCAGATCGTCGCCCACGTTCTTGCCCATCTCGTCGCTCTGGGAGCAGTAGTCCATCACGTCGTCGATGATCTGGAAGGCGGTGCCCAGATACTTGCCGTAGTCGGTCATCGCCTGTTCGATGGGCGCGGGCTGATGGGTCAGCACGGCGGCGAGACGAGTGGCCGCTTCGAACAGCTTGGCGGTCTTGCAATAGATGACCGTCATGTAGCTCTCTTCGGTGGTATCCGGGTCGTTGCAGTTCATCAGCTGCAGCACTTCCCCTTCGGCGATGGTGTTGGTGGCCTCGGAGAGGATCTCCATCACCCGCAGGTTGGAGAGCTCGCTCATCATCTGGAAGGAGCGGCTGTAGAGGTAGTCACCCACCAGCACGCTGGCGGCGTTGCCAAACATGGCGTTGGCAGTCTCCCGGCCGCGGCGAAGGTCGGATTCGTCGACCACGTCGTCGTGCAGCAGGGTGGAGGTGTGAATGAATTCGATGATGGCAGCCAGTTTCAGGTGATCCTCACCCTCATATCCCAGTGCGCGGGCGGCCATGACGGTCAGCATGGGGCGCATCCGTTTCCCGCCTGCACTGACAATATAGAAACCCAGCTGGTTGATCAGGCTGACATCGGACTGGAGTCGCGCCAGGATCAGTTCATTGACCGCCGTCATGTCGGCGGCACAGAGCGCACGGATAGTCTGTTGGTCCATAAGTCTCGTAACGTGACGGCAGTGATGACTGCGATTTTAGCAATGGCGGGGATTCTACACGATTTCACAATGGGTTACAGTTAAGCGTTTATTCACGGCGGCAGATATGCGCACAAAATAAACTTTTTGCTAAATTGGCCTTGCCTGAGCAAATCGATTTGCGTAGAATGCCCGCCCATTGTTATAGGTTTTTGCGCGTGTCTGGCCTTGAGCAAAAGACACGCCTTTACGGAGTTAATCAAATGTACGCGGTATTCCAAAGCGGCGGAAAACAACACCGTGTGGCCGAAGGTCAAATCGTTCGTCTGGAAAAGCTGAACGTTGAGACTGGCGCTACCATCGACTTCAACGAAGTGCTGATGGTTGCTGCAGGCGACACTTTTAAAGTAGGTGCTCCTTTCGTTGAAGGTGGCAAGGTTGTAGCTGAAGTTGTGGCTCACGGCCGTGGCGAGAAAGTGACTATCGTCAAGTTCCGTCGTCGTAAGCACCACCGTAAGCAAGCGGGCCACCGTCAGTGGTTCACTGAAGTCAAAATCACTGGCATCAGCGCTTAATTAGAGGAGTACGATAGATGGCACACAAAAAAGCTGGCGGTTCATCCCGCAACGGCCGCGATTCAGAAGCTAAACGCTTGGGCGTGAAGCGTTTCGGCGGCGAAACAGTTCTGGCTGGCAGCATCATCGTTCGTCAGCGCGGCACCAAGTTCCACGCTGGTGAGAACGTTGGTCTGGGCAAGGACCACACCCTGTTCGCTACCGCGAACGGCAAGGTGCAGTTCGAAGTCAAAGGTCCGCTGAACCGTAAGTACGTAAGCATCGTTGCTGAGTAATTACGGACCGCAAGGATCCGAAGCCCCGCCAACAGGCGGGGCTTTTGTTTTTCTGATGTAGTTGACGAAAAAACGGCACGCAGCCGACCCTGGCTCTGAAGGGGCGACTGGCAAGATGCGTATCGCCCGCAGGGGTCTGTACCACTATAATGGCGTATCGGTTTTTCGAATTAAGGTGACGGTTACCTATGAAGTTTGTTGATGAAGTCCAGATTCGAGTCGATGCCGGTGACGGTGGTAACGGTTGTGTGAGCTTTCGCCGGGAGAAATACATTCCGAACGGCGGCCCGGACGGCGGTGACGGCGGTGACGGTGGCGACGTGTATCTGGTTGCCGATGAAAACCTGAACACCCTGATCGACTACCGTTTCGAGCGTTTCCATGCCGCCGAGCGTGGCGAGAATGGCCAGAGCGCCAACTGTACCGGTCGTCGCGGCAAGGACAAGATCCTGCGCGTGCCGGTTGGTACCCGTGCGACCGATGAAGATACCGGCGAACTGCTGGGGGATCTGACCCACCACGAGCAGAAGCTGCTGGTCGCCAAGGGTGGTTTCCACGGTCTTGGCAACACCCGCTTCAAGAGCTCGGTCAACCGTGCGCCGCGCCAGAAGAGCAACGGCACCCCGGGTGAAGTACGTACCCTGAAGCTGGAGCTGCTGCTGCTGGCCGACGTCGGCATGCTGGGCCTGCCCAACGCCGGCAAGTCCACCTTCATCCGTGCCGTCTCTGCGGCCCGCCCGAAAGTGGCTGACTACCCCTTCACCACGCTGGTGCCGAACCTGGGCGTGGTGCGTGGCGAGAACTCCCGCTCCTTCGTCATTGCCGACATTCCGGGTCTGATCGAGGGTGCTGCCGAAGGCGCCGGCCTCGGTATCCGCTTCCTCAAGCACCTCGAGCGCTGCCGCGTGCTGGTCCATCTGGTGGATATCTGCCCGGTGGATGGTTCCGATCCGGCCGAGAATGCCGTGACCATCGTCCGCGAGCTGGAGAAGTACAGCCCGGAGCTGGCGAGCAAGCCACGCTGGCTGGTGTTCAACAAGATGGACCTGATCCTGGAAGAAGAGGCAGGTGAAGTGATGGAGCGCGTGAAGGCCGCCCTGAACCACGAAGGGCCGGTTTACGCCATCACCGCCATCAGCAAGGAAGGGACCAAGAAGGTCTGTTACGACATCCTGGATCTGCTGGATACCATGCCCCGTCAGCTGGCGGAAGATGCCAAGGAAGCCATCGAGAAGGTGGAGTTCAAGTGGGACGACTACCACAAGAACCAGCTGGCCAAGGCCGAAGCGGATGCGCTGGCTGCCTCCAAGGCGTTTGACGAGTCGCTGGATGACGATGACTGGGACGACGAAGACGATGATGGCGTGGAAGTCATCTACGTGCGTGACTGACCCCCATTCTGCGGGTGCGCGCAGCGCCGCCACTCGCCGCTGAAAAACCGGAGCCTTGCCAGGCTCCGGTTTTTTTATGGGGATCGACTGGATCACCATATAGATATATTTCTCATGTCACTTATTGCCTGCCAACCGCAACTGATTATACTGCGCTCCTGAATGTAACCTTAACGAAACAATGTGCTAACCATTTGTAATGAATTGATATGCGCATCTGTTTGGGTACATTCTTATGGAAGGTTTGCCTGTGAAAATATTTATGCTTGAAATGATCCATTAAAAGCTTGTTTGTGCATTTTTTTGGAGTATTCTTGCGCCCGTTTTGTCGGGTGAGAGCATGGGTATGCAGGTTCGCCTGGCTAAGGAAAAGTAACATTAAGGCTGTAAACCATGCTGGAAAAGACTCTGCAAGCACCTGCGCTCAATACCCGTCGCAACGTGCTGATGTTCCTGGTCCCGTCACTCATCGGGATCCTGCTGTTCATGACCCCCGTTCTCTATGACGGCAACGTTACCATCCCGGTAGCCGTACTGGCGAAGCTGGTACAGAGGGTGTTTGCCGACTATCTGGTGGCCATGGTCAGCGCCATCATCACCACCACCATGCTGATGACCCTGATCGCCTGGTTGTTCAAGCCGGCGATCCTGGTGAAGCGCCCCTTCCTCAACAGCCTGTTCAACGTCTCACCCTTCTGGGCCTGCGTACGGGTGCTTGGCGGCATCTTCGTGCTGCTGACCTTCTTCGAGGCCGGTCCCGAGGTGCTGCGTTCCGGTGCGACCGGTGGCCTGGTGCTGCACGATCTGCTGCCGGTGCTGTTCTCCGTCTTCATATTCGCCGGCCTGTTGCTGCCGCTGCTGCTCGATTTTGGTCTGCTGGAGTTTGTCGGCACCATGATGACCCGCATCATGCGCCCCGTGTTCCGCCTGCCGGGCCGCTCTGCGGTGGACTGCTTCGCCTCCTGGCTCGGGGATGGCAGCGTCGGCATCCTGCTCACCAGCAAACAGTACGAAGGCAAGTTCTACACCCAGCGGGAAGCCGCCGTCATCGGCACCACCTTCTCTGCCGTCTCCATCACCTTCTGCCTGGTGGTGATCTCCCAGGTGAAGCTGGAGCACATGTTCGTGCCCTTCTACCTGACCGTCTGCCTGGCTGGGGTAGTGGCCGCCATCGTGGTGCCACGCCTGCCGCCGCTCTCCTGGAAAAAGGATGTCTACAGCGACGGTACCCCCCTGTGCCGCAAGCAGGAGGCGATCCCCCATCAGCACAGCGTGCTGAGCTATGGCTATGAGCGGGCCCTGACCAAGGCCGACAGCATGACGGATCTCGGCGCGGTGGCGCGGGAAGGGGTGAAGAATGCCCTGGACATGGTGTTCGGCGTGTTGCCGGTGGTGATGGCGGTGGGTACCTGTGCCCTGATGCTGGCCGAGCACACCCCCATCTTCAACTGGCTGGGGGCCCCCTTCGTCCCCTTGCTGGAGCTGCTGCAACTGCCGGAGGCGGAAGCCGCTTCCAAGACCATCATGGTGGGCTTCGCCGACATGTTCATCCCGGCGGTGCTGGCCTCCACCATCGAGAGCGAGATGACCCGCTTCGTGATCGCCGCCATGTCGGTCACCCAGCTCATCTACATGTCGGAAGTGGGCGCCCTGCTGCTGGGCAGCAAGATCCCGGTCAAGCTGTGGGAGCTGTTCGTGATCTTCCTGCTGCGCACCCTGATCACCCTGCCGGTCATCGCCGGGGTGGCGCACCTGCTGTTCTGATCTGCCCCGCGTCTGTAAACGGTCAACTTCGGTTGGCCGTTTTTTTATGGCCGTTATTAGACCAAAGTGAGTCTTTTACGAGGCCTTACTTTACATTAATGTAACAAGCTGAAAAACACGCCAGCCGAGCAGTAGGCAATTCCAACCTATGTGGCCAGGAGTCACCCCATGACCTCACTGCTCAGCTACCGGGCCGGTCCTTGCGATCAGCCGCTGCTTCACCAGACCATAGGCGCCTACCTGCAAGAGGTGGCGGAACGTTTCCCCGAGCGGCCCGCCGTGGTGGTGCGCCACCAGCAGATCCGCTGGAACTACCGGGAATACCTGACCCAGATAGACCGGCTGGCGCTGGGACTGCTGGCGCTCGGGATCCGGCCAGGGGATAGGGTCGGCATCTGGTCGCCCAACAACATCGAGTGGTGCCTGGTGCAGTTCGCCACGGCCCGCATCGGGGCCATCATGGTCTGCATCAACCCCGCCTACCGCAGCTACGAGCTCGCCTTTGCCATCAACAACGTGGGTTGTCGGGCCCTGATCTGCGCCAGCGCGTTCAAGGGTTGCGACTACCTCGCCATGCTGGGCGAGCTGGCTCCCGAGCTGGCGAGCTGTCCGCCAGGCCGCCTGACATCATCCCGGCTGCCAAGCCTGGAGATGGTGATCCGGCTCGGGGAGGAGCAAAGCGCCGGCATGCTCAACTTCCCCGAGGTGTTGGCACTGGGCGACCGGCAAGATCCGGCCTGGCTGGCCCGAGTGGCCGCCACCCTCAAACCCGATGACGCCATCAATATCCAGTTCACTTCGGGCACCACGGGCAACCCCAAGGGGGCTACCCTCAGTCACAGCAACATCCTCAACAACGGCCGCCAGGTGGCGCAAGGCATGGCGTTCAGCGAGCAGGATCGGCTCTGCATCCCGGTGCCGCTCTACCACTGTTTCGGCATGGTGCTCGGCAATCTGGTCTGCATCAGCGTGGGGGCCTGCGCCCTGTTTCCGGCCGAAGCTTTCGATCCGGCGGCCACCCTGCGGATGGTGAGCGAGGAGCGCTGCACCGCCCTGCACGGGGTGCCGACCATGTTCATCGCCGAGCTGGAGCTGGCGGAGTTTGACCAGTTCGATCTCTCCTCTCTGCGCACCGGTATCATGGCCGGTGCCATCTGCCCCGAGCCCTTGATGCGCAAGGTGCAGACCCTGATGCACATGACCGAGGTGACCATCGCCTACGGCCAGACCGAGTGCAGTCCCATCAATCACATGACCGCCATCGATGCGCCGCTGGACAAGCGGGTCACCACGGTCGGCCGCGCCATCGGTCACACCGAGATCAAGCTGGTCGACCCCAGCGGAGAGATAGTGGCCATCGGCGAGCGGGGCGAGATCTGCTGTCGCAGCAACGGGGTGATGCAGGGGTACTGGCAGGATCCGGTCAAGACGGCGGATACCATAGATGAGGAAGGGTGGCTGCACTCGGGGGACATCGGCATCATGGATGAAGAGGGCTATGTGCGGATCGTCGGACGCAGCAAGGAGTTGATCATTCGCGGGGGCGAGAACATCTACCCGCGCGAGATCGAGGAGCGGCTCTATGATCATCCGGCGGTGCAGGATGCAGCCGTGTTCGGGGTCGACAGCGAGCGCTATGGCGAGGAGGTGTGCGCCTGGGTCAAGCTCAGGCCCCGCCAGGAGGCCAGCGAGGAGGAGCTGAAGCAGTTCCTGTCGGCCCGCATCGCCTACTTCAAGGTGCCCAGATACATCCGTTTCGTGGAGGAGTACCCCATGACGGTAACCGGCAAGCTGCAAAAATTCAGGATGCGGGAACTGATGAGCGACGAGCTGGCCCGCCAGCACGCCGAGGCGATGCGCTGAGCGTGGCGACATCGGAAAAAAGGGCCTGCGGGCCCTTTTTTGTCAGCGTCCCAGCGGGTGGGGCTGTGCCGGCTTGCGGGGGCACTGCACCAGCAGAGTATGGGTGGTGAAGGTGCTGCTCTGGGGGAAGCTTGGGCGAAACCCCGTCATCGGATCGGCGGCCCCCATGCTCATCTGATGGGAAGTGAAGGTGCGCTGGCGGCGATCGGTCTCCTGATAGCCGAGTGGGCAGCTCAGCGTCGCCTGCTGCTGGCACTCCTCCAGTGCGGCACACTCGATCTGGAAGCGTTGCAGTGCGGGATTGGTGGAGGCGAGTTCGGTGACGGTGGCGGGCGCCGGCAGCAGGGCGCAGCCGGACAGCAAGAGGCTGCCCAGCAGGAACATTCGGGGTGACATAAGAGAGTGGTGCTCGATGAAACAAGAAAAGGGTGGCTAGCGGCCGGCCGGGGCCATCTGCCTCGTGCCGGCCGCAAAGCGCGGATCAGCGCGGCGTGATGCCCATATCGACCGGACACTGGATGGTCAGAGAGTGCACCGTGTTGGCCATGCGATAGGGTTTGCCAGCCTTGTAGACCTTCTTCTCGTCGTCATAGCTGCCTGCCGTGTACTGGGTGCTGTAGAGGGTCTGCTGACGGCGATCCGTCTCCTGGTAGCCCTGCGGGCAGGTCTGGTTGGCCTGCTGGAAGCAGGCCGTCATGCTGCTGCACTCGATGTAGAAGCCGCGCTGGCTGGCATCTGCCAGGTGCACCGGGGTGACGGTGGGGGCGGGGGGAGACAACAGGGAGCAGCCGGAGAGCGTCAGCGCGCCCAGCATGATGAGATGTTTTGACATAGATAACCTGAACAGTGTGGTGTGACAAAGAGTGAGGGGGAGTCTATTGCTCCCCCTTCGCTATAGGGGCACCGTTATAACCAGCCGGGGGCGTTCAGGCCAGCCCGTAAATGTAAGAAAATATGACCCGGCCCTAGGCCAGCCCGGCCAGCAGGGCGTTTTCATCCACCTGATCCAGCTGTTCGGGGGCGAGGAATCTCCCGGCGTAATCGCGCCAGATGCCGCTGCTGACAAACAGGGCAAACAGGGCGGGATCGATGTGCTGCTCGCGCACCATGCTTTGCATGATGGCCAGCGACTGGGAGACCGTCTTGCCCGATTTGTAGGGGCGATCGCTGGCGGTCAGCGCCTCGAAGATGTCGGCGATGGCCATGATGCGGGCGGGGATGCTCATCTGGCTGCCCAGCAGCTGGCGCGGGTAGCCCTTGCCGTCCATCCGCTCGTGATGGCCGCCGGCAATCTCTGGCACGCTGCGCAGATGGCGGGGGAAGGGGAGACGTTCGAGCATGCGAATGGTCTGGATGATGTGCTCGTTGATCTTGTAGCGCTCCTCTTCGGTGAGGGTGCCGCGGCCGATGGCGAGGTTGTAGCGCTCGCCGCGGTTGTAGAGGTGAGTGGGCACCCGCACCTTGAAGCCCCAGGGGTTGCGCTCGTCCAGCTGATCGTGGACGGGGCGGGGGATGAGGTGGGCGGCCTTGTCCGCCAGCAGGGGCTCGACGCAGGGCAGCGGTGCGGCCGGCTCCCCCTGGCGCAGCTTGAGCTCCTCCCGGCTGATGCCGAGCCGATCGTTCAGGGTGCGCAGCCAGGTGCGGCTGGCGATGGCATCCAGCCTGGTCAGCTTCTCCGGTGCCATCCATTCTCCGCCCAGGTTGCACTCGGCGACGAAGGCGAACTCCTCGTCCAGGGTGCTCCAGAGCGGCGCCACCGTCGCCCTGGCCGCTGCCCGCTCCGACGCCGGCAGACGGGCCGCCAGCGCCTCTATGTAGCCGTCGCGCTTGAGCACCTCGAAGCGGGTACGGATCTCGTGGATCCGGTCGTACAGGGTCTCCAGCTTGGTGGCCTTGTCCACCACGAACTCGGGGGTGGTCACCTTGCCGCAGTCGTGCAGCCAGCTGGCGATATGGATGGCCTCCCACTCCTCCTCGTTGAGCCGGAACTCGGCGAACGGTCCCTGCTGCTGGGCGCAGGCGGCCTCGGTCAGCATCCGGGTCAGCTCCGGCACCCGCTGGCAATGGCCGCCGGTGTAGGGGCTCTTGGCGTCGATCGCGCCGGCCATCAGCTCGATGAAGGACTCCAGCAGCTGTTTCTGCTCCTCCAGCAGGCGCTGATTCTCGATGGCTGAGGCCGAGGTGCCCGCCAGCGCCTCGATCAGACTGATGCGCGAGGCCAGCTCACGGGCCGAGCAGTCAGGCAGGATCAGCAGCAGGCAGCCGATCAGCTCTTGGCGATGGTTGCGCAGGGGCTCGGCCACCAGCTGGCAGGGGCCGGGGAAGGGGCCCCAGTCGGCCAGATGCTGCTGCCAGCCCTGCTGGTCGATGGCGAGGCTGAGCCGCTCGCCCCGGGCCAGCTCGCCAAACAGGGCCTGTTGCCAGCGGATATGCCCGGTCGGCAGCGGCGTTTTGCGCCATAGCGCCTGCACCGCCACCATCCCCTGCTCCTGAGCCAGGTAGAGACAACCCCCTTCGGCCTGCACCGCGGCGATGGTTTCGTGCAGGATGCGGCTGAGCAGGGAGTCGAAACGGTGTTCGGCCGCCAGCGCCCGCCCCATGTTCATGAAGTTGCCGAGGGTCAGCCGCATGCCTGACATGGTATGGGCCAGATCGTCGATCTCGCGGATGGCAGACTCGGGGACCCGACTCTCGCCAAAATCGAAATGCTGGATCCGCTCCGCCTCCTTGGTGAGCGCCAGCAGCGGGGTGGCGGTACGCCGCGAGACCAGCCAGATCACCGGCAGCAGCAGCAGCAGGCCCGCCAGCGCCCAGCCCAGATTGACCAGGGCCTCGTCTCTGGCCTGCTGATAGAGCAGGTCGGCCGACACCAGCAGGGCGATATGGAAGGGGGAGTCGCTCCCGAGGGGGGAGAGGTTGACCAGCCAGTCGCTGCCATCGGCGGCAGTCAGGTTGAGCTCGGCCGGCTCGCTCAGCAAGGTGGGCTGGCTGATGATCCGTTGTTGCAGGTCCGCCAGGGCCGGGTGGGGCAGGCTGGCCAGCATGGGCAGCTGGCTCAGCTGCTCGAAGCTGGGCAGATGCCTGGGATCGGCGGCCAGCAGGGTGGCGTACTCATCGAACAGGATCACCTGGCTCTGGGCAGGCAACTGCAGCTTGCCGATCAGGGCCGACAGCCCCTCGACGCTGGTGTCTAGCCCGATCACGGCGCGTCTATCGTCGCTCTCCACCGCTAGGGTCATGCCAGGCTCCTTGGTGGTGAAGAAGAGGTAGGGGTTGGTGGTGGCGATCCCCGCACGCCAGCGGGCCTGCTTGTACCAGTCGCGGCTGCGGGGATCGTAGCGGTAGTTCGGCATGGGGCGCCGCTCGAGCAGGCTCAGCCGCTGATCAAAATAGAGAAACTCCCCCTTGCCCTGGCTGAGGCTCTGCACCAGCAGGCTGCTGGCGGCCGGCACGCCCCCCAGCTGGGTCTTGGCCCGCTCGGTCAGTTTGCGCACCAGAAAGAAGTCGCCATCCTCGTAGCCGGCATAGACGGCCCCATAGCTGGGGCTGTTGGCCAGCACCTCCGCCAGTTGCGGCAGGTAGGCCAGACGGTCGGTCAACGTTGTCATGGCCGCCAGCTGGCCGCTGCGCAGCAGGCTGAGCGACATGCGGGCCGGCCGCTCGTTCAGTTGCAGGGCGAGGGCCAGCTGCTGGCGATACTGCAGAAAGTTCTGTCGCTCGTGCTCCAGCCCCTGGCGGGCCCCTTGCTGGAACTGCAAGGCGATGAGGGCGCTGCCGAGCAGGGTGAACAGCAGGATGAAGAGGGTGGCGATATGCACATAGAAGGGTTTACGACCTGGCCTGGCAGTTGTCATGGACACATCCTTGTCACACGGGCGATTGCAGAGACGATCAACCAGCAGTGTGCCTGCAGGATGACAATAAACACAATAACCCATTCAGAGAGATCGGGATGTGACAGAGAGAAACTCCCCCTGCTGGTGCTCCCGTAACCCGTGCTCGTCAATTTTGCCGGCCGATCAGGTGATTCATTCAGGTATCCCGTGCTACATTGCCCCCCTTGTTACTGGTCTGTGAATCAATGGAGTGACCCATGTCTGCCATCCCCTATTCCGTGCTCGATCTGGTGCCCGTTGCCGAAGGCTCCCAGCCGGCCGAATCGTTTCGCCGCTCGCTGGATCTGGCCCGTCATGCCGAGCGCTGGGGTTACAACCGCTACTGGCTGGCCGAGCACCACAACATGCCGGGCATCGCCAGTGCCGCCACCTCGGTGCTGATCGGCCACCTGGCCGGCGGCACCAATACCCTGCGCATCGGCGCGGGCGGCATCATGCTGCCGAACCACTCGCCGCTGGTCATTGCCGAGCAGTTCGGCACCCTGGCGTCACTCTATCCGGATCGCATCGATCTCGGCCTTGGCCGCGCGCCGGGCACCGATCAGCGCACCATGCGGGCGCTCAGACGCCAGCGCAGCGGCGAGGTGGATGACTTCCCGGCGGATGTGCGCGAGCTGATGGACTACTTTGGCGACGAGGTGGGGGCGGTGCAGGCGGTGCCGGGCCAGGGGCTGCATCTGCCCATCTGGCTGCTGGGGTCCAGCCTCTACAGCGCCCAGCTGGCGGCGGCCATGGGGCTGCCGTTCGGCTTTGCCTCCCACTTCGCCCCCGCCATGCTGCTGCAGGCGCTGGAAATTTACCGCGCCCAGTATCGCCCCTCCGCCCGCTGGCCCAAGCCCCATGCGGTGGTCTGCATCAACATGATCGCCGCCGACAGCGAGCGGGAGGCGCGCTTCCAGTTCACTACCCTGCAGCAGCAGTTCCTGCGCCTGCATCGCGGTAACGCGGGCAAGTTGCCGGCGCCCGTCGTCGAACTGAGCGAGGAGTGGTCCGAACGCGAGCTGGTGGCGATGGAGCAGACCCTGGCCCGCTCGCTGGTGGGCAACCCGGATCAGGTACGCCATGGCCTCAAGGCGCTGCTGGCGGAAACCCGGGCCGACGAGCTGATGTTCAACGGTCCCATCGTCGATCATCAGGCGCGGCTGCGCTCCTTTGAAATTGCCGCCGAGCTGATGCAGGCGCTATAAGCTCGACTCCCCGAAGAGCAGGGCGCTATCTTGCTAGAAGCGCCTCTGTCGCCCTGCTGTCAGGTCATCGAGAGGGGGGCGTTGTGGGGAGGAAAGATGGGATTTCTGCTCCCTCTATTTTATCTAATACACTGAATTAAAAGGAAAGTCAGGTTGGTGTCAGGCTGCTGTCGTGTCGCATGCCACCCTCCGGCCCCTATGCTGGCCCCGTCAATCAACCACAAGGAGTTCGAGATGATCGTCAGGAAGTTGAGATTGCAGCGGGGCTGGTCACAGGAGCAGTTGGCCGCCTTTACCGGCCTGAGCGTTCGCACCATTCAGCGGATCGAGCAGGGTCAGCAGCCCGGACTGGAATCCCTCAAGGCCCTGGCCGCCGTCTTTGAGCTCGAGGTGGCGCAACTTGACGGTACAAGCCAACAGGAGCATGAGATGAGAGGGAGTGACACGATGGAACGGGATCAGATTCGGGTATCGGTAGAGGAGCGGGCCGCCATGCGTTATGTGGAGGGGCTCAAGGGCTTCTATTACCACATCGCCAGCTACCTGCTGGTAATATGCGGGCTGTTTGTCATCAACTATCTGAGCAACCCGGGCTATATCTGGGCCTGGTGGCCGGCGCTGGGCTGGGGGCTGGGACTGATCTCCCATGCCATCAACCTGTTCCAGCCCTTCAAGCTGTTTGGCCCCGAGTGGGAGCGACAGCAGATCGAGAAACGACTGGGGCGCAAGCTCTAGGGTGAGCGATGCACCATAAAAAACGGGCCCGGCAATACCGGGCCCGTTTTGTTTTATTGTCTGCAGCCTACTTGGCGTTGGCGGGACTGTGAGTGGCGATCAGGGCATCATCTTCATGGCACCACAGGGTTGCTCAGGTTCAGCCGCTTATCGTCACTTGGCGTAAGTGGGACAGGGAGTGTCGATCAGGGCGTCATCTTCATAACGCCACAGAGTGAGGCTCTTATTGTCCAGACGCTCGCCTCACCATTACTTGGCGTAGGTAGGGCAGGGGGTCGCGATCAGGGCATCATCTTCATAACGCCACAGGGTGAGGCTGTTGCCCCAGACACAGCCGGTGTCGAGCGCCTTGATGTCCTGCTTGCCGGTGTTGCCCATCAGGGCCGCCCAATGGCCGAACACCATAATGGGGTCGTCCACATGGTGTTCGCGCTGCTCGAACCAGGGGCGCAGGCCCGGGGTCGACTCGGTGGGGCCCTTCTTGCATTTGAAGTCGAGCCGGCCGTCGAAATAGCAGAAGCGCATCCGGGTGAAGGTGTTGATGATGTAGCGATAACGCTCGATCCCGACCAGATCGTCCTGCCAGCCATCGGGCTGATCGCCATACATGTTGTGCAGCAGCCACTGGTACTGATCACCGCGCAGCAGGCTTTCCACCTCGCGGGCACAGTTGCGGGCGGTGCGGGCGTCCCACGCCGGGGAGATGCCGGCATGCACCATCATGATGGGCAGGTCGGGGTGCTCCGCCAGCAGCGGGCGGTGGCGCAGCCACTCCAGCAGCTCGTCCCGATCCGGGGCGTCCATCAGCTCCTGCAGTCTGTCTTTCTTCTTGAGCGGGGCGACCCCATCGGCGACCGCCAGCAGGTGCAGGTCGTGGTTGCCGAGCACGGTGACGGCACGGTTGCCCAGCCCTTTGACGAAGCGCAGGGTGTTGAGGGAGTCCGGGCCGCGGGCGACCAGATCGCCGCACAGCCAGAGTACGTCGTTAGCGGGATCGAACTCGGCCAGATCCAGCAGACGGCGCAAGTCGTCGTAACAGCCCTGGATATCGCCAACAAAACAGTTCGCCATGAAACCTCAGTTGATAATGTGGGGGACGGCCAGCGTAAAGGGTGCGATGGGCACCTCGAATTGCTGCCCCGACTCGTCTTGCAGGGTATAACTCCCTTCCATCACGCCGAGCGGGGTGGCCAGCGGTACGCCGCTCTGATAGCGGAAGGTCTCGCCGGGGGCGATGACCGGCTGCTCGCCGACCACGCCGGGGCCTTCGACTTCCAGCATCTTGCCATTGGCATCGGTGATGAGCCAGCGCCGGCGCAGCAGTTGCGCCGGGCCGGGCCCCAGGTTCTCGATCTCGATGAGATAGTGGAACTGGTAAGGGTCTTTGCTATCCGCCACATACGAGGGGTATGGGCGGACCAGGATGTGCGGGGTTGCCACGGGATCAGGCCTTTGGCTGATCCGCCAGCCAGTTGGCGATCATGACGAACTGCTCGAGGGAGAGGTTCTCCGGGCGCAGGTTGCCATCGATGCCAAGTTCGGTCAGCTGGGCGTCCGTGATGAAGTTGGAGAAGCTGTTGCGAATGGTCTTGCGACGCTGGCCGAAGCCCTCGGTGCAGACCCGGTTCAGGCAACGAATGTCTTTCGCGACGATAGTCGGGTTCTTGTGCGGGATCAGTCGGACCACGGCAGAATCCACCTTGGGCGCCGGCTTGAAGGCACCAGGGCCCACTTCCAGCACAGGCACTACCTGGCAGTAGTACTGGGTCATCACGCTCAGCCGGCCATAGGCCTTGCTGCCCGGGCCGGCGGCCAGACGCAGCACCACTTCCTTTTGCAGCATGAAGTGCATGTCTTCTACCCGATCGGCGAACTCGCACAGGTGGAAGATGAGCGGGGTGGAGATGTTGTAGGGCAGGTTGCCGAAGATGCGCAGCGGCCCCTTGCCTTCCCCCATCAGGGTGCTGAAGTCGAAACGCATGGCATCGGCTTCGATGACGGTGAGCTTGTCCTTCAGGGTCGGGTGCTCGCGCAGGCGCGCCGCCAGATCCCGGTCCAGCTCGACCACGGTCATCTTGTCCATCTGGGCGGCGACCGGCTCGGTCAGCGCGGCCAGACCCGGGCCGATTTCCACCAGGTTCTGACCCGGCTGCGGATTGATGGCGGCCACGATCTGGTCGATCACGTAGCGATCGTGCAAGAAGTTCTGACCGAAACGCTTACGGGCCGTGTGGCCCATGTGCACCTTACTGCTCATATCTTTTTTTCTCTACCATCTTGATGGCGTGGTTGATCGCGGTGATCAGGCTGCCGGAGTCGGCCAGGCCCTTGCCTGCCAGGTCCAGTGCGGTGCCGTGATCCACCGAAGTGCGGATGAAAGGGAGTCCAAGGGTGATATTGACCGAACTGCCGAAGCCCTTGTATTTGAGCACGGGCAGCCCCTGGTCGTGGTACATGGCGAGTACCGCATCCGCATCCTTGAGGTATTTCTCCTGGAACAGAGTATCGGCCGGCAGCGGGCCGACCAGATCGATCCCCTCCTGGCGCAGGCCGGCCAGGGCGGGTTCGATCACGTCAATCTCTTCACGGCCGAGGTGGCCGCCTTCCCCGGCGTGGGGGTTGAGGCCGCAGACGTAAATGCGGGGCTTGGCGATGCCAAACTTGGCTTTGAGATCCGCATCCAGGATGCGGATCACCTTGCCGAGGCGATCCTCGGTGATGGCCATCGCCACATAGGCCAGCGGAATGTGGGTGGTCGCCAGCGCGACCCGCAGCCCTTCGGTCGCCAGCAGCATCACCACGTCGGCGGTGTTGGATTGCTGGGCGAAGAACTCGGTGTGACCGCTGAACGAGACGCCAGCCTGGTTGATGATCCCCTTGTGCACCGGCCCGGTCACCACGGCGGCAAATTCGCCGCTCATGTTGCCGTCGCAGGCGCGTTGCAGGGTGGCCAGCACGTAGGCGCCATTGCCCTCGTCCAGCTTGCCTGGTATCACGGCGGCGCCGAGGGGAACCGGGCAGACGGTGAGGGTGCCCGCCCGCTGCGGTTGTGCCGGCTGACCGGCATCATAGGGCAGCAGCTCGACGGGCAGCCCCAGCAGGGCGGCCCGTTCACGCAGCAGCGCCGGATCGGCGATCACCACCAACTGGTGCGGCCAATCCTGCTGGGCTATCTGCAGCACCAGATCCGGGCCGATCCCGGCCGGTTCACCCGGGGTAATGGCGAGGCGACGACAGGTCATCAGCTGCCGGCGCCTTCGATCTGGATGTAGGCCTCGTCACGCAGCTCGTCCAGCCAGGCCTGGGACTCTTCGGTGAAGCGGCGGTTGTAGATCAGCTGATAGGCGCGCTGCTCCTGGGCCTTGGTGGTGGCATCTTGGCTGCGGCGCTCTTCCAGCTGGACGATGTGCCAGCCGTGGGTAGTGCGGAAGGGTTCGCTGATCTGGCCCGGTTGCAGGCGGTTGACCATGTCGCGGAACTCGGGCACGTAGACGTTGGGATCAGACCAGCCCAGTTCGCCACCCTGCACCGCGGAGCCCGGATCCTCGGAGTACTTCTCCGCCAGGCTGGCGAAGCTCGCCTTGCCGCTCTTGATGTCGTGCAGGATGCCATCCAGCATCCCCTTGGCTTTCTCTTCGCTCAGGATGATGGAGGGCTTGATCAGGATGTGGCGGGCGCGCACTTCGGTCTGCACCACCTGCTGCTGGCCCTTGCTGTCGAACACCTTGATGATGTGCAGACCGGCACCGGAGCGCAGCGGGCCGACGATGTCGCCCTTCTTGGCACCTTGCACGGCCTCGGCCATCAGGGTCGGCATCTCTTGCGGGCTCATCCAGCCCCAGTCACCCCCTTCCAGCGCCTTGGGTCCGCTGCTCTCGGCAATGGCCATCTTGCGGAAGTCGGCGCCCTGCTTGAGGGCGGCCAAGATGCGTTCAATCTTGCTCTTGGCGGCGTTGAGCTGCTCGGCGCTAGGGTTGTCCGGCAGGGCAACCTGGATGTGGCCGACATGGTACTGCTGTTGCTGCTGACCCTGCTTGGCCAGGATATCCACTACCTGCTTCACCTCCTGCTCGGAGATGTTGATGCGGCGGCGCACCTGGTTGCGGCGCACCTCGTTCATCAGGATCTCGCGGCGCACCTCTTCCCGATACTGGGCATAGGTCAGCCCCTCGCGATCCAGCTGGGCACGCAGCTGATCCAGGGTCATCTTGTTGTCGGCGGCGATGCTCTGGATCGCTTGCTCCAGCTGGGTATCGCTGATCTTGAGGCCCTGGCGCTCGGCCAGCTGCAACTGCAGGCTCTCCTGGATCAGTCGGTCCAGCGCCTGTTTGCGCAAGGTGGCGTCATCGGGCAGGGACTGGCCGTTTTCCTGGGCGGAGATCTTGACCTTCTGGACCAGGGCCTCCTGCTGGCTGGCCAGCACCACGTCCTTGTTGACCACGGCAAGCACCTTGTCCATCAGCTCGGGGGCGGCGAAGGCACCCTGGCTCATGGCTCCGAACAGGCCTGCAGTCAGCAGGGAAATCAACGTCTTCTTCATATCCATCTCTCAAGGCGTTTGCCAGACCGCTTATTGGTCTCGCAGGTTAAACGGACGAATGTAAGGCAGTGCTTCGGTGTCAAGGGAGGTGCCCTTGGTGCCGGTACCCACGCTACCCAATCCTTTCATTTCAAACTGAATGCCCAGGCTGCGCTCCGAGGTTGGACGCAGGGTCACGTTGTCCGGAGTGTTGACCCACTCCAGGTTGAAGTTGATGCTCCAGCAGCAGGAGTCGTACTTCAGGCCCACCTTGCGATCAGACTTCACGCTCTGGTTGAGCTCCTGGTAGTAACCCCCGTACAGGTGCCACTGATCGTTGAGCGGCGTGGTCAACAGCAGGCCGATCTGGTTGAGGTCGGTGACCTGTCCCCGGTTTTCGAGATCGTAGTTGGCGTCGCGCACGAAACGGTGGTTCAACTGGCTGATCAGCTTCTCGTGGCGATATTCGAGGGCGCTGTTGGCGGAGCTGAGCCGGCTCTGGTCCATATCATATTGCGCGCCGGCATGGGCAAACCACTGCTCGTTGATCTTGGCATCCCCCTCGAAGGAGAGCGGGGAGCGGGTGTTGGTGGTCAGGGTTTCGCTGGGATAGAGCTTGACCCTGGGCGCAACGAAATCGAAAGCTTGGGCAACGGCCAGCCGAATTCGTTCATCGCCGACCTCATCATATACCCGGCTGGTGAGGCCGATGGAGACTCTGTTGGAGTCGCTGATGCGATCCAGGCCGGCGTAGCGGCGGTCGCTGAACAGGCTGTAGTAGTCCTGGCGCATGGTGGTGGAGTCATAGACGCCTATGTTGTCCTGATCCTTGTAGGGCACATAGAGGTACTGGAACTCCGGCTCCAGGGTCTGGTTGGCATCGCCGCCAAACCAGTTCTGGTTGCGCTCGAAGGTCATGCCGCCCTTGAGGCGGAATGAGGGCAGGGTGCGGGTGATGATCCCTTCATCCAGGGTGACTCCGTTGGCGCCTGCAGGGGTGAAGCGGTTGACGAAGGTCTGGCTCATGTTGTCCGGCACTTCCTGATCGTAGCGGGTGTACATCAGCTTGTACTGGCTGTCGAGGTAGTAGCCAGCCTCGTCAATGAGCGGCATGGTCAGGGTCGGGGCCGTGTAGACCCGGGTGCCGGTGTAGGCGCTACCTTTGTTTTGCTCGATAGCCTGGGCATTGTTGTAGCCGAACTTGGTGATCTCGGTATTCCAGGCCAGATCATACCAGCTGCCCTGCTGGTAGTAGTTGTGGTTGATGCGCGGCATCAGCTCGTGGGGCTGCTGCGCGCTGGCCAGCAAGATTTGGTAGGTGCGCACCTCGGTGTTGATGTTCCAGTTGGGCTGGAAGTAACCGGCCATCAGGGACTGCTGCAACTGGTTGTCGACCTGGGTACCCACCTTGGGGGAGAAGTCGTTGAAGTAGTTGTAATCCCGATCCCGCACCTTGGTGTAGTCGAGCGACACTCTCATGGCGTTGTCGGCAAACAGCGAGGTGTGGTTTGCGTTGAGCAGGTAACGGTGACCGTCGGACATGGCCTGGTTGAGGCTCGGGGTCTCGTCGTACTGCTTGTCGTTGGCCAGGTTCTCGAAATAGAGGCTGCCCACGTGGGCCGGATCCGGCATGTAGCGGAACTGCACCTGCTCCATCAGGCCCCGTCTGTCCATGAAGCGGGAGGTGATGGTGGCATCGTAGTTGGGGGCTATGTTCCAGTAGAACGGCTGGGTGATGTCCATGCCGTTCTTGGAGCTCTGGGTGTAACCCGGGTAGAGCAGGCCCGTCTTGCGCTCATCCTTGATGGGGAAGTTGATGTACGGGAAGTAGAACACCGGATAGTCGTAGAGCCAGAGGCTGGCGTTCCAGGCCTCCCCGAACACCTCGGTCTGATCGATGTCGATGCTGCCCGCCTTCAGGGTCCACACTTCCTGGCCCGGTGGGCAGGTGGTGTACTGGGCCCCTTCCAGGGTGATGTTCTGGTTGTTGTTGGTCATGGTGACCCGGTCGGCAGAGCCGCGCACCGGCGAGCCATGCACCTGATACTTGCCCTCTTCCAGCTCGGAATTCTTGGTATCCAGGTTGGATTTCAGGGTCTTGTCGCTGGTGACCGTGATCTGGCCGTCGTTGTAATAGATGTTGCCGATGGCGATGACGTCCCGGCTCTTCTGATCGAGCTCGGCGTAGTCGGAATCGAACTTGCGCACGCCCTGGCGCACCTTGACGTCGCCCTGATAGACGGCGGTGCCGCCCTGCTTGGCTTCGAGGCGATCGGCATCCACCTCCACGGGCTGGGCATTGGCGTCGGTGCCGGGCGCCAGTTTTTCAATCTTGGGGACATAGTCATAGCAGAGCCCGTCCAGGATCCCGGTGGCGGGAGGCGGCGTCAGCGGCGCTGCCTGCACGATGGCAGGGGTCAGGGCAGGAACAAGGCTGATGGTCAGGGCGATGGGATAGGAGTATCCCAGTGTCCGTTTTGTCATGTGAAAGACTCGCGCAATCCGTGGTAGCTACGGCTGATTCAAGACATGCATTTTACGACAGGATTCATCGAGTTGACATTGCATGTCATTGCTTTATGTTAGCCGGCAATGATAAAGCATTATTGCGGCCAGGGCTAACAGCCAAGTGCTGCTTTCCAATTTGGTCCCCGACTTATGCACGATCGCGATTCCCTCTTGCTGCACTGGGCGCGCCGGATTTCCGGTGATGCCAGCCTTCAGTTGACCCTCATTTCCGGTGACGCCAGTTTTCGCCGCTACCACCGTGGCGGTGGCCTGATCTGGGTGGATGCCAACCCTAAAACCGAAAAAAATCATGAGTTTGTCCGCAATGCCTCGGCCCTGCATGCAGGCGGCCTGCTGTCCCCCGAGGTGCGGGCGGTGGACTACGAGCAGGGGCTGCTGGCGGTGACCGATCTGGGGGATACCCAACTTATTAGCTGCCTGAACGCAGACAATGTGCAGGCCTGGTACGGCAAGGCCATCGCGCTGCTGCCCCGTCTCGGCGCGGTTGAGCTGGACCTTGAGCCTTTTGATTCCGCCTTTATGGCGCGGGAGAACAGCATCTTCCCCGAGTGGCTGCTGGGTCACCATCTGCAACTGACCCTGAGCGATGAAGAGCAGCAGTTGCTCGATGAGACCTTCGCCTGCCTTACCGAGAACAACCTGGCCCAGCCGCAGGGGGTGATGCACCGTGATTTTCACAGCCGCAACCTGATGGTGTGCGGCTGCGAGACGCCGGATGAGAGCGAGCTGGCGGTGATCGACTTTCAGGACATGGTCATCGGCCCGCTCAGCTATGACCTGGTTTCGCTGCTGAAAGACTGCTACGTGCGCTGGCCGGACGCGGTGATCGAGCAGGGCATGCGACTCGGCTTCGATACTTTGCAGCAGGCCAATCTGCTGGGCGGGCTCGATTACGCCGCGTTTCGTCGCGCCGCCGACCTCACCGGCATGCAGCGCCACCTCAAGGCGGCGGGCATCTTCACCCGGCTCTACCATCGCGACGGCAAGTCCGGCTACCTCAAGGATATTCCCCGCACCCTGGGCTACGTGGTGGATGTCTGCCGCAGCCATGGCGCCGCCTATCCGGTGCTGGCCCGCTTCGGCCAGTGGCTGGAGCGGGTGGTGCTGCCCGGGCTGGCCCGCAGCGGAGTGGCGTCATGAAGGCGATGATCCTGGCCGCCGGACGCGGCGAGCGGATGCGCCCGCTCACCGACAGCCTGCCCAAGCCACTGCTGGCGGTGGGGGGCAAGCCGCTCATCGTGCACCATATCGAAAAACTCAAGGCGGCCGGCGTGACCGACCTGGTCATCAATCACGCCTGGCTCGGCCACAAGCTGGTGGAAGCGCTCGGCGATGGCCGTGCGTTCGGGGTCTCCATCCACTGGTCGGCCGAGGAGAGCGCGCTGGAGACCGCCGGCGGCATCGTACAGGCGCTGCCGCTGCTGGGCAGCGATCCTTTTCTGGTGATCAATGGCGATACCTGGCTCGACCTGGACTATCGCACCTTGGTGAGCCAGCCCCTTGGCGACCAGCTGGCCCACCTCTGGCTGGTGCCCAACCCGCCGCAGCATCCGGCGGGGGATTTTGCGCTGCAGGCGGGCAAGGTGGTTGATACCCCTGCGCTGACCTTCAGCGGCGTCGGGCTCTATCATCCCGCCGCCTTTGCCGGATTGGCGGCGGGGGCACGCAAGCTGGCGCCCTTGCTGCGGGGGTGGATGGCGCAAGGCAGGGTGGGCGGCAGCCTGCTGGCCGGCGAGTGGCGCGACATAGGGACGGCCCAGCGGCTGCACGAGCTGGACGATCAGTTGCAAGGACGCACTCATTAATTTCACGAGGTCTTGAACCATGCGTATTTGGGGTAAGGTGCTTGGCGCCTTCTTCGGTTTTCTGCTCGGCAACATCTTTGGTGCCCTGCTTGGCCTCTGGATCGGCCATCGCTTCGATCGGGGCATGGGCTTGAATTTTCGCCGCGCCCCCACCCAGCAGCAACAGGCGGTCTTCTTCCACGCCACCTTCGCCGTCATGGGCCACATCGCCAAGGCGAGCGGCCAGGTGACCGAGCAGGAGATCCGGGTCGCCTCCAACCTGATGGACCGGATGCGGCTGGCAGGCGAGCAGCGGGCTCGCGCCCAGGAGTCGTTCCGCCAGGGCAAGGAGGCGGACTTCCCGCTGCGGGAGACCCTGGCCGAGTTTCGTCAGGCCAGTCAGGGCCAGCGCGATATTCTGCGCTTCTTCCTCGAGGTACAGCTGCAGGCCGCCTTCGCCGATGGCAAGGTCGAGGCCAGCGAGCGTGCCATCCTGCACACCATCGCCGACGAGCTGGGCTTCAGCCGTATCGAGCTGGCCCGCATCCTGGCGATGGCCGAGGCGCAGATGAACTTCTTCAACCGGGCCCACGGCGGTCAGTATCAGAATGGCGGGCAGGGTGGTCAGCAGTATCGGCAGGAGGCCCCCTCCCGTGACAGGCTCAAGGATGCCTATCAGCTGCTGGGGGTGAGCGAGAGCGACAGCGATCAGGAGATCAAGCGCGCCTACCGCAAGGAGATGAGCAAACATCACCCGGACAAGCTGGCCGCCAAGGGCTTGCCGCCCGAGATGATGGAGATGGCCAAGGAGAAGACCCAGGAGATCCAGCAGGCCTGGGAGTGGATCCGCGAGGCGCGCGGCATTCGCTGAGCACCCCTTCATCAGCCATAAAAAATGCCCGTCGCTGACGGGCATTTTTGTTTGCGCAGTATTTGTGCGTCGCGGCTTAGTGGCTGTCGACCCAGACAAACTTGAGCACGAACAGCAGGGCCACCACCAGCACGCAGGGGTTGATCTCGCGCCAGCGGCCGGTGCCCGCCTTCATCACGCAGTAGGAGATGAAGCCCACGGCAATCCCCTCGGTGATGGAGAAGCTGAACGGCATCATGACGGCGGTCATGAAGGCCGGTACCGCTTCGGTCAGGTCTTCCCACTTAACCCGGGTCAGCTCGGAGCACATCAGCACACCCACATAGATGAGAGCCCCCGCCGCCGCATACGCCGGCACCATGGCAGCCACCGGAGAGAAGAAGATCGCCAGCAGGAACAGCAGGCCGACCACGATGGCGGTCAGACCGGTACGGCCGCCGACGGCGACGCCTGAGCTGCTCTCGATGAAGGCGGTGACCGAGGAGGTGCCCATGAAGGCGCCGCCGACGGAGCTGGCGCTATCCACCAGCAGGGCCTGCTTCATGCGCGGGAAGTGACCCTTGTCATCGGCCAGCTTGGCGCGGTTGGTGACGCCGATCAGGGTGCCGGAGGAGTCGAACAGGTTGACCAGCATAAAGGAGAAGATGATCCCGGCCAGGCTGATGTCGAGCGACCCCATCAGATCCAGCTGGCCGAACACCGGCTCTATGCTGGGAGGCATGGAGACGAAGCCCTTGAAGGTGACGTCGCCAAACAGCCAGCCCAGGGTGGTGGTCACCACGATGGCGATCAGCACGGCGGAGTGGACGCCGCGGGCCGAGAAGATGCAGATCAGGAAGAAGCCGAGCAGCCCCAGCAGGCAGGGCAGGGAGGTGAGGTTGCCCACTGTCACCATGGTCGCGGGGCTGGCCACCACTATGCCGGAGTTGTGCAGGCCGAGCAGGGCGATCAAGAGGCCGATGCCGGCGGTGATGCCGACCCGCAGGGTGAGCGGAATGTTGGCGATGAGCCAGTAGCGCACCCGCAGCAGGGTGAGGATCAGCAGACCCATGGCGCCCCAGAAGATGGTGCCCATGCCCACTTGCCAGGAGTAGCCCATGCCGGCCACCACCACGAAGGCGAAGAAGGCATTGAGACCCATGGCGGGAGCCAGCGCGATAGGCAGGTTGGCGAGCAGGCCCATCAGGATGCTGCCGATGCCGGCGATGAGGCAGGTGGTGACGAACACGGCCTGGGTGTCCATGCCCGCCGCAGAGAGGATCTGCGGGTTGACGAAGACGATGTAGACCATGGTCAGGAAGGTGGTGATGCCGGCGATCACTTCGGTGCGGGCGTTGGTGCCATGGCCCTTCAGGGCAAACAGACGCTCAAGCAATCCTTGCCCGGCGGCCTGTGCGGGGGCCTGGTGTGGTTGATTCATGTTGGATTCCAATAGGTGACGTGAAATAAGCAGCAGGAGAGGGGCATCTTCCATGGGGAAGTGACGCCCGCTTTCTGGTGGTTAAATAACCAGACTCGTCCTGATACCGTGACAGCGCGCACATTTTTACACAGGCGGCGCCGTTTACAAACCCCGGATCTGCGAGGCGGATCAATGAATAGAGCAAAAATTCAAACGTTTTCCCGGCCGAAAATAAAAAAGGTTCTCGCTGGAGAACCTTTTGAGGGGCAGGGGTCGGGTCAGAGGGTCTTGAAGTAACGCTCCACCAGCTGGGCCAGCACGGAGTCGAGCTTGTCCTGCACCTCTCCCAGTTCCCGCCCCAGGCGGCGCAGGAAGAGGCTGGCCTGCTCCTCGCTCAGCTTGCGGCCGTCGATGAAGAACTCCTGCTCCGGCAATTGCTTGTCATAGCGGGGCAGCAGGGTCCAGTTCACCAGTTCCGGCTCCACGGCGGCGAAGATCCTGGCGGCGGCGGCACAGAAGGTCTCGATGTGCACCTTGCCGTCCGGCCCGAGGCAGCCCGGCTCGACCCGGATCTGGATGGTCAGTTTCTTCTCTGTGGTGGGCTGGGTCGTCATCTTGCTACATCCATGCATAAAAGGTATCCGTCTTGGATTGTAAGCCATCGGGCACAAGAAAGGGGAGCCTGGGCTCCCCTTGTCGCATTTGCCGGTTTACTTGGCGATGCGCTTGTACTTGGCTCTGTGCGGCTGGACCGCCTCGGCGCCGTAGGTCTTCTTCTTCCACTCTTCGTATTCGGTGAAGTTGCCTTCGAAGAATTCGATCTTGCCCTCGTCCTGATAGTCCAGGATGTGGGTGGCGATGCGGTCGAGGAACCAGCGGTCGTGGGAGATGACCATGGCGCAACCCGGGAACTCCAGCAGGGCATTCTCGAGGGCGCGCAGGGTTTCGATGTCCAGATCGTTGGTCGGTTCATCCAGCAGCAGCACGTTGCCGCCGGTCTGCAGCAGCTTGGCCAGGTGCAGACGGCCGCGTTCACCGCCGGAGAGCTCGCCGACCCGCTTCTGCTGATCGGCGCCCTTGAAGTTGAAGCGGCCGATGTAGGCGCGGCTCGGGAACTCGTAGTTGCCGATACGCAGGATGTCCTGGCCGTCGGCGACTTCCTCGAACACCGTCTTCTTGTCATCCATGCTGTCGCGGAACTGATCGACAGAGGCCAGCACCACGGTCTCACCCAGGGTGATGGCGCCGGAATCCGGCTGCTCCTGACCCGACATCATGCGGAACAGGGTCGATTTACCGGCACCGTTCGGGCCTATGATGCCGACGATGGCCCCCTTCGGAATGGCGAACGACAGATCGTCGATCAGCACCCGGTCACCGTAGGATTTGCGCAGGTTGGCCACTTCCACCACCTTGTCGCCGAGGCGCGGTCCGGGCGGAATGAACAGCTCGTTGGTCTCGTTGCGCTTCTGGTAGTCGTTGGTGTTGAGCTCTTCGAAGCGGGCCATACGGGCTTTGGATTTGGCCTGACGGCCTTTCGGGTTCTGGCGAACCCACTCCAGCTCTTTCTCGATGGACTTGCGACGAGCCGCTTCCGTGCTGGCTTCCTGCGCCAGACGGGCATCTTTTTGCTCCAGCCAGGAGGAGTAATTGCCTTCCCACGGGATACCCTCGCCGCGGTCCAGCTCCAGGATCCAGCCGGCCACGTTGTCGAGGAAGTAACGGTCGTGGGTGATGGCCACGACGGTGCCCTCGTAGTCGTGCAGGAAGCGCTCCAGCCAGGCCACGGACTCGGCGTCCAGGTGGTTGGTCGGTTCGTCCAGCAGCAGCATGTCCGGCTTTTCCAGCAGCAGGCGGCACAGGGCCACACGGCGGCGCTCACCACCGGAGAGGTGCTTGATCTTGGCATCCCAGGCCGGCAGGCGCAGGGCGTCGGCCGCGCGCTCCAGCTGGTTTTCCATGTTGTGGCCACCCTGGGCCTGGATGATGGCTTCCAGCTCGCCCTGCTCGCGGGCCAGCTTGTCGAAATCCGCATCCGGGTCGGCGTAGGCCGCATAGACCTCGTCCAGCCGGGCCATGGCGCGTTTCACCTCGCCGACCGCCTCTTCGACCGCTTCGCGTACGGTCTGCTCCGGATCCAGCTTGGGCTCCTGCGGCAGGTAGCCGATCTTGATGCCGGGCTGCGGACGGGCTTCCCCTTCGATCTCGGTGTCGATGCCCGCCATGATGCGCAGCAGGGTCGATTTACCGGCGCCGTTCAGACCCAGCACGCCGATCTTGGCGCCCGGGAAGAAGGAGAGGGAGATGTTCTTGAGAATATGACGCTTGGGCGGCACTACCTTGCCGACCCGGTTCATGGTGTAAATAAATTGAGCCATTGGCTAATTCTCTTTAATTTACAGGTTGTTATCGTGATGCAATAAATTCTTGGGGCCGTATTGGGGCCAAATCAGAAAAGCTGGCCCCAAGTCTGCCCCAAACCCTGTCCGCTTCGTCGCGGTCTTGCTCGGGGATCCATTTGCCATAGACTGTTCGCACCATGGTGCTGTCCTCGTGCCCCAGGTATGACGCAACCCATTCCGGGTTGGCGCCCGCGGTCAGCATCCAGCAAGCAAATGTATGGCGCATATGGTATTGGGTTCGCCGGCGAATGCCAGCCCTCTTTATCAATCTGTCCCATTTGTCGCCCAAGGTGAAGGCCGTGTAGCAAATGCTGAGACCGGGGGTCTTGCTGGTTACATCGGGACTGAACACGAACGTGACCTTCTCATTTACCTGCCTGCGGTCTCGCAGCGTCTTTTTGATGTAGTGGGTCTGGCGCATCGCTGTCATTGGCCGCAATCGGCGGAGAGCCTCGATTGCCGGTGGCAGGAGCACGATGGTGCGCTCATGGCCAGTCTTCGGTACCTTGAAGTTGCGGGCTTGGGTGATGTTGCGACGGATCTGCAGCTCTCCTCGCTCCAGGTCAACATCCTCCCATGCCAGTGAGCAGAGCTCGCCTGTCCGCATGCCTGTCCAGCAAGCCAGCTGAATCCACATTGCGTCCATGTCGTGCCTTGCAGCCTCTTGCAGGCGCCGGAACTCCTCTTGGTCAAACGGGTCTGGTTTGTCCCGGATCACCTCAACCTTGGTGAGAACCGATGAGAGGTCTTGGTGGGTGTAGCCATTCTGCTTGGCGAAGTTGAACAGCCCGGCCGCCACCATCATGTAGTAGTTGACAGATCTTGGGGCCAGCGGCTTGTCTGTTCTCCCCCGCGGTTCAGTCATCAGGAAGCGGCGCCATTGCTGCAGGTCTTCAGTTCGGAAGGTGCTGACGATTCTGGTGTGGTCAAGGTCTGAAGCCATCATTCCAAGAATGGAGCGATAGCGCCCCCGGGCGTTATCACCTATGTCCACATCCTTGATCTTCAGGTAGTGCTCTACCAGGTCGCCCAGAGAAATGTCCCGGCTTGCGGTCGTGCCGGCGAACCGGTGGACATTCTTGCTGTCTGGGAAGTGTTTGGCGTAGTCGAAGACACCGATAGCGATTTCATGCAGGATAGCCTCCCGCTTGCGGGAGGCGTGCTTGATGTTGGCTTTGGTGGCCGGCATGTTGAGCGTTTCCCGGCATCGCTTGCCGTGGAATCGGAAGTCGATGCGCAGGCTCTTGCCGTGCAGCTCGACACCAGGCGTTTCAGCAACGATGTCGATCAGTTCTTGGTTCCGGTCAGCCAATCCTCATATCTCCGCCAGTGATAGACATACTTCCCATCCGGGGCCAACTTGTAGTGGACCCCCTCTATAAGCTGGCCCTTCTTCCGCTTCTCGCTGATGGCCTTCTCAGTGTACCCGAACATCTCCCCCAAAACCCTAGGCAGAACCCAGCTGGGGCGTTCCATCACAACCACTTTCTGATGCATATTCCTGTCTCCTTTACGCCTCACGGCGAGAAGAGCGGCCCCATGGGGCCACTGTCTTTCGTTGGCCTAGAACGGCAGATCGTCGTCATAATCGATTGGTGGTTCGTTGTTGGCCGGCGACTGCGCCGGTTGTGGAATTGGCCTTGGCTGATTACTTGTGCCCTGTTGTTTCCCTCCTCCATTTCCTCCCAACATCTGCATCACACCGGTGAAGCTGTCTACCAGCACTTCGGTGGTGTAGCGCTCTTGGCCGCTCTGATCCTGCCATTTGCGAGTCTGCAGTTTTCCCTCCACGTAGACCTGGGAGCCCTTCTTCAGGTGCTTCCCTGCCACTTCAGCCAGCACTCCCATGAACACTACTCGGTGCCACTCAGTGCGCTCCCTCTGCTCCCCTGTCTGCTTATCGCGCCAGGTGTCGGAGGTCGCCAACGTGATGCTGGTGACAGCGTTCCCGCCTGGCATGTAGCGCACTTCTGGATCCTGGCCCAGGTTGCCGATCAGGATGACCTTGTTGATACCGCGGCTGGCCATCAGCGAGCCTCCAGAGTCTGGTGGAGTTGCTGGAACTTCTCGTTTACTTGGCGCCACTGGGGATCGTTAGCGCCTTTGAGGCAGCAAATGCGGCGGGCCATGGCGAACTTGGCCTTGCTCAGCATATTGGCGCTGGCGGCGTGATGCTGGGCCTTCTTGTAGGAGAGCGCAGCATCCGCAAAGTTGCCAGACTGCTCCTGCTGGATGGCCTGGGCCATATCATCGCGGTAATTGCGTTGGTGGAGTTTGGTGCTCATCGTGTCCTCCCGGACAGTTGTTATCTGTTACATCGCAGCCAGGGTGGCCAGAATGAGTGCTGCGCCGGCCAGAATTGCCAGCCCTTCAATTTGTGCTCGTTTCAATCTCCTGGTACTCCAGCTCGTTGAAGTTGAGATACTGGGCTGGGGCCTTATCAATGGCGGCCAGCCGGATCTGTTGGTGGGTCATCGGGTGGTGTGCCTCGATGGTGCCAGTCAGGCGATCCGGCGCAGAGCCCAGTTCGGTAACGGCGCTCAGGGTGTAGCGGTAGCGGTGCATTTGCCTGCTCCTTTGGTGGTGTCTATCTGCCAGCTGTACCCGCCATGCTTTTCCTGCTGGCCGGCAAGGCAGCGGGTGATGGCAACTCTGACGAAGCCTCCCTTGGTCTCGGCGTCGGTGACACTGTCGAACCGGACCACCTGATCCCCGCAAGTGCCTATCACTGGGGTCTTGCGCCACTGCGGCGGCCTCACCACGTCCACATAGAGACGGCGAGTGTGGCGGCCACGGCCGTTATCCCCAACCAGACAGAAGTGCTCAACCCGGGTAGTGAAGCGGGACTCTCTGTGGATCTGCCCCATCACAATGCTGGCCTCGCTGACAGTGAGGAAGAACTCGGCGGCTACCTCGGCACTGATGGCCCCGCCTTCTCTGCCGTGAATCCACTCGGCAACGTCCTGCGCGATGCTCATCACTGTATCTCCAGGTGGTCAATGCCATACTGGTTGGCCAGTTGGCGGAGTTCGATTTCTGCTCGTTTCTTCTGGCGGCGCTTGAGTGCTTCAGCAGCCGATCGGTCTTTCTTCATCCCTTTGCTGCAGATCAGCTTCTGGCTGTTGGAGCTCGTCATGCAGCCCTCCTGACCTGCAGGCGCCTGTACGGATTGTTGGCTCTGGCGATGGCCGCCATCGGCGGCGGGCTGACGCTGTTGCCGACCATCAGCACCTGATCGGTAATGGAGAGCGGGGTGCCGTCGTGGCCGCGGTCATGGATGTAGTGGCGTGGCATGCCCTGGCAACCATAAAGCTCCTTCGGAACCAGCATGCGCAGGCCTATATCCACGATCACCCAGGTGGTGCCGCACCAGGTCACTGTTACCAGCGCCAGCCTGTCCTTGGTGGTGATGGTGTGCATCGGCTCGGTGACGGCCCCCCACTGTCCGCCATTCGAGTAGTAGCGCATCAGGAAGGCGCTGACACGCAGGGCCCCGGCCTCTTGCTCCGGTGTCAGACCGAACTCGCCTGAGCTCGCCATCACGGTCTGCACCATGGCGTGGTGCTGTCCAGCTGACACGATGGTGGGGAGCTGGCTCTCCGGAGTGCTAGGAGGCAGGTTCTTGCGCAGGTGCACCATGAAGGCGGAGGCCAGTTGCTGCTGGCTGCCGCTCGATGTGATGGTGCTGCATGGGTCAGCCACAGATCTGGCTGGCACCGTATTGAACCCGCCATTGGCCTGCACCATCAAGGGCGCTGCCAGCATCGACTTACCACCGCCGCCAGCCATGATGGCCGCAGCGGGTTCATTCACCCCGTGCTCACCACCTTTACCGAAGTGGCGCACCACCAGAGGGGCCAGACTCGGGTTGCAGACTGCGAACGCGCCACCCTTTGGCCAGCCGGTAATGGTGCGCAGCGGGGCATCAACCGAATCGACACCGCGCCCTGACCAGTTGGCCAGCTCAATGATGAAGGGCTTGGGATTGGTCAGCACCTCGCGGATCACCCCTATCGCCACTCGCTCCAGGGTGGCATCGGCCAGTGGGCGTTTGACGTTCAGGCCCTGTGCCCGGGCTTCTTCCTTGGTGAGGAAGATGCTGGGGCAGGGGATAGACCAGTCGATGTGATCCGCCGTTACCCGGTACGGCTTGAGATGGCTGCCTGGTGCCGGCGCCTTGCAATGGGTCGGAGCTGGCCAGCAAACGGGCTCCCCGTCCCGGCGGGCAACAAGGTAGAGGCGCTGGCGGCTGGTGGCAGCACCATAATCGGCGGCATTCTTGACGGTATGGTCAAGCTCATACCCCATGCGCTCGATGCTGGCCAGAAAGCGGCGCCAGGTCTGGCCTGCCCGCTTGGGATCCGGCACCAGGTATTGCTGCTGGCGTGGCACCCGTTCTCCGGGCTCGGCGATATGCTGCTCGATCTTGGTCTTCTTGCCGCGCTGAACCTCGACCAGCTTGATGACCCGGCCAGTGGCCTTGTCCCGCTTGGCGACGAGCGGCCCCCAGGTGCGCATCTGCTTGACGTTCTCCATGGAGAGCACGGCAGGTTTGCCAAGCGCCAGCCACTTGGTGATCACCCAGGCCAGGCTGCGGATCTCCTGCTTGCGCGGCTGACCGCCGGCGGCTTGGCTGTGATGGGTACAATCCGGGCTGGCATGCAGCCAACCGATCGAGCGCCCCGCCAGCACAGCAACCGGGTCTACGGCCCAGATATCCTCCTGCAGGTGCAGGGCCTCCGGGTGGTTCGCCTGATGCATGGAGAGCGCTTTGGGGTTGTGGTTGATGGCGATGTGCACCGGGCACCCAAGCCCGCGCTCGATCCCTGTGCTGGCACCGCCGCCACCGGCGAACAGGTCCACGTTGATGGCAGACTCAAGATTGAGCGGGGCCCCGGTCACCTTGGCCCTGACGGCGCGGGAACGGCGAAGTGATTTGCTCATGCAGCCTCCCCGTCACCCAAAGTCAGTGTCAGTTGGTCTTGATCCGGATTCAGCAGGTGTTTGGCCATTTTGGTCGCAGCACTGAGCGTGGATTCTTGGTCACCCTCTCCATCCTGCAGATTGCGGATGTAGCCAGCCAGAAGGCGGGTATTGGCTGGGGTAAGCAGATCCGCTTCATCAATCTGATAGATGACCGACTTGATGGCTGGGAATTGCTGCCAATCGTTCAGCGGCTCGATATTTCCGGTTGCATCAAAGCCCAGAGTTGTCATGGCGACCTCAGTTGCGATCTTGCTGATCTCACTCTCGGTAACCACCGGCTGCACCCAATCCGCCGGATTGGCGAAGTCATGTTGGTCTTGCAGCATGGCTGGCTCGGTAGAGACAGCCTTTGCGATGGCCTGACTGGCCTCTTCGTTGAGCGCGATAGCCTGGCGGTGGATCATGTCGAGGATGATCTGGCCTGTGGTGATGAGGTCGTCACGGCGCAGGCGCGCTTCGGGGCGGCGCTCGCCCTGCCAGCTGGTATCGAAGATAACAACGGCCGAGGCGAAACCGCTGGAGCTGGGCTTGTCTTTCTTCGGATCCCGCGGGACGTACCAACTCGGTACCTCAAAGCCGATACGGCCGCTGATGAACTGGATAAAGTCGGCATCCTCCGGCCACCAGGTTTCGCTGGTGGCGGCCTTGATGAGCAGCATGATCTTGGCGCCCTGTGCCCGTTGTTCGCGGCAGAAGTTGAGGATGGGCTCCATCCCGGTGATGGGGTTGCCGTCATCATCCGCACAAGGGCGGGAGTAGGGCGGATTGGCATAGGCCGCGCCACCAAGGCGGCGCAGGTCGGCGGCCAGCTCCTGGGTGAGGACGTTGTCTTCGGCGTCGTAGTAGTTCGGCACCAGGGCGTTGCAGTCGTCGGCGAACATGTCGAGCACCACCGGCCCCAGGGTGGGGGCGAAGTGGTGGAACAGGCCCCAGGCCAGCGGCTTGGGAGTCTGCCATTGGTCGCCGATCTGCTTGAGTTCGTGGTCAGGCTGGAGCTGGAGCTCGGCCAGTGCTTGGGCGTAGTGGTTCATGCTACATCTCCTTTGACCTTGGCGATGGCAGATACTGCCTCAGCAATAATTGCATCCAGCGCCTTTAGCCCCAGATAGCCATCGACACAGTTAACCGGATAGTCGATGTTCCACTGCACTAGCCGCTTCGCAATAGCCAGCAGCATGTCTCGCTCTCCCTTGGCTTGCTGCAGTTCATCAGTCAGGCCAATCCGCCCCTGCAGAATCCCCTCTTTGATGGTGTTGTACTCCCAGCAATGGGTCTGGGCATCGACATAGACCCGAATGCCTTTGCGGTAGTCGTGCCGTTTGCGCTCGATAAACGCCTCTGCCGCATCCTTGGTGAAGTGGCTGCAGACGTATTCCCACGACTCATCCCATCCGGTTACTCTGTGGTCATCCAGATCGCCAAGCTGCTCCCACTGGTCATCCTCATCGCGCTCAAGGAAGTCACATTCGCTCCAGTGCTGGGCAACCTTGTTCAGCTCTGTCCGACCCTCTTCATCAAGGTCGTCCCAGTATTCTTGTGGGCTGAACCACACGCTATCGTCAAAGATGACGGCCAGCTTGTCGGTGTAGTCTTTATCTATCCCGTAGATACGTTCGCGCGATTCGACTTTGAAGATGGCATCAGCGGTGCAGTGGTCATGAACACCTTCACCAACGCAGTCGTGGTGCAGTCTTGCCACAAAGTCAGCCCATGATTCGGGGCTCAGCGGAGCGCCGTGGGCTAGTGATGTTGGTAAATCAGCTTGCTGGATTTCGTTGGTCATGATTTTTCCTCACTTGTTGCGACCCGTACCCCGGATCAGGGCTTGGCCTTCTTGGCCGACTCTGCCTTCTTCGCGATCCTTGCTACTGCGCGGGCCGCCTTGAGGCACTCATCGAACACCTTCCCTTTGGCAAAGCTGGGTGTCCGGTCGAAATAGCGTTTGGCTTCAGCCACGCCCAGCGAGATCGCATGGGGGGGGGAATTGCTCTTTCTCCAGCGTTGCCTTGATGTGCTTGGCAATGAACTCGCTTGGGTGCATGGCTGGCTCCGCTATCTCTGAAATGGGACTCATCACACAAGCGACAGGCAAAAGGAGGCCGTGACCCGCTGTTGGGCCGCTATCGCTTGTGGGATAAGGGCCCCGTTGCCGGGGCCAGGAGAGAACATGTCGGGCTGATTGGTCAGGGCCTGGAGCCCTGTGCCAGCGTGGGCGGTGGTGCTGCCCTTGATGGCGCCGTCAGGTGGGTGACGGTTGGTGTTGCAAGTTGGTCAGCTGCCAGCCCGAGCAGCCAGATCAACATCAGGAGTAGTAACCACATGCGTTGCACCTGTGGTGAGGCTGAGCGCTTCACAGCGAGTCAGCCGTTCTTGTTGTCGGCACCAGTGCGCCCTCACGGGCAGACCTACCATTTCGAAACTGTCGCCTCTCGGCGAGGGCCTTGGTGGCGCTTCACAGCGGGACCAGGCGACCGCGTAACCCTGCGGTGGGTTGGTTGCCGGTTACCCTATCCGGCGTCTCTCGCTTCAGTTAAAGGCTGCCAGCGGAATGACGGGTTCATTGTGGTGGAGGGGCAACAACGTCCTCTATTTTTTCCCTGTGTCTCCAAGACCATTAGAGAGGTCCATTACTGGCCAAGCCAAACCTCAGCAGGAGTTTCACCACAACTGTCATTGGCACTGACTGAGAAGCAGGCTCCGATATTTATCAGGGCATCCCCAACAAGCTAACCCACTGGGCCGGTGCTGGTTCAGCCTCGGTACTTAAGCTTCCTTTCGCCTATACACTCCGTGCCAGTTTCGCGGCTGGTCGCGCAGTGCCAATGCAGTTGTGCGCTCACCTTCCAGCAAGCTCGGTTCGGATAAACACGCTGCGCATGTTGCTACGAACTAGGCGGGATCGTGGTTGCAGCGCCGCCTCGTTGGCCTGCATCCTTCCGGTTACCCTATCCGGCGTCAGCGCTGAGGTCTTTCGACTTGCCCAACTGACGGTTTGCTGTGGTGGCCGGGTCTGACACCGGCCGAGGTCTAGGGGGCATCCCTACGAATGCCGGTTGGCGCAAAGACCTTCCCATCTTCACCACAGCTGTGGATTGCACTGTCGCAGCTGATCTACGTCGAACCGTCATCGCTTAATGTGTCTCAGCTCGACACGGCTTTTGGTTCATCAATGCAATCCCAGTTGTGTCCCGGCCTTTCACCGGGTGGGTGGCTGGGGAGTCAGACCCGCCACTCGCTTCGTTCGCTTTAACTTCGCTGTCTTTCCAGCTGCCAGCCGGTCACTGATTTTGTTTTCCGGTCACCCTTGTCGGCACGCATTACACCTTTCAAGGGGAGAGCGGGGAGGTGAGTCAGCCCGGTTGCCGGTGTTATGTCCCCAAGCGGTAGTTGGCCACCGCTGCCAGTGTTGTGCTGGCCCTCCGGCTGGGGTTGTCTTCGCACTTGGTAATCTTCTGTTTCCTTTAATGAGTCAGATACTAACCTTGGGTTTTCTTTGTGTCAAATGTAGGTTTTCATTTTTTTGGTTTTTTTTCATTTAGCCGGTTCGGGGTAAAATGAATCCTCATTCATAAGCGAAGAAGGGCGGCAAGATGGAAGCGGTAAGTAACCTGGTAGTGCTGATGTTGGTGGTGGTGATCCCCATTGCGTTCTTTGTTGGCATGGTCAACCCTGCGCGGGTAAAGGCCGCTGACCGCAAGCAGGTATTTTTCAGGGCTGTTGGCGTTTGGCTGGTTGGCTTTGTGCTGTTGATGATCGTGGTACCAAGAGATGGGAAGCCAGAGCAGACCAAAGCGGATGAGGGGAGCGCTAAGGTAGCGGAAGAGCCCGCCAAGCAGCCGGAACCAGCCAGCAAATCGGTTGCGAGCTATGACAACCGACAGTTGTCCTGGTTTATTGATCTGGGTGCGGATGAGCGCCGAGAGGTGGTGGGTGATCTGGTGGCTGCTGCGGCCATAGACGGGAAGGAGACAGAGGCGTTTTATACCTGCCTGAGCGACTATGCGAGCAGCAAATCAAAGGAACTGGGGGTAAAGGATGTTTTCGGTTGGTGCGTTCGGGAGTACAAGAACAATGCCGAGATGTTCCGGGGGCACTTCAACGAACTGGATGCCAAAGACCTGTCAGTGATGGGCTATATCATGTGCAAGCGGTTTGTTGAAACGCAGCTGCTCTCACCATCATCAGCAGATTTCCCATTCTCTTCTGATGGCGCTTGGAGTATGGGCAGGCAGCGCTATGTCTACAAGCTGCACGTTGACTCACAGAACGCCTACGGCGCCATGGTGAGAACCAACTGGCATTGTGATGTGAAGTTCAAGGGGGGCAGTGAAACTGGCGATATCAACAGTTGGACGCTCAACAACCTTGAACAGCAGTAACAAGCAGGGCGCCGAGGGCGCCCTTACTCTTCCTGCACGGCGCAACATACCACGCCGCAGATGGCGACCTCTTCGGTCACGGGGATCATCTTGTACTGGGGGTTGAGCGGCTTGAGGAGCCATTGGCCTGCATCGCGTACCAGCTCTTTGAAGGTGGTCTCATCGCCGATCCGGGCAATCACCCGGCGGCCTGCTTCCGGCTCTACATCGGGATCTACGATCAGCACGGTTCCCTCCGGATAGGAGCGACCACCCTCGCGAGAGACCATGGAGTCCCCCTTCACTCGAACGGCATAAGCTCGGTAGCCAACTCTGACAGGGCTGGGGATCCGCTCTTCGACCTCTTGCGGCAGCGGGATATCGCCATTGCTGCAAAAGTTGCCAGCCTGCACCCAGGAGATCACCGGCACCAGAGCCACCTGGTCAGAGAATCCCTCGATGTTGCTGTCTTCACCGGTCAGCATCCACTGCACAGACCGTTCGATGATCTGGGATATCTCTCCCAGTCGCTTCACTTCCGGCAGGTTGTCGCCAGATAACCATTTGCGAATTGCAACGATAGATGGCGGATCGCGCAACAGGCTTTGCAATTTGCCAGCGCGGCCACGCTCGGCAAATCCCTTCTGTTCCAGTGCCTCATTCAGGCGCTGGGCAAACGCTATTTTGTCGGCCTCGTAACGAGCCATCTCTGAGCTTCTCGGTTGCATTTTTCGTTCCTTCTATTGTCAACGGCTTCGATGGTGAATTTCAGTTGTCGAAAAAAGAAATCCTCGGTTATCATTGGTGGCATAAAAACCGAACAGGACGCCGTAATGAACGCGCTACTCGACCGATTCAAGACCAAAGCAGCACTAGCAAAGGTGCTGAATGTGACCCCTCCAGCCGTTCACCGCGCATTTAAACGAAATGTCGTACCGGCCACCTGGGTCCCGATTTTGCTGAAGCAAGGGTTGAGCCAATCTGACATTTCAGCCTTGCCACTAGACACCACCGCCGCCGACATTCTGGCCGCTATCGCGAACCAACAAGATCATGGAGCAGATCATGGCACAGCAAACTGAAAGTAATACGTTAAGTAAACCTCTGGTTTCTCGTCCTGATGTGCTGGCATCTGCTTACCTGCTCGGTCAGCACCACAACATCAGCGAGCTGGCTCGCCTAATGGGCAAGGGTGCCACCGTGCTGGCCAACAAGCTCAACCCGGATTGCGACAGCCATCACCTGAACCTGGGTGAAGCTGTCGCAATCACCGAGCTCACCGGTGACAACCGGATTCTGGAAGCTTGGGCTGCCAGCCGCGGCAAAGCGCTGGTTGACCTGCCGGCCGGGGTCGTCAGCGACGATGACCTGGTGGAGCAGGTGCTGCTGGCCCAGTCGGTGTTCGGCAAGCTCATGCAGTCGATCCACGACGCCCGGGCTGATGGCGTGATCGACCGGATGGAGCACGGCCAGATTGAACGGATCGGCACCCAGGCCGCCGAGCATGTGCTGGGGCTGATCCGCACCACCGCCGTCAACGTGCGGAATCTGCCGGCCGCCGCCGGCAAGTAGAAACAAGGCGGCCCCGCACTGCGCTAACAGTCGGGGCCAGGTTCAAACATCGCAAGAGGATGTGAACATGGAAAAGCATACGGATAACAATGCCTTTGAGCAAGGGTTCAATCGCATGCCTATGGTCGAGCGGCCGCGCCAAGAGTGGCCAAGACGTCAACGCAGGCGCAGCGTCATTCCCCCCATACTGCCAAGGCTGGTGAGCAGCCAGAGCGGCACCTTCCTGGTGTATGGCGGCTTTCGTAGCGGCATCAAGATCCCGGTCTCCCCAGAGCAGGCAAGCCGCCACCTTGAGTGTCTGATGCAACTTCTCCGGGAGGTGAGTCATGGGTGAGGTGATCAGACTGGCGGCCCCGGCGGTCGCCCCTATCAACAGGAAGGCGAGCAGCAACATGAGTGACAACCGTCGCAGTGGTTATGTGGTGTGCTGGCGCTCGTTGCTGCAAGCCGACTGGGCCCGTAACGCCACCAAGCTGGCGGCCTGGATGCGGTTGATCGGTCTGGCCGCCTACGAGGCGGGCTGTGTGCGCTACAAGGGCCGTGACTGGCACCTGATGCGCGGCCAGCTGGTGATCAGCGCAACCGAGCTGGGTCAGTTGCTGTGTGACGAGCGCGGGCGTGGTCTCGACAAGAAGTCGACCGAGCGCCTGCTTGGCTGGTTCGCCAAAGAGGGGATGCTCGAACTGCGTGGCACCCCGTGGGGCACCATCATCGAGATCTGCAACTACGACGACTATCAGGCCGCCCTGCAGCCGGTTACCACTAATTGCGAGTCATTCGCAACAGAGCAGTTTGAGGGCGCGACAAATGGGGCGCCCATCGGGGTGCACATCGGGGTGCCGAGTGTCCCGCCCAAAGCCTTTACCGATGCGGCTTTGAGTGGTGATGCTGTCGCGCCGACTGTCGCGCCCATCGGGACCCCGACCGTCACGACAACAGAACAAGAAGTAAAAGAATTAGATAGTACAGAGGATCTTAAACAGATCTCTTGTCCGGTTTCTGACGAAACCGAACGAGACCGGAAGCGCAAGGTCACCTTGGTGGTGAGCCAGGAGGCGAGGGAGGTGCTGGAGCACTTCAACGCTGTCGCCGACCGCCGCTATCAGGCCAAGCCCACCGCCCTGCAGAACATCAACGCCCGTCTGGCCGACGGCTACTCGGTCACCGACCTGCAGCTCGTGGCGGACTTCAAGACCGCTCACTGGGCTGCCGACCTGAAAATGAGCGAGTACCTGCGCCCGATGACCGTGTTTGCCCCGCAGAAATTCGACGGCTACCTGGCTGCTGCCAAGCGCTGGGATTCCATCGGCCGCCCGCGCTGCGTGAACGGCGAGTGGGAGGGCTACGAGCGCAAGCGCCCCATGTCAAACCTGGCCAATGCCCAGAAGCAGGCTCAATCCATCATGGCATCAGCGGGAGTCGGCTATGACGACAACACCATCCTCTGACGTGGTTGTGCTGCACCAAGGCAGCCTGCAGCAAGACCAACGCGCTGCTGACCCGTTAACCCTGTTCCTGGCCAACGAGCTGTTCCCGATGATGCTTGCCTTCTGGCCGGCCAGCGCCAACCAGCTGGACAGTAACGCCGCCGGTACCGCCAAAGCGTGGGCCCTGACCATCAAGGGTTTCCCTGTCGGCCTGGTCCGCGAAGCAGTACTGCAGCTGGCCGATGAGGTCGACCGGCAGTTCGCCCCGCGCCCTGCCGAAGTGAAGGCGCTGATGGCGAGCATGATGCAGGCAGCCCAGCCAACCGCGCCGACCGGGCAGACCATTTCGATCCGGGCCTGCGAGATGGTCGCCGAGGTACGGGTGCTCAAGCGTGAGGGCACCGCAGGTTCCAATCAGGTGGCGGCCGAGCTCGCCAGTCTGCAGAACGAGCTGCGTCAGCGCGGCGTCACAGTGACAGGGAGGGTGGCGTGATGGCCAGTCAATTCAACGCGAATGCTGAGCGTGATGTGCGTGAGGCGGAGTTCTGCCGGGTTGCCATCTATCCGCCAGTGCGGGGTTGGGTGGGCGAGCGGGTGCACCTGGAGGTGTCGAACTCGCTGGATACGCTGGGCCAGACCGATGCGACCACTGCCGCCGGTTATTACCTGGTGACGGATGGGGCCGAGGGAGCGCGGGCGGAAGCGGCGCGGATCCGGGGCAAGGCGGTGGAGCTGGTTCGTTTGTCAGCATGAGATTCGGGAGAATGACATGAACGAGATGATGGTGATGGGCGCGGGCCCGATGATGAGTAGCGTGGAGATTGCCGAGCTGACCGGCAAAGAGCACAAGAATGTGCTGGCCGATATCCGCAAGATGCTGGTCGAAATTCAATCGGCTGAAAAGTCAGCCGATTACCTGGACAGCATGGGGCGAGCCCAGCCCTGCTTGATGCTGGACAAGGATGAGAGCCTCTGCCTGGTCGCAGGGTACAGCGCGGTATTGCGCATGCGGATCATCCGCCGCTGGCAGGAGCTGGAGGCACAGCAAGGGCCCAAGGTGCCGCGAACTTACGCCGAGGCTCTGCTCGAGGCAGGGCGTTTGGCAATGGAGCTGGATCAGGCACAAGCAACCATCGCTATCCAGGCGCCAAAAGCTGAGTTTGCCGATCTGGTAGCCGGGGCTGACAAGGGGACATTGATCGGCAATTATGCCAAAACGGTAGGGCTTGGTCCGAAGCAGATTTTCGCCGTGCTGCGTGAGCTGCGGATCCTGATGGGCGGGGGGAATCGCCATAACTTGCCGTTTCAGGAGTATCTGGATCGCGGGTATTTCACTGTGGCCGAAAAGCCTTATGAGGTTCACGGAGAGACTCGCCTTGGATTTCAGCCGCTGATCACCGGCAAGGGCCAGCAGTGGCTGACCAAGCGGTTGATCGACAGCGGGCACCTGAAAGGGATGGCCGCATGATGCATTACTACGCCCAGCACACGGCGACCCGAGATTGGTATGCCCCGGTGCTGACCATCGAGGAGGTGGAGCGCACCAGGGAGGCGGGGATCCCGATCTTTATGGCGCTCTACCAGATTATGGAGTCTGGATTTGATCCGGTGGCCAAGCAGGCTGCCGACGTTGTCGGGGCGGCGCTGACCCGCGCAGCCCGTTACACCACCACCGGGAGGGGGAGGAGCAGATGAGCCTTGAATGGATGTTTCTGGGATTGGCGCTGGCCTGGCTGGCATTGCTGGGGATGGCGTGGCTGACCCTGCGCCAGTGGTTGGCACAGGAGGTGGGCCCTGAACTTGAGTGGGACGAGTTCGAGGATGAGCCGCGGTTGGTAACGGCCTGCCGTGAGCTGAGCGAGCTGGCGGCCAGAACCCGGGAGGCCAGTCATGGCTAAGGCGGGGCTTCTGGTGATGCTGGTGTTTGTGGCGCTGTTCATGGCTGCAAACCTGTCGGCGGGCGCCCCCGCCGTGAACAACCTGGCCGGGGAGGCCCGTGATGACCAATAAGCCACAGGTGGGGGCAGGGCAGATATTGCTGGAAGGGGTAAAGGTCTACGTGGCTGGCCCCATGACCGGTTTGCCGGAGTTCAACCGGCCGGCGTTCTTTGCCGCAGAGGCGCACCTGAAGTCGCTGGGCGCCCAGGTGATGAACCCGGCGATCCTGCCAGATGGTTGGTGCCATGAGGCCTACATGCGGATCGCCATCCCGATGCTGATGGAGTGCGAGGCGGTGGCCTTTCTCCCCGGCTGGCAGCAGAGCAGTGGGGCCCGCCGAGAGTTCACCCGGGCGCAGGCGTTTGGTCTCGATCTGTACCAGTTGAGCGTTGGTGACGTGGCCGGGCAAATCTGGATCAATGGCATTGAACTACTGGATATTTAAACAGTATTATTTGACCAAGGCCTACATCATGACAATCGGGAGAGTGACATGCAGGTGTTGAGTTTTGACAGTGAAGAGTTCGGCAAGGTGCGCCTGATCCAGGAAGATGGGCGAGTGCTGTTCTGCGCTGTCGATGTGTGCAAGGCGTTGGGCTACAGCAATGCGCGGGATGCCGTGAAGCGCCATGTGGATGAAGGGGATGTCGTGAAACGCGACACCCCCACAACCAGCGGGGTGCAGGAGGTTTCTTTCCTCGATGAGGGTGGGGTCTACGCCCTGATCTTCGGCAGCAAGTTGCCGGCGGCAAAGGCCTTCAAGCGGTGGGTCACCGGTGAAGTCCTGCCGTCCTTGCGCACGACCGGCCAGTACCAGGTACCCACCGGTCCGACAGTCAATGTGGAGGCGGTACAGGTCGAGCTGCTGTTTGCCGAGACCGCCGCCCGCATGCTGAACGTCAGCAACTCAGGCAAGCTGGGCATGCTGCAGACCATCCAGCGCCAGCATGGCCTGCCGAACCTGCTGCCCTCCTACGCCATCGACGCGCCGAGCGACGCCACTGACGGCAGTTCGCGTGCCACTTTCTCGGCCACCGAAGGCCTGAAACAGCACGGGGTGACCATGGGGGTGCGCTATTTCAACGCGCTGCTGGAGTCGAAAGGGCTGATCGTCAAGATGAGCCGGCCGTCCAGCAAGACCCCAGACAAGCAGAAGGAGTTCTGGTCGATCACGCCAGCCGGGCTGCGTTATGGCAAGAACATCGTGGATCCGCGCTGCCAGCGTGAGACGGCGCCGCACTGGTACCAGAGCCGCTTTGCCGATCTGCTGGCAAAGGTCGGCCTGGGGAAGGTGGCGGCATGAGCCAGGTCACTCACGAGCTGAAGATCGCTCCCCGCTACTTCGCTGCGGTCATCGCAGGGGATAAGACCTTCGAGATCCGGGATAATAGCGATCGTGACTTCCAAAAGGGTGATCTGGTGGTGCTGCGGGAGTTCGACAGCACTATCAGCTTGGCGGCCACACTTTGTTACACCGGCAAGTCAGTCACCAAAGTGATCACCTACGTCACGGATTACGCACAACAGCCAGGTTTTGTCGTCTTTGCGATGGCAGAGCCGGCTCTTTCTTCTGAGGAGCATGCAGTATGAATACCCCAAGTCTGGTCGCCGTCGTCGATATCGAGACGCTCGGCAAGGGAGCTGATGCTGTGATCGGCTCCATCGGGGTGGTGATTGTCGATGTCACTCGGCTGCAGGCCATTGATGAGTTCTACTGCCGGATCGATCTGGCGCAGGGCCGCCAGCGCGATGACGACACCTTGGCATTCTGGGAGCAGCAAAAGGCGGAGAGCCCAGCAGCCTGGGAGGAGATGTTCGGCAATGCTGGCCGGCTGTTCCTGGTGGATGCGCTGCAGGCGCTGTCCAACTTCTTGTCCCGACACTTCAGCAAGGCGGCCGCCGTCGAGTTGATGGGCAACGGCAGTGAGTTTGACAACGTGCTGCTGGAGGATGCCTACCGGCAGTGGGGTGTGGAGCAGCCATGGTGGTTCAGAGGTAACCAGAGCCTTCGCACTGCCGTCTGGATGGGCCGAGTGCTGCTTGGGATTGACCCCAAGTACCAGCGGCCATTTGAGGGGATCCGCCATCACGCCCTGCATGATGCCCGCCATGAAGCCGCCTACCTGATCGACATCTTGGCCTGCTTCAAACGTCAGCTGGTCAGGGGAGAGGTGGCATAAAGTGCGATTAATTTAGGTGGGTGAGTACTTGTACTGCGATATGAGGTTTTTTGGTGGCTGCTCTGCAGTATGTAAGAGTGTGAGAAGTCCTCACACTCTTACCGATGTGTTAGACGCAGCTTGTGAAGCACATTTTGTTGCGCTGAAATCGTTCTAGCAACAACGCTCTGTGCCATGTCGGTAGGTGTTGCATGGACAAACGTAGGGCTGGTAAAGGCTAGTACCACCCAAAGCCATTTAGTTAGCATCGTAAATAAGAAAAAAATCACTGCCCATGCCGCAGTCCAGATGATGAACAAAAAGCTCATTATTGGGTTGCCAACAACAAGTGTTTCGCCAAATTTAACCATGAATTTGGCAATTACCTCTTTGTTCTCTTGACTCCAATTTTGTCTATGCGCTCTCTTTTTACTGGTGAAAAAACCTACTGGAACAGCAGAAAACATTGATGGGATAGCCCACCAAGAGTCCGCCACATCGTAGCAGGCACTTACCATGCCTTTTTCGGTTTCAGTTAAGTTGTGATCACGAAGCATGGTGTCAAGTAATGCAGCAAGCTCTGCTTTCCTCTTCAGAGCACTGCGTTTGCAGTGGATGAGGTAGGCAAAGAAAAGGCTAACGGCAATAAGGATCAGGATATCATTCATGGTTCTTCTCCACTTGGCACCGGTGGTTGGGACATCCCAACTTCCTGTTGCTGTGAGAATCGCTCCGAAATCTGATGTGAAGTCGGTAAGTTTGCCTTCGCTCTTAGTAATCCAATGAACTTTGCATAAAAAGGATATGAAAAGAGCATTACGAGCAAGACACTGCTGATTATGGGGGCCCTGTCGTACAGCGCTATCAAGAAACTACCTGCCTTTTCTATGGTTGCAGGTAACCAGTCTCCACATAGCTGCTGAGTCACTCTAAATCCCTTTTGTGCATAAAAATCAATTATTTATTGAGTTGTTATTATTGTTCATCGGTCGCGACTAGTGGTCAGAAATGACCACCTTTATGCTTAGAATATAGTAACTGTTACCGAAATTCCAGATGGGTCTGGACTCATACACCCGATGCCTCTCGTTAACCGAAACTTACTTATTTGCAATTTCTTGTGACAGTTCAGGCATGTTTACCATGATTGTTGGTGTGGTAAGGCAGTTTTTGATAACTTATGGTTTCATTTGTGTGTTATTGCCACACAACCACTACCGTGAGGTAAAGGGGTCACATGAGCAGTAAATTCACGAGCCGCAGCGCGGCCAGAGCGCAGCACCTGCAGCAGCAGGCCAACAACCCTGCCGGGGCCGCCATCAATGCCAGCGCCGAGCTGTTCCGTTCCATCGACACCGCCTGCCCGGGCCTGACAGCCGCCGAGGCTGCTCGCCGGGTTATCGCATCCGAAGCAGCCGCCCTGCGCCGCACGGCAAGTTATCAGCTTCTGGCCCGTCTTGGCCCGCTGCTCGATAAGTTGGAGATGGTGGAGAAGCTGGGATGATGCCGACCCATCCGGTCTTTGTGCCAGAGATGGGGGTGGTGCTGCTGAAGGTGGGGGAGGAGCTGGCCAAGCTGCGCACCTCTCTATCCAACCGCCCGGCGGTGCTCGTCCCTGCTCCAGAAGGGGGTGATCTGCTATCCCAGTTCCCTGAGCTGGCCAGGGCCCTGCTCAATCCCGCCATCGTCAAGGCTGCCGGCGGCGAGCTGGCCTTGCGCAGCGTGGGCCAGTGCCTGATCGGCCATGGCTGCATCGGGGAGTCGGTCACCGCCGAGATGGGCGGCCTGCCGCTGCCTCTGTGCTGGCACCACGATAACGAGTTCCGCGACGGCCAGTTGCCGTTCAACCCTGGTCAGCATGCCGAGGCGATCGCCCGGGCGCTGCTGACCAAGGTGGCCGGCTGGTGCGGGGTACAGCTTGCCCAGTTGCAGGCACGGGATCTCTGTTGGTGGGCCAGCGTGTACAAGGTGCAGGGGCATCTGCCGATCGCCGTTGTTCGCCATGCCTGCCGCTTGCCGGCGCTGGAGCCAGAGCGGGTGCTGGTGCCCGGGCGCGGTTATCGGGAGACTGATTCCCGCTATCGGGTGAACCAAGAGGCCCTGCTGGAGCAGGACCCGCTGGCAGAGCTGCGCGGCAGGATCAAGGCCAAGCCGGTGGTGAAGGCCATCGACCCAGAGCCGCCGATGCTGCACATCCCCCGCCCCAAGATGAAGCGGTGGGAGTCGGCCAACTATCTGGCGTTCGTGCGCCAGCTGCCCTGCGTGGTGACCGGCCAGACTGATGGCATCGAGGCACACCACGTGGTGGGGCACGGGCTCAGCGTGATGGGCAGCAAGACCCATGACCTGATGACCTTTCCGCTCTGCCACCAGGCACACATGGAATTGCACAACAATGGCTGGCAGCAGTGGGAGCAAGCCCACGGCAGCCAGCTGGATCACGTCGCGATGACGTTAAACAAGGCCGCCGGCCTGGGAGTGTTTGGATGACGCCATACAGTGGAAGGGTGGTGAAGGCGCGGGCCCGCCCGCAGCCGGTACCGGGCTCGATGAACAAGACCGAGGAGGCCTATGCCGGCCACCTGCGTCAGCTGATGCTGGCAGGGGAGGTGCTGCACTTCGAGTTTGAGCCGCTCAAGCTGCGGCTGGCCGAGAAGACCTTCTACACCCCGGATTTCATGGTGGTGCGCCGGGATGGGCTGATCGAGCTGCACGAAGTGAAAGGGTTCTGGGAGGACGATGCCCGGGTCAAGATCAAGGTGGCCGCCAAGCAGCACTGGATGTTCACCTTCGTCGGGGTACAGCGCAAAGGCGCCGGCTGGTCACTGGAGGCATTCTGATGAGGCTCGAGTACGCAATTTCCATCGGTTCGCCGCGCTCGGTGATGATCCAGGCGATTCAATCTCGTTCGACAGGAGCCAGCCATTTGACCAAGGCGGATGTTCTGGGGGCCCTTGGTCTGGTGCAGAAATACGAGGCCGTTGGCCTGGCACTGGTGATGGCCCGCTACACCAAGGACAAGGAGAGCCACCGCAAGGCGGTGATCGGGGTGATGGCCGAGTGCAGCAAGTTGGCGCCGAAGTACGTGGGGGCCGTCAAGGAGCGCCGGCAAGGTCTGGCACTCAAGGCGGTGGCTGCGCTGGCGGTTCAGCACTTCTGCCGCACCGTGGACACCCCGGGCGCGGCCTGCCACCCGCAGTTCTGCCGGGGGCGCGGGGTGATCCGTGATCTGGAGCTAAGCCGGCTGCACGGCAAGGCCATCGACAAGACCTGTCCGCGCTGCAATGGTACCGGCCTGCGCCCGATCCCGGGCACCCAGGTGCGCCGCGCCATCGAACCCCTGCTTGGCTCCATGACCCGCAATGAGTGGGAACAGCAGTGGTATCCGCTCTATCAGGCGGTGCTGGCATGGTGCCATGTGCAGGAGAGTGAGGTGGAGGCGTTCTACAAGCGAGTGACGGCGGCGTGATGGCGACAATATAGGCTTCAAAGCGCATCGAACGAGCCCATTTTGAGTAAAAAATTTGCTATCTAGGTTGCGCAGAGTTACGTTTACACCGTAAATAGTTTGTCGGCTTGGTTCATTCAAGCTTGCAAAAAATGGTGGCAACCATTAGGTCGCCACCAAAGGTCTTCAGTGACCAAAGATTACACGGTAAGTGTCAATCAATTTGAGTACAGCATCACACCAATTCGTGATGCATATGGGTAGTGCCATAAACAGGAATCCGAAGGCTTGCCACAGCCAAGGTTTCCAGCGATTCCAAAGCCCTTCAGTTCGCAGCTGTTGGGCTTTGTTTTTACTGCTCTCGCAGCTTTTCACCGCACATCGGCGGACTTCCTCTTCTTCCATGCTGCCCTCCTTTTGGGCATTGGTTCATTTTCATTTCACTTATCCTCCCGGATGCTCCAGTTTCGCGTTCTGTAGGTGTAGTGATGTTGTCATTTTGCTCCACCTCACACACGGTAAAACCAAAAACAGCATCGCGCAACAGAGCAGAGCAAGACATTATGTAAGTCCTTATGAGTCCCTGTGGATAACATCTATTTACCTACTGAGCGATTGTACGTTCAGAGTTGCCTGTTGGACAAATCCGACGGTGAAAGGATTGTCTGATGCGTTCTCCTTTTGCAACAAAGCCTTAGCTGTAAAGCTATGATTCAGTAATGTGCTTTTGCCGAAACACGCACTGCTTTTTTGTGTTACTTAAACCAATCTCCTTCCACAATATTTTGTTGTCACGAAACTGAAAAATCGATCAACCCTGAGTGTGTGCAGGAGTTAGACATCGACTAGCTTGATCTGTATTGGAAAATGGATGGGCTCAATGGACAGCAGACTTAGGGAAAAATCCATGATGGTGGCTGGGTGGGGCCTGATCTATGGCGACTTCTTCGACCTGTACGATGTCGCAGCTGCGTTTGACATCACCAGTGCGCAGGCCATCCAGCTGATGAACTACCTGCGGACCTCTGATTGGGTGGACAAGACCGTGAAAGTTCGCCGTGGATTAAGGGAAGAGGGGAAGGCACCAAAGCGCATTTTCATCAAGGTGCTGTGCATTCATCAGGAACCGGCACCCAGGGTGGAGAAGGTCCCGTCAGATCCAAAGTGGAAGCCGATTCAGCAGCGGCTGATAAAGCTGGTGAAGTTGATGCCTTCACCGCGGGGAGGCTCGTTGAAAAAGTCAGTCCAGCCCCTGAGCTATGTGGAGGATGGAGAGTAGGAAGCTTTCTATAAGAAAGCGATTATGGTGTCACCAGTCCAACTGGTCTGACCACTAGAGTAATAGGATTCTATTATACTGACCTTGTCGATACTGACCGGAACCCCTTGGGGGTATCGATGTCGGAGCCATGTAACTGAAAGCAAATTAGTGTTTATGGTTCCCCCAGCCTGTGAGCGGGGTAAATAGACTAGGCCGGATTACTTTCACTCAGTTTGAGTGGCAAACAAAGCGCATTATGCGCTTTTTTTGTTTCTTATAGAGCAGATTGATTGTTATTTCTTCTGCTTAGAATCCAGCTTACCTTCTTTGGCTTCCCCTTTGGCACAGTGCCCTTCCCCCATTGATCGAGCTCGTACGCGGATACGATTTTAAGCTTCAGTGTGTCTTCGGTGCCTTCGGGCTTGTTGATATCAAAGAAGATTGCGTAGTCGTACGCCTCCATGTAGTGGTACTGCTCATTCCTTTTTTTGTTAAGATAGGGAATTGCGTAAGAAGTGATAAAGTTTTTTTCGATTAGGCCTCTAAGTTGAAAGCTCGCTTTATACCTTTCCTCCGACCAGTATCTTTCCTCATGTTTAAATGGCATGCGGAAACCACCTTTTTCATCTGTAAAACAATGACTTAAAAAACTAACGATAAGCTCTATATCCCTGCTATCAACATTTACAGTCATGACGAAACTGCCAAGATGTGACAGATCTCTGAACTCCCCCTCAATTTCAAATCCCCGCCAACTCACTGTTTTTAATCCCTTTAACCATCAAATTTTGAGATAGGCGCCAGTATATCTCAGCCTTGTAGTACTGCGTAACAGTTGTTGGTCTCTCAATAGAGAGAATTCATAACTAAATTATTACGTTAGGAAGTTCGTTAAGGTTGGTTGTATAGCGTGGACTGAGCTGTTCTCGCTTCATCATCCACTCTCTGGTGTCCCGGCCGCGAGCCGCAAAGTAGACCTTCCCCAACCGCCCTCTGTTGATCTTGTCGATGACCTGCATCAGCGCCTCACTGCGTGGGGCTTGCTGGTCGCCGGCGAACAGATCGCCCTGCTGCATGCCCATCGGGGTGAAGTCGGCCAGCATCACGCCTCCTTTCTGGTACCGCTGCTCATCTCGCCAGATACGGGGGAGCAGGGCAGGTATCTGGGCCAGTAGTGCCCGGGTGTCATGGGTGGGCATGGCCAACCTGGTGCTCACCTGGTTGCCATAATAAGGTGCCTTGTCGCTGAATGGGCTGGTACGGATGAACAGGGTGACATGGCGGCAGCACATGCCCTCGGCTCGCAGCTTTTCTGCTGCCCGTTCCATATAGCCGGCGAGCGCCTGGTGCATGGGGCCGATCTGGGTGATTCGTTCCCCGAAACTTCGGCTGCAGATTATCTGCTGTTTGGCCTGCGCAAGCTGCTCGAGGTCAGCACAGGGGATCCCCCGCAGCTCCTGCACCGTTCTCTCCACCACGACCCCATATTGGCGCCGCAGGCTCTTGGGGTCGGCAGCGACCAGTTCGGCCACAGTGCGGATCCCCTGAGACTCCAGTTTGGCCGTCAGCCGCCGGCCAATCCCCCATACTTCCTCTATCGGGGTGATGGCCATCAGCCTGGCCCGCCGGTCTTCATCGCGCAGGTCCACCACGCCACCGGTGGCCGGCCACTTCTTGGCGGCATAGTTGGCAAGCTTGGCCAGCGTCTTGGTGGGGCCGATGCCGACGCCTACGGTGAGGCCCGTCCACTGCTGCACCCGTTCGCGGATCTGTCGGCCATAGGCCACCAGGTCGCCGGCCCAGCTTTCGCTCAGCTCAACAAACGCCTCGTCAATGCTGTAGACCTCCACTGCTGGCGCCATCCCTTCCAGGATGGTCATCACCCGCTGGGACATGTCGCCATAGAGGGCATAGTTGCTGGAGAACCAGATCCCGCCCATCGCCTCGAAGAACTGGCGGATCTGGAAGTAGGGGACCCCCATTTTGATGCCAATGGCTTTTGCCTCTGCCGAGCGGGCCACCACGCAGCCATCATTGTTGGAGAGCACCACGATGGGCCGGCCCTTCAGATCAGGCCGAAACAGGCGTTCGCAGGAGGCGTAGAAGTTGTTCACATCTACCAGGGCGATGGCGGTGGGCATGGTCTACCCCAGCTTGGTCTTGTGGAGCACGAAAGTGACAACGCCGAATATCTCCAGCTCCTGCCCTTCTTGCGGATAAATCGGAGGAAAATCGGGGTTGGCCGGCAGCAGGGCGGGCCGGGGCGTTTCCTGCAGTTCCTTGACGGTGAACTCGCCATCCAGGCAGGCCAGCACAATGGCGCCGTGGCGGGCCTTTACCGCCCTGTCGATAACCAGCAGGTCACCGTCATGGATCCCCTTCCTGACCATGCTGTGCCCACTGGCGCGCACGTAGAAGGTGGCGGCAGGATGCTCGATGCAGATCTGGTTCAGGTCGATGGTCTGTTCCACATAGTCTTGGGCCGGGCTGGGGAAGCCACAGGCGACAGGCGACAGGAACAGCGGCAGCTCAAGGCTGTCGGGTGATGGGTGCGGGATAGCAAGCATGGTTCTGACTCTTACTGTGTTTTTGTACAGTATAGCAAGGGCCCTTGCCGTCCGCATCAGGTGCCAGTTGGGTTAACGCGGGTTTGCCCAGGCAGCCTTTCACTCCATTAAAATCATTTTAGCGGCTAAAAATGTACTGTTGTGACAAACCCATATTCTGTATCGGAAAACATTTTTAAAATACTATATAAGCAATGCATAGATGCTTTAGGGGGCGACAGGCTTGTGCCGTTAAAGTGTTTAAGCAACTAACTCACTTAAACTCTTTTTCGTGGCGGATGATGCTACTCTTAAAATCATTTTATAGCATCCGCCAATGGTTACTTTTGGTGCACATGAACACCCTAACAATCAATATTAAAAATCTGATGCTGAACAACCGGCCATGATTATTTGATTTTGTGATGATATCATCATGCTGAGCTCACAAAAGTAGATAGTCCATTAAAGTCAGGTGGCATGCAGGTTCTGAGGTAGTTGAGGTGATCGTGTTGGTTCGATTGGGGCTGATGCGCCCGGCGCCGGCCCCCATCAAGATTGCAATCTTGATTGGTAATCAGCCTAAAAGCCTTTAATGCAGCTGTGTTGGCGTGAGTGGCCAGCAACCATGGTTTGATGCGATGGATAAGGCCAGTTAGGCCGACCATGATGTAGCGGATGGTGGCAATGTTTATATCAGGTATAAAAAACATTGTTATCTATTATTGTCGTGACACTTCAATGATGGATAGTCTGATATTTCACGTATTGCTTTTATGTATTACATAAACTCACGTTCATAAATTTCTTAACTATAATCTACAGGCAGTAGAAAAATGCTACAGAGAGTAGCTTTGTTCCGATGGAACAATTTTCATCGCTCGATTTTGTTAATAAAGAACTTTCCGAAATCAGTTGACAGACTCAATTTCAGATCTGTAAATTATGAGCACTGGCAGCTCCTGCCGAATAACTGACGCATTCAATTTTTATCCGAGCAGGTGATGCCGGAGGCCCGTTATTATGTTGACGAATGATTATTCCCTACATTATTGGCTGGGGAGAGGTATTTTCGCATGCGAAACTCACGAAGGAAGCTTTGTCGAATTTCGTGTTGGACAATTGCTTAGTGATGGAAATTCGGCGCTCTTGAAATTGCTGATTGAGCAGGAGAGGTGTGGGAGAGATATGGGAGCTGGCAGGGTAGAACTGACCGCTTTGCAGCAGATGGCAAACGCCGGAGGATGTAGTTGCACGCTGGTTGATACAACAAAACTGAGTTTGAGGAAACAATATGAATATCAAAATGTTGGGAGCCATAGGCGGGGCCATGTTTGTGGCTGGGTATGGGATGTACTTTCTAACAAATGGATTCGGAGCGGTGATGGGAACTGAGAATTACATCTCACACTCGCAGGCCGTAATGTGTGTGGAAGGTCTTAATGGTATCTTACCTAGTGACCAGGCTGAGCAGTGTGCATCACTGTTTACCACGCCTAGCCGATGGATAAAACGCACAGCAGACGGATATGCGATCATGGCAGGCATGCAGATGAGCCGCTATGACATAAGTCAGATCCACCATGCCGTAGTGATTGGCGCCCCGGAACGAATGGCCAAGGCTGAATCATTCGATACGTGGTGGGAAAAACAGCCAGTGAAAGGTAGTTGACAGTAAAAAGCAATTTTGTGTAGAGTGAAACCCAATGATGGAAGACTGCACCCGAAAGGGGGCGGTCTTTTTTCTATTTTGTTTCCAAACCTCGGCTTAGCCGGGGTTTTTTCGTTTCTGGGCCCTGCGGGGAGGTAGGTATGTAGATGTCTGAAGCAGCCCTTGTTCCGCTTGGCCTGTCATCCATGCGCGAGCCATGTTGCGGTTTTGCCGTGGAGGTAAGTTATGACGCCTGATAAAGACCCTCAAAGCTACAGCCTTCTGGCCTATCTGGCATTCGGCGGCTTGAGTGTGTGGGGCGGTCTGGTTGCCTATATACAGACCATCCGGCGCGAGGGGCGTCCCTTTGCGTGGCGCGAGGCGGCAGCGCAGGTGGCGGTTTCCGGTTTTGCCGGGATGCTGACCATGCTGCTGAGTTGGTATATGCACGTGCCGATCCCGCTGTGCGGCTTTATGTCAGGCTTGGCAGGATTGATGGGCTCCAAGGCGCTGGCGATTTATGAAAAGCGTGCAGCCAGCTGGATGGGTGAGGGTGGTAAAAATGGCTCGAATTAAGTGCAGCCGCAATCTGGCGGCCTTTCTCGATATGCTGGCATTCAGCGAAGGAACCATCGGCCGTGGTGATGATGGCTATGACAAGCTGGTCAACCCGGGCAAGACCTTTGCGAGCTATGCCGAGCACCCGAACGTGTCTATCCAGGTGGCGCCGGGGCTGAAAAGTACGGCGGCCGGCCGCTATCAGTTTCTGAGCAAGCACTGGCTGCACTACAAGGTGCAACTAGCGCTGCCGGACTTCGGCCCGGTATCTCAAGACACGTGGGCGATTCAGCTGATCCGCGAGCGGCGAGCGCTGGCCGATGTCGAGGCTGGCCGTATCGGTGTAGCGATCGACAAGTGCAGCAATATCTGGGCGTCTTTGCCGGGTGCTGGCTACAACCAGCCGGAGCACTCCAAAGAGAAGCTACTCGCCAAGTTCCAGGAGCTCGGCGGGGTACTGGCATGAATGCGGTTCGCCTGTTTCTAAAGGCGCACCCTGTATTGTGGTTTTTGCTGCGCCAGGCAGTGATGTTCTTTCTGGCGTGGCTTCTTTATCAGCAAGGCTACTCGAGCGGATCACACGAAAAAGAGCTGGAGTGGTCGGCCAAGTGGGATAAGCAGTCGGCCGAACTGGCGACGGCAAGGGCCAATGCCGAGATTGCTGCCCGCGAGGCTGAGCAGCGCCGTCAGGCTGATATGGATAAGGTGAGACAAGATGCAGAAAAACAGATCGCCAATGCTGAACGCGACGCTGCTGTCGCTGACGCTGCTGCTGTCGTCCTGCGCGAGCAAGCCAGCCGTCTTGCTCTCAGAGCCAGTCAGTGCGCCAGCCATTCCGGCACTGCCCAGTCAGGCGATGCAGCCGGACAGTCCGCCGTGGTGCTCGCCGACCTGCTCGGCCGGGCTGATGCGCGAGCGGGAGAGCTGGCAAGAGCGTATGACCGCGCTCGAGCATCAGGCTTGGCCTGCCAAAGAGCCTACCTCTCCCTGACCAATCCCGATTAACCGAATTGCCGCGCCGAGTCACTCTCCAAACTGACGGGTCGTCCCGTGTAACCGCGCCCGGTGCGGCGCCCTATTTTGTCCATCGCAGAGACCCATCATGGAAAACCAACACCGCCAGATCAAAGGTTACCGCGAGCTGAGCCAGCAAGAGATAGACCTGATGAACCGCATCAAGGAGAAGGGAACTGAGCTGCTGGCGCTGCAATCCGAGCTGGCGGCCATGATTGGTCAGCAGCATTTCGACAAGTCGCATGGACCAGTAGATGAGTTCGAGCGCTTTGAGGCTGCAGAGCCGATGCGCTGGGCGAACATCGGTAAGACCGACATACAAACTGGCATCATGGCGCTGGTTCGAGCTGTAGCTCAGCCTGCTGGCGTCTGATGCCTCCACGTATCAAGCAGATCTGCCGGGCCAAAGGGTGTCACGCCCTGACTGATAACCCTGGCGGGTATTGTGCCGATCATGCGGGTCAGGCTGTCGGATGGCGGCGTGTGGCTGCCAAGTCATCGGCAGAGCGTGGCTATGGTGCCAGCTGGCGCAAGCGGCGCGAGCGAATCATGCAGCGCGACCGCGGGCTGTGTCAGCCCTGCGTTCGCAAGGGGATCATCACCCAAGCCTATGCCGTTGACCACATCGTGCCAAAGGCCACAGGCGGCACGGATGACGATAGCAACCTCGAGGCCATCTGCCGGTGCTGCCACAAGCAGAAGACACAGCAGGAGGCCTCTGCTGGCCGCCATGGGCAATCCTGATGGGGTAGGGGGGGATCAAATCCTTCCAGCTTTTCGCCTCTGTGACTGCCAGCCCGGTCGAATTTTTATACCCGCGAAATTAAAAATTTAAATGGAGGGCGCGATGGCAGGGGCACCAAGAGCGCCTGGTCAAGGTCGCAAGCCCAAACCGACGGCGCTGAAGCGGCTGGCCGGTAACCCCGGCAAGCGCTCGCTGAACAACGCCGAGCCCACCTTCACCCCGCTGCTCTATGTCGAATGCCCTGAATGGCTGGCAGAGGATCAGTGGGCCCCGACCATGTGGGACATGGTGATCCGTGAGCTCTGCGGTGCCGAGGTGCTCTGTGTCACCGACCTGCACAACCTCGAGGCCTTCTGCGCGGCATACTCGCGCTGGCGCAGAGCTGAAATCGAGATCGCCAAACACGGCCTGGTTGTCGAAGGGGCAACCGGCGGGCCGGTCAAAAACCCCGCCTGTACGGTGGCCAACGAATCACTCAAGCAGATGACCAGCTACGGATCGCTGCTTGGGCTGGACCCATCCAGCCGCTCACGCCTGATCGGGGGCAACAAGAAACAGGGAGGGGGGAACCCGTTCGCAGCTTTGTAGGGATGACCGATGGCAGCACGCAAAAGTTATCCCTACGTCAACGTAGCGAACGGCTATGCACGCGACGTGGTTCGCGGCACGATCCCCGCCTGCCGCTACGTCATCCAGGCCTGCCAGCGCCACCTTGATGACCTGGCCAAAGAGAAGTCGGCCAAGTTTCGGTTCCGCTTCGACAAAGATAAGGCCGAGCGGGCCGCCAAATTCGTCCAGCTCATGCCCCACACAAAGGGGGAGTGGGCCTTCAAGCGCCAGACCCTGAACCTCGAGCCGTGGCAGATGTTCATCATCTGCTGCGTGTTCGGCTGGGTGCGCAAGGGCAGCGGCCTGCGCCGCTTTCGCGAGGTCTACAACGAGATCCCGCGTAAAAACGGCAAGTCGGCTCTCTCTGCGCCGGTCGGTCTCTACTGCTTCGCGGCAGACAACGAATTCGGCGCCGAGGTCTACTCCGGCGCCACCACAGAAAAACAGGCGTGGGAGGTGTTTCGCCCCGCCCGTCTGATGGCCAAGCGCACCCAGGCGCTGCTCGATCACTTCGGTATCGAGGTCAACGCCAGCAACCTGAATATCCCGTCTGACGGCGCCCGCTTCGAACCGCTGATCGGCAACCCGGGTGATGGTCAGTCGCCATCCTGCGCCATCGTGGACGAATACCACGAACACGATACGGATGACCTCTACACCACCATGATCACCGGTATGGGCGCCCGCCTCCAACCGCTGATGTGGGCCATCACCACGGCCGGCTACAACATCGACGGCCCCTGCTACGACAAGCGGCGGGAAGTGATCGAGATGCTGGCCGGCACGGTGCCGGATGATGAGCTGTTCGGCATCATCTACACCATTGATGAGGGGGATGACTGGACGGATCCCAAGGTGCTGGCCAAGGCCAACCCCAACATGGGCGTCTCCGTCTACGCCGAATACCTGCTGGCACAACAGGCCAAGGCCATCAAGTCGGCCCGCTTTGCCAACATCTTCAAGACCAAGCATCTCAACGTCTGGGTGTCGGCCAAAACCGCCTACTACAACATGGAGGCATGGAAGGCCTGTGAAGATCGCAGTCTGACGCTGGAGCAGTTCGAGGGGCAGGAGCTGATCCTCTCGTTCGACCTTGCCCGCAAGCTCGACATGAACTCCATGGCCAGACTGTTCTGGCGAGATATTGACGGCAAGCGCCACTACTACTCGATAGCCCCAGAGTTCTGGGTGCCGGAAGATACGGCCTTCAACACAGACAACCGGCGACTGGCAGAGCGTTACCAGAAGTGGATGAATCTGGGCGAGCTCAGCACCACAGAGGGTGCCGAGATCGACTATCGCGAAATCCTGGCCGTAGCCAAAGAGGCAGCCGCCAGTGGCAACGTGCTGGAAGTCCCGCTCGACCCGGCAGGCGCAACCGCGCTGGCTCACGATCTGGCAGATGAGGGATTGACCCCCATCTCCATCACCCAGAACTACACCAACATGTCAGATCCGATGCGAGAGCTGGAGGCCGCCATTCAGTCCGGCCGTTTCCATCACGATGGCAACAGCCTGATGACCTGGTGTATCGGCAACGTGATCGGCAAGAACCTGCCCGGTAACGATGATGTGGTGCGACCTGTCAAAGAATCTGCCGATCAGAAAATTGACGGCGCTGTCGCGCTCATGATGGCCATCGGCCGCGCCATGGTCGCGGGCCGCGGCAATACCAACTCCATTTACGCAACTTCGGACGTCCTATGCTGATGAACATCATCGCCTTTCTGGTGGGCCTGCTGGGTGCCGCCGCGCTGACCTATGGCGCCTGGCTCTGGTCTGCCCCGCTCGGTTGGGTGGTCGGTGGCCTGTTGGCGCTGGGCTGGTCTGCCTGGTTGAGCCGTGCCATTGCCTGGCACCAGCACAACAAACAGCGAGGGGGTGACTGATGTTCTTCCCATTCCTGTTTGAGCGCAGGGGTGGCAGCGGCAACTTCAGTCAGTGGATCTCGAGCGTAGGGGCGCGGCGCAGCAAGGCGGGCGTCATGGTCACGCCGGAGTCTGCGCTGGCGCAAGGCACGGTCCGCGCCTGCGTCACCCTGCTGGCTGAATCCATCGCCCAGCTACCGTGCGAGCTCTACCAGCGCAGCGACGACAGCCGCACCCGGGCGACCGACCACCCGCTGTATGACATTATCCACGCCTGCCCCAACCAGAAAGACACCAGCTTTGAATTCAACGAGCAGCGCATGGGCCACCTTGGCCTGCGCGGCAACAGCTACAGCCTGATCGAGCGCAGTGGCGACGGCTACATCACCGAGCTGATCCCGGTCAACCCGGACAAGATGATGGTGCTCAAGGGGCCTGACGGGCTGCCTTACTACCAGTTGCTCGATGGCAGCAACCAAATCCTGCCGATGCGGATGGTGCACCATGTCAAGGCCTTCAGTCTGGATGGTTACCTCGGCGTTTCGCCGATCCAGAGCAACCCGGATGCAATCGGGCTTGCCATGGCAGTGGATGAGCATGCCGGCTCGGTATTTGCCAATGGCACCACTCTGTCAGGTGTTATTGAAGCGCCAGAGAAGCCACTTAAAACCCAAGATCTTCTTGATAATTTCAGAAATAAATTTATCGAGACTTACTCAGGCGCCCGCAACTCCTTCGGCGTGGCCATCCTTCAGGAGGGCATGCAGTACAAGCAGATGGCGATGACCAACGAGCAGAGCCAGCTGCTTGAGTCGCGCAAATATGGCGCCATCGAAATCTGCCGCCTGTACAAGATTCCGCCGCACATGATCGGCGAGCTGGATCGGGCAACCAACAACAACATCGAGCACCAGGGTCTGCAGTTCGTCATCTACACCTTGTTGCCATGGGTCAAGCGCATCGAGGCCGCCATGATGCGCGACCTGCTGCTGCCGAGTGAGCGCAAAGATCTCTATATCGAGTTCAACCTCTCTGGCCTGCTGCGGGCAGACCAGAAATCCCGCTACGAGTCCTACGCCCTCGGCCGCCAGTGGGGCTGGCTCAGCGTCAACGATATCCGCCGGTTGGAAAACCTGCCCCCGATCCAGGGTGGTGATATCTACCTGACCCCGCTCAACATGGTCTCTACCGGCAAGCTGCCGCAAGGCATCAGCCAGGCGACCCAGGAACAATTCAAGGAAATTGAGGCCATTCTATGCCGAAGCTGATGATCAACTACCCGCACCTGGCCAGTCAGGCATTTGGGGTCCCGCTCTACGTCACCCAGGAGGTGCTGGCCGGGGTCAAGAGTCTGCTGATGCCCCGCATGCTGGGCAACCAGATCGAGGTGATGGCCGCAGATGACCTGCCGGATGTGCTGGAGTCCAAGCAGCTCGAGGCCAGCAGCGAATCGCGGTACCGCATTGAAGGGCTGGCGGTGATCCCGCTGCACGGCATCCTGGTGGCCCGGCGCGGTCAGATTGATAACGCCTGCAGCGAACTGACCAGCTACGAGTGGGCGCGGGCGCAGATCGCCACGGCGCTCGCCGATGAGCGGGTCAAGGAGATCGTGCTCGACATCAACTCCGGCGGCGGCCATGCGGTCGGATGTAAGGAGCTGGCCGACTACATCTATGCCAAGCGCACCATCAAGCCGATCACCGCGCTGGTCAACTTCTCTGCCTACTCGGCGGCCTACTTCATCGCCTCCGCCTGCAGCAAGGTGGTGGTCAGTGAAACCGGCGGCTGCGGCTCCATTGGCGTCATCATGGAGCACATGGAGGTGAGCAAGTGGGAGGAGGAGGTGGGGCTCAAGTTCACCACCTTCTACCGCGGTGACCGCAAAAAGGACGGCACCCCCCATGAGCCCCTCAGCGATGGGGCCATGGCGGCGATAAACCACCGCATGGATCAGGCCTACGAGCTGTTTGTCGGCTCGGTGGCCCGTTATCGTGGCCTGTCAGTCGAGCAGGTGAAAGCCACCGAGGCCACCCTCTACAGCGGAGCCGAGGCGGTCAAGAACGGGCTGGCCGACGAACTGGCCAACCCGCAAGACTATCTCAACGGCCTGGCTGCCAACGTGGCCAAGCTGACCAAACCGGCGCAAAGCATCGGCCTGCGGGCCCGCGCTATCGAATTACAGAGTCAGCTCTAGCCCAGCGGCGGAGCCCATTCCAACTAGCCCCGAAAGGGGCTTTTTTTATGCCCAAAGGATACCAATCGATGAAGACTATCGAAGCCCTCCGCCGCGAGCGTGGCGAAATCGCCGCCAAGGTCAAAGCCTTGGCAGAACTGGAAGCCAGCGGCACTGCGCTCACCGATGAGCAACTGCAGCAGTTTGCCGACCTGGAGAGCGAAGCGAACAAGATCAGCGCCGCCATCGCCCGCCAGGAGAGCGCCGAGAGCCTGATGGCGCAGCTGGCTGTACCGGTCAACGCTCACGGCTCCCAGGCGCCTCCAGCTGTTCATGTGAAGCAGGAAGCCAAACAGTACCCTGGCGCCGGTTTTGCCCGTATGGCGATGGCTGTTGCTGCCGGCAAGGGCGACCTGAAGATGGCAGAGCAGTTCGCAGCTAAAGAGATCGGCGATAAGCAGGTGGCCATGGCCATTAGCACCGCTGCCGGCTCAGGCGGGGCCCTGATCCCCGAGACCCTGCACTCCGAAGTGATCGAGCTGCTGCGCCCGCAAACGGTAGTTCGCAAGCTGGGCGCCCGAGTATTGCCGCTGCCAAACGGTAATCTGTCTATGGCCCGTATGACTGGCGGTGCCCAGTCCAGCTACGTTGGTGAAGGTAAGGATGCTCGTGCTACTGGCAGCCAGTTCGGTGATGTGAAACTGTCCGCCAAGACCATGATCACCATGGTACCCCTCAGCAACCAGCTGATCGGGTGTGCTGGTTTCAACGTTGAGCAGCTGGTGTTGGACGATTGCATCTCTGCTATGTCCGTGCGCGAGGATAAGGCCTTCCTGCGCGATGATGGCACCAACGATACTCCAACTGGCTTCAAGCATTTTGCAACTGCAGCAGGCCGGGTTAAGGAGTGGTCAGGTGCTGTCAGTTTGACCACTATCGATGAATACCTTGATGGCCTGATCCTGATGTTGATGGCTTCTGACAGCAAAATGGTCATGCCGGGTTGGGCGCTTAGCCCGCGCACCTGGATGAAGCTGTTCGGCCTGCGTGATGGCAATGGCAACAAGGTCTATCCGGAAATGGAGAAAGGCCTGCTCAAGGGTTATCCCATTGCGCATACCAACACCATTCCGGCCAATCTCGGCACCGGCACCAACGAGTCAGAGATCTATTTCGCTGATTGGCGCGATGTGGTGATCGGTGAGCAGGACAACATGACCATGGACTTCTCCACTGAAGCCACCTATGTGGATACCAACGGAGATCTGGTCAGCGCCTTTGCACGCAACCAGTCGCTGATTCGCCTGGTCGGCAACCACGATGTGGGCTTCCGTCATCCGGAAGGACTGGCGCTGGGCACCAAGGTTACCTGGTAAGGCCGCAGCGGGGCGCCGCACTGGCGCCCTCTCTCATCCCCTTGTAACAAGGAGCCGACATGGCCAAGCAACAGAAAGGTGCTCGCGCAGGGCAGACACCTGCCACTGACGCCGATCACGAGCAACATGGCAGCGAACTGCCGCAGGAGCCGACTAGCAATGCGACTGACACCCCCCAACCTGATGCCGATGCAGGTACCGGGCAAGATCCCCACGCCGGAACTGGCGAAGGCGATGAATCAGATTCTGACCACCACGCAGCAGGTCAAGCGCCAGGCGATGCAGCCGGAGCTGGCGCCGCGCCGCTGACCGGTGATCAGTCCGCTGGCGCCACTGACGCCAATTGCGGGCAGCAGAGCGGCGATGATCCCGCACCTACCCATGATGAGCGGGTGCTAGTGCGTTTCACCGGCCCCTGGAAGAACTACAGCCGTGGTGACATCACCCGACTGTCACCAGCCGAAGCCGAATTGGTGATCAAGAAAGAGCTGGCGGACGCCGAGCCGGGACAAGCCGAGGAGTAGTTATGCCGTGGATCACGCTGGGAGAGGTGAAGCACCAGTGCCGCCTCGAGGAGGATGACGCCAGCCAGGATCTGCTGCTTAACCTCTACATCGGGGCCGCCCGCCGGGCTATCGAGCAGCATACCGATCGGGAGCTGCTCGATGCGCTGCAGGCGGAGATGACGGATCGCCAACTGGTGATCAGTGATGACCTCAAGGCCGCTGGTCTGCTGATGGTGGCGAACTGGTTCAACAACCGCGAGGCGGTCTCCGACTTCGAGAAAGTCGAGGTTCCCTTTGCCTTTCGCTACCTGATTGGCCCCTACACCAGGATGCCAATATGAAGATCAGACAGTCATCGGTCGTCAACTCGATGCGCCCGCCCAGTACAGGCGAGCTCAAGCACCGCCTGCAGATCCGGCGCGTTACCGAAGAACCCGCCGAGGATTTTTCCACTAGGCAGGTGTACCACGACCATCTCAACGTCTGGGGCAAGCTGATGCCTGTCACCGGCGGCATCTATCAGGCCGGGGTGCAGATTGACGAGAAGGTGACGCACAAATGCCTGATCCGCTGGCGCCAGCTAACCTGTGACCACCAGATGGTACACAAGGGGGCCGTCTATCGGGTCAAGCGCTGCGAGCCGCTCAACGGAGAAACCGTCTGGGCGCTGGTCGAACTGGAGCAGCTTGACCTGCTGGCATAACACGAGGTCGCCATGTCGTTTGAGAACTCCAATTCAGGCATCTACCTCCACGTTGATTTCCCGGACACGCAGGAGATCCGCTTCAACAAGGCCCGCGTCAGGCGGGCATTTGTCGATATCGGCCGCACCCTGCTGCGCGATAACCGGCGAGCAGTGGCGCGGCGGGCCATATCAGGAGCCGGGCAGGCCCCTGGCTACCAGTCCGGCGATCTGGCCAAATCGATCGGCTACTTCGTGCCGCGAGCGACCGCCAACCGCCCGGGCTTTATGGTCAAGGTCAGCCACAACAAGGGCGAAGGGGCATCGAAAGATATCCCGAGCGACGGCTTTTACCCGGCATACCTCTTTTACGGGGTCAGGCGTGGCGCCAAACGGGTCAAGAGTCACCGCAAGGGGGCCAGCGGCGGCTCGCCGTGGCGTATCGCCCCCCGCCAGAACTACTTTTCCAAAACCCTCAAATACCGCAGCTACGAAATCCAGCGAACCTTGTTCACTGCGCTGAGGGCATCGGTCAGGCCGGAGAAACCGACATGAAGATAAGCCCGCTGATTGCGGCCATTCGCCAGCGCTGCCCCATGTTTGGCGGCAGGGTGGCCGGTGCGTCCGAGTTCAAGCCGCTGGCCGAGAACAGCAAGCTGGCCCTGCCAGCCGCCTACGTCATACCACTCGATGACAATGCAGAAGAGAATCGCAGCCAGACCGACTACTGGCAGAAGATCACCGACGCCTTCGCCGTGGTGGTGGTGGTTAACAACACCCAGGACGCCCGCGGGCAAGCCTCGGTTGATGTGATAGAGGAGGCGCGAGAGGCGCTCTGGAAGGCCCTGCTAGACTGGTCGCCGGACGAGAAGAAGTACGACGGCATTACCTATCAGGGCGGCAACCTGCTCGATATGAATCGGGCACACCTCTACTACCAGTTTGAATTCTCGGCCGAGTTCGAGATCGGCCCGGAAGATACCCGCCAATGGACAGATCTGGAGGCACTCCCCGAGTTTGAGGGGCTATGTGGTCACGGTGACCAGTGGGGTATCGACTATATCAGCCCGGGGCTGGGCCCGGATGTGGTGCCGCCAGAGTGGCGCATCATCGAGCATCAGTTCAACTTCCCGGTCAACACCGTATTCGTCAGCGATTACAGCAACATGCTCAAGCTGGCTCACGCCATGAATGACGCCAGCCCGCTCGGATTCGCCCCAACCCCACAGGAATAACCATGTTCGTCAAACCCAATGACGGTCGATCGGTCCCCGATCCTGACCGCGGCGACCTGCTGCCCGCTGAAGGGCGCGAGGTGATCGCCAATCAGTATTGGTATCGCCGCCAGCTTGATGGCGATGTCGTCATCGAACCTCCGGTTGAAAAAGAGCCGGAAGCCGAGCAAGAGCCCGCAGACGAGGCGACGCCTCAGGTCACTGCCAGCAAGAAGGGAGCAAAATAATGACCGTCAGCTTCAACAATATTCCCGCCGATCTGCGGGTTCCGCTGTTCTATGCGGAGATGGACAACTCGGCGGCCAATAGCGCCAGCGAAACCCTGCGGGCGCTGGTGCTGGGCCATGGCCTGGCTTCTGTCACCACCGGCAAGAACCAGTTGCAGCAGATCACCAACCCCGCCCTGGCGGCAGGTCTGGTCGGTGCCGGCAGCCAGCTGGCCGCAATGGTGGCTGCCTATCGCAATGTCGATTCGTTCGGCGAGCTGTGGCTGATCGACGTGCCTGAGCCCAGCGCAGGGGCTGCTGCGACCGCCACCATCACGGTGACCGGTACCGCCATCTCTGCCGGAGTGGTCACGCTCTACATCGCAGGCAAGCGTGTGCAGGCTGGGGTGTCTGCCACCGCGTCCGCTACTGCGGTGGCATCCAACATCAAGGCTGCCATTGATGCCGATACCAGCCTGCCGGTGACTGCCACCGTCTCGGCTGGCGTGGTGACCCTCACCGCGAAATGGAAGGGGCTGACCGGCAACGACATCAACCTGGCTCTCAACTACCGTGGTGTGATGGGTGGCGAATCCCTGCCCAACGGCATCAACGTGGCCCTGACGGCCATGAGCAACGGCGCTGGCTCGCCGGATCTGACCGCTGCCATTGCGGCCATGGGTGATGAGCCGTTCGACTTTATCGCCACTCCCTGGCATGACAGCGGATCGCTGGATGTGCTGGAGGCGGAGATGAACGACGCCACCGGCCGCTGGTCGTGGTTGCGCCAAATCTACGGCCATCTCTACAGCGCTAAACGCGGCACTCTCTCTGAACTCTCCACCTTCGGTAAGGCCCGCAACGGCCAGCACGTCACCACTATCGGCGTCGAGCCGCTGACGGCAGCGTCGCCGTACGAAGTGGCTGCTGCCAGCTGTGCCCGCAATGCGGTATTTATCCGCGTCGACCCGGCTCGGCCGACCCAGACCGGCGAGCTCAATGGTCTGCTGCCGGCTCCGACCGGCAAGCGCTTCACCATTTCCGAACGGCAGGTGCTGCTGACCAGTGGCATCGCCACCCAGACAGCCAGTTCTGGCGTGATGATGGTCGAACGTGCGATCACCATGTACCAGCGCAACAAGTACGGTGCTGCCGACAACTCCTATCTCGATAGCGAGACCCTGCACACCTCCGCCTATGTGATCCGCCGGTTGCGCACCTTGGTGACCAGCAAGTATGGCCGCCACAAGCTGGCCAACGACGGTACCCGCTTTGGTGAGGGGCAGGCCATCGTCACCCCGGCGGTGATCAAAGGCGAGCTCAACGGCGAATACCGCGTCATGGAGCGACTCGGCATCGTCGAAAACAGCGAGCTGTTCGCCCAGTACCTGATCGTGGAACGAGATGGCGATTCCGGTCGGGTCAACGTGCTGTTCCCGCCGGACTACGTCAACGGTCTGCGCGTCTTTGCGCTGCTCAACCAGTTCCGTCTGCAATATCAGGAGGCTGCATAAATGGCCCGCATCGCAGGTACTACCTACATCAAGGTTGACGGCGAACAGCTGTCGCTGATCGGGGGGATGGAAGTCCCCCTCAACCTCAAGGTCAAGGAGACCATCACCGATCTCGGCGGCGGCAATGACTACAAAGAGACGCACCGCGCCCCATACATGAAGGGGACGTTCAAGGTGCCCAAGGGTTTCCCGCTGAAGAAGATCATCGAGGGTGACAGCATGACCATCACCTCCGAGCTGGCAAATGGCTGGGTCCATGTGCTTAAAAATGCCTGGCTCGAGGGGGAGGCCAACTACAACCCAGAAGATGGCACCGTCGATCTGCAATTCAACGCCGAAGAGGGCTTCTTTCAATGAACCATAAAATCATCACGCTATCTGCCCCTATTCAGGCGCACGGCGAGCCGGTCGCCAAGCTGGAGCTTAAAAAGCCGACTGGTGAGCAGGTTTGCCGCCTTGGCCTGCCCTACACCATGACCCCCGAAGGGGAGGTCAGCATCAACATGAAAAAGGTGAAGGGCTATCTGATCGAGCTGTGCGCTATCCCGGCCAGCGCCGTGGAGCAGATTGAGCCGGCCGACCTCAACAATGCCGCCTGGGACGTCGCCGGTTTTTTCCTGAAGGGGTAACCGAGCGCGACATTCTTGACCGCTACTTTGACATGGCGAGGTGGTGGAAGGCTGGTGACCCCATCGCCTTCCTTCACCATGACTTTGACGCCCTGGCTTTGATGGAGCGCCAGTGTGAGCGGCTGATGAAGGCCGAAAATGGGTGATTTATGGCCAATGAATTTCAACTCAAAGCCCTGATCACCGGTGTAGACAAACTGTCTCCGGCACTCAAGGGTATCCGCAAAAACATCAAAAGCTGGCAGCGCGACCTCAAAAGCGCCGGTGAAGGGGCGCCAGCCATCGGTGCTGGTCTGGCTGCCGCCGTGGGCGGCAGCCTGGCCGCCTTTGCCCAGTCAGAGAATGCGGCCACCGGCCTCAAAGTCGCGATGATGGATGCTAGTGGCTCGGTCGGCCCCGAATTCAAGAAAATGAATGATCTTGCTGTGGGGCTCGGCAACAAGCTGCCGGGCACTACGGCCGACTTTCAGGACATGATGACCATGCTGCAGCGGCAGGGTCTGAGTGCCGAAACCGTACTGGGTGGGGTGGGTGAGGCCACCGCCTATCTGGCCGTGCAGTTGGGCAAGGCTCCAGCCGCCGCCGCCGAGTTCGCCGCCAAGATGCAGGACGCCACTGGCACTGCCTCAAAAGACATGATGAGCCTGTTTGATACCATCCAGAAAGCCTTCTATATGGGGGTGGATGACACCAACATGCTCAGCTTCTTCAGCAAGACCAGCTCGGTGCTGAAGATGATCGACAAGGACGGACTCAAGGCGTCGCAATCTCTGGCGCCGCTGGCGATCATGATGGACCAGATGGGGATGGCAGGTGAGTCGTCCGGCAACGCGATCCGCAAGGTGCTGCAAGCTGGGTTTGACAGCAAGAAAATCAACGCAGCCAACCGCCTGATGAGCCGCAAGGGGATCAAGCTCGATTTCACTGATGGTAAGGGCGAGTTTGGCGGGCTTGATAACCTGTTTTCCCAACTTCACAAGTTGCAATCTCTCACAAGCCAGCAGCGCACCACCATCATCAAGCAGATTTTCGGAGATGACGCGGAAACCCTGCAGGTGGTCAATGCCCTGATCGACAAGGGGCGCTCCGGATATGACGAGATCCAGCAGAAGATGGCGCGACAGGCCAGCCTGCAACAGCGGGTTGGGGCTCAACTCGGTACCCTGAAAAACCTGTGGGATGCCATGACCGGTACCGCAGTGAATGGTCTGGCGGCAATTGGCGGCGCCTTCCAGGGGGAGGCGAAAGACACGGTCACCTGGCTTGGCGATTTAGCCGAGAAATTCAGCGAATTTGCCGCTGCCAACCCAGAGGTTATTCGCGGGGTGGTGGGCATTGCCGCCGGATTCGCGGCTCTGAAGCTGGCGCTTTATGCCGGCGGGGTGGCCATGGCCTTCTTCGGCAATGCCATGACTGCGACCCCTATTGGCTTGATCCTGCGCGGCGTGGCTATGGCGGCCGGCCTGATCATCGCCAACTGGGACACTATTGGCCCTTGGTTCGCCAAGGTCTGGCAGTCAATTACTGTGGTTGCCAGCGCGGCATGGGAATCTCTGAGACAACTGTTTTTCAACTTCCATCCACTCGGTATCGTGATCCAGAACTGGGGCCCCATCAGCAGTTGGCTTGGTGATCTATGGAGTTCTGTGAAAACAGATTTCTCACTTGTATGGGCTTTCTTGAAGAAAGGGGTCCTCGACTTCACCCCGTTGGGACTCATCATTCAGAACTGGGGGGCCATAAGCACGTGGTTCAGCGAACTGTGGGGCTCGGTGACGACCGGTTTTGGCTGGGCGTGGGAGTTTCTGAAGCAGGGGTTCCTCGATTTCCATCCACTCGGGATCATCATCAAAAATTGGGAACCCATAGTGGCCTGGTTCAAGGGGATGTGGGAGCGGATTCAACCCTATCTGCAACCGCTGATGGATGGCATGAGCTGGGTAGGTGACAAGGTAGGCGGGTTCATAGATGGCGTTGGGTCTATCTGGCAGCGCAGCGGGGATGCCCTCGGCGCGATCTGGAGCGATGGCAAGGGAGGGCTCGGCGCGTCATCCCCGTTAGCGGCCGTCTCGCCAGCCGCTGGTGCCAACAGCAACACCGGCGCCCCAGTCTCCGGTGAGATGGTGGTGCGCTTTGAAAACGCCCCGCAAAACCTGCGTGTGGATGAGGGCAAAACCTCACCTGGCTGGTCTATGTCGCCGGATGTCGGTTATTCACGTTATGCAAAATGACCCGCATAAGCGGGTCATGATTGCAGGTTCTTGATGTGCTGGTTACTTGCCAGCGTATTTCAGGGCAAAGCTTTCATCGGTTGAGCAGAGATAAATGATGAACTCAATGAAAGCGGCAATTGCAGGGATGAAGGTCCAGCAGAAAATCAAATAGAGGAACCCCATACCGGTTTTACCGAGGTAAAACTTGTGGGCGCCAAAACCACCGAGGAAGAAGGCAAGCAGAGCCGCAGTGACTCGATTTTTGCTTGATCCTGTAACAGCACCACAGCTCGGGCAAGACACTGCCGTTTTGTGGATTTCCTTACCACAACCACGGCAGAACACCATATCAGACATAGAACCCCCAAAAAGTAAAAAGATTACATTGAGTCTGGGATTGTAGCTCCCCGAAATATCTCAAGCCATAAGTCATGTGAGCGTTCTTGTTGACCGTGATCAACGTTAGGTAATATCACCCTATTAAGCATCCGAAATATCGTATTTTCTGGAAACCATATTCTCTGCAACACACCCGCTTCGGCGGGTTTTTCTTTTTGAGGTGCTATGAGCTGGACAGACCGTTTGCAGCCTGCATCCTTTCGCGGGGTGGCGTTCAAGGTAGACGGTGATGACCTACAGATCGGTCGTCGCACCGTGGTTCATGAGTATCCAGGCCGAGATACCCCCAGCGTCGAGGACATGGGGCGCGAGACCCGGGAATATGCCCTCTCAGCCTACCTGATTGGACCTGACTTTATCGCCGAACGGGATCGGCTTATTGAGGCACTCGAGCAGGTAGGCCCCGGCGAGCTGGTGAGCCCCTGGTACGGGCGGATGAACGTGGTGGTGATGGGCAAACAGCGCATCAGCCACAGCAAGCAAGATGGCGGCATGTGCGTCATCAGCTTCACCTTTGTGGAGTCTGGAGAGGATGAGTGGCCAACGGCCACCCCGCTCGGTTCATCATTGCTCTCAGGCCGCTCGACCAGCTTGCTGGACCGTGCACAGAGTGCCTTTGCCGGAGCCTTCGGCCTTGATGGGCTGCCTGAGTGGATGTCGATGGCGACCATAGAACATGCCTCATCCCTGCTCGGCAGTGTGGCTGACATGCTCAACAGTGCCGACGTCAAGATGTCGAGCGCCCTGCGGCTGATGCAGGGGGATCTGAGCGTGCTGATGCCACCTCCCTCGACCGCTTGGATCTTCTCGCGTCAGCTGGCCTCGGTGCTGGATGCCGGGTCCAGCTCAAGCGGCACCGCCCGCTCGTTGCTGAATCTCGCCAGTCGCAGCGCAGCGGCCTCGCAAACTCAGGCCGCCAGGCCGCTCGGCGTGTGGCCGACCGCCGCACAGGACAAGCAGCAGGCTGACCGGCTGACCAACAGCGTCTCCGAACTGGTCAGGGTAAACCTGATCTCCAGCAGCGCTCAGGCGGTGGCGCGGATGCCGCCTCCGAGCGAGCCAGCTATCACTCCGGCCAGAGCTCCGGCGCTCGACGCCGTTGAGGTGGCGCGGCAACCGATGCAAAACACTGGTGCTGCCACTACTGGTAACAGCACTGGCCAGAGCCAGATTGCTGACAGCAGCGCATCCCTTTCGACCAGCCCTACTCATGATGAACTGGAGGAAGCTCGCCAGACCATCATTGCTGCGATCGACAAGGAGAGCGAGCGCACTACCGACGATGGTGTCTATCAAGCGCTGCGGGATCTACGCCGCGAGCTGGTCAGTACGCTGCGCCAGCAGCAACAGCATGCCTCAAAGCTGGTGACGCGCACCCCGAGCGATACCATGCCGGCACTGGTGCTGGCTGCAGAGTGGTATGACGATGCCGGGCGGGCGGATGAGCTGATCGCCAAGAACAACCTCTCTCACCCGGGCTTTGTGCCCCCCGACCCCCTGCGGACCCTGGCATCATGAGCGACGAGTATCACCTGCGGATCAATGGCAATGCCTGGTATGGCTGGACAGCCATGCGGATCAGTGCAGGCATCGACCGGCTGGCTCGCGATTTCGAGGTGCAAGTCACCAGGCGGGCCAGCGAAAAGGGCGAGCTGCTTGAAGCGGTATCCACCGGGATTAAGCAGGGCGACAGGGTGGAGGTGCTGATAGGCCGCGATCTGGTGCTCACCGGCTACGTCGATGCGAAGCCAGTCAGTTATGACGCCCGTAGCATCACCCGCTCCATTCGTGGGCGCTCCCGCACCGGCGACCTGATCGACAGCGCCGCCACAGTGCGCCAATTCAGGGGGCAGACCCCGCAGCAAATTGCTGCTGCGCTCTGCCAGCCGTTCGGGGTATCGGTGTTCGGCGCGGCCGGACAATCCCCCATCTCTGATTTCTCGGTGGACTGGGGGGAGGCGGTGGCCGAGGCCATCGACAGAATGATGCAGCAGCAACGCCTGCTGGCCTATGACGATGCCAACGGCGATCTGCACTTCGGGGCGGTCGGTGCCCTGCGAGCCACCACGCCGCTGGTCTACGGCAAAAACATCCTCAGCTGCAGCGCCCCGCAAGATCAGAGCGATTGCCACTCCGAATACAGGGTTGCAGGGCAGCGAGCAGGCACCGATGACGATTTCGGGGAATCCAGCTCGACCAGGGTCAGTCACAAGGTCGGCGGAAAGGTCGGTCGCTATCGCCCGCTGCTGATCAAGCAGACCGGTCAGGCCAGCGTTGCCAGCTGCCGCGCCATGTGCGAATTCGAGGCCCGCCGCCGCGAGGCCAAGGCGCGAGAGGCGACCTATACGGTGCCTGGCTGGCGACAGGAATCAGGCGAGCTGTGGCTGCCAAACATGGTTGTTCCTGTGTTTGACCCCCACAACGACTTTGCCGGTGACGAGCTGGTGATCGCCGAGGTGGAGTACAGCCGCACCGATAGCGGCACTATCGCGACCCTGCGCGTCGGCCCTGCTGATGCTTATTTGCCTGACGTGCCGGATCCCAAGCCCGCCCGCAAGAACAAGGATGAGGACATTTTCTGATGCGTGAACTGAAAAGCGCCATCCGCAACCTGCTATCCCGCGGTGTGATCAGGCTGGTCAACTCGGCTGCAAAGTGCCAACTGGTGCAGATCGAGATGCTGGGCGGTGAGCTGAAAGACGATGTCGAGCATCTCGAGCCGTATGGTTACACCTCCTGCCCCCATGACGGGGCCGAACATGTCGCCGTCTTCCCGGATGGCGACAAGTCCCACGGCGTGGTGCTGGTCGTGGCCGATCGGCGCTACCGGCTAAAGGGGCTCAAAAAAGGGGAGGTGGCGCTCTACACCGATGAGGGTGATCGCATTGTGCTGCGCAGGGGGCGCCGCGTCGAAGTGAAAACCCTGACCCTTGAGGTTGAGGCCAAGACCAAGGCTCGCTTCGATACCCCGCTGCTGGAGTGTACCGGCGAGATCAGCGACAAGACCGGCACCATGCAGAAGATGCGCGACCAATTCAACGACCACGAACACCCCGGCGGCACCCCGACCGGTAAGCCGAAAACCCGGATGGAGTAACCCCATGCTGATCTCTATCAACGGCGTCCTCACAGACTCCGGCGACCTGGTGCACCCGCTGCACAGGGCGGTGTTTATCAGCCTCTTCACCTGGCGCCGCGCTGGCGCTTCAGATGATAGCGATCGTCCTTACGGGTGGTGGGGAGACAGCTACCCGACTGTGGCCGGTGACCGGATCGGAAGCCGTCTCTATCTGCTTAAGCGTGAGAAGAACCTGCCAAAGGTGCGCGAGCGGGCCCGCGACTACGCCCTGGAGGCGCTGGCCTGGCTGAAAGATGACGAGCTGGTAACCCGGATCGATGCCGAGTGCCACCGCCGAGAGATTGACGGCGCCGAACTGGTCGTGACGCTCACCGTTGATGGGTCTGATCAGCAAATTACCATCCCCGACATTCTGGAGGCCGTCAATGTCTAGCTACTCCCTGCGCCCAACCCTGCGCGAGATTATCCAGCGGGTGAGAGCCGATGTGATGGCAGAGCTGGATGATCCGCTGCGCCGCTCGGATGCAGAGGTCTACGCCCGTGCCTATGCTGGCGCCGTACACGGGGTGAACGGACATATCGAATACCTCGAGCGCAACATGCTGCCTGATCTCTGTGACGAGCAGTGGCTGCTGCGCCATGCCGGCATGAAGAAGTGCCCGCGCAAAGAGGCGCAACCGGCCGCCGGCTGGCTGCGTATCTCCGGTGTCAGCGATGGCATCACGGTCTCTGCCGGTGCAGTGGCCGTCTATCAGGGGAGCAACCCGATCCAGTATGTCGCCACCGAGTCAGCCACTTCATCCGGCGGTGTGCTGCGTTTGCCGATCACCTGCTCGGAGACTGGTTATCACACCAATCTGGACGATGGCGAGGGGCTGATCCTCTCCGAACCGGTGGCTGGGCTCTCATCCTCCGGGGTTGCTGACAGCGTGCAGGGTGGTACCGACCTTGAGAGCATTGATGACTGGCGGGCCAGAGTGCTGGATCGCTGGTACTTCACCCCGCAGGGCGGATCCGATACCGATTACCAGGTGTGGGCCGAAGAGGTGCCCGGGGTGACACGCGCCTGGTGCTATCGCCATTGGATGGGGGCTGGCACTGTTGGGGTGTTTCTGGTTGATGACAACTCGGAAGCGCTGGTGCCATCAGCGGCCATCATAGATGCCGCCCGTCAGCATATCGAGCCAAAGGCACCGGTGGCCGCCGCCGAGCTCTACTTGCTTGGCATCAACATCAAGCGGGTGGCTCACCGCATCAAGGTAACCCCTGACACCCCCGAAGTGCGAGCCGCTGTCACCGCCGCCATGCGCGAGTTCTATCGTCGAGAGGGCGGGCCTGAGCAGACCATAGCGCCGTCACGCCTGTCGGAGGCCATCAGTGCCGCCAATGGTGAGTACAAGCACCAGCTGCTCGCGCCAGTAGCAGAGTTCACTACCGCCAAAGGTGAGGTGGTCGCACTAGGGACCACGACATGGGACTGACTACCTCAGATTACGCCGATCAACTGCAGAAGCTGCTCCCTTATGGCCCAGCATGGGAAGGTGAGCACTCCGTGCTCACCGGCGGCGCAGCAGAACTGGCCCGTACAACTGGGCGTGCAGATGCGCTGGCTCAGGAAGAGACGGACCCGCAGCAAACCACCGTTCTGCTGACCAGATACGAGGGGATCTGCGGCCTGCCGGATGAATGTGAAGTGCCCGGTACGGCCACCATCAAGGAGCGCCAGCAGCGACTCAACGCCAAGATCCACTCGCTAGGTGGCATCAACGCTGAATATTACCTGCAGCTGCTCGTCTCGCTGGGTTACCAGGATGCGACCATCTCCAACTACCACGGATCCGTGTTTTGTGCCGGCAGCCTGGTTGGCGCCCCCATCTATGGCCCTGAGTGGCGCTATGTGTGGCAGGTCAATCTGCCGCGCATGAACGTTGACTACATGCGAGCTGGCTCGGTGGCCGGCAGTTCGCTCTGCGTCTGGGGGGATGCCGTCATGCAGTGCATCCTCGGCAAGAAGGCGCCCTCTCACACCATTCTGAATTTCGTCTATACCACCGACCACGACAACATGATCAGCCTCGCTGATGCGATGCGTGCAGCATGCTGTCTGGGATTTGGAGATACCTGATGGCAGTAAACGATAAAGACCCTACCGAAGCGATCCTGCTCGTCGAGCAGACGATAGGCACCTTTAACCAGATCGTTGTGGGGCAAGAGGGGCAGATGGTTCCTGTCCCAGGGTACCCCGATCAGCCGACACTGGCTGAGCGGGTCAAGCAGAACCTCAAGCCCAGCACAGATGCGGCCGCCGGTTACGCAAGCCAAGCGATGGCTGGCGCCAAGGCAGCAGACGAATCAGCCAAACTGGCCTCGCAGATAACCGGGCTTGACACAGTAGAGGATGCGATCGCGCTGGCCGGCATGCCTTTGCCGGATGTGTGGTCTCCCTTGGTCGACAATCTGCGGCTCATTACCGGCAAGGGGCGGGATGTGCTGGTTGGTGCTGATGTCGTTGCCCGATATTGGCAATTCGAGAGACTGAGTGCTGCAACAGAGCGCCAGAAGGATGGAAAGCTGCGCCTCGTACCAGCCGGCGAACCACGCTACGAGGGAGGTTTTCTGGTCAAAGAGCGAGGCTCTACCAACATGAATTTCCCTCATGACGCCAGCTCCGGCTGCGTGGGAACCAGAGGGACCGTTGAGGTGACAGCAGGAGCCGGACTTCTTGGGGAGGCTCAAACCACCAAGTTCAGGGAGGATACCTCTGACGGACCTCATTACATGTGGCTGAAAAACACCGCCGGATTCACTGTCGGCGATATCGTATCAATCACCGCTGAAGTAGTGCCGCTGAGAGCTGGGATCGACAAGATCCAAATCGGCGGTGACAACTTCAGTGCACCGACCAAGGTGATCTACGATGTACCCCCATCACAACTTGGCAAACCCATGGTCATCACCTACACAGGGACGGCAACCGCCACCACCCTGCGAGGATACATATGGGCTATGGTTGGCGGCCAGCCGCAATGGCTTGGTGATGGCAGCATCGATTTTGAAGTGTTGTCGGTTCAGGTTGAAAAGGGGCCGCCGACCTCTCTCATCCCAACCACAACTGCCGCCGCAACAAGAGCTGCTGAGCTTGTTTGGCTGCCTGGGCCAGCAAATAACCCGGGTTATGGAAGGAGCAGGACTTACGCGGTGGAGTTTGAAGTCATCAGCGCCAGCTTAACGGGTTACATCCCGCTTTTCTGTGATGGTGCATACCCGACCCGCACCTTTGTTGCAGTGTGGAGTGACGGAAATCTGATGGCCAACAATGACTATGTGAAGGCATTCACCACCAAGTTTTCCCTCAAGAAGCGCAACGTCATTTCTGCAACGTTCGACTATGACGGAGGCTATGTGGCGTTCAGCCTCAACGGAGGCCAGGTAGTTAAATCATCCACGCCTTGCACCATCAAACCGGGTCAATCAGAAGCTGCCTATGAACGCTTGGAGATAGGGTCTCTTGGTGGCTGGGGTCATGTATCAAGTATCCGATTGCGCAACTTCCGCCAATGGAATCGCCCAGCATCTGACACGCAGTTGAGGGGGATTAAGTAATGCACATGACAGACCTATACCTGCGAGCCACTGACGAATCCACCATGGCCAGCGCACTTCTGGCCGCGGGTTTTAGCCATGACGCCGAAACGGGAGTGTTCTACGAAGCATCGTCGGCCATCGATGTGATTGGGGATATTTACCGCCCAACTGGTGAAGTAACCCTGATTGATGGGGAGTCGGTACCGGTGTTTGAAAGGATTCTTGGTTACCACGTCAATGTGCGCACAACATCACCGGCGCTGGTCGCGGCACTCGATGTGCTTCGCACTTACCCAGAGACACCAATCCGTAAGTGGGCATAGTCAACAAAATAATGGGAGCATTCCATGCACCGTATTGACACTTCATCACGTCAGAAAGACAAGTTCGGGGCCGGCAAAGACGGTTTCACCCAGGGTGACCCGCAGACCGGCACACAAGCAACCCAGGTTAGCGCAACATTCTTGGACTCCATTCAGGAGGAAATTGCTGCGGTCATTGAAGACAGCGACAGCGGAGCAACTCTGAATAAAAGTAAGAATAATCAGCTCGTCACAGCCATAAAGTCCATCATTCGCTCGGCAGGAATGCTTGCCACTGAAACAGTAAATGGCGTAATTAAAATTGCTAACCAGTCACAAACAAACGCCGGTGTAGCCGATGATGTTGCAATCACTCCCAAGAAACTGAGGGCTGGTATATCAATGATGCTTGGCTCTGTTGGTTATATATGCCTGCCAACATGGATGGGTGGGGTGATTATTCAGTGGGGGGTTGGGATAGGTGCTTCAACTTATGACTTTGGCATTTCCTTCCCGATAGCATTTCCAACAGCCTGTTGGGGAGCCACAGTGTCATGTGATTACACAGCAGAGTCTGGCAACGTAGGATATGTAGCCTGTAAAAAGGAAAGGACCAGACTGGTTTGCCGTTCTAGTGGCACCTATTCTACCAACTGGATCGCCATTGGGGCGTAGTGGGAGACATGAATGATATTTTTTTCAGCCTCAACAATGGGGTTTTATGATACGGCGATCCACTCCATTGAAGAAATACCAAGTGATGCAAAAGAGATAACCAATGAAGAGCGCTTGCGACTCGTAAAAGGGCAAAACTCAGCTATTTTGGTTGCAGATGAGAATGGATATCCAGCACTTCAAGATCCTCATTAACTGAAGCACTATAATGCAGTCATGTGCTTACTTGCTCATGACTGCCAATCCTTTCTCATAGGTCTCTGCCAACCACTTCAAGTGCGGCAGCGGTACCCCCATCAAAAACACCACAATCGTTGAGCTCTCTGGATGTGAGCAGCCCCAGGTTGCCGGTGGCAGCATGGCCTGCACATCGATCCCAATAGCTCGGCAGATCAACGCGGCATCAGCCAGCGTCATGAACTCCCCCCTCTCCTGCGATAACCAGCGGCTCAGGGTTGATACCGGGATCCCGGTCATCTCCTCCAGCTGCGACTCGCTCACACCCTTTTCAGCAAGAATGGCAGCCAAGTAGCGCTTTGAGGCGGCAACATAACCCTGTTCTGCTGCAGTCAAATAGGCCTTTCTTCTGTTCTTCATTGGGCAACTCCCGAGTTACAACGTTGCCCGTGCTCGTTTGTGACCCTGTCAGATCTGACAGGTTTTTCATGTATGAAATAACGTAGCAGCCTGACCATATCTTTGCCGCAAATGCAGCTGTAGATTTCAGCAGGTCTTACCAGATACTGATTTATCTATCTGCAATTGAGGGAACATAAGAGATGGAGTTTGACGTGTACTTTAGGATTGGTACCACATGCTGCGGCCCGTTCCCGGCCGAAGCCAATGATGAGAAAGAGATGCTCGATGTTGCCGTTGGTTACCGCCAAGAGTTGGCCCTTCCGACTGCAACAATCATCATGATCTCCCCAAGAAATCAGCTGCCGGCTTGGGGCCATCCTGGGGCCAAAAGATGTGGGAATTCAGCGTTTGGGGCCAAAATGGGGCCAAAAAAAGAGCTATGTAAAGCTGCAATCAGCCAAGATGTGATAATCTTAACCATGTGATTTTATAAGCTTTTATTGGCTCTTTGAGGCTCTGCGCGGCTTTTCAGTAAATCCAATGGTTCATTGTGTAAATAAATTGAGCCATTGGCTAATTCTCTTCCTTTTCAGCAGGTTAATGTCTTGGCACTAACAGACTGATGTCGTGGTGGGGCCAGGTCGGCGGGTCGCCAACCGGGTTCCAAAAAACCCGTCGATTGTAAACCAATGGGCGAGGGGGGGCAAAGGTGGCACCCGGTCGGCCATCCCCTTTGCCGGGGCCATCACAGCCTGCTGCAACGGGCTGCCAAACTTGGCATGATGAAGGCCCTGTTTGCCCCGGAGTTTGCATGACCAGCCAGCCTTCAGCCCCGCCTCTGGCGGCCACCCTCGCCGCCATGGGGCTGGCACCCGCCATCGGTGAGCCGCTTGCCGGCCACCTGCCCCGTTTGACCTTGGAGCCGGGTCAGCCGCTGCTGGCCCAGGGGGCGATGCAGGAGTCGGCTTTCTACCTCGAGCGGGGCATCACCCGTGCCTGCCACTACGCCCGGGACGGGCAGGAGCGCTGCAAGGAGTTCTACTTCGAAGGGGAGCTCTGTCTGCTTTACGACAGCTGGCTCACCGGGTCGCCTGCCCGCTACCAGCTGGAGGCCGTCACGGCGCTGCAACTGGTGCGGGTGCCGCTCGCCCTGCTGGACGAGCCCGCCTGGCAGCCGGTCTGCATGGCCCTGCTGCGCCAGCAGCTCTGCTACAAGGAGCGCAAGGAGGCCTTCTTGCTGCTCCACTCCCCCGAGGAGCGCTACCGGGAGCTCTGCCGCACCTTCCCCCACTGGCCGGCGCGGCTCACCCAGGTGCAGCTCGCCAACTACATCGGCATCAGCCCGGTCACCCTGTCGCGGATCCGCCGGCGCATTAACACGGGTTAATGCCGCGCCTCGCCCATCCCCGCCATGCTGGGCCCCTCGAACAAGCCTGGAGTGGGGATGATGTCGCTGTTTTTGTGGTCACAACTGGTGGTGAGCCTGGCGCTGCTGCTGGATCTGCTGTCGTTTCAGCTGCGGGCGCGCCGGGCCATTCTGGCCTGCCTGGCGCTCTCCTGCGCCCTCAATGGCGCCCATTTCGCGCTGCTGGGACAGTGGTCTGCCGCGACTCTGTTGCTGCTGGCCTGCGTGCGTTTTCTTGTCGGCATCTGGTGGGTGCGCAGCGAATTGATGTGGCTTTTTATGGGATTGTCCTGCCTCGCGGTGCTCGCCACCTATCAGGGGCCGCTCGCCCTGCTGGGGTTGCTGGCCAGTCTGCTGCAGACCCGGGCTGCGTTTTGCCCGGATGATCGCCTGCTGCGGCGCTGGATGCTGCTGGGCACCCTCTGCTGGCTGGTCAACAACCTGCTGGTGGGGTCGCCCGTGGCGGCGCTGATGGAGGGGCTGTTTCTGGTCAGTAATCTGGTGGGCTACTACCGCCACTATGGGCGCAAGGTGTTACCTGCCGGCTGAGGTCAGTCTGCCGAGAAAAAAGCGGGTAATGCCGCAGAATGGGTGTTGTAGGGCAAAGAGGCCGCCACTGTGGCGGCCTCTCTGGCATGTCAGGCTTTGTTGAAGCCGTTGATGAGCGCCTTTGCGTAGTCGATGACGAACTGCTGGCAGTGGATGGCGGTTTGCGGATCGAACTCCTCGCCGTGCAGATCGCTGTTGGAGAGCACCCGGATGCCGACGAAGGGGACCTTGTAGGCCTCCGCCACCAGGGCGGCGGAGGAGGTTTCCATCTCTTCCGCGGCGGTCTGGTAGGTCTGGTGCAGCCAGTTGATGCGGGCGACCTGGCGGTTCCACTCGTCGGCGGTGCCTATGATGCCGGGAACCACCCGACCGTGCCGATAACCGTCAGCCATGCCGAGGGCGCGGCCGACCAGCTCGGGATCGCCGGCAAAGGCGGTGTGTTCCACCAGCTTGCCGTTGTCGCGCAGGCGCATGGTGACCTCGAAGTTGTGCCATTTGCTCGGATCGACGCCCTGCTCGGCGGGGGTCAGGTCACTGCGGTAGGCCCCCATGTTGAAGCTCCTGGTGCCGATGACGATGTCGCCCCGGTGCAGCGCCGGATCGTGGCCGCCCGCCGTGCCCTGGTTGATGACGAGGCGCGGCCGGAAGCGCTCCATGGCGAGGGTGGTGGCCGCGGCGGCATTGGCCAGTCCCACCTCGGTGCGGGAGATGACCACCGGATAACCCGAGAGGGTGCCCTGCCAGTAGGTCCAGGTGCCCACGGTCAGCTCCTGCTTCTCCTTGAGGGCGGCCACCAGGGTCTCGACTTCGACGTCCATTGCCCCCTGGATCAGGATGGGGGCCGGATTGGCCACCACGACGGCGGAGGAGAAGAGGGCAAACAGGGTGAGCAGGCGCGAGCAGCGTTTGATGAAATTCATGGATTACCTGTAGAACGTGCGAGAAAGCGCCGGATCCTATCGAAAGGCAAACGATTGCGCAAATGAGGGAGTGGTTTTTGTCAATAGCAGGCCGGCAGGGAGTCGGGCTCAGGGCTGCTTGTGGCCGGCGAAGTAGAGCACCCGCCGCACATATTGCTGGGTCTCCTGATAGGGGGGGATGCCACCATACTGCTCCACCGATTTTTCGCCGGCGTTGTAGGCCGCCGACATCAGGGTCCAGTTGCCATCGAAATGGGTGTGCAGCCACTTGAGATAGGCCACGCCCCCCTTGATGTTCTGCTCCGGATCGAAGGGGCGGGTCACCCCGAAGCGCTGCTGGGTCTCGGGAATGAGCTGCATCAGCCCCTGGGCATTCTTGGGGGAGACGGCGCGGCTGTCGAGGTTGGATTCGGCGATGGCGATGGCCAGTACCAGCCGCTCGTCGATGTGGTGGCGCTTGGCGGCGTGGCGCAGCATGTTGGCCAGCTTCTGCTTGGCGGGCGACTGGCGGGCCAGATAGGCCTCCAGATTGAAAGGGGTGGTGGGGATGGCGGCGAAGTAACCGCCGGATCCGCCGACGCCGCTGCCGCACTGCTCCCCCATCACGGCATTGCCGACCCGACTGTTGTAGTAACGGATGGCCTGCTGGTTGCCAAGACGGATCGCCATGGCCAGGTAGGCGTTGGCCATGCGGGGGTTGCGAACCGAGCCCGGGCCGGTGGCGAGCAGGCGGCCGATGCGAAAATACCCTTCCGGGTTACCCGTGGTGGCGGCGGCGCAGTAGAAGTGGATGGCCTGGGTCAGGTTGCCCTGACTCTGTGCCTGCTGACCTTGCTTCAGTGCGCTGAGCGCCTTGGGTGCCTGTCTGAAATCCCTGCTTTGCGCCGCTGCCTGCACGTTACCGGCCAGCAACAGCGATAAAAAAAGCAGCAAAAACAGCCTGTTTTCGCTGAGGCTCGACATGGATTCTCTCCTGTTGGGGTACAGAAGATATAGGGGAACATGGCCCGTTCTGCCATTAATCCAGTGGATCCTGTTGTTATGGATCCGGGTATCCAGAGATCAAAACGGTATGGAACCAATGACCGATGCAGTCCTATCAGGGGCTGGCCGTGCATCCAGGTGGTCGGTGGCGATAAAGAGGTGGCTAAATCAGTTGTCCCTGGCCCCCTCAGACGTCGAGGTGATAGGGCTGCTCGTCCGGCTCGGCGGCGGGCAGCTGGCGATACATCAGGCGAATTTCGCTCGCCACCCAGAGCGAGAGCAGGCCGAGCAGGCTCAGCAGCGGCATCAGGGTATGGCTCTGTTGCAGTCCGTAGGCAGACAGGGCGGCGCCCAGCAACAGCAGAATACGGATCATGAGGTGACTCCTTCTCATCATGGTGAGGGGGCGGATGCGTGCCCGTGTGGCACCAAGTGCGGCCAGTATACCCCAGCCGGTGCCCGGCAAACCGCCATCCGCCTCACATCCCCATCCTAAGGGGGGAGGTGGTGCGGCGCCATTCCATTAACTCATCAAACAATTTTCAGCCGGCCGTAGCAGGGCGCACCCAGTGTCCGGTCGGGATGGCTACTCCAGCTCAGCGGGTTGGTAGTAGTCGAGATACCAGCGCACGAAGGCGGCGACCCCTTCCTCGATGGAGGTGGCGGGGCGCAGGCCGGTGAGGGTGTGAAGGGGCTCGCTGTCGGCCCAGGTGGCGTGCATGTCGCCCGCCTGCATCGGCAGCATCCGCTTGATGGCGGGCTTGTCCAGCGCCTGTTCCAGCGCCTCGATGAAGTCGAGTAGCCGCACCGGCTGGCCATGACCGATGTTGAGGATGCGGTAGGGGGCGGCGCTCTCGGCCGGGCTCTGTTCGCCGGCGTGCCAGTGAGGGTTGGGGCGGGGTGGCAGCTCGGCGACGGCGAGGATCCCCTCGACGATGTCGTCGATGAAGGTGAAGTCGCGGCTGAGATCGCCCTGGTTGTAGACGTCGATGGGCTCGCCCGCCAGGATGGCGCGGGTGAACCTGGCGATGGCCATGTCGGGCCGGCCCCAGGGGCCGTAGACGGTGAAGAAGCGCAGCCCTGTGGTGGGCAGGCCGTAGAGCGCCGAGTAGGCGTGGGCCATCAGCTCGCCGCTCTTCTTGGTGGCGGCATAGAGGGAGACCGGGTGGTCCACCTGCTGATCGGCACTGAACGGCAGCTGTTCACCCATGCCGTAAACCGAGCTGGAGGAGGCGTAGATCAGATGCCGGATGTCGTGCTGGCGGCACCCCTCCAGCACCGTCAGCATGCCGGTGAGGTTGCTCTCGCTGTAGGCAAAGGGGTTTTCCAGCGAGTGGCGCACCCCCGCCTGGGCACCCAGGTGGATCACCCGCTCGAACTGTCCCTCGGCAAACAGGGCGGCCATGCCGGCCCGGTCCGCCAGCTCGCCCTCTACGAAGCGAAAGTGGGGGAAGGGGGTCAGCATCGCCAGGCGAGCCTCTTTGAGGCTCACCTCGTAGTAGTCGTTGAGGTTGTCCAGCCCCACCACCTGATGACCCGCCTCGCACAGCCGTCTGGCGACGTGAAAACCGATAAAACCGGCGGCGCCGGTGACCAGATACTTCATGGCTGGGGTCCTGTGCAGATCATGGGGCTCCTGATGGTGGTGCTGGTATTGGGGCTGCGCGCGTTGTAGCAGAACCGGCGCGTCTGTGCCATGGCAAACCGCCCTTTTCGTCAAGGTGGGGGCGGCTCAGGCGCGGCATGCTGCATCTTGGTGCAGCGGCTGTCAATGGAGAATGACAGGCACCAAAACGGGGCGTGGGCGGTGACTATTGTGATCATGGTCGCAAAAAATAGACTGAATCCCATAACGAAGCCCTGTGGACAGGGCTCGCGCCCGCCCTGCGGGCAACAGACACTCTTTTACTTCGCTATTGGATACCGGTTATGGACAACACCCCCGTCTCGGCGCAGTCCGCTCGTACTGCGCACCCCCTCTATGAAGACATCATCGCCCTGCTGACCGCCGCCGGCTTCGTCTCCCTCGGCATCTTTCTGTTTCATCAGGTGGGCCTGCTCACCGGCGGTACCGCCGGGCTGGCACTGCTGCTGCAGCAGGTGACCGGGCTGAGCTTCGGCCTGCTGTTCTTCGGCATGAACCTGCCCTTCTATGCCCTGGCCTGGCTCAGGATGGGGCCGCGCTTCACCCTCAACACCTTCGTCTCGGTGGCGACCGTCTCCTTCATGACGGATCACCTCAATGCCGTGCTGCAGATAGGCAAGATTGAGCCGGTCTATGCGGCGCTCATCGGTGGCACCCTGATCGGCATGGGGCTGCTCATCATGTTTCGCCACAAATCGAGCCTGGGCGGCTTCAACATCCTGGCGCTGTTTATCCAGGATCGCTTCGGCATCCGCGCCGGCAAGCTGCAAATGGGGCTGGATTGCACCATCGTCATCGCCTCTTTCTTCGTGGTGCAGCCCTGGATCCTGGCCCTCTCCGTGGTGGCGGCCATCATCTGTAACCTGGTGTTGACACTCAACCACAAGCCGGGTCGCTATCAGTTGGCGTGAGGCCTCTGTGAACCGGGTGGAAAAAGGGTGTGCAGCCGATGATCGGGCAGCGGTGAGGAGAGACCCCAGTGCACCCTGTGCCGCAGCAGATTGCCCTGGGCTTCCAGCCGGGTCAGGATCTGGTTGAAGGCTGCCAGCTGCGCCTCGCTCATGCGTTGGCGGTTGAAGGCGATGTAGTAGTTCGCCTCGTGACTCTTCTGCCATAGCCTGATCTTCGAGGCGCCACTGAGGTTGAGTCGATAGAGGGCCACATCCAGGTTGGAGAAGTAGAGGTTGTAGCGCCCCTGTCGCTCTATCTTGAGCAGGTTCGCATAATCATCGTTGACGTTGAGTTCCAGCTGCATCGGGGAGATCCCCTGCTGGTGCAGGGTGTCGTCAAGCTGGCGCAGCAAGGTCTCGCTGAAGGAGCCTCTGGTCACCCCGATCCGTGCGTGACCAAGGCGAGCCAGAGTCAGCGGCGCGTCAATTTCATCGACGTGGGCAAAGATGCCCCAGCTCGCCTTGCACAGCGGTACCGAGTAGCTCAGCGTCTTTGCCCTGGCATCGCTCCAGGCGAGCGGAAACATGCCGTCCACTTCCCCCAGATCCAGCTCCTTTCTGGCCCGCAGATTGGGGCGCAGCGTGATCTGGCATCCTTCAGGCCAGTAGCTGCACGCCTCTTTCACCATGTCCACCATGGCGCCGGTCGGCTGGTTGTCACTGCCCATGAAGCTGTAGGGGGCAAACTCCTGGACGACCAGACGCAGGGGGGCGGCAACACAGAGAGGGGAGAGGAGCCAGAGCAACAGCAGACGAGCAGGCATGGGGCAAGCATCCGTGATTGACACCCTTGCAGTATGAGCGAGAAATCGCCCTACAGGACGACGGTATACATCCCCTGCGGGTCTGTGACCACCCGGGCCGGGTAGTCGTAGAGCCGGTCGATGAGATCTGGCGTCAGCACCTCGCGCGGGGTGCCGTCGGCCATCACTCTGCCCTGCTCCAGCATCACCAGCCGGTCGGCGTAACGGGCCGCCAGATTGAGGTCGTGCAGCACCACCAGCACGGCGGTATGACGGGCGGCGAGGGCGCGCGCCATGGTGAGCAGCTGGTGCTGATACTTGAGATCGAGCGCCGAGGTGGGCTCGTCCAGCAGCAGCAGCCGCGCTTGTTGCGGTTCCTCCGGGGCCTGCCAGATCTGGGCCAGCACCCGGGCGAACTGCACCCGCTGGCGCTCCCCGCCGGAGAGACCGGGATAGAGGCGGCCGGCCAGATGATCCACCCCGGCATGGGTCATGGCGGCCCGCACTATCTCGTCGCGCCGGCTGGTCGGCTCGCTGTGGGGCAGCCGGCCCATGGCCACCACCTCTTCGCACAGGAAGGGGAAATTCAGGGACGAGCTCTGCGGCAACACGCCTACACGGTGGGCCAGCTCGTTGCCGGCCCACTCCCGCCGCTCCCGGCCAAACAGATCTATCTCCCCCTCATGTTCCAGCTCGCCGGTGAGGCACTTGAGCAGCGAGCTCTTGCCGGCGCCGTTGGGGCCGAGCAGGGCGGTGAGGCTGCCCGCCTGCAGGCTGAGATCTAGCCTGTCCAGGATGGGGCGGCCGCCCCGGCTGAGGCTGAGCTGGCGACAGTGCAGCAGGGTCGACGAAGTTGACAAGATGAGTCCTCCGGTTAAAGGGTGCGGCGGCCCTTGACCAGCAGCCAGATGAAGAAGGGGGCGCCCAGCAGGGCGGTGATGATGCCGACCGGCATCTCGGCCGGTGCCAGCAGGGTGCGGGCCAGCATGTCGGCGCCCAGCAGCAGGGCGGCCCCGAGCAGGGCGGAGAGCGGCAGCAGCCGGACGTGGTTGGGGCCGGCCAGCAGTCGCACCAGATGGGGCACCACCAGGCCGACGAAACCGATCATGCCGGCCACCGCCACCGCCACGCCGACCCCGGCGGCAGTGAGCAGGATCAGCCGCCGTTTGAGGGACTGCACCTGGATGCCGAGGTGGCGGGCCTCCCCTTCACCCAGCAGCAGGGCGTTGAGGGGGTTGGCATCGCGCATGAACAGAATGAGCAGGGCAACCAGGGTCAGCAGCGCCAGCGCCACGTCCACCGGCTTGCCTGCCGCCAGCGACCCCATCTGCCACAGGCTCAGGTTGCGCAGCATCTGATCGTCGGCGAGATAGGTGAGCAGGCCGATCACGGCGCCGGACAAGGCAGTGACGGCCACCCCGGCCAGCAGCATGACGGTGACCGAGGTGCCCCCTTCGCGGGTGCCGAGCAGATAGACGAGGGTGGTGGTCAGCGCGCCGCCGAGGAAGGCGAGCAGGGGCAGCAGGCCGATGCCGAGCAGGCTCTGCCACTGCTGGCCGAGGGGGGCCAGCAGCACGATGGCCAGCGCCGCGCCGAGCGCCGCCCCGCCGGAGACCCCGATGATGCCAGGATCGGCCAGGGGGTTGCGAAACAGCCCCTGCATCACGGCGCCGCAGAGGCCGAGAATCCCCCCCACGGCGATGCAGAGCAGGGTGCGTGGCAGGCGGATCTCCTGCACGATCAGCAGTTTGTGGGCCTCAATCCCGCTCCCTTGGCCGGCGAACAGGGCGCGCAGGCTCTCACCAAAGGAGAGGGCCATGGGGCCGGTGGCCAGCGACCCGACCAGCAACAGCGCCAGTGCGCCGCCGGTGAGGCACAGCAGCCAGGGCAGTGGCAGACGCATCATGAACCCAGCTTGATCCACTTGGCGATCTGGCTGGCCTGCTGCAGCGAGGTGAGGCTGAGCCCCCCTTGCAGGGCGTGACCGTCGATGGCGTGGATGGCCCTGTTCTTGCCGGCCGGGGTGGCGGAAAGGGCGGGCACCTGGCTCAGCACGGTTTCAGGATCCTGATACTGCTGCCAGTCACGGCCGCTCACCAGCACCAGATCGGGCTGCAGCTCAATCAGGGATTCGGTGGAGACGGGCTTGTAGTCTTGCAGCTGGGCCACCGGGTTGACGCCGCCGGCCAGGGTGAGCAGGGCGCTGGCGGTGGTGTTGCCGCCGGCGATGCTGGTGGGCTGGCCCTTGTGCAATAGCAGGAAGACCACCTTGAGCGGCTTGTTCTGCTTGGCCTGGGTGGCCAGCTGCTCGCTCTGGGTTTGGATCTCGGCCTTCAGACGGGTGCCGGCGGCCGGGTCCTTGAGCAGGGAGGCCAGGGTATCGATGCGCTGATTGAGGTTGGCGAGGGTGGGGGCGGTGGGCAGCACGTCCACCGCGACCCCGGCCCGGCGCAGCTGCTCCAGGGCGGGCGGCGGTCCCATCTCGTCGCTGCCGACCAGCCGGGTCGGCGCCAAGCTCAGGATCCCTTCGGCGGCGAGGGCGCGGTGATAGCCAACCCGCGGCAGGTTCTTCGGCTCCGGGCTGCTGATGTCGGTGGCGATGAGGCTCTGCTCGCCCCCGAGTGCCAGAATGAGTTCAGTGGTGGCCGGGCCTATGCTGACGATACGCTCCTGCGCCAGAGTGGGCAGGGACAGGGCTGAGCAGCCGAGCAGGCTGAGTGCGAGGGCAAAACGACGGCCCATGCTAACCTCCGAAGGGTGAATGAAGTGGGATTGCCGCCGAGAATATCAAGCCGTCGAAAAAAATGCACTGAGAATGAAAGCGATTATCAATTGCATTGGTTTGGGGCCTTCATTACAGTATCCGCCATGACAGAACAGGGATGCCGCAGGCATCCCAAGGGAGAACCGATGAGCATTGCACAACGCATTCATGGGCTGCTGGCACAAGATCCCGGCGCTCACCCGTCCACCATCGCCGCCGAGCTGGCCGTCAGCGAATGGGAGGTGGTGCGCCACCTGCCGGCCGAGCTGGTTACCCTGGTGCCCGCCGAGCAGGCAGAAGCCCTGCTGGCGGATCTGGCCGACTGGGGCCAGGTGACCACCATCGTCGAATCCGACGGCTCCATCTTCGAGGTGAAGGCCCCCTTCCCCCGCGGCAAGAGCGCCCGTGGCTACTACAACCTGATGGGGCGTGACGGCGAGATGCACGGCCACCTCAAGCTCGACAACGTGGTCGGTATTGCTCTGGTCAGCAAGCTGTTCATGGGCAAGGAGGGGCACTCCTTCCAGTTCTTCGGCCACAGCGGTCGCTGCATTTTCAAGGTCTATCTGGGGCGTGACGAGCAGCGTCAGCTGCTGCCGGCCCAGGTGGAACGCTTCATGGCCCTGCGCCACCAGTATCAAGAGGAAGTCAAAGCATGAGTGAACGTCAGGAGCGTCTGCAGAACCGCCTGCAACCGGAGATCCGCGAGTTTCGCGACGGTTGCCGCACCCTGCAGCTGGCGACGGTGGACAGTGAAGGCAACCCCAATGCCAGCTATGCCCCCTTCGTGCTGCAGGAAGATGGCTACTATGTGCTCATCTCCGAGATCGCCCGCCACGCCCGCAACCTGCAACAGGTACCCAAGGTGTCGCTGATGCTGATCGAGGACGAGAACGGGGCCCGCGAGCTGTTTGCCCGCAAACGCCTCACCTTCGATGCGCTGGCCGAAGTGGTGGCCCGCGACGACGTGCGCTGGGAGAAGGCCGTGGCGGCGCTGGAAGGGCGCTTTGGCGAGATAGTCAAAGGGCTCTCCAATCTCAAGGACTTCGTGCTGTTTCGTCTCAAGCCCGAGCAGGGGCTGTTCGTCAAGGGCTTCGGCCAGGCGTTCCGAGTCTCCGGCGACGAGCTGGTGGACTTCGTCCACCTGGTGGAAGGGCACAAGCGCATCGACAATGGCGCCGAGCTGACCAGCCCGGCCGATGCACCGGTCTGAGCCGCACGGATCGCCAAGATGACAAAACGGGCAGCCCTGGGGCTGCCCGTTTTTTTATGGACGGTTTTCCCTCAATCCTGCCAGGAGGCCTTGTTGGGGAAGGCGTCGCGGTCGGCCCGGGTGGCGGTCTCGTTGCATTCACCCCGGATCTTCCAGGAAGTCTGGCTGAGCACTATGTAGCCTTCGCGGCAGTATTTGCGTTCGGTCAGTGCCTGGGTGAGCTGGGCATCCTGCAGCGCTTCGCGCCGCTCCAGCAGGCTCTTGTTCCTGCTCAGCCTGCTGCCGTCATCGTTCTGGAGGCGGGTGGGCAGGGTATCGAGCGGGGCGGCCTCGAAGGTGAAGCGCTTGCTCCCCTCCTCGTTGATGTGGGTCCTGAACAGGGGGGCCGGGCCATCCGGCTGGTGCCCCGGCAAGCCCGAGCAGGCGGTGATTGCCGGTAACAGCAGCGTGAAGGCAACGGCAGAGAGTAGACGCACACAAGACTCCAATCGGGTGATCGCTTCAAAGCGGGCAGATTAACATGCCGGCTCGGGTTGGGTGGCGCCGAGCAGCTCATCCGTCGTGAGCAGGGTCACGCTTCTGCCTTTTGGCAGGCTGAGGTGACGCCACATCCAGTGATGGTGCTCGATGATCTGCTCCGCGCTCAGGTGGGGCCGGTCAGCCGTGGTGTGGGCGTCGGTCACCGCCACCACCTCAAAACCGCGGGCGGCGGCGCTGCGCAATGTGGTGTCGACGCAAAAATCGGTGGCACAGCCGCAGACGAGCAGCCTGTCCACCGGCTGCTCCGCCAGCAGGAAACCGAGCTCGGTGTCGAGAAAGCTGTCGCAGGCGGTCTTGCGCACCCGGCTGTCATGCCCCTGCGGGGCGAGATCGGCGTGCAGCTGCCAGCCCGGACTGGCGGGATCCACTTCGGAACCGGGGGCATCGTGCTGCACATAGATGACACGACCCTGTTCTGCCCGCACGCGCTCGGCCAATCGATTGATATTGGCGATGACCTGGGCGTCCTGATGGCGAGGCTGAGTGAACAGCCCCTGTTGCATGTCGATGACCAGTAACACATCCATATGAAATCCTTGGGCAATTGTTTGTCAGGGTGGCAGCCACTGGGCTCCTCAGACGCAAGGTCAGGGTTGCAGCCACTGGCTGCAGTCACGACTGCGGGATTGATGCAGTGCGCCCATATCTTGCTTCATTTCATCGGCATTTAGCCAGCGTTCCGGCAGGGGGGCGATGCCGACCCGCACGTCGGCCACCCGGCCGGCTGCCGCCGCTTGCTCCTTGCCCGCTTGCGGCGCCGTCAGCTCAGGCACGATCAGCGCCACCTTGAGGGCCGGGTTGCGGCTGGCGATGCGGCTGGCCAGCCCCAGTCCCCCCTCCACGTGGAAGTTGCCGGCGATGTGCATGATGCGCCGGCCCGGGTGGCTGCGCAGGTAATCCACCATGCTCTCGGCCATGGTGTCGTCCCAGCTGGTCTGGGCGGCAAAACGGCGGGCGTTGCCGTCGGCATCCCCATGATGGAGCGATGCCATGAATTTCTGGCGATAAGGATCATCGCCGAGGGTGAGGGTGCGGGCCAGCTGGCTGCGACGGCTGGCGGGCAGCTGATCCAACCAGGCCGGCCCCTCCTGGCCGACACAGCTCACCAGTGGTTTGGGGGCATTGGCGGCGATGATCGGCAGGTGGTGCGCCTTGGCGAACTCCACCAGCGGGCGATAGTCGCTCGGGTAGTTGGGCCAGGCGTTGCCGTCGCGAATGAGGGCCGCCTCGCCGATGCGACCGGCCAGGTAGGCATCCAGCACCGGCTGATCGGCGCGGCTGAACTGCTCCATGGAGAGCACCAGGGGGCGGCCGTCTGCCTGCGCCGTGTCGGCCAGGCCCGCCAGCATTCTGGCCTGCAGCAGGTGCACCGCCGGGTGGGTGTGCAGCTCGCCCACCAGCACTATGTCGGCATCCGCCACCCGGGCCAGGGCCTGCTCCAGGGTCAGCGCATCCCCCTGAGTGGCCTTGAGCTGATAGTGATAGAGGGTGCCGGCATCGTTGACGGGGGCCGTCGTGGCACAGGCGGCCAGCAGCAGGGGCAGGGTGAGCAGGGGCAGAAGTCGGGTCATGGGTGTCTCGCAGCAATGAGGTGCCTGTACCATACAATGGCAGCATGGCGGGCGGGAAAACAGAGGAGCGTAGTGTAGAACCTAATTATGACAAAAGAAAATGAGAATGATTCCGTTTATTATTGATCTTTGTTGAGAGGTGAGTAAGATGCCTGCTGTTTGATAACAGTTCTCAATAAGGATTTGCAGTGGCCCATAACAACACCCTATCGCTGGTCGCCCTTGCCGTGGCGGCCGGCCTCGCTTCCCCGGTTTTTGCGGCGGACAAGAAAGCAGATGACGTCATGGTGGTCAGTGGCTCCCGGATGGAGCAGAAACTGGAAGATGTCTCCGGTCCCATCTCGGTCATTACCGCCGAACAGATTGAAGAGCAGGTGGTGAGCAACGTCGCCGACCTGTTCCGTTACGAGCCGGGCGTCACCGCCCTCGGCGGTGCCGGCGATGCCCAGACCTTCATCATTCGCGGCATGGGCGAGAACCGGGTCAAGATAGTGCGCGACGGCGTGCGCGAGAACGACGCCTACAAGAACGGCGGCGTGGGCCAGAGCTATTTCGACACCGACATGATCAAGCAGGTCGAGGTGGTCAAGGGGCCGGCCTCGGCCGCCTACGGCTCCGATGCGCTGGGTGGCGTCATCGCCATCACCACCAAGGATGCGGCGGATTTCCTCAAGGGGCGCGACAGCTATCTGGACGCCACCTCCGGCTATGCCTCCAGCAGCCACCAGAAGATGGCGGGCTTTACCGGTGCCCTGCGTACCGGCGAGCTGGAAAACCTGCTGCGCTACACCTGGCGTGACGGCGGGGTGACCCAGAACTACGACAGCGACAAGAACGAGTTCGACATCGTCAGTCAGGCCGTGCTGTTCAAGAGCCAGTGGAACCTGAGCGATAGCCAGTTCCTCAAGCTGACCGTCGACTACTTCACCGAGGGTCAGGACCCCGACGCGGTCGACCTCACCAAGGCGGGCTCTGTCTTCAACCAGCCGATCACCGACAAGGATACCGACAACCTGTCGCTGGTGCTGGATCACGGCATCGCCCTGCAGGCGCCCTGGGTCGATCGCATCGACAGCAAGCTCTACTACGCCCGCACCAAGCAGACCATGGATCAGTACGCCTCCTCCAAATACCCGGTGCGGCCGACCAACCCCTATGTGACCAAGAACTCGCTGGATCACAACGGTTTCGAGCAGAAGAGCCTGGGCGCCCAGGTGAAGTTCAGCAAGGCGCTGGATAGCCAGCGCCTGGCCTGGGGCCTGGAGTATGAGCACACCGACAACGAGCGGACCCGCTTCAAGGCGCCGACCGTGGCGGGGGATTTTGAAGGCTACAGCGAGCTGAGCTTCCCCTCCACCACCACAGAGCACGGCGCCCTGTGGGCGTTCGATGAGCTGAAGTTCGGCGAGCGCTGGGTGCTGACGCCGGGGGCCCGTTATGACTACTACCGGATGAACCCGGATCAGGATCCCGCCTACACGGGCGAGAACCTCAAACGCTTCTCCGAAGGGGAGTTCTCGCCCAAGCTGGGACTGGTATTCAAGGCGCACGAGGCGGCCAACCTGTTCGCCCAGTACAGCCACGGCTACAAGACCCCCATGTATGACAACGCCTTCTCCACCCTGAACCATCAGGCGTACGGCTATCGCATCGAGCCCAACACCAACCTCAAACCCGAGAGCAGCGACGGCATCGATCTGGGGGTGCGCGGCAGCGCCGGCGGCTTCAGCTATGAAGTGGCCACCTTCTACAACAAGTACGACGACTTCATCGAGCTGGGCCAGGTGAGCACCGAAGGGCGCACCGCCGTCTACCAGTACCAGAACCTGGACAAGGCCACCACCAAGGGGGCCGAGGCCAAGGCGGACTACTGGCTGAACGATCTGGTCAACGTCTGGGGTAACCTCTCCTACATCGAGGGCAAGGATGGCGACGGCAACTACATCAACAGCCTGAGCCCGCTCAAGGGGACCCTGGGGGTACGACTGGAGCAGGCCAACTGGAACATCAACACCGCCCTGCGCTTTGCCGACGACATGAGCAAGGTGGGCAAGGATGCCAAGGGCAACGACAACATCAAGAGCGCAGGCTGGGGCGTGGTGGACATCTATGCCCAGTTCAAGCCGGTGCAGGATCTGCAGTTCAACGTGGGCGTCTTCAACCTGTTCGACAAGGAGTACGTCAACTACGAGAGCATCACCGGCCAGAGCGCCAGTGCCAGCACCAGCAACAAGACCGAGCCGGGTCGCAACCTGAGTGCACGGGTCAAGTACGTGTTCTGATTAATACCCATCACGACAAGGGGCCTGCGGGCCCCTTTTTCATGGCGCCAGCGAACGGCCAAAAAGAAACCCGCCGGTGGCGGGTGGAAGGATTGCAACACTAACCAGGAGGAGGTGTTACTCGATAGACACCAGTCTTGCGCCAATAGTTCAATTTTATTGATGTTTTTCACTATTATCTGCACGGCTTCCCGCCCGGGATCGCAGGATCCCCACCGGCAAATCGGTTATCATTTGTGCCCCATCTTCCCCCTTGCCGAGGATCTATGCCCGCCTTCTCCTGGTTAGCCCTGTTTTTTGGTGCTTTCTACTTCGTCTATGGTGCCTATCTGCCGTTCTGGTCGCTCTGGCTGGAGGGGATCGGGGTGAGCGCCGAGATGATAGGCCTGCTGCTCGGTGCCGGCATGGCGATCCGCTTTGCCGGCAACCTGATGGTGATGGGGCAGATCAAGGGGGCGGGGCACCTGCTGCCGGTCACCCGCCTGCTCTGCCTGCTCAGTCTGCTGGCCTTCCTCGGCTTTTATCTCAGCCACAACCTCTGGTGGCTGGTGGGACTGACCCTGGTGGCGAACTTCATCTACCCGACCCTGATGCCGGTGGGGGAGGCGCTGGCCACCCGCATGGTGGTGCAGGCGCACCTCGACTACGGCAAGGTGCGCCTGTGCGGCTCCTTTGCCTTCATCGTCGCCTCGACCCTGGTTGGGGCCCTGGTGGGGAATTTTGGCAGCGAATGGGTGTTGCACACCATGGTGGCCGGGCTGCTGCTGATGCTGCTGCTCAGCTGGCTGCCGCTGCGCCCGGTGCCGCGGGACATTCAGGGCGAGCGGGCCAAGGCCTCCCTGCTCGATACCCTCAAGTCTCCTCAGGTGCGCCGCTTCCTGCTGATCTCGGCCCTGCTGCAGGGCAGTCACGCCGCCTACTACGGCTTCAGTGCCATTCACTGGAAGGCGGCGGGCTACAGCGGCACCACCATCGGCTATCTGTGGGCGCTGGGGGTGGTGGCGGAGATCGGCATGTTCGCCGCCGACAAGCGCTTCCTCAACCGCTTCGGCGCCCAGACCCTGTTCCTGGTGGGGGCGCTGGGCTGCGTGGTGCGCTGGATCCTGCTTGGAGCCTCCACCGAGATCCTGGTGTTGGTGGCGGGCCAGCTACTGCATGCGGTCACCTTCTGCGTCAGCCACCTCGGCGCCGTGCGCTTCATGACCCGCCAGCTGCCGGCCGAGCAGCTGATCCCGACCCAGGCGCTCTATGCGGCGCTGGGGCTCGGCATGACGGTGGCCGCCCTGATGACCCTGTGCGGTCTGCTCTACGAACCGCTGGGGGGCAGCATCTTCTTCCTGATGGTGCTGGTGGTACTGCCGGTGTTCGTGCTGCGCCTGCGCCCAGCTGCGCCGTCTGGGCAGGGGCATGCTCCGGTCTGATGCGGACCCGTATGAATCATCACACAGCAAAAGGGAGAGCCATGGCTCTCCCTTTTTCGTTGCGGCGTGCGGCGTTACCGCGCTTCGCCAAGATAGTGGCGGCTCAGACGGCGCCAGGTCTCCGAGCCTATGGTGCCAGCAAGCAGCTCATTGGATGCGGTATCAAAGCGACCATCCGGCAGCCAGCCCAGCTGGGGCAGCAGCCGGGCCAGGGTGGCGTCATTGTGCTGCAGCTCCCTGTCCAGGGTTTCCCAGAAGGCGCTCCCCTTGACGTAAAAGAGCGGGTAATAGGATCGATCCCCTGCCATCACCTCGCGGGCCGCCCGATAGAGGCCGCTCTCGCCATGGGGCAACTGCTTGCCCCGTTCGGCCAGCTCGTTGACCGCCGTGACCTGATGCAGCCGAAAGCGGCGCAGCGCCTTGATGGCAAGGTACTCGGCAAGGCTCTCGTTGACCCAGGTGGGCTGTGGCGCGGTGCTGAGGATGTGCACCGCCTCGTGGGCGGAGGTGCGCAGCAGACGCAGTGGCGCCTGTGGGGTCGGCTTGCCATCCCTGGTGGGGTAGTTGGCGACAAACACCTGATCCCCGGCGGCGCCGCCGAGGGAGCGGGTCGCCACATCCCGTCCCAGCCACACCAGCCGCCACGGGTAAGTGGGCGGGGTGACATCGAGCTGGAAAGCCAGATAGTCGATGATCTCGTTCATTTGTTGCTGCAGGGCCGGCAGATCGAGCTGATTGGCCGTCTCGTCATGGCTGAGCAGCAGCCTGGGATCCCGTTCGGTGACGGGCACTGTGGCCAGACCAAATGGCAGGATCAGCGGCGGCTGGTTGAGGTCCGGCAGCGGCTGGCAACTGCCATCCGGCAGACAGACTTCCCCTCGGTGACTCCCTCGCTGGCGCACCAGATTGCCCCATTCGGTCAATAGCCACCGATTGGGGGCAAACAGCAGCGATGCCTGGGCCGAGGCATCGGCCCCCAGGGCTGGCGCCGGAGTGAGGGTTACCTGCCAGCCGACCTCTTGGCAGGAGAAGGGCTGGTTGAGGGCCACCGGCTGGCTGTCTGCAAGACAGACCAGCTTGGGTGAAACCGGCGCGGTGCTGCCCGGCAACTGACGAGGGGGGAGCAGGGTAAAAGGGGGATTGCCCTGCATCGTGAGGCGTACCTGCAACTCATTGGCACGGCTGCCCTGCTCAATGTGGTAGCGGGGGCCGCTGGTGTCATCGGCGGCGCAGGCCCACAGCGGCAGCAACCACAGGGCACACAGGGTGAGATGGCGACTCATAGGGGATCAACGCTCCTCCTCGAAGGCCAGCAGATCCCCGGGCTGGCAGCCCAGTTCGCGGCAGATCGCCTCCAGGGTGGAGAAGCGAACCGCCTTGGCATGGCCGTTTTTCAGGATGGAGAGGTTGGCCTCTGTGATGTTGACCCGCAGGGCCAGCTCGCGGGCGGTCATCTTGCGTTCGGCCAGCAAGGCATCGAGTCGGATGATGATGGGCATGGGATCCTCACACCGTCAGTTGTTGTTCATCGGCCAGCAATTTGGCCTCGCGCATCACCAGGGCCAGTGCCGAGACGATCAGCCCGGCCAGCAGCAGCTGGAAGTCCGACGAGCTGATGTTGATCTTGCCGTGCAGCTCGGGTCCCGGCAGGGTGAGCACTATGTCCAGCAGCGGCGTCGTGCCGATCTTGGTGACGAAGCTGACGCAGAGCAGCAGGCCGATCCACTGGTAGCGACGGATCTGGCTGAAGGTGAACAGCATGGCCTGCCGGTAGCCGCGAAACAGCTGGAGCAACTGCCACAGCATCAGCATGAACACCAGATCCGGCAGCAGCATCACCAGGGTGCCCAGCAGGCGGGTTCCCAGGGTGAGGGGATAGTCGGCAACGGCGGGCTGGGTGCTGGCCTGCGGGAGCGATTCCGTGGTCAGGGGCACCTTGCCGAGCACCGAACTCTCTTCCACATTCAGCGCTTCTTGCAGCTCCTGCTGCAGGTAGTCGCTGCCACCGATCAGGTGTGACCAGACCCCCATGACCGTCAGGACGGGGGTGGCCAGCAGAGTAGCCAGCAGGATCCATTCGATCAGGCTGCTCATGCGTTCGAGCTTGTTGTGTTTCATCGCTTACCTCTTTGAGTGAAAGGGTGGGCCACGCGTAGCGCCGAGTTATCGTTTATCAATAAACACAGCCTGATGTTTATCGTTTTTCGATATTTATTCAACCGTTTTTTATTGAAAAACGATAAATTCTCGTCGCAATAAGGAGATGACATTTTCCGGGCAGCTCTCTAGACTGGCTGCTGCTGCGCTTGAATCTTCAACACGGACAAGAGGTTACAGATGCACCAGGGATGGTTGCTGATCGGATTGTCGCTCTCCTACCTGGGGCTGCTGTTTCTGATCGCCTACGTGGCGGACAAGAACAAACGGCGTCGCCTCCAGGGCCAGCCCCTGCTCTACAGCCTGTCGCTGGCGGTCTACTGCACCTCCTGGACCTTCTTCGGCACCGTGGGCCAGGCCAGCGAGTCGCCCTGGTCGCCGGTGCCCATCTACCTGGGGCCCATGCTGGTGTTCCTGTTCGGCTGGCGACTGCTGGCCCGCCTCATCCTGGTGGCCAAGCGCGAACATATCACCTCCATCGCCGACTTCATCGCCGCCCGTTACGGCAAGTCCCAGCGCCTGGCCATGGTGATCGCGCTGATCGCCATCATGGGCATACTTCCGTACCTGGTGCTGCAGCTCAAAGCCATCGTCACCGGGCTGGATCTGCTGATGGCCAACCCTGTGCCCGCCGGCCCCACCGGCAATACCGCCGGGCTGGCGCTCGGGGTGGCCCTGCTGCTGGCCCTGTTCAGCATACTGTTCGGCACCCGCCACCTGGATGCCACCGAGCACCACCGCGGCATGGTGGTGGCCATCGCCTTCGAGTCCGTGGTCAAGCTGCTCGCCTTCATGGCGGTGGGGAGCTTCGCGCTCTGGCTCATCCTCAGCAAGCCGAGCCAGGCCCGCACCCTGGTGGCCAGCGATTTTCTCGATGCGGTGGTGGCGGTAACGCCGGGCAGCCTGCTGGAGCTCGCCATCTACACCCTGGTGGCCATGTGCGCCGTCATCTGCCTGCCGCGCCAGTTTCACGTGACCGTGGTGGAGAACAACCAGGGCCAGGATCTGCACTGGGCGCGCTGGTTGTTCCCGCTCTACCTGTTCATGATGGGGCTCTTCATCTGGCCGCTGGCGCTGGCTGGCAAGCAGTGGGTGGGGGCCGGCATGGCCTCGGATACCTATGTGATCAGCCTCCCCATGTCGCTCGGGTTCGACGGCATGGCGCTGCTGGCGTTTCTCGGCGGCACCTCGGCGGCCACCGGCATGGTGATCGTCTGCACCATAGCGCTGGCCATCATGGTCAGCAACGATCTGGTGCTGCCGGTGCTGCTGCGCCGCTTCTGGCAGCAGGGACGGGACGAGCGGCTGGTGCGCCTGCTGCTGCAGGTGCGCCGCGGCGCCATCCTGCTGATCCTGCTGGCGGCCTGGGGGCTCTACCTCTGGCTCGGGGATCTCACCAGCCTGTCGCGCATCGGCTACCTGTCGTTCGGTGCGGTGGCCCAGTTCGCGCCGGCCCTGCTGCTCGGCCTCTACTGGCGGCACGGCAATCGCAAGGGGGTCTATCTCGGCCTCGCCCTCGGGGTGAGCCTCTGGTTCGCCACCCTGCTGGCGGAGAGCGGCCTGCTGGCCGGCTCGCCGCTGGCGATCCTGCTGGCGCCGCCCGACTGGCCTGCGGTGCGCGACCTGAGCCTGGGGGCCTGGTGCATCTTCCTCAGCCTGTTGCTCAACCTGGTCGGCTATGTGGCGGGCTCCCTGCTCTCCCGTCCGGCGGTGAGCGAGCGGCTGCAGGCGGCCAACTTCGTCGGCAAGCCGAGCCGCGACACCACGGCGCTCTATCAGGCGCGGGTCTCGGTCAAGGAGCTGGAGATGCTGGCGGCCCGCTTCGTCGGCTCGAGCCGGGTCAAGCGCGCTTTCGGCCGCTTCGCTGGCGAGCGAGGCGGCACCCTGGCGCCCCAGATGCAGGCCTCCGCCGAGCTCATCGCCCACACCGAGCGGCTGCTGGCCGGGGTGTTCGGCACCTCGTCCGCGCGGCTGGTGCTGGCCTCGGCCCTGCAGGGGCGCAACATGCAATTGGAAGAGATCGCCACCATAGTGGACGAGGCTTCCGACGTGTTTCGCTTCAACCGCGGCCTGCTGCAGGGGGCCATCGAACACATGGGGCAGGGGATCTCGGTGGTGGACAGGGAGCTCAGGCTGGTGGCCTGGAACCGGCGTTACATCGAGCTGTTCCACTATCCCCCCGGCCTCATCCAGGTGGGCCGCCCCATCGAGGAGATCATCCGTTACAACGCCCAGCAGGGGCTGTGCGGCCCCGGCGATGTGGAGGCCCAGGTGGCGCGGCGGGTCGCCTTCATGCAGCGGGGCAGCCAGCACATCTCGGCCCGCGAGCGCCCCGATGGCCGGGTGATCGAGATGCAGGGCAACCCCATGCCGGCGGGCGGCTTCGTGATGACCTTCACCGACATCACCCCGTTTCGCGACGCCGAACGGGTGCTGCGCGAGGCCAACGAACACCTGGAGGCAAGGGTGGCCGAGCGCACTCACGAGCTCTCCGAGCTCAACCGCCAGCTGCTGCTGGTGAACCAGCAGGTGGAGCGGGCCAACCACTCCAAGAGCCGCTTCCTGGCGGCGGTGAGCCACGATCTGACCCAGCCCCTCAACGCCGCCAAGCTGTTCACCTCCTCCCTGCTGGAGATGCTGCCGCCGGCGGACGAGCCGGCCCGCATCGCCCGCCACATCGACGATGCGTTGGGGGCGACCGAGGATCTCATCACCGATCTGCTCGACATCTCGCGCCTCGAAGCGGGCAAGTTCAAGGCCAAGAAACTGGATTTCGCCCTGCGCGACGTGTTCGACAACCTCAAGGCGGAGTTCGGGGTGCTGGCCCAGGCGGGGGAGATCCAGTTCTCAGTGGTGGAGAGCAGCCTTGTGGTCTACAGCGACGTGCGCCTGCTGCGGCGGGTGCTGCAAAACTTCCTCACCAACGCGTTTCGCTACAACCCGGGCGGCCGGGTGCTGCTCGGCTGTCGCCGGCTCGGTGACAAGGTGCGCATCGAGGTGTGGGACAACGGCCCCGGCATTCCGGCCGACAAGCAGGAGGCGATCTTCGACGAGTTCTCCCGCCTCGATCACTCCCGCACCGCGCGGGAGCAGGGACTGGGGCTCGGCCTTGCCATCGCTCGCGGCATCGCCCTGGTGCTCGGCCACAACCTGACCCTGCGCAGCTGGCCGGGGGCGGGCTCGGTGTTTGCCGTCACCCTCAACCTGGCGACCCGTCCTGTCGCAACGACGCAGGTGGCGGCCCCCGCCCAGCGCGACAGCCAACTGGAGGGGATCCGGGTGCTCTGCATCGACAACGAGAGCGATATCCTGATCGCCATGCAGTCACTGCTGGGGCGCTGGGGCTGCGAGGTGGTGTGCGCCCAGAGCCAGGCCCAGGCGGAGGATCTCATCGCCGGCGGCTTCCTGCCGCAGCTGGTGCTCTCCGATTACCATCTGGATGACGGCAAGACCGGATTGCAGGCGCTGCACATGCTGCGCCTCGCTCACGGCAACCACATCGGCGGCATCATCATCAGTGCGGATCGCAAGAGCGAGCTGCAGGCGCAGATCCGCGAACACGGTTACGGCTACATCAGCAAACCGGTCAAACCCCTCAAGCTGCGGGCGCTGATGAACAGCATCTTGCGGCCGGCCAAACTTGATGGTGATCACGAATCCGGGAATTCGTCCGATTTTTAATCGGCAGCCCTCAAGTGGCAAGATCGGCACTTTCCGACCCGGAAATGTGCCTTTTCTTCTCGTTTGAGGCTCAAAACCGGTAAAAAGTGACTTATTAATAATCAATCAGGGGTTTGCCCTCTCTCCTTTGACTCCCTTATAGTCAGGTCGCGATTATTTTTATCGCAAATCAAGTTGTGCAAAAGGCAAACCGGACGAAAGTCCGGGACGCAAAGCTTCCGGTCTAAGGGTCAGCGGTACCTAAGATAGCGGGGCCACCACAGGTTGTTTCGTCCATGGGCCAAGCCATGGTGCGATGTTGTCTGCGTTACCTGTCAGGTTGCGTTGCCTTTTTCGTTATCTATTCCAAGAACGAAATAAGGATATTCAACTATGTTAAGTCCAAAACCCTCCGTACTGGCACTGATCGTCGGGGGGCTCTGCGCCTCCTCCGCCTTCGCTGCCGCCCCCGGTAAACCCACCATCGGCTGGGGCGAAACCAAGTTCGCCATCGTCGAAGTGGACCAGGCCGCCACCTCCTACAACAAGCTGGTGACGGTTCACAAGGATGGTGCCCCGGTCAGCGTGAGCTGGAACCTCTGGTCCGGTGATGTCGGACAGACCGCCAAGGTGCTGCTCGACGGCAAGGAGGTGTGGTCCGGCGCTGCGTCCGCCTCCGGCACCGCCAACTTCAAGGTCACCCAGGGGGGCCGCTACCAGATGCAGGTGGCCCTGTGCAACGCCGACGGCTGCACCCTCTCCGACAAGAAAGAGATCCTGGTGGCCGACACCGACGGCAGCCACCTGCTGCCGCTCAAGGCGCCGCTCAAGGAGAACAACAAGCCCTACGTCAACAAGACCGGCAAGGTGATGGGGGCCTACTACGTGGAGTGGGGGGTCTATGGTCGCAAGTTCACCGTGGACAAGATCCCGGCCCAGAACCTGACCCACATCCTCTATGGCTTCACCCCGATCTGCGGTGGCAACGGCATCAACGACAGCCTCAAAGAGATCTCCGGCAGCTTCGAGGCGCTGCAGCGCTCCTGTGCCGGGCGTGAGGACTTCAAGGTCTCCATCCACGATCCCTGGGCCGCCATCCAGATGGGGCAGGGCAATCTCACCGCCTATGACGAACCCTACAAGGGCAACTTCGGCAACCTGATGGCGCTCAAGAAGGCCTATCCGGACCTGAAGATCCTCCCCTCCATCGGTGGCTGGACCCTCTCAGATCCCTTCTTCTTCTTCGGTGACAAGGCCAAGCGCGACACCTTCGTCGGTTCGGTGAAGGAGTTCCTGCAGACCTGGAAATTCTTCGACGGGGTGGACATCGACTGGGAATTCCCGGGTGGCCTCGGGGCCAACCCCAACCTCGGCAGCCCCTCCGACGGCGAAACCTACGTGCTGCTGATGAAGGAGCTGCGCGCCATGCTCGACGAGCTGAGCGCAGAGACGGGCCGCACCTATGAGCTCACCTCCGCCATCAGTGCCGGCGGCGACAAGATTGCCAAGGTGGACTATCGCGCCGCCCAGCAATACATGAATCACATCTTCCTGATGAGCTACGACTTCAACGGCGCCTGGACCAACACCGGGTTGGGTCACCAGACCGCGCTCTACGAGTCGAGCTGGGATCCCAATACCAAGTACACCACCGACAAGGGGGTCAAGGCGCTGCTGGGTCAGGGCGTCGAGCCCGGCAAGGTGGTGGTGGGGGCCGCCATGTATGGCCGCGGCTGGACCGGCGTCAGCGGGTATCAGGGCAACAACCCCTTCACCGGCACCGCCACCGGCCCGATTGCGGGCACCGAGGCGGAAGGGGTCTGGGAGAAGGGGGTCATCGATTATCGCGGCATCGCCAAGGGCAAGATGGCCGGCGACTGGCAGTACAGCTATGACGAAGTGGCCGAGGCACCGTCCGTGTTCAAGGCTTCCACTGGCGAGCTCATCACCTTTGATGACGAGCGCTCGGTCAAGGCCAAGGGGCAGTACGTGCTGGCCAACCAGCTCGGCGGCATGTTCGCCTGGGAAATCGACGCCGACAACGGCGACATTCTCAACGCCATGCACGAGGGGCTGGGCCACGGCGATAGCACACCGCCGGTCAACAAGCCGCCGGTGGCCAATGCCGGCACCGATCTCGCGGTGACCGGGCCGGCCGAGCTGGTGCTGGACGGTTCCTCCTCCCGCGATCCGGAAGGGGCGGTACTGAGCTACAGCTGGGCCCAGATCTCCGGTCCCAAGGCGACCCTGAGCGACGCCAGCCAGGCCAAGGCCAAGGTGGCCGTCGATGCGGTGAGCCAGGACGTCAATCTGGTGTTCGAGCTGACCGTGACCGATGACCACAACCTCAGCGCCAAGGATCAGGTAGTGGTGACCAACAAGGCGCCACAGCCCAACCTGCCGCCGGTCGTCACCGTGCAGGACAAGGTCTCGGTGCAGGCCGGCAAGCAGGTGAGCATCACCGCCAACGCCAGCGATCCCAATGGCGACACCCTGAGCTATCAGTGGAGCGTGCCGGCCGGGCTCACCGCCAGCGGTCAGAACAGCAAGACCCTGGTGGTGACCGGCCCCAGCGTCACCGTGGAGACCGGTTATGACCTCACCGTCACCGTGACCGACGGCGCACTGGATGCACAGGCCGCTACCCGCCTCACCGTGACCCCGGTCAGCGGTAGTGGCGACTGCAATGCCACCGATCCGGATGCCGCCAACTGGCCGGCCTGGAAGGCCGCGACCACCTACAACGGTGGCGAGAAGGTGAGCCACAACCAGCTGGTATGGCAGGCCAAGTACTGGACCCAGGGCAATGAGCCGAGCCGCAGCGCCGATCAGTGGAAGCTGATAAGCCAGGTGCAGCTGGGTTGGGATGCCAACGTTGCCTACAACGCAGGTGACGTGACCAGCCACAACGGTCGCCAGTGGAAGGCCCAGTACTGGACCCGCGGCAACGAGCCAGGCAAGCACGACGTCTGGCAGGACATCGGCGCCGCCAGCTGCAAATAATTCACCATCCACAGGGGCATGCAGGACATGCCCCTCCTTTTCCCCCATAACAACAAAAGAGCACCACCATGACCACATGCACCACACGTCTTGCCTGCCTGATCGGCGCAGCCCTGGCAAGCGGCCCGCTGCTGGCCGCCGTTCAGCCACCCACACCACTGGTCTTTGACACCACCCACCCGCAGAACGATCTGCAGGGATCGCTGCTGGCCGGGGTCCAGTTTGCCCAGAGCCAGATCCTGCCCGCCCACCCGCGGGAGGGTGACAACCAGCCCCGCCTCACCGCCCTGCGCAAGAGCCTGCTGCTGGTACGCCCGCAGCAGGCCGGCAACGAGGCGCCGCTGGCGCTAGAGGCCCGCGACGGCGCCGGCAAGCTGCTCGGCAGCCTCACGCTGGAGCCGCCCTCCCGCCTGCCCAAGACCGCCTACTACCTGGAAGGAACGCCGGCGGAGGGGGTAGACTTCACCCCGGGTCCCGGCACCAGCACCCTTATCAACAGCAGCAGCGAGCTGGCCAGGCTGAGCGATCCGAGCGGTGCCTTCCTGCTCGGCAAGCTGCAGCCCCATGCCCTGGTCACCATCCAGACCGCCGACGGCCGCTGGGTGCGCGACATCTTCTTGCCCCGCGATGCGAGCCTGGAGGGCAAGATGGTGCGCCTCGCCTCCAATGCCGGCTACAACTCCACCGTCTACTTCAGCGGCCGTCAGGTGACCCTCTCCCGCGGCCAGAGCCAGCAGTTCAAGTTCGTGCGCGGCCAGTGGATCCGCGATGGCGAGCTGGAAAACAACGGCATCACCTATGCCAGCGACGCCTGGAGCGCCGTGTTGCCGGCCGAGTGGATCATGCCCGGCCTCACCCTGCGCCTGAGCCAGGGGGATCTGAGCGGCGAGCTGACCGACCTCAAGGTGGGGGCGCCGGGGGAGCTGCTGATTCACACCATCGACATCGGCATGCTGACCAGCCCGCGCGACCAGTTCGCCTTTGCCAACGATAAAGAGGCCCAGCGGGAGTATTTCCAGACCATTCCCGCCAGCCGCCTCGTCGTCAGCCAGTATGCGCCGCTGGCGCTGCCGGAAGTGATGCTGCCCGATGGCACCCTGCTCACCGACTTTGATCCGAGCGAGGGGGGCTGGCACAGCGGCACCATGCGCCAGCGCATCGGCAAGGAGCTCATCTCCCTTGGCATCGACAACGCCAACTACGGCATCAACAGCACCGCCGGGGAGGGGGAGAGCAGCCACCCCTACGTGGTGGCCCAGCTGGCGGCCCACAACAGCCGCGGCAAGTACGCCAACGGGGTGCAGGTGCATGGCGGCTCCGGCGGGGGCGGCATCGTCACCCTGGACGCCTCCCTTGGCAACGAGTTCAGCCACGAGGTGGGCCACAACTACGGCCTTGGCCACTACGTGGGCGGCTTTGCCGGCTCGGTGCACCGCAGCGCCGACCAGATCAACGCCACCTGGGGCTGGGATGGCGACAAGAACCGCTTCATCCCCAACTTCTTTGCGAGCCGCAGCGGCCAGAGCGCCTGCCTGGACGGCCAGTGCCAGGCCCCGTTTGATGGCCGCAAGTTCGGCTTCGACGCCATGGCCGGCGGCGAGCCGCTCTCCGGCTTCAACCGCTTCACCCTCTACACCCCCAACTCGGCGGCAATCATCCAGCGCTTCCTCGAGAGCAAGGCGGTGTTTGACGCCAGCTCGCCCACCGGCTTCAGCAAGTGGAACGAAAGCCAGGCGAAGATGGAGCCCTACCGCCACCGGGTCACTCTCGCCGAGCAGATCACCGCGCCGGTGAGCGACCTGGGTGAGGTCAGGCTGGCCGCCCTGCTGGCCGAGTACGATCTGGTCAAGGTGGCCATGTGGGATGGCAACTGGACCCGCAACATCCAGCTGCCGGCGGCCTCGGCGGTCAATCGCGGCCGCATCGTCAGCATCGACCACAATGCCGGCTACAACAGCACCCTCTTCATCAACGGTCAGCAGATCACCGTCTCGCGCGGCTTCAAGAAGAGCTACACCTCCGACGGCAGCCGCTGGAACGAGGGGGCGCCGGCGGATCTGGCGGTAGATCGCAAGCCTGCCGCCTTCGGCGTGCCGGTGACCACCCTGGTCGGCTACTACGACCCGCAGGGTCAGCTGCCGAGCTACCTCTACCCGGCGCTGCACGGCGCCTACGGTTTTGCCTATGGCGATGACGGCGAGCGGCTCGGCAACAGCGACTGCCAACTGCAGGTGGAGACCCGCGACGGTCTGCTGCGCTTCAAGCTGGCCAACCACAGGCTGAACGCCAGCGTGATGAACAAGTTCCACGTCAACGTGCCGACCGCGAGCGAGCCGCGCAGCGCCAGCGTGCTGTGCCGCAACCAGTCACAGGCCGGGGCCCAGCTTGCGTCTGCGCCGGCCGGGCTCGGTTACACGGTCAACGGCATGCCGCTGACGACGCGTTGATCCCTTTTCGCCTCGCGCAACGCGAGGTGCCACGGGCGGGGGCCAAGCCCCGCCCTTCTCTAGCAAGAGGTAAATATGATGACAAGAAAGTCCTCTGTGGCCACCCTGCTGGCCGCGCTCTGTCTGAGTGGCCAGTTGTGGGCCGCCACCCCTTATGACATCAATCAGGGCTATGCCGGCGGCAGCCAGGTCAGCTTCAACGGCCAGATCTACGAGGCCAAGTGGTATGCCAATCCGGGCCAGAGCCCGGGAGTGCAGGTGGCCAACGAGTGGGACTCGCCGTGGGCGCTGATGGGGGAGGGTGAGGTGACGCCCCCCGCCGGCGGAGGGGGGGTCACTCCGCCTGAGCAGGGCGGCAGCGGTACCGCCGATGGCAGCCCCGTCTACCTGAGCCAGAGCGAACTGGATGCCAGGGAGCAGGCGCTCACCGACTTCCCGGCCATGACGGCGGTCAAGGCCTCCATCGCCACCCGCGACAATGCCGTGGTCGAGGCGGTGGCCCCCGGCCTGCCGCTCAACCCCGCCAACGTCAAACGGGTGGAGGGGCTGCTCGGCGAATCGCAGTTCAACTTCCTGTTCCCGCTGCGGGCGCCGGAGTACACCTATCGCGGCTTCCTGCAGGCGGTGGCCAAGTTCCCGGCCTTCTGTGGCGACTACAGCGACGGGCGCAACGCCGAGGCCATCTGCCGCAAGTCGCTGGCCACCATGTTCGCCCACTTCGCCCAGGAGACCGGCGGCCACGAGAACTGGCGACCCGAGCCCGAGTGGCGCCAGGGGCTGGTGTGGGTGCGCGAGATGGGCTGGACCGAGCAGATGCGCGGCGGCTACAACGCCGAGTGCAACCCCGAGGTGTGGCAGGGTCAGCAGTGGCCGTGCGGCAAGTTCGACAACGGCGAGTTCAAGAGCTACTTCGGTCGCGGTGCCAAGCAGCTGTCGTACAACTACAACTACGGCCCCTTCTCCGAGGCCATGTTCGGCACTGTGCGCACCCTGCTGGACAACCCGGAAAAAGTGGCGGACACCTGGCTCAACCTGGCCAGCGCCGTCTTCTTCTTCGTCTACCCGCAGCCGCCCAAGCCCTCCATGCTGCACGTGGTCGACGGCACCTGGCAGCCCAATGCCCACGATCGGCAGAACGGCCTGGTGCCGGGCTTCGGGGTGACCACCCAGATCATCAACGGCGGGGTGGAGTGCGGCGGTGCGGCCGAACATGCCCAGTCCCAGAACCGGATCACCTACTACCAGGCCCAGGCCCAGTATCTGGGGGTGCCGGTGCCCGCCGACGAGGTGCTCGGCTGCAAGAACATGAAGGTGTTCGACGAGGCCGGTGCCGGCGCCCTGCCCATCTACTGGGAGAACGACTGGAGCTATGTACCGGGCAACCCCAACGGTGGCAAGAGCTACGCCTGCAAGCTGGTGGGCTACCAGACCCGTTTCAGCGCCTTCAAGGAGCGTGACTACAGCCGCTGCGTGCAGCACTTCTTCCCCGAGGTGGTGATCGAGGACAACGGCGGTGGCACCAACCTGCCGCCGGTGGCCAGCATCAGCGGCCCGAGCGAGGCGCTGGGCGGCGCCACCGTGCTGCTCTCCGGCCAGGGCTCGAGCGATCCGGAAGGCAAGCCACTCAGCTACGCCTGGACCCTGCCGGCCGGGGCCAGCGCCTCGGATCTGACCCAGTCCACTCTGAGTGCCACCCTGCCGCCGACCCCGGCCAGCGACACCCGTTACGGCTTCGTGCTCAAGGTGACCGACGACAAGGGACTGAGCCGCAGCGCCACCCACGAGATCCTGATCAAGGGCAGCGGCGGTACCACGCCGCCGGATGGCAACCCGCCTTACAAGGAGGGCACTGCCTACAAAGCCGGTGACAAGGTGAGCAACCTGGGGGGCAACTACCAGTGCAAACCCCATCCCTACACCGGCTGGTGTGCCGGCGCGGCCTGGGCCTATGAGCCCGGCAAGGGCACGGCCTGGAGCGATGCCTGGATCAAGCTGTAACGGCGATTCTGCGCAATAAAAAAGGCCCGTCAGGGCCTTTTTTCATGGGGTGAATGCGCTCACAGCGGCTTTTGCCACAGGCTCAGCAGCAGATCCTGCTCCAGCGCGTCCGGCCCCTGGTGGGTGAAGGCGTGACGCTGCTCGCCGCTGGCCCGCCAGCCGAGGCGGCTGGTCTCCAGAATGTGCTCGCGCAGGCCCTGATCCATCTGCATGCTGAACTGGCAGCGCAGCTGACCCATGGGGTCGAGGCCGGCCAGGCTCGGCCAGCTCAGCGGGTGTTCCATGCTGACCGGGTTGAGGCTGACCCTCAGCTGCCACTGATGGCGCGGCCCCGGCTGCAGGTAGAGCAGATAGCCGCCCGGTGCCAGCCAGTTGACCAGCAGTTCGGTCTTGACCTTGAGATCGTTGACCAGCAGCAGCTGGGCCGTACCCGGCATGATGGGGGCGCGGGCCGGATCGGCGATGACGAACTGACCCTCCGGCTGCGCCTTGTTGGCGGCGAAGATGGTGTTCTTGGCGATGTCGACGCCGGCAAACTGCCAGCCCGGCAGCCGTTCGGCCAGGGCGCGGCAGTAGTAGCCCTCGCCGCAGCCCAGGTGGATCAGCTCGCGTGGTTCGAGGGAGGCGAGCAGGCTGGCCATCGCCTCGACCAGCGGCAGCTGGTGGCCCTGCTCCAGGAAGTGGCGCTTGGCGCGCATCAGGGCGCGACTGTCGCTGTCCTTGGGGTTCTTCTTGCCGGGAATGAGATCCAGATAGCCTTCCGGGGCGGGATCGAAGTGGTGCTTGTTGGCGCAGTAGCGCCCCTTGGAGGCGTCATGCAGCTGAAGGGGGCTGCGGCAAATGGGGCATTGAAGGTGCATAGGATCTCTCTTGGCGAAAGCCGTGCTGGCAGGGGCGTTCGGGATTATAGGGGAGGCGATCAGAAAAGGCTGCCGTGGCAGCCTTCTTTATCCGGCGGCCCAGTGCGGGGCCGCCAGTAGCGGGGATCAGCGGGTGCCGAACACCACTATGGTCTTGCCGTGGGCGGAGATCAGCTCCTGCTCTTCGAGCATCTTGAGGATCCGGCCGACGGTCTCGCGGGAGCAGCCGACGATCTGGCCGATCTCCTGACGGGTGATCTTGATCTGCATGCCGTCCGGGTGGGTCATGGCATCCGGCTGTTTGGCCAGGTTCAGCAGGGTCTGGGCGATCCGGCCGGTCACGTCCAGGAAGGCGAGGTTGCCGACTTTCTGGCTGGTGTGCTGCAGCCGCTTGGCCATCTGGCCTGAGAGGCGCATCAGGATTTCCGGGTTGACCTGGATCAGCTGGCGGAACTTCTTGTAGGAGATCTCGGCCACTTCGCAGGAGCCCTTGGCACGCACCCAGGCGGAACGCTCGGGATTCTCGTTCTCCTCGAACATGCCCATCTCGCCCAGGAAGTCGCCCTGGTTCAGATAGGAGAGGATCATCTCCTTGCCTTCATCGTCCTTGATCAAGACGGCCACAGTGCCCTTGACGATGTAGTAGAGGGTTTCCGCCTTCTCACCCGCGTGGATCAGGGTGCTCTTGGCGGGATACTTATGAATGTGGCAGTGCGACAAGAACCATTCCAGGGTGGGATCGCTTTGCGGTTTGCCAATGACCATGAGAATTCCTCTGTAGTGTCTTTTTATGGACTCGTGCGTCCGGGCAAGCTGCCAACCTTGCCATTCCTTGTATTAGTCGCAGTAGGATAAGAGCCTTTGTCTGTGCTGACAAGGCTTTGAGGGCTTTTGCCAGCTCCCCTTGCAACCCCTGCTGCGCTCCGTTCGCCATTGTAAGGAAGCTGGGGGCATCAGATGTTGATTTTGATCTAGTTAGCCCGGAAGTTCGTGAAAATGGCGGATATGTGCCGCTGTCGCGCCGTCTGGGGTATGCTATGTCGGTCAGATCTGTCGTCATCAAGAGGAAAAGTGAAATGAAAGCCAAGGTCAGCTGGGTGGAAGGCATGAAGTTTGTGGGCGAGAGTGAGTCCGGTCACCAGGTGATCCTGGACGGCGCCAACCCCGGCGAGGGTGCCAGCCCGATGGAGATGATCCTGCTGGCGGTGGGTGGTTGCAGCTCAATTGATGTGGTCTCCATTCTGGAGAAGGCGCGTCAATCCGTGACCGCCTGTCATGTGGAGCTGGCCGGAGAGCGGGCTGACTCGGTACCGCGGGTGTTCGAGAAGATCCACCTCAACTTCGTGGTGACCGGCAAGGGGCTGGCCGAGAAACAGGTGGCCCGCGCGGTGGATCTGTCGATGGAAAAATATTGTTCAGTTTCCCTGATGTTGGAAAAAGCGGTAGAAATTACCCATAGTTATCAAATTGTTGAAGCCTGATAGCCGTGATTATTCCGATCGAATAACGCCATGACATAAGGAAAGTGCAATGAAAAAAATGATAGTGTTGCTCCCCCTGCTGGGACTGGCGGCCTGCAGCATGCCGCAGCCGACCCAATACCAGTTCAACCAGTACCAGTGTGGTGAAGAGATGCTGGCCGTGACCTATGACGCCCAGGCCGACATGGTGCAGTTCCCCTATGCCGGCGTCTACCACAAGCTGGGCCGGGTCGAGGCGGAGTCCGGTGCCAAGTATTCCGACGGTGTCACCACCTTCTGGAACCAGGAGAAGCAGGCCATCCTCAGCCAGAAAGGGGTAACCCTGCTGACTTGCCAGCGCAAGTGACTGTCATGGTGTGATCGCAACGGCCTGCTTGATGCAGGCCGTTTTGCATTCAAAGGAAGAGCTCAGCGGGTGGGCAGGGAGTCGAGCATCTTGGCAGCCAGCTGCCGGCTCAGCTGCTGGCGATCCCCTTCGGCGATGGCCACGTCGCTGGCCAGGGAGATGGCGCTGCTCCAAACCGCCTGCTGGGTACGCCGGTCGAGCAGCACTATGGCCAGGGTCCCCTTGCGGGCATCGGCCTTGGCCTGCAGCCCGGGCGTCATGCCGAGCCGGGCAAAGATCTCGCCGTCGCTCAGATCCTTGCTGCCGGCCACCCCGATGGCGACCCAGAGGTCGGCCTCGTCGAGGGGCACGCTCTGCCACCCTTTGCTGCCCAGCGCCTGGTTGACCGCCTGCTGGACCGGCTCCAGCCAGCCCTCGGCGCTGTCGCCGGCATACTGGAACTGCTCGGCCAGCGCATAGCGCGGTGTCGCCCCGAACGGCCAGCTGGCCGCCGGGCGCACCACCATGGTGCCCGCCTCCAGGGTCGGTGCAGCGGGGCCGCTGCTGCAGCCGCCCAGCAGGGCGGCCAATCCCACAGAGATAAATGCTAACCGCATCGTCAGCTCCTTGGCTCAGGTGATCTTGCCGGTTTCGAGCAGCTGCTGGATCAGCGGGCGCAGGATCAGCTCCATTGCGAAGCCCATCTTGCCGCCCGGCACCACTATGGTGTTCATCCGCGACATGAAGGACCCGTCGATCATCGACAACAGGTAGGGGAAGTCCACCTGCTTGATGCCGCGAAACCGTATCACCAGCATACTCTCGTCCAGGCTCGGGATCACCTTGGCGCTGAAGGGGTTGGAGGTGTCCACCGTCGGCACCCGCTGGAAGTTGATGTGGGTGCGGGAGAACTGGGGGGTGATGAAGTTGATGTAGTCGTCCATGGAGCGGACGATGGAGTCGGTGACCGCTTCGCGGGAATGACCGCGCTCCGAGGTGTCGCGAATGAGCTTCTGGATCCACTCCAGGTTGACGATGGGCACCACCCCGATGAGAAAGTCCACGTGGCGGGCCACGTTGTGATCCTCGGTGACCACGCCGCCGTGCAGCCCCTCGTAGAACAGCAGGTCGGTGTCGTTCGGCAGGTTCTGCCAGGGGGTGAAGGTGCCCGGCATCTGGTTGAAGGGCACCGCCTCGTCGAAGCTGTGCAGGTAGCGCCGATACTGGCCGCTGCCGTTCTGGCCGTACTCCTGGAAGAAGCTCTCCAGCAGGCCGAAGTCGTTCGCCTCGGGACCGAAATAGCTGATGTGGCGCCCCTGTTCGCGTGCCTTGCGGATCGCCACGTCCATTTCCGGGCGGGTGTAGCGGTGAAAACTGTCCCCTTCCACCACGGCCGCCTGATAACCGAGCTGATGAAACATGGAGCGAAAGGCGATGGTGGAGGTGGAGGTGCCGGCACCGGACGAACCGGTAACCGCAATGATGGGATGCTTGGCCGACATAGAATTCTCTCTTCCTTGGGAGTTTCCGTTATAAGGGCATGTTCCGAGTACGGTCAAGTGTGCGGTCTGACAGTACCGCCGCGCAACTGCTTCGCTGGCGTGCCAGCATCGGCGGCAGACGAAAAAAGGGCTGCCATGGCAGCCCTTGCGACAAACAAGAGAAAAACTAGTCTGCCTGCTTGTTGCCAGCCGCAGGCTTGATCCCCACCAGCACGGCCCCCAGCAGGATAAACAGCACCCCGAGCGCCTTGCCCGGCTCCAGCGGCTCGGCGAAGAGCGGAATGTTGACCGCCAGCAGGTAGACCAGCGCATAGCTGGTGCTGAGCAGGGGGTAGGCGATGTTGAGCGGGGTGGAGTGCAGCGCCGCCAGCCAGCAGAGCAGCGACAGCACATAGCAGCCGATGCCGGCCAGGATCACCAGCAGCGGCAGCGGATGGGCCAGCATCAGGGCGAGATCCGGTTGCCAGGCCGGCAACTGGATCGCCCCCCACTTCATGCCGAGCTGGGCCACCGTCACCAGCACTATGCTGCCGAGCACGTAGAGATACCCCTTCAGCGCCTGCTGATGGCAGCTGCTCATAGCAAACCTCCCAGCAGCAGGGCACCCACTATGATGGCGCCCACCCCCAGCCAGTTGTGGTAGCTGATCTGCTCGTGAAAGAACAGTCTGGAGCCCACCAGCACCAGCACCAGATTGATGCTGAGCATGGGGTAGGCCATGCCGAGCGGCAGCCGCTGCAGCAGGTAGATCCAGAGCAGCATGCCGCAGCCGAGGGCCGCCACGCTGGCGATGAGCCAGGGGGAACGCAGCTTCTGCCAGTGGTTGCAGGGGCGGCGCTGCCAGCTGATGACCGCCTGCTTTTGCAGCATCTGGCCGCTGCAGGTCAGCAGGCACACCAGCAACAGCAGCAGTATGTCCATCACTGGGCCCCGTGGTAGATGAGCAGGGTCAGCCGGTGGCTGACGATGGTCTCGTCGGCGGGGGGCACGGGCCCGGTGTTGCCGTCGCGATCCGTCTTCATCAGCAGGGCCACCTGGCCATTTTTACGCGCCTGTGCCAGCCAGGCCGGGAAGTCGGCGCGGGCCACGTAGCGCCCCGCTGCATCCGGGTAGCCGAGGCCGTAATGGACCTCCCCCTTGCTGTCGAACAGGTTGATCTCGCTGCGCCGGGTGCCCCAGGCGAGGGAGGAGGCCAGCCCCACGTCGTTGGCCAGCAGGGTGCCTGACTTCATCAGCACGGCCTGGTTGGCCTCGATGAAGCGCTCCGGCAGCTTGGAGTCGATCAGCGATTGCGGCAGTGCCCAGGGCAGGCCGATGGCCAGCACCATGGGGCAGAGCGCGCTCAGGGTCCAGCGCTGGCTGATGGCCTTGAGCTGAACGAAACCAAGCAGACTCCAGCCGGCGAAGATCACCATGGCCACCGCCAGCGCGCCGTGATCCTCCTCGCCATAGACGGCGTGACGGGGGGAGAAGGCCAGCACCGCCATCACGATCAGGCAGATGAGGCCGAACAGGCCGTTCAGCCAGGCGTTGACCTTGAAGGCCCGCTCTTTCCCCTCCTTGAGCAGATCGACGGCGCTGGCGGCCATCAGCATGGCCAGCGGGGCGAAGCAGGGCAGGATGTAGGTGAGCAGCTTGCCCTTGGCCACGCTGAAGAAGAGGAAGGGCAACACCACCCAGGCCAGCAGGTAGAGGGTCTCCGGGTTTATCTTGCGCTCCTGCCAGCCCTTGCGCAGGGCGCTGGGCAGCAGGCCGAGCCAGGGCAGGGTGCCGAGCAGTCCCATGGGCAGGTAGTACCAGAAGGGGGACTTGTGCTGGGCGTTGTCGGCGGCGAAGCGCTGGATGTGCTCAATCCAGAAGAAGTAGTGCCAGTAGTCCGGCTCGCGCAGGTGCACGGCGATGGCCCAGGGGGCTGCCAGCAGGGCCGCACTCAGGATGGCCAGCGGCCCGAAGCGCACCAGCTCGAGCAGGCGGCGCTGATAGATGACGTAGGGCACTATGACCACCACGGGCACCGCCAGGGCGATGAAGCCCTTGGTGAGAAAGCCCATGCCGCAGGCGAGGCCGAACAGCAGATAGCCACCGACCCGGCTGGCAAGGGAGCCCTCCTTGCGGATGATGTAGAAGCTCACCATGGCGGCGTTGAGCCAGAGGGTCACCATGGCGTCCAGCACGCTGTAGGTGCCGATGCCGTAGACGATCAGCAGCGACAGATAGATGAGCCCGGCGAGGAACGCCTTGCGCCGGCACTGCCACAGCTGCAGGGCGAACCAGAAGATCAGCACGGCACTGAGGCCGGTGGCGGCGGCCGAGGCAAAGCGCACGGCGAAGTTGGTGTCACCGAACAGCTGCTGGCTGATGCTGTTGAACCAGTAGCCGGCGATGGGCTTCTCGAAGTAGCGCAGGCCCAGGAAGTGGGGGACCACCCAGTCTCCGGTGCTCACCATCTCCCGGCTTATTTCGGCGTAGCGGTTTTCGTCCGGACTCCAGAGCGGCCGCTGGTCGAGCGGCAGCAGGTAAAAGAAGAGAAAGAACAGGGGCAGGGCCCACTTGGTCAACGTCATGACATCCTCTGTTGCATGGTGTGATTAGCGCGATGGTTAGTCCTGCCACCCGAGGTGGCGTCATTCATCTCAGGCCTCGGCCTTGCAGCCGAGCCAGCCCTCCCGCCCGGGCAGGGTGCCGCGCACCAGCCGGCCGGTAGGTAAGCCGGTCGGGTCCGATGGTAACAGATCCCCGAGCGGCACGAAGCGGATGCCGCGCGCCCTGGCGTCGCCGAGCAGGGCATCGAACTGATCCGCCATCACGATCCCTTCCACTTCGGCATGGATGGTGTAGACGTGGGGGCCCTGCGCCGGTGGGGTCGCCAGCTGATCCAGCAGGAAACGGTTGAAGCCGTCGACCGTCACCCGATGACCCACTACCTCGTCGAAGGTGGGCAGGTTGACCGGGATCTGCGGGGTACCGGGGCGACCATCCTGCAGCAGGGGCCGAAACAGGCCGCTGCCGCGACAGTCGCTGTTGTAGCGAAAGCCGAACTGCTCCTTGGCCTGGGTGGTGAGCGGGTCGGCCCGCCAGCCGGCGGCGGCGGAGCAATCCACTTCGCGCCCCAGGATCTGGTTGAGCGCATCCACCCCGAGCCGAGTCTGACGAATCAGCTCGGCTTCGTCCCAGCGGCCTGTGTTGGCCTGCCAGCCGTGGTGATCCCAGGCGTGCAGCCCCACCTCGTGATGGGCGCTGTCGGTGTCGCGCATCAGGGAGCCGAGCTGCTTGCCGATGGACTTGCCGGGCCAGGCGGTGCCGGCCAGCAGTATGTCCAGCCCATAGAGGGATGCTGCGTTGGAACGCAGCATCTTCAGTAGAAAGCGGGGTTTTAGCAGGCGCCACAAGTGGCGCCCCATGTTGTCCGGTCCGACCGAGAAGAAGAAGCTCCCCTTGACCTGATGCTTGTCGAGCAGTTGCAGCAGGCGGGGCACCCCGTCACGGGTCCCCCTGAAGGTATCGACGTCGATCCGCAGACCTACCTCAGTCATGCTCGACTCCCGTGGTGACAGCCCCTTGCAGGAAGAAGTCCAGGGTGTTGCCTATGGTCTCTTCCATCTCGATGGTCGGTTCCCAGTCCAGCAGGCGGCGGGCATTGGAGATGCTCGGCCGGCGGTGGGAGACGTCCTGATAGCCGTCGCCGTAGAAGGATTTGCTCTCCACCAGCTTGAAGCCGGCGAACGGCGGGAATTGGTCGCGCAGCGGGTGAGCCTCGAACTTGGCGAGCAGGATCTCGGCCATCTGCTGGATGCTGGCCTCGTTGTCCGGGTTGCCGATGTTGATGATCTGGCCGTCGCAGCGGTTCCCCTTGTTCTCGATGATGCGAAACAGGGCCTCGATGCCGTCCTCGATGTCGGTGAAGCAGCGCTTCTGGGCGCCACCGTCCACCAGCTGGATCGGGGTGCCGTCCACCAGGTTGAGGATCAGCTGGGTGATGGCGCGGGAGCTGCCGATGCGGGCGGAGTCCAGGCTGTCCAGACGCGGCCCCATCCAGTTGAAGGGACGGAACAGTGTGAAGTTGAGCCCCTCCTTCTTGCCGTAGGCCCAGATGACGCGGTCCAGCAGCTGCTTGGAGACCGAGTAGATCCAGCGCTGTTTGTTGATGGGGCCGACGATGAGGCGGGAGCTGTCTTCATCGAAGCTGTGATCGTCGCACATCCCGTACACCTCGGAGGTGGAGGGGAAGATGATGCGCTTGTGGTACTTCACGCAGTAGCGGACGATCTTGAGGTTTTCCTCGAAGTCGAGCTCGAACACACGCAGCGGGTTGCGGGTGTACTCGATGGGGGTGGCGATGGCCACCAGCGGCAGGATCACGTCGCACTTCTTGATGTGATACTCGATCCACTCGGTGTGGATGCTGATGTCCCCCTCCACGAAGTGGAAGTTGGGGTGGCCGATGAAACGATCCACCGCGCTGGAGCCGATGTCCAGACCATACACCTCGTAGCCGCCATCCTGGAGCAGGCGCTCGGTCAGGTGGTTGCCGATGAAGCCGTTGACGCCGAGGATCAGCACCCGGGTCAGCCGCGCCTTGCGCAGGGCATTGCTTGCCTTGGCGCCGATTTTCATCCCTTCCACCAGCCCCAGTTCACGGGCCAGCTGGGCGCCGCGCACATAGAGCCCCCCTTCGGCCTGACCGGCCACTATCTCCAGCACCCCTTCACCGCAGGCGATGCGCAGCGGCTCCTGGCTCAGGATGGTGCCCGGCTGCTTGTCGCTCTGCTGGGCCAGCCAGTGGCTCTTCCACACCGTCAGCTTGCGATCACCGGCGAAGCTGAAGGCGCCCGGGTAGGGCTGGGTGACGGCGCGCACCAGGTTGTGCAGTTCGCGGGCCGGGCGGTGCCAGTGCAGCTCGCCATCGGCCGGGGTGCGGCGGCCATAGTAGCTGGCCTTGCTCTCATCCTGCGGGGTGAGGCGGATGTCGCCGGCGCGCAGCTTGGGCAGCTCCTGCTCCAGCAGCGCCCGGGCGGCGAGACGCACCTTGCCGTGCAGGGTCAGTGCGGTGTCGTCGTCGGCAATGGTCACCGCCTGCTGGGCGACGATGGCACCGGCATCGGGTTTGGCGGTCATCTGGTGCAGGGTGATGCCGGTCTCGGTCTCGCCGTTGACCAGGCACCAGTTGATGGGGGCGCGGCCGCGGTAGGCGGGCAGCAGGGAGCCGTGCAGGTTGAAGGCGCCGACGGTCGGGATGTCGAGGATCGCCTGCTTGAGCATGTTGCGGTAGTAGAAAGAGAAGAGGGCCTGGGGCGCCATCTCCTGAATGCGCTCGATCCAGAGCGGGTGGTTCACGTCCTCGGGGGAGTAGACCGGCAGGTTGTGCTCGGCGCAGAGCTGGGCGACCGAGCCGAAGAAGCGGTTCTCGCCCGGATCGTCGGCGTGGGTGAAGACGGCCTGGATCTCATAGCCTGCCTCGAGCAGGGCCTCGATGCCGGTGCAACCGATATCGTGATAAGCAAAGACGACGACTTTCATTATTCAGCTTCCTGTTGCGAAGGGGTGGTGGCGGTGCGCACGATCCGGTGGATGAAGTAGCGGGGACGGGCGCGCACGTCTGTGTACATGCGGCCTATGTACTCTCCCAGCAGCCCCATGCCCAGCAGCTGCACGCCGACAAAGGTGAAGAGAATGGCAAAGAGGGTGAAGACGCCATCGGCGGCCCAGTCGGCGCCCATTACCAGGCGCATCAGGATCAGCAGGATGGAGAAGACGAAACCAATACCCGCCACCACGCTGCCGACGATGCTGAGCAGACGCAGCGGGGTGGTGGTCATGCAGGTGACCAGGTCATACATCAGGTTGATGAGGTGCATCAGCCCGTACTTGGACTCGCCATGGGCCCGCTCGGCATGGCCCACTTCCAGCTCTATGGTGCGGCGGGCGAAGCTGTTGGCCAGGATGGGGATGAAGGTGCTGCGCTCCTGGCAGCAGAGCATGGCGTCGATGATGTGGCGGCGATAGGCGCGCAGCATGCAGCCGTAGTCGCTCATGTGCACGCCAGTGGCCTTTTGCACCGACTTGTTGATGAGCTTGGAGGCGGTCTTGCGAAACCAGGAGTCCTGGCGGTTGCGGCGCATGGTGCCCACCACGTCGTAGCCCTGCATGGCGGCCTCCACCAGGCGGGGGATCTCCTCCGGCGGGTTCTGCAGATCCGCATCCAGGGTGATCACCAGATCCCCCTTGGCGGTCTCGAAGCCGGCCATGATGGCGGCATGTTGACCGTAGTTGCGGTTGAGCAGCACCCCGACCAGCTTGCTGCCCTCGCGGGCGGCGGCTTCGCTGATGAGCTCGGTGGAGCCGTCATGGCTGCCGTCGTCGATGAGGATCACCTCGTAATCCTGCGACAGCTGATCGCAGGCGGCTGTGACCCGGCTCAGCAGCACGGGCAGGCTGGCCTCCTCGTTGTAGACGGGGATGACCACCGAAACCAGCTTGATGTCAGTGTTGTTCACGTTTGGTTACTCCAATATGTCGATAAGGGCCGCGACCACGCGGTCAACGTCGGCCAGCGTCATGTCCGGGAAGAGTGGCAGGGTGCACAGGCGTGAGGAGTTCCACTCGGTATGGGGCAGGCTGAGAGTCGGGTAGCGTTCGCGGTAGTACTTCTGGGTGTGGGCTGCCCGAAAGTGCAGACCGGTGCCGATGCCGCGCTCCTGCAGCGCCTGCATCAGCTGATCCCGATCGAGGCCGCAGCGCTCGGGATCGACCCGCACCATGAACAGGTGCCAGGCGTGCAGGTGGGGGTAGCCTGGCACGGCGAGGGGGGCCAGCGGCAGGCCGGCCAGCCGCTCCTGGTAGCGGGCCACCAGTTCGGCCCGTTTGGCATTGAGCTCGGGCAGGCGTGCCAGCTGCACCAGGGCGATGGCGGCGTTGATGTCGGCCAGGTTGTATTTGAAGCCCGGGGTGATCACCTCCGCCTGCGGCTTGCGGCCCAGGCTCATGCGATCAAAGGCATCCACTCCCAGGCCGTGGAATTTGAGCATCCGCACCTTGTCTGCCAGCGCCTTGTCGTCGGTCACCAGCATGCCCCCTTCGGCGCAGGTCATGTTCTTGATGGCGTGGAAGGAGAAGATGGCGGTGCCGCTGGCGCCGATCCAGCGCTCCCGATAGCGGGTACCGACCGCGTGGGCGGCATCTTCGATGACCGGAATGCCGTGCCGGCCGGCCAGCTCGAGGATGGGGTCCAGGTCGATGGGGGCGCCGGCATAGTGCACCGGGATGATGGCCTTGGTCCTGGCGGTGATGAGCGGGGCGATCAGCTCGGCGCTGGTCATCAGGGTATCCGGGTCCACGTCGACGAAGACTGGCTCGGCCCCCAGCAGGGTGATGATGTTGATGGTGGAGACCCAGGTCTGGGAGGGGGTGATCACCTCGTCTCCCGGGCCAATGCCCAGCGCCATCAGGGTGACGTGCATACCGGCGGTGGCGGAGCAGAGGGCGACGGCATGCTGGCAACCGAAGGTGTGGCAGAATTGCTGCTCCAGTTCATGATTCTTCGGGCCCGTGGTGATCCAGCCCGATTTCAATACATCACAGACAGCACTTATCTCGGCATCGCCCATGGCTGGCCGTGAAAATGGCAGAAAATCTTGCATATGAGATCCAACAAAGAATATTAATCAGTGCCCATTAAATTGGGCTCCCCCAAACTGTTTTACTCAACATACGGATATAAAAGCGGGCCTGCAATGGTCCAGAAACAGCTGGTAACAATTAACTGGTGCGGACATCTTAGGTAGTGTGATAAATATTTATAACCCCCTAAACCTACTGTTTTTCCAAATTACAAATTCTCTGACATTCTGGTTGTATCAATATGAACATTACTGTATTTGGAAGTGGCTACGTGGGCCTGGTTCAGGCCACCGTGCTGGCCGACGTCGGTCACCAGGTCATCTGTGTCGATGTCGATGAACAGCGGGTGGCTGCCCTGATGGACGGTCATGTCCCTATCTATGAACCCGGGCTCGACACCCTGCTGCAACGCAACATCAAGAGCGGCGCCCTGGTGTTCACCACGGATGCCGTACAGGCCGTCGAACACGGTGATGTGCAGTTTCTGGCGGTGGGGACGCCACCGGGGGAAGATGGCTCCGCCGATCTCAGCCACGTGCTGACGGTGGCCGAAACCATTGCCCGGCATCGTGACCGGCCCGTCATCATAGTCAACAAGTCGACCGTGCCGGTGGGCACCGCCGACAAGGTGACCGCCAGGGTGAAGAGCATCCTGCAGCAGCGGGATCAGTCGTTCGCCTTCGACGTGGTCTCCAACCCCGAATTCCTGAAAGAGGGCTCCGCCATCCAGGACTGCCTGCGGCCGGATCGCATCGTGGTGGGCACCGCCAACGAGGCCTCCCGTCAGCTGATGCGCGAGCTCTACGAGCCGTTCAACCGCAACCATGACCGCATCCTGTTCATGGATGTGCGCAGCGCCGAGCTGACCAAGTACGCCGCCAACTGCATGTTGGCCACCAAGATAAGCTTCATCAACGAGATGGCCGGACTGGCCGAGCGGGTCGGCGCCGACATCGAGATGGTGCGCCAGGGGATTGGCTCGGATCAGCGCATCGGCTATCAGTTCATCTACCCGGGTTGTGGCTATGGCGGCTCCTGTTTTCCCAAGGATGTCAAAGCCTTGCTGGCCACGGCCCAGGAGCTGGAGTACGACACGCCGCTGATCCGGGCGGTGGAGCGGGTCAATGAATTGCAAAAATCGCGGCTGTTTCAGCTGCTGTCAGCGTTCTTCCGCTCCGAAGGGGAGACCCTGGCAGGCAAGACCATCGCCCTGTGGGGGCTGGCGTTCAAGCCCAACACCGACGACATGCGCGAGGCGCCGAGCCGGGCCCTGATGGAGGCGCTGTGGCAGGCCGGTGCGATCGTGCAGGCCTATGATCCCGAGGCGATGCAGGAGGCCCAGCAGATCTACGGCAACTGCGACAAGCTGCGCTTGATGGGCACCAAGGAGGCCGCCCTGTTTGGTGCGGATGCCCTGGTGATCTGCACCGAGTGGAACCATTTCAAGGCCCCCAACTTTGCCGCCATCAAGCAGGCGTTGAAGCGACCCCTGATCGTGGATGGTCGCAATCTGTTTGATCCGGGTCGCATGAAAGATCATGGGTTCCATTATTACGCCATAGGCCGGGGCGAATCGGTAATGAAATAACATCTTGTCATATTGGGCCGCCATCAATAATCAGCTGTGTGGCGGATTAATCTGCTGGATATTGGCTGAAGCGAGATATTGCTCTCACTATTTTTATGGTGAGGGCGAGTTTTGTCATCATAATTTAATATTGTGAAGCGCTTCACTTTATTTATTCTATTTTGTCGATATGACCCGGCGCTTAATTATTGCGGTCAACCTTGTCGTTATCTGCTATCGGGGAGACAGGACAGGCCGCGCTAGGGGCGCAAGGTGTTTGCAGAACCGGCATGAACAAGATTCGGCAAGATGGCAGCAATGCCAGTCAACATGGCCCTGCGCAGTCGCGCAGGGCCATGTTGTTTTATCGGGTGCGGGGAGATCCGGCGGGAACAGACAGGGAGAAGGGCGGCCAGGGTGGCAGGCCCGCAACGGCAATGGGCAGGCTATTGCGGTAGGTCGTCCACCTGCGCCCTGTCGAGGGTCGCCTTGGGCACTATGTTCACGCTCTCGTGCAGCTCGCTGTACACGATCACCGCCACGCCCTGCTGCAGCTGAGCTCTGACATCGTCGACCTTGTCGGCCAGACTGACATCCTGTTCGCCATACTCGGTGCCTTCCTGCAGCACGAAGTGCTCGAGCAGGTTGTTGAGGGTGTCTGCATCCAGCTCTTGCCAGGGGATTATCATGGTTTCATCTTCCGTTACCAGAGAGCGGGTATTGTCTATCTGTGGTCGGCCAGCGCAAGGGATTTATCTGGCCGCCCGCCGATGAGGTGAGAGAGCGGCCGCCATGGCTACCGGCCCGTACCTTGAGTCTGCTCCTGCAGCCACTGGCTGATCCGCTCCTCCAGCCAGAATCTTGGCCGCCAAGGGGTACCGTGCAGGAAGCCCACGTGGCCGCCCCGCCGGCTCAGCTCGTAACGCACCATAGGGGAGAGCTGCTCCGCCTGCGGGATCACCGCCTCGGTCATGAAGGGATCGTCGGCGGCGTGGATCACCAGGGTGGGGATGGGGATCTGCGCCAGCATCCCTAGGCCCGAGCAGCGCTGGTAGTAGTGATCGGCGCTGTCAAAACCGTGCAGCGGCGCCGTGACCTGCTCGTCGAACTCGCGCAGGGTGGCGATGGCGCGCACCTGCTGCGGCTGCCAGCGGGCGCTGGCAGCCGCCTGCCGCCGGATCTTCTGCTGCAGGTTGTGGCGCATGGTGCCCAGCAGATAACGCTGATAAACCCGCGAGAAGCCCTGATTGACCCGATCGGCGCAGCTGTCCAGCCGCAGCGGCGCCGAGATCACCACCGCCGCCTTTAGCTCGCTCGGGCAGGCGCGCGCCAGCAGATTGACCAGCATGTTGCCCCCCAGCGAATAGCCGATGGCGATGAGCGGCTTGCCGGGAAAGCGGCGGCCGAGCTCGGCGATCACCGCCTGGGCATCCTCGATGGCACCGGAGTGATAGGCCTGCAGCAGCCGGTTCGGCTCGCCGCTGCAGCCGCGAAAGTGCATCAGCACCGCCTCGTTGCCCTGGCGTTGCAGGTGGGCGAACAGCCCCTTGGCATAGTGGGAGTGAATGCTTCCCTCCAGCCCGTGAAACAGCACGATGAGCGGTCGCTCATCCCGGCTGATCTCGCCGCTCCAGGCGAGATCGACGAAGTCGCCGTCCGCCAGCTCGAAGCGCTCGGCCACGAAGCGGGCCGGTTGGCGGCGCAGCCACTTGGGCAGGATGGTTTGCAGGTGGGGATTGCGCGCCCACCAGGGGGCGTGAAAGTGGCTTTCGATCAGCATGCTGGGTCCGGGACAGAAAAGGAAACGGCGAGCAGCCGGGCTGCCCGCCGTCGGGATCAGGCCGGCAGGCTGTCGTGGTGCTCGGCACCGCGCAGCATGGCCTGGATCAGCTCGTTGGCTTCAAACTTGGTCAGCGCCTCGTGAGCACCCACCTGGTGGGCCCGCTCCACGCTTATCTCGCTCGAGAGCGAGGTGTGCAGGATGATGTAGGCCCCCGCCAGCTTGGCGTCGCTCTGCACCTCGAAGGCCAGCTCGTAGCCATCCAGCCCCGGCATCTCGATGTCGCTCACCAGGATGTCGATGGGAGTCTTCTGGGCGGCCCGGGTCTGCATCAGGGTCAGCGCATCCTTGCCGTTGGTGCACACCTCGTAGGGGATGTTGATGTAATCGAGCGCTGCCATCAGCTGGCGGCGGGCGACCGAGGAGTCATCCACCAGCAGTATCCGCATCGGCTTGATCCGCTCCCGCTGTACGTCGGTCAGCACCGGGTAGAGGTGGCTGGGGTCGTCCGGGTAGACCCGGGAGAGGATCAGCTCCACGTCCAGCAGCTGGATCAGCTGGTCATTGACCCGGGTCACGCCGGTCACGAACACGTTGTGGCCGAGGGAGGCGGGGGGCGGCGCTATGTCGCGCCAGTTGCATTCGGTGATCTTGTCGATGCCGCGCACCAGAAAGCCCACCAGGGTGCGGCGGCAGTCGGTGATGATGATGAAGCAGTGCGGCATCTCTTCCTGGCTGATCGGGCGATAACCCACCGCCATGGCCATGTCGATCACCGGGATGGTAGTGCCACGCATGCTGGCGGCACCGAGCACGGTCGGGTGCGAGTGCGGCATGGCCGTCAGCTGGGTGTAGGGCACTATCTCTTTTACCTTGAGGGTGCCGATGGCGAAGGATTGCTTGGCCGAGAGATGAAACAGCAACATGCCCTGGGATTGGTTGGCCTTGCTTTTCATGGCAGATGTCCTGTGAGTCAAAACGGTATCAGTCGATTCAGGCCCCTAGCATAAAGGATTATAGGAGAAATGGCCCTTCCGTTATTAACGACCGTTTGCCGTAAAACTGGACTCATTTCATCCATTTATTGCGGCGATCCGCCCTGGTGCGAACCGCCGGGGGCCGAGCTGCGAGGGGGCGGTCAGACCGCGAGCAGGGTTGCCAGCGGGCAGCCGAGCCACTGCTGGCTGGCGCAATCGAGGGTGCTCTCATCCTCGTAACCGAGTTTGCTCGCCACCTGAGGAGCCTTGCTGCCGCTCTTGAGCAGACGCACCGCCTGCAGCAGCTGCCACTGCGCCCGCAGGGCATCGGCCGCTAGTGCCGGCTCGCTGAGGCCGCGCTGCGCCAGCGCCTGCTGCCATGCCTCGTTGCCACCAGCCAGGCCAGCGGCCAGCCCCTGCCAGGCAGTCTGCAGCGCAACATCCGCCTGCGGCTGGATGGGGCAGCCCTGTAGCTCGTCGAGCAGTACCTGCAGCCGGTGACCGTAGGCGCCGTGCCAGTCGCGGGGGCGTTGCCAGTCGGCCAGGCTGTCGAACAGGGGATCCAGCAGCGGGCCGGGTTGCAGCCAGCCCGCCTGGGCGGGCTGGTCGACACGCACCGAGCAGGTCAGCAGATCGTAACGGCAGCCGGCCAGCGGGCTGAACGCGGCCAGGGCATCGGCACAGAGCCAGAAGTGGTTTCCCGCCGTCAGCAGCAGCTCATGGGCGCCGAGTCGCAGCAGTGCCGCACCCCGTGCAATCCGCAGCAGTTGCCCTGCCGGCACGCGTTTGCGAACGCCGACTTGCAGATGGGGGGTGAAAAAATGCTGATGTTCGATGGCGTGATGCATGTAAAAACCCTGATATGATGCTGCCTGGAGGTAACAAAAATGGAAACCAGACGTAAAAAACGCTTCATTGCCGGGGCTGTTTGCCCGGCGTGCGGCAAAATGGACACCATGATGCTGTATATGGAGCATGGAGTCGAGAAGGTGACCTGCGTCGAGTGCGGGGACACCCAGGTGCAGACCGAGGCCGAGGTGGCCAGGGTAACCCGCGAGACCGAGCAGGTGATCGGGGTGTTTCGCCCGGAATAATGGAGGGGCAGAGCGCAGATGGTGCCTATCCCTCGGGCTGATGGCGGCCGCCAGTCTGCACGGGCCAGCGCGCCGCTCACTCCCATGAGTGCCGGCCAACGGGATGGCGGGCGGCTTTGCATTGCCATCCCCTGCTGGCTTTTTCATCACGACTGAGCCGGGCCCACCATATGCTTGTCTGCCTTTTTGAGGTATTCTGGGCCCGTTTTTTTCTATCCGCAGGATCCCTGACATGAAAGTAGCTCCCCTGAGCGTGGTTACGCTGGAATACACGGTCACCGACGAACACGGTGAAGTCATCGACACCACTGTCGGTAAAGAGCCTCTGGTGTATCTGCACGGTACCCGTTATCTGGTCTCTGGCCTCGAAGCCGAGCTGGAAGGGCGCAGCGTGGGCGAGGCGTTCGACGTCACCCTGACGCCGAGCCAGGCCTATGGCGAGTACGACGAGAACCTGGTGCAAGAAGTGCCGGGCGAGCTGTTCGACGGCATGGAAGTGTCTGAAGGGGATACTTTTGTGGCCGAGACCGACGAAGGTCACCGTCCGGTGACCGTGGTCGAAGTGTCCGAAGAGTTCGTCAAGGTGGATGGCAACCATCCGCTGGCCGGCGTGACCCTGGGCTTCAAGGTCGAGATCAAGGACGTGCGCGCCGCCACTGCCGAAGAGCTGGCCCACGGCCACGTGCACGGTGCCGGTGGTTGCGGTCACGATCATGGCCACGACCACGATCATGGTCACGACCATGAACACGGCGGTTGCTGCGGCGGTGGCCATCACGGCCACGATCACGGTCATGACCACGGCGACGACCATGGTCACGGCGGCTGCTGCGGTGGCGGCGGTTGCGGTGGCAAGGGCCATCAGCACTGATCACGGCATTGCCGATGATAAAAAACCCGCGCCTGGCGCGGGTTTTTTTATGGCTGCGTACTCAGTAGTGCGGCGGCGGGGTCTCTTCGGCCATGCTGGCGATCTGGCTTGGCTGCACGCTCTGCAGCTTGTCCACCAGCAGCTGGATCCGATGCTTGAGCCGATCCAGCTCGCGCCCCTGGGTGGTGACCTCCTCGTTGAGCTGCTCCACCGTGTATTCGGCGAAGGCGAGGCGGCTTTCCAGGGTTTCGAGGCGATCGTTTAATTGCTGACTCATGGGCCTTTTGGTCCTTACTTGATAGTCCAGATTTCGGCCAGGCCGCTGGAGCTGGCGCTGACAAGGTGGCTATTGTCGCGCAAAGCCACGCCGTAGACCACTGCGCTCGGTGGTTTCACCTTGGGATGGGGCGAGACGCGCCAGCTCTGCAGCAGGCTGCCGTCGCTCACCTGCCACAGGGAGAGCTGGCGGGAGGGGGCGCCGGTGATGAGCCACTTGCCGTCGTTGGCAAAGCGCGCCGTGGTGTAGACCTCGAAGCGGTGGTCGAATTGCAGCCGGCTCAGCTCCTTGCCGGTTGTCAGATCCCAGATGCTGGCCTGGCGGCTGTCGGCGGTGAAGGCGAGCCGTCCGCTCGGGTCGAGCCTGGCCAATACCACCCGGCCGGCGTGGTTGAAGCGCCACACCACCTGGCCGCTGCGGGTATCCCACAGGTAGGCGCTGTAGTCGTTGCCGCCGGTGAGGGCGTAACGGCCGTTGGGGGAGATGTCGACTGTGTTGACCTGCTCGGTGTGGCCGAGGAATTGCAATCTGCGGCCGGTGCGGGTGTCCACCACCTCCGCCTTGCCGTCCTCCCGGCCGATCAGCACCTGGCGACCGTCGGCGGAGAGGGCGATGTCCCTCAGCCTGGATTCAGGAAGCGAATAGTAGCCTTGGGACTGGCCATCCTTGAGGCGCCAGATCCCGAAGGTATTCAGGCTGGCGGTCACGGCGTGGCTGTTGTCCGCCGAGAAGCGGGTAATGATGACGAAGTCGTCCGGATTGCCGGACTGGCGCCAGCGCCAGCGCTCCTTGTCCTGCTCCAGGTCCCACACTACCGTGCCCTGGCCCAGGCTGGAGACGATGGCCTGCTTGCCGTCACTGGCCAGATCGGCGCTCAGCAGCCCCTGGCTGGCGAGGGTCAGTTGCCGGTCCGGCGATGAGCTCTGTTCGCAGCCTGTCAGTATCAGGCAAACCGCGACGAGATAAATGGCACTTTTTATCATTTTTCCTGTCTCATGCTTTCGTTACCTGCGATCACGGCGTTAGTATAAGGCGCTTATCACGATAAACCTCTCATTTCACGAAGGAACCGAGAGCGGTATTTAGAGTTTTGGAGAAACTGATGAACAATTTTCTGAAGGTGTCCCTGTTGGCTGCGGCGGTTGCCGTAGGTCTGACTGCTTGCCAAAAAGACGAGAAGACTGCTGCGAATACCGCAGAGGTCAAGGCAGAAGCCAGCAAGCCGGCAGAGGCCCCCAAGGCTGAAGCCAAGAGCTTTGAAGAGCAATCCGGCTATGCAATTGGCCTCTCCATGGGTCGTTATATCGCCAATACCCTGGAGCGCCAGCAGGAGCTCGGCATCAAGCTGGACAATGCCGTGATCCTGAAGGGCGTCACCGACGGTCTGGGCAAAGAAGCCAAGATGACCGACGAGGATATCCAGAAGGTTCTGCAGCAATACGATGCCAAGATCAACGAGTTGACCAAGGCCAAGGCTGACAAGGATGCGGTGGAGAACCTGAAGAAGGGTGAAGAGTACCTGGCTGCCAACGCCAAGAAAGAGGGCGTGAAGAGCACCGAATCCGGCCTGCAATACCAGGTCGAGAAGATGGGTACCGGCGCCAAGCCGAAGGCCACCGACATCGTCAAGGTACACTACACCGGTACCCTGACCGACGGCACCAAGTTCGACAGCTCCGTCGATCGTGGCGAGCCGGCCACCTTCCCGCTCAACCAGGTGATCCCGGGTTGGACCGAAGGCGTGCAGCTGATGCCGGTCGGTTCCAAGTTCAAGTTCTTCCTGCCGTCCAAGCTGGCCTATGGCGAGCACGGTGCAGGCTCCATCCCGGCCAACGCCGTGCTGGTGTTCGACGTTGAGCTGCTGGCCATCGAGAAGCCGGCTGCCGATGGCGAGAACGCCAAGAAGTAAACGGCCCGCGTTGAAAAAACGGCTCCTTAGGGAGCCGTTTTTGCTTGTATATCCTGCCGAATGGCGGGATAAAAGAGAGAGTCGCCAACTGTGCTAAGATGGCGAAATAGACAACAAAATCAATTGCAAGGATGGCGCCGTGGCGGAAAGCAAACCCCGAGTCCTGCTGGTGGAAGATACCCGCAGTCTGGCAGTGGTCTATGAACAGTATCTGGCCCAGGATGGCTATGAGGTGCTGGGGGCTGATTGCGGCCAGCAGGCCCTGGCCCAGCTGCTGAGCAGCCCGCCCCCCGTGGTGCTGCTGGATCTCGAGCTGCCCGACATGTCCGGCATGGACATTCTGCAACAGATCACCGAACAGCAGCTGCCCTGCTCGGTGGTGGTGATCACCGCCCACGGCTCGGTGGACGTGGCGGTGGAGGCGATGCGGCTCGGCGCCTTCGACTTTCTGACCAAGCCATTTGACGGCAAGCGGCTGTGCGCCACCGTTCGCAACGCCTTCAAGCACCAGCAACTCAGCTCGCTGGTGGCCCAGTACCGGGAGAACTTTGAGCGCAGCTCGTTTGCCGGTTTCATCGGTGCTTCCATGCCGATGCAGGCGGTCTATCGCATCATCGAGAGCGCGGCGCCGAGCAAGGCGACCGTGTTCATCACCGGCGAGAGCGGCACCGGCAAGGAGGTGTGCGCCGAGGCCATCCACCAGTGCAGCCCGCGTCGCGAGCAACCCTTCATCGCCCTCAACTGCGCCGCCATTCCCCATGACCTGATGGAGAGCGAGATCTTCGGTCACGTGAAGGGGTCATTCACCGGCGCCCAGGGGGATCGCAAGGGGGCGGCCAGCCTGGCGGATGGCGGCACCCTGTTCCTCGACGAGATCTGCGAGATGGATCTCGACCTGCAGAGCAAGCTGCTGCGCTTCATCCAGACCGGCACCCTGCAGCGGGTCGGCAGCGGCAAGCTGGAGACGGTGGATGTGCGCTTCGTCTGCGCCACCAACCGGGATCCCCTGGTGGAGGTGAAAGCAGGGCGTTTTCGCGAGGATCTCTACTACCGGCTGCACGTGATCCCGCTGAGCCTGCCGCCGCTGCGCGAGCGGGGCGAGGACATACTGCTGCTGGCGCGCAACCTGTTGCAGAGCTACGCCAAGGAAGAGAGCAAGCGTTTCAAGGATTTCGATGCCGAGGCGGCGCGGGTGCTGCTCGACTACCCCTGGCCCGGCAACGTGCGTGAGCTGCAGAACGTGGTGCGCAACATAGTGGTGCTCAACGACCGCGAGCTGGTGAGCCCTGACATCTTGCCGCCGCCCCTCAACGGCAGCCGGGGGGGCCTGCCGCTGGCGGTATCCGCACCGGCGCCGGTCGGCAGCACCGAGCCTGTGATGTCCAATGCCCCGATCCGCCCGCTCTGGCTGGTGGAAAAAGAGACCATAGAGCAGGCCATCGCCAGCTGTGACGGCAACATTCCCAAGGCGGCGGCCCTGCTGGAGATCAGCCCCTCCACCATCTATCGCAAGAAACAGAGCTGGGAAGAGGCGAGCCTGGTCTGACGTCCTGAGGCTACCCCCTCGGGGGATGAAGCGTGCGGGGCGGCCCATTGGCCGCCCCGCTGCGTTTCTGACGATGGTTGACTAGAGCTTGCCCAGCGCCTTGAGCCTGGCCAGCCGCTCGGCCTCGTTGGCCTTGAGCCAGCGATCCTGCGACAGCAGAAACCAGGCGCGGGCGAAGTATTCGGCGGCGGCCGGATCATCCAGCGCCAGCGCATTCTCCCCCAGCTCTTCGAACACATAGCCATCCTCGGGCGCGCCTGCGGCGGCCATGTCGTCCTTCAGCTGGGTCAGCTCGGCCCGGGCCTGCTCGTGTTGTTCCTGGGCCCGGCTCAGGCGGGCCAGACTCCAGCGGGCGATAAAGGCCTTGGCCTGATTGTGGTGCTGCTCGTGCCAGGCCAGGCATTTTTGCTGACATTGACGGGCCTCATCCAGCCGGCCCAGTTCGAACAGGGTCCAACCCTGATTGTTGTAGAGGGTGGCGAGCCAGCCGCGCACCTTTGGATCCTGACTGCGTTCCGCCAGCTCCATCGCCAGCTGATGCCAGCGGCTCTGCTCCTCCAGCGGGGCGGCGATGGCCACCATGTGGGCCGCATCGATGGCGAGATAGAGCTCCTTGTGCTTGAGCCCAAGCTGCCACGCCTGTTCAAACAGCGTCCTGGCGCTGGCCTTGTCGCCGGCGGAGTTGAAGGTGCGGCCGCGCTCCAGCAGGGCGCGCAGGCGGGCCCGCGGGGTCGCTTCGGTGAGGCGGGGCTCTATCTCGTCGAGCAGCTGGTGCGCCTCGGCAAACTGGCGTTGCAGCGAATGGGTGCGGGCTATCTGGGTGAGCAGCTCCAGCTCGTATTGCAGGTCGGCGGCGGCGCGCGCCTCGGGCAGCAGAGCATGAAAACGCAGGGCGGTGGCGGCGGGGTCCTTGTAATCCCACTGCGCCATGAAATCAGGCGGATTGTCCATCTGGCCTCCTTGCTGGCGATCCTTTCACCAAGATGCCTGCAAGCCATTGTTTGTACAAGGGGCCCTCGTCACAGAGCGCCCCTTGAGTCATGGCAATGGCAGCGGCCAGCCGGTCAGTAGACCATGGCCAGGCTCATCAGCATCAGGCCGAGGGCGGCGAAGGCTCCCTCCTTGATGGCGAGGCGCGGCACCAGTGCCTTGGGCAGGGCCGGAAACAGGCTGAGGGCAAAGCCGAGCCCCGGCATCAGCCAGTGGAAGGCCGGGTTGCGCAGGCTCGGGTCTGCCGCACCATTGATGATGATGAGCAGAATGAAGAGGGTGAAGGCGGGCAGGATGAACCAGCGGGCACTGCCGGCCGCGACCGCTCGCAGCGGCGAGATGCGATAGAGCAGCAGGGTCACGATAAACAGCACCAGGGGGGCCAACAGATAGAGGGGAGCCGGGTTCATAACGGGTATCCTGAAAAAGGGGGGGTAAACAGCAGTGGTGGGATTTAATCAGCCCGCAGCCGGGATGACCAGCCACAAGGGCCCGGGCTGTGAAGAAGATCCCAGGCAAAGGTTTGCCGGCGGCGTCTCAGCGCAGCCAGTACCAGGCGGCAAAGCCGAGCCAGCTCAATCCCAGCAGCAGCCAGGGCAGGGGATGCTGGCGGGTCACTTCCACCAGTTCGACGATGTCGTCCTGCTCCTCATCCTGCTGCGCTGGGTGAGACTGTTTGGCCTTGGCCTGCAGTTTTTTCTGGCGATTGGCCTCGCGGGCCCGCGCCTTCATCTGCTTCTTGTATTCGTCTATGCCTTTCTGGATCCCCTGGGCGATCAGCTGGGTCTGCTCCTTGGTCTGTCCCGGTTTCTGGTTGGCGCGGGCAATTTTCATCGCCTCCTGCTGGGTCTCGGGGGAAATCTTGTCGTACTTCGCCATCAAAAGGTCTCCTCGGCATCGATTGGCGGGGAGTATGCCATAAAAACGGCGCCCTCAGGCGCCGTTGCAACAGCTTGTGAGCCGGATCAGGGCTTGTAGTAGGTCACGGTCGCATAGGGCAGCGGATTGAGGGTGCCCTGGGACTCGGCGTACTCCATGAACATCTCGTTCTCGCCCACGCCGGAGTCGACGTAGTCACCCTTGTTGGGCAGCTCTTCGCGCTTGAGCAGACCGCTGTAGCCATCCTTGCCGGAGGCGATGTAGGTGTTGGCACCAACGCGGTAGACCTTCTCGTCATCCAGCGGCAGCCACTGGCCGTTGGCGTCCAGCATCTCCAGCTTGGTGATGCGGGAGCCCTTGGCCAGCTTGCCGTCGTAGGTGTAGCTCAGGTGGCCGACGTAGGGGAAGGCACCGCTGGAGGCGGCAATCCCGGTCTCCAGACCGATGGAGTAGTCAACGGCATACTCCAGGGTGGCACGCACGTCCTTGCCCTTGAGGTTGAAGGCGGCGATCTTGTTGCCAAACGGCAGCAGGGTCCCCATCACGTAACCGACCGAGAGCGGGCCCGCGTTCACGTCGGCACGCACGCCACCGGCGTTCTGGATGGTGAAGTCCACCTTGGTGTTGAGCTTGTTGAGCTTCCAGTAGAGGGATTCGGCCACCAGGGGATCGATGAGGCCGGCGCCGTCCGGGGTGGTCGGCACGCGCACGTGGGGCAACTTGGTCGGCACGTCGGCGATGATCTTGGCCTCGAGCTCGGCCACGGCCGGCTTGTACTCGGTGTCGATCACGTCGCGCATGGCGGTGTCTTCCGGCACGATCTCGATGACCGGAGACTTGCTGATGAAGTCGACCACGTTGGTCTGCTCGGTGCCGCTCAGCGGAACCTTCTTCTTGGCCACTTCCTTGGTGAAGTCGTCGCCGGTCATCAGGGTGTTGCGCCCTTCACACTTGGTGAGCTCGCCTTCCTTGCTCAGGGAGACGTTGACCAGGCCGTAGCCCTTGGCCCATTCACCGGCCTGCACGATACAGGTCTTGCCACCGTCCGGGTTGTTGACGATCTGGGCATAGGTGTTGTCGTCGGCCGGGTTCTGGTTGTGGGCGGTGTAGCCGATGCTGTTGAGCTCGGTGATGTCGCCGAGGAAGGTCTGGGAGTGACCGCCGACGATCAGGTCGATGCCGTTGACAGCCTTGGCGACCGCCTGGTCATTTTGCAGGCCGATATGGGTGACCATGATGATCTTGTTGGCACCCTTGGACTTGAGGGTGTCGACCATTTTCTGGGCGGTCTCAATCATCGGCAGGAATTGGGTGTCTTTGTCCGGTGAGGAAATATCATGCATATTTTCCAGCACCAGTCCGAAAATGCCCACGCTCTCGCCATTGACTTCCTTAATGACATATTCGTGAATATTCTCGCTGTCCTTCAGGGTGGCGCTACTGGATTTCACCATATTGGAAGCCAATACCGGGAAATTCACCCGTGAGACGAAGTCTTTAATTGCCTGGTTGCCCAGATCGAATTCATGGTTGCCGAGCACCATGGCATCGATACCCATGTCGGAGAGCAGTCGGGACTCCTCTTCCCCCTTGAACTGGGTGAAGTAGAGGGTGCCCTGGAAGGCGTCACCACCGTTGAGCACCATGAAGTTGCGGCCTTCGCTGGTCGCCTGGCTGCGCAGCTCGTCCAGCTTGAACTTCAGACGCGGATAGCCGCCCAGCTTGGCGTTGAACTTGAACAGCTCCTGCCCGCTCGGCTGGATCGCCAGGGCATTTTCGGTCGGGTCGAGGTGGGCATGGGTATCATTGATGTGGGCAATGGTCAGATCCAGCGGAATATGTTCCTTGCTGCTGTTTTCTGAATTGCAGGCGGTCAGCCCGAACAGGGTAATAGAGACAGTGACGGCCAGTAGCGTCTTCTTCATCGGTAATATTCCTCTTGTTGTTATAGTCCTGTATATCGTTCCTGCATGACAGGAGTGTGGCGATTCTAGGCAAAAAGTAATAATTGGAAATAAACAGAGCTGATTCCTTTGAGCTACTGCACATTAATAAAGCAAATAAACGTTTGCGTGATTTTGCGCAGCAGGACAGGGGCGCGGCGGGGATTTTCCATCAGCACGGCGGGTGATGCAACCCTGCCGTACCCGAGCGGGATTCAGGGGGCCGAAATGATGTTCAGCCGCTGCAGAAATTGTTGCGGGGTGAGCGGGCGACCATAGAGATAGCCCTGCAGGTAGTCGACGTGACGCTCGGTGAGGAAGTCGGCCTGCTCCCGGGTCTCGACCCCCTCGGCGATGGTTTTCAACCCCAGCCGGGTCGCCAGGTTGATGGTGCTGTCGAGAATGTGGCGGGAGAGGGCGTTGGTGCCGATCATGGCGACGAAGCTCTGATCGATCTTGAGATAGTCCACGTGAAACTGCTGCAGATAGGTGAGGCTGGAGTGGCCGGTACCAAAGTCGTCCAGCCCTATCCTGACCCCCATCTGCCGCAACTCGTCAAACAGCTGCCCGGTGAGCTGGTTGGGGGTGATGAGCTCGCGCTCGGTCAGCTCCAGCACCAGGGTGACCTCGCTGGCGGCGAAGGCGGCGAGAAAGGTGCGGCAGTCATCCACCAGGCTCAGCTGCTGGCAGTGACGGGCACAGATGTTGAAGCTGAAGTGGAAGCGGGGTGGCAACGCCGCCGCATGGGGGGCGAACTGCAGCCGCACCTGCTGCATCAGGGTCTGGGTCATCAGGATGATGAGGCCGCTCTCCTCCGCCAGCGGGATGAAGAGATCCGGCCGGATCAGCCCCTGGCTGTGATGCTGCCAGCGCATCAGCACCTCGCAGCCGTGCAGCTGGCCACTCTGGCTGACAACGATGGGTTGCAGATAGGGGATGAACTCCTGCTTGATGATGGCGCGTCTGAGCTCCTGGGTAGGGGTCGAGATATGGCTCCACCAGCGGTAGGTGGCGAGGCCGGCCAGCCCTCCCAGGAGCAGGATCAGCAGTATGATGGTGCTCTGTTTTTGCAAGGTGGTGGTCAGCACGGCGCTCAGCGAAAATCCCTGATTGAGGCTGTAGTTGAATGCCGCCGAGTCGAGCCGGTAGTTGAAGCCTCGCAGCCTGGGCGGTTGGCCATCGTGCACCTTGCCACGCAGGTCGAGCCACTGCTCGCCTATCTGTACCCAGCTGTGCGCCCCGGCGAGGCGCCACTGCAGCGGCTTGCTCAGGTGATAGGGGTTGATGGCGACCACCACGGCGTTGTTCCCCTCGCTCAGGTGATAAAACAGCAGCGACGGCTTGCGTCCGAGCCGGGTCACGGCCTCCAGCCTGAGCCGCTCGTGGCGATCGTCCTGCAGCCGGTCCTCGAGATCGATCTCGTCGAAGATGGAGGAGCAGTAGAGGCGGCCGTTGCGGGAGAGGTTGATCGAGCGCACATAGGGGGAGGTGGCGACCAGCACCCGCAGCTCGCGGGCCACCTCGCGACAGGGGCGGCTGGCCAGCGGCAGGGCCGCCATGGCCGCCTGGGTCGAATGGGAGAGAGCGCTGTCGATCTGCGTGATGGCGCGCTCGGCGGCGGTCTGGGCCTGCTGCCGGGTCATCGACCAGGTTTGCCAGTAGAGGGTGGCAAGGGAGATGAGGATCAGGGTGGCGCAGCAGAGCAGGCTGGCCAGGAGACGAGGCATGTTGCTGCTACGCAGAAAGGGGAACATCATGTACCACGCCTCGTGAAGGTTCAATTGAACAAAAAAAGGTCGGACATACTACACAATCACACCTCAATCTCCTAGCCACCACAAGGGGCTTCAGCGACCACCAAAAAGCAAAGGCGGCCCGCAGGCCGCCTTTATCCATCATCACTGGCTGGTCGAGCTTACAGCTGCTCGATGCCGACGATGTGCCAGGGTGCATTGTCCTTGGCCAGGTTGCGCTCGAGGTGCCACACCTCCTTGATGTCCTCCTCGACCTGCTCCTGGCGATCCATGTAGCGGCCGCTGAAGCGCACGCTCACCTGGGCCCAGTCGCTGCCGTAGTCGGCGCGCACCAGCTGGGTATCCACATACATCACCTCGGTGTGCTGCTCACCGGTCAGTTCGGCGCGGTCGGCCTTGAGCTGCTCGAACAGCTCGGGGCTGACGTATTCGCGGATCTTCTCCAGATCGTTCTTGTTCCAGGCTTCCTGCAGGGTGCGGTAGTGATCGCGGGCGCCGGCCAGGAAACCGTTCATGTCAAAACCTGGCGGCAGGCGGAACGGCACGTCGCTGTCGGCGAAACCGGTGGCCTGCGGGGCGCTGTGGTTCTGCTCGAACTGCTGGGGAGCCGCACTCTGGGGCGGCTGATAGCCGGCATAGGCCGTCTGTTGCTGCTGCGATGCCGCCATCTTGCCCTTGCGCAGGGTGCGGAACAGGAACACGCCGCCCAGTGCCAGCAGGGCGATCAGCAGGAAGTCCATCCCTTGCAGGCCTTCGAAGGCGCCGCTGCCCAGCAGGTAGGCGAACAGGCCGCCGGCCAGCAGACCACCCAGCAGACCACCCATCATGCCGCTCTTTTTCGGCGGGGTCTGGGCGCCCACGGTGGGGTTCTTGGTGTCGACCGGCTTGGCGGCGGGTTGGGCCGGCGCCGTCTTGTAGCTCTTGCCGAAGGATTTGCCGCCGCCAAACTTCTTGGCTTCGGCGTGAGGTGCCCCCAGGCCAATGGCCAGGATCACGGCAAACAGGGTCAGCATCTTTTTCATTTTGACTCTTTTCACTCTCGTCTGTGGGTGGGGCATGCTCTGCTTTGGCAAGCTAAGCGAGGCGCATGGCAGGCTGCATGTCCCTAAATGTGTCGCAGCTTGGGCCGATATGTACCATGATTGGCATGAATTATTCATGAACGAAGAACCACGTCGTGTGGGTGTCAATGGCAGGAGTGTGTCCCATGAAAAACAGACGGTTGAGCCGCAAGGAGCGCAAACTGCGCAGCAAAGCCAGACAGAGCAAGGGTGAACTGACCCTGGTCTGGCCCTTTATCGTGGTTTGAGCCCCGTTTTGCGCGGCAACGGACATCAGGAGGCGATGGCAGCAACCAACAGGAGGGCGGTTGGGCCACAGAGAAGTGAATAGCGCGTATTTGCGCTCGCGATGGCGGGGTTTCTTTTGTAAAATTCCCGTCCCCTTCCCGCTGCGGTTTTTATGTGTATGGCAGAGCAAGTGACGGCGAAAAAAGACGCCAAGACACAACAGCTGAAAGTACCTCCCCACTCTTTTGAGGCCGAACAGTCCGTACTGGGCGGCCTGATGCTGGACAACGAGGCCTGGGATCGGGTCGCCGAACGGGTGATCGACAAGGATTTCTACAGCCGCCCGCACCGCCTGATCTTCCAGGCCATGACCCGCCTCTCCAACGCGGGCAACCCCATTGACCTCATCACCTTGCAGGAGGAGCTCGAGCGCTCCGAGCAACTGGAAGAGGCCGGTGGCTTCGCCTATCTGGTGGAGATCGCCAAGAACACCCCGAGTGCCGCCAACATCAGCGCCTACGCCGAGATCGTGCGTGAGCGGGCGGTGGTGCGGGAGATGATCTCGGTCGCCAACGAGATAGTCGAAGCGGGTTACGAGCCCCAGGGCCGCACCTCCAACGATCTGCTGGATCTTGCCGAGAGCAAGGTGTTCCAGATCGCCGAACAGCGCACCAGCGCCAACGAGGGCCCCCAGCCGCTCAAGCTCATCCTCGAGCAGACCGTCGACAAGATTGAAGAGCTGTTCAAAACCCCCCACAACGGGGTGACCGGCGTCTCGTCGGGCTACAACGATCTGGACAAGATGACCGCCGGCCTGCAGCGCTCGGATCTGGTCATCGTCGCGGCCCGTCCCTCCATGGGCAAGACCACCTTTGCCATGAACCTGTGCGAGCACGCGGCGCTCACCGCCGACAAGCCGGTGCTGATCTTCTCCCTCGAGATGCCCTCCGAGCAGATCATCATGCGTATGCTCGCCTCGGTGGGGCGCATTGACCAGACCAAGGTGCGGACCGGTCAGCTCGATGACGAGGACTGGGCCCGTCTCTCCTCCACTATGGGGCTGCTGCTCGAGAAGGGCAAGATGTACATCGACGACTCCTCCGGCCTGACCCCGACCGAAGTGCGCTCGCGCGCCCGTCGGGTGGCGCGGGACAACGGCGGCATCAGCATGATCATGGTGGACTACCTGCAGCTGATGCGGGTGCCCAGCCTCTCCGACAACCGTACTTTGGAGATCGGTGAAATCTCCCGCTCCCTCAAGGCGTTGGCGAAAGAGCTGCAGTGCCCGGTAGTGGCGCTCTCCCAGCTCAACCGAAGCCTGGAACAGCGCGCCGACAAGCGCCCGGTCAACTCGGACCTGCGGGAATCGGGCTCCATCGAGCAGGATGCGGACTTGATCATGTTCATCTACCGCGACGAGGTCTATCACGACGACAGCCCCGACAAGGGGATCGCCGAGATCATCATCGGCAAACAGCGTAACGGCCCGATAGGAAGAGTGCGGCTCACCTTCCAGGGGCAGTTCTCGCGTTTTGACAACTACGCGGGTCCGGCGTTTGATGATGACTACTGATCATCAGGTGACCCGCTCTGCGTGCGTCCCCCTGATGATGGTAAAGAGAGTTCCATAAACAGTTTTCCCGGTTCGACAATTCTGCCGGTCCGGCCTTAGACGATGACATTTGAGGGCTGACACCACCCGGTGCCTGACGCGTTGGCGCGTTATCATGCCCTCGTAAGGGAAAACAGATGAAAGCGGCTATCGCCCAAATCAATACAGCGGCCCTGCGCCACAACCTCGCCGTGGTCAAACGACACGCTCCCCAATGCAAGATCATTGCGGTGGTCAAGGCCAACGCCTATGGCCACGGTCTGCTGCCGGTCGCCCGCACCCTGGTGGATGCGGACGCCTACGCGGTGGCCCGCATCGAAGAGGCGCTGATGCTGCGCTCCTGCGCCGTGGTCAAGCCCATCGTGCTGCTGGAGGGCTTCTTCAGCGCCGCCGACCTGCCGGTGCTGGCGGCCAACAACCTGCAGACCGCGGTGCACACCTGGGAGCAGCTCGAAGCGCTGGAGCAGGCCGAGCTGCCTGCCCCCGTGGTGGCCTGGCTCAAGCTCGACACCGGCATGCACCGGCTCGGGGTACGGGCCGACGAGATGCCTGCCTTTATCGAGCGGCTCGGCAAGTGCAAGAACGTGGTGCAGCCGTTCAACATCATGACTCACTTCAGCCGCTCCGATGAGCTGGAGCAGCCCACCACCCGCGAGCAGATCGACTTGTTCAGCCAGCTGACCGCGCCGCTTTTGGGTGAGCGGGCCATGGCCAACTCGGCGGGCATCCTGGCCTGGCCGGACTCCCACTGCGACTGGGTGCGCCCGGGCGTCATCCTCTACGGCGTCTCGCCCTTCCCCAATACGGTGGCGGCGGATTACGACCTGCAGCCGGTGATGACCCTCAAGACACAACTGATTGCGGTGCGGGATCACAAGGCGGGCGAGCCGGTGGGCTATGGCGCCAACTGGGTGTCGGATCGCGATACCCGGCTCGGGGTCATCGCCATCGGTTACGGTGACGGTTATCCACGGATGGCCCCCAACGGCACGCCTGTGCTGGTCAATGGCCGCATCGTACCCCTGGTGGGGCGGGTCTCCATGGACATGACCACGGTGGATCTCGGCCCAGGCGCCACCGACAAGGCGGGCGACGAGGCGGTGCTGTGGGGTGAGGGCTTGCCGGTGGAGCGGGTGGCCGACCAGATCGGCACCATTCCCTACGAGCTCATCACCAAGCTTACCTCCCGGGTCTTTATGGAATACGTCTAGGTGCCGTGAGCGCCAAACGTGAAAAAGCCCCGCATGCGGGGCTTTTTTTATGATGTTGTTGCGACCTGCAGATTACCGATGTTACTGCCGGTGCATCCGCACAAACTTCTCCATCAGCTGCTCTTCGGTTTCCACGTGAGCGGGATCCCAGATGATGCAGTCGATAGGGCAGACACTGATGCAGGTCGGCTTCTCGTAGTGACCGACGCACTCGGTGCAGCGACTGGGGTCGATCTCGTAGATCTCCTCGCCAAGGCTGATGGCCTGGTTCGGACACTCGGGATCGCACATGTCACAGTTGATGCACTTGTCGGTGATGAGCAGGGACATCTCAGGCGGCCGAGTGGGGCTGACGGGTGTCCTCGCGCTCGCCGAGGTTGCGCAGCAGGATGCCGTAGTTAACGTCCACTTCCTTCGGTACCGGCACGTAGACCACGTGGCCGTTGCCCGGCGCTGTGTCGATAAGCTCGCCCTTGCGGTTCTGCATCTGCTCCAGATTGAAGCTGAGGTTGCCCTGCGGGGTCATCAGTTCCAGGCTGTTGCCCACCAGGAACTTGTTCTTCACCTCGACTTCCACCATGTCGCCGTTGCGACCGGTGATCTCGCCGACGAACTGCTGGGTGTCGGAGACAGAGTAGCCGTAGTCGTAGTTCTGGTATTCGCTGTGGTTGTGACGGCGCAGGAAGCCCTCGGTATAGCCGCGGTGGGCCAGGTTCTCGAGGGTGCCCATCAGGCTGCGGTCAAACGGCCGGCCGGCTACCGCATCATCGATGGCCTTGCGATAGACCTGGGCGGTGCGCGCGCAGTAGTAGAAGGACTTGGTACGGCCTTCGATCTTGAGCGAATGGACGCCCATCCTGGTCAGCCGCTCCACGTGCTCGACGGCGCGAAGATCCTTGGAGTTCATGATGTAGGTGCCGTGCTCGTCCTCGAACGCGCTCATGTACTCGCCCGGGCGGTTGGACTCTTCCAGCAGCACCAGCGCATCGGTCGGTTTGCCGGCACCCAGGGTCGGGTCCACTTTCTGCACGGCGATAGGCTCCTGACGGTGGACGATCTGGCCCACCTCGTCCTCTTTACCCTCGTGCACCTTGTACTCCCAGCGGCAGGAGTTGGTGCAGGTGCCCTGGTTGGGATCGCGCTTGTTGATGTAGCCGGAGAGCAGGCAGCGGCCGGAATAAGCCATGCACAGCGCCCCATGGACGAACACTTCCAGCTCCATCTCCGGCACCTGCATGCGGATCTCTTCGATCTCGTCCAGCGACAGCTCGCGAGAGAGGATGGCACGGGTCAGGCCCATCTGATGCCAGAACTTCACCGTGGCCCAGTTGACCGCGTTGGCCTGCACCGAGAGGTGAATGGGCATGTCCGGGAAGGCTTCACGCATCATCATGATGAGACCGGGGTCGGACATGATCAGCGCATCCGGGTTCATCTCCACCACGGGGCGCATGTCGCGGATGAAGGTCTTGAGCTTGGAGTTGTGGGGCTGGATGTTGGCCACCACGTAGAACTGCTTGCCGAGGGCATGGGCTTCGTTGATGCCGAGCTGCAGGTTCTCGTGATCGAATTCGTTGTTGCGCACCCGCAGGCTGTAGCGGGGCTGGCCGGCATAGACGGCATCGGCGCCATAGGCGTAGGCGTAACGCATGTTCTTGAGGGAACCTGCGGGGGAGAGCAATTCTGGTTTAAACATGTCGGACTCTTATGTCTGATTGCAAATCAGGACGGCGCCACCTGATGGCGTCGTATGGGTTGAGCTGCGCCGGGAGTGGATACTCACACCGTACACCAGGTCACGGCATACCCGGCATCGGCCGGATAAACCGGGTGCGAGATTGTACTCGCCCTCACCGCATCATGCAATTTGGCAGGGAATCATCCCCGGCGCGAGTCGACGGGTAAAATGGGCCGCTCAGGCCCAGCGGGAGAGGGGGGAAGGCATGGCGTAGGCGTAGCCCTGCTGATAGTCGCAGCCGAGCCGGTTGGCTGTCTCGATGTGCTGCAGGGTTTCGACCCCTTCGCACACCACCTTCATGCCAAGCCGCTGCAGGTACTCCACCAGACCGGTCAGCATGCGCAGGGCATGGGGTGTCTTGCTGGCTTGCAGCAGCAGGGAGCGATCCAGCTTGATGATCTCGTAGGGTAGCGCCATCACTCGCTGGAAGTTGCAGGCCTGGGTGCCAAAATCGTCGCAGGCGATGTGGGCACCGTGCTCGCGCAGCACCTCGATCAGCGCCCGATGCGGAGGGTGCAGCGGGGCGTGCTCCAGCACCTCGAACCAGATCTCGATCCCCAGCTTGCGCGCCTGCATCAACACCAGCAGCAACAGGTTCTGATAGGTGGGGCTGCTCAGGGTCGGGTTGAGGTTGATGGAGAGCAGATAGGAGCCCGCCTTTGCCAGGGTCGGCAGATCCCGCATGACGGCTCTGAGCATGACGATGTCCAGATGCAGTGACTGCTCCTCACTGAGGGAGAGAAAATCGATGCCCTGATAACTCAGCTGAGCCGGATCCCAGCGTCTGGCCAGCACTTCATAACCCTTGACCTGATGATCTCGCCCTATGATCGGCTGATAGAAGGGCACAGCAAGCTCGGCCACCGGGATGCTTGCCATGTCACTCATTGGGTACTCTTCTTGAAATGCAAACACGGCACTCACCTGTTGACGGATATGGCCGTGGATAATAGCGGAGGGAGCGCGGAATGTTCTGTAGGAATTCTCTGATAATATGGGTGAGTTAGCCGAATGGATATATTTACGTGCCTAGATGAAATATGTTTATATAAAATCAATGCTTCCTGACTGCATATAGTAATGCAGAAGAGAAGTTAACCGGATTCTGGAATTAAATAACAGTACCTAAATGTCGGCTTGAACAAGTATGTCAACGCTGTATGGCAGGTCAGCATGATTTGGTAAAAATTGGGCACGCAAACTGGCGGGTGCCAAGCTGTTGGCGAGGGTTGCCATTCATTGGATTACCTGCTAGCCGGCCTGCCTTGGTTACCACTTGAGCAGAGCAAAGCCGGCAGGGCTTAGGTGGCGTTCCCTCTGGGGTCATCAACCAGGCCAGCAGGGGAGGGGAAAATCGAATGTTTATGAGAAACAGACTTGGTGACTGATCAAAAATATTGATGGCGAGTTTTCAATGTCTTTTATCAAGGTTGTTTTTATTGAGCCATAGCTTGGCGGGATGTTTCGCAGGGATAATGATGGGGGGGATGGTGGTGGGAATTAAAAAAATGTACTGCTTGGTTGATAAAATATATCCCGCCGCATGGCCAGCTATAGTGAATAGCTTGTGGTAAAAGTCTTGGACAGAATTTTTAAAATAAACGCCGAGATTGAATTCTTTTCTGCATGTAACGGTATCGCGGGCGCTGACTATCAGCGGGCAACGGCCTCAAGCGGCAGCAATGGGGTTTTGCGCTGTTCTGGCTCTATGGCCTGTGCCAGCCAGTCCCAGTCGAGCAGGGGGGTGTCTGCCTTGAAACGCTGATAGGCGAGGCCCTTGTCGACCGTCAGAAACAGGGTGGTCGGCAAGCCGATGCGGTTGATATAACGCACCATCACCTCACCCCGGTAGCTGGTCAGCCGCTGCTGCAACTGCTGCAGGTTCAATCCTTTCGCCTGCCCTGCTTCATCCCAGATCTCAAACATGGTCATGTCCTTGAACGATATGGCAATACTGTTTCTAAAAGCGGGCCCACAGGCAATTGTCAGATCTGACAGTGTCAAATGGATAGATGCGTGAAAAGCGAAAACCCGGCACTAGGCCGGGTTTTCTTGAATTATGGTGGAGGGAGAAGGATTCGAACCTTCGAAGGCAGAGCCGTCAGATTTACAGTCTGATCCCTTTGGCCGCTCGGGAACCCCTCCACAGGGGTACTACACAAATTGTTCAGGAAGATGGTGGAGGGAGAAGGATTCGAACCTTCGAAGGCAGAGCCGTCAGATTTACAGTCTGATCCCTTTGGCCGCTCGGGAACCCCTCCACGGGGTATTTTCCTGATTGTTGCACTTGAATGGTGGAGGGAGAAGGATTCGAACCTTCGAAGGCAGAGCCGTCAGATTTACAGTCTGATCCCTTTGGCCGCTCGGGAACCCCTCCCCAAGTGCGAGGCGCATACTATCAGATCTTCGCTCTTTGTGAACCCCTTGCGGGCATATCTGGCGACAAAAAAGTATCATTCGGTCATTTTTTGATATTTGTCGCTCATTTTTCACGCTTATCAACGACTTCCCTGCTGCTGTCTGGCATTGATCACGATGGTGGCGAGGCTGGGTGCCGTACCAGCCGGTTGCCATCAGGCAGCGTTTTATACTGAAAAACTCACCTTATTTTGTAAGTGTGATGGCTGACCGCTTCGCTGATGGACATTGCTGCTGCCGCATTTTACTCTCGCCATGTTATTCAACTGTTAACATGGATTGTGGACTTCTCCTATGCAGGCTCTCGATATCGCCGTGTTGCGCGGCCAGTTCCCCGCTCTCAATCAGCTGGTTGAAGGCAAAACCCCCGTTTTTTTTGACGGCCCCGGCGGGGCCCAGGTACCACACGCCGTGCTCACGGCCATGACAGATTACCTCGGCCGCTTCAACGCCAATCTGGGCGGCCCCTTTTTCTCGGCCAGGGCGACCGAGCAGCAGGCCCTGCGGGCCAGGCTGGCGGTGGCTGCCTTGCTGGGGGCGGAGCGGGCTGAAGAGATAGTGTTCGGCGCCAACTTCACCACCCTGACCTTTGCGCTGAGTCGTGCCTTGGCCAGAGAGTGGCAGGCGGGGGACGAGATTATCGTCAGCGCGCTCGATCACTACTCCAACGTCTCCAGCTGGCAGCAAGCGGCAGCGGATCGCGGCGTGGTGGTGCATCAGGCAAGGGTGGACCTGGCCACCGGCGGACTGGACTATGCGCATCTGTTCAGCCTGCTCGGGCCCAAAACCCGGCTGGTGGCGGTGACAGCGGCCTCCAACACCACGGGTAGTCTGGTCGACATTCCGCGTATCGCCGATGCGGTGCACGGGGTGGGGGCCCTGCTCTATGTAGATGCGGTGCACTTTGCGCCCCACGAGCGCATCGACGTGCAGGCCTGGGATTGCGACTTCCTCGGTTGTTCCGCCTACAAATTTTTCGGCCCGCACCTCGGCATCCTCTTCGGCAAGCATCGCCACCTGGCGCATTTCACCCCCTACAAGGTTGAACCGGCCAAAGATGTGGCGCCCTACAAGTGGGAAACCGGTACCCAGAGCTGGGAGGCGCTGGCGGGAGTAGAAGCGACCGTAGAGTATCTGGCATCCCTATCCGGGCTGGACGGCACCGAGCATGAGCTGGAAGCTCGCCTCGATCTGGCGTTTGCCCGCAGCCAGGCCCATGAGCGGCAGCTTAGCGAGCATCTGCTGGCCAGGCTGGCCGAGCGCCCCTGGTTCACCCTGCACGGCATTCAGGGCAGCAAGGGGCGCACTCCTACCTTCGCCCTCACTTCAAGCCGTCATAGCCCAGCCGAGATGGCCGAGTTTCTGGGGCAGCATCAGGTGTGCAGCTGGGCCGGCCACTTCTATGCGCTGGCGCTGGTGGAGCAGCTGGGGGTGAGCGACGGTGTGCTGCGAATAGGTTGCATGCACTACAACACCTCGGCGGAGATTGATCGCCTGTTCGCCCTGCTCGACGACATGCCACATTGAAACAACACAGCCCGGGTCAGGCCGGGCTGTGTCAGCTCATCTGTCTGCTAGCGGCCCACGATGGCGTGATGGATATCCTGCAGTGGCAGGACATGGCGGGCGGCGCCGAGCTTGATGGCCTCCTTGGGCATGCCGAAGACCACGCAGGAGGCCTCATCCTGGGCAAAGGTATTGGCACCTGCCTCCAGCATCTCGCGCAGCCCACGCGCACCGTCATCTCCCATCCCGGTCATGATGATGCCGGTGGCATTGCTGCCGGCAAACTTGGCCACCGAGCGAAACAGCACGTCCACCGAAGGACGGTGGCGGTTGATGAGGGGGCCGTCCATCACGTCGACGTGATAGTAGGCGCCGCTGCGCTTGAGCAGCATGTGCTTGCCGCCGGGGGCGATGAGCGCGAGCCCGGGGATCACCCGATCGTTGCTTCTGGCCTCCCGCACCTCTATCTGGCACAGGTTGTTGAGCCGCTCGGCAAAGGAGGCGGTGAACTTCTCCGGCATGTGCTGCACGATGACGATGCCCGGGCAGACCCGGGGCAGGGTAGTCAGCACGGCCTCCAGTGCCTGGGTGCCGCCGGTGGAGGTGCCGATCGCCACGATCCGCTCCGTGGTCTGGGCCATGGCATGCTGGCTGGCTGGCGCCATGATGGCGTCGGCATTGAGCTTGGGGGCGACCGTGGTGGACTGGGTTCTGAATTGGCGTCTGACATTGGCCTGGGCGGCGGCGCGCACCGCCATGGCCAGCTCCTGCGCCGACTCCTGCAGAAAGCTTTTCAGACCGACCGTGGGCTTGGTGATGATGTCGACGGCGCCGGCGGCCATCGCCTGCAGCGTGGTTTCCGCCCCCTTCTCGGTCAGGGAGGAGCAGATCACCACTGGGGTGGGGTGCTCGGCCATGATCTTGGTGAGGAAGGTGATGCCATCCATACGTGGCATCTCCACGTCCAGCACGATCACGTCTGGCCACTCCTTCTTCAGCTTCTCTTGTGCAAACAGCGGGTCGGAGGCGGTGGCAATCACCTTGATATCGGGCTCCTGCTCGAGAATGGCCTGCAACACCTGCCTCACCACGGCGGAATCATCCACCAGCATGACTCTTATCTGTTTCATTCCCGTCCCCTTAGCGGTGTGGCAAGCGATGATGACGTACCCAGACATTGCCGTTGGCCAGCTCGAAAATCAGACTTCTGTGTCCCGCATGGCCAAGATGATGGGCCTTGATGGTCAGGCCCAGGTGCTGGGTCAGCTGCCAGGCCGCCTTGATGTTCTTGATGGCCACATTCATGGTGTTGAGCGTTTGCTGTTCTATAAACATGTTGCCGCCGCCAAACAGCTTGACCTCGTATTCGTGGATGGGGGCGGGGTGCTTGCCTATTTCGTGGATAAAAAGCTGGATTGCCTCATCGGCATAACGACCGTCCAGACCCGGTGCGCTGTGGCCGCGGCTGGGCAGCATGTAATGGCACATGCCACCTCGCTTCTGCTCCGGATGCCACATGGTAATGGCCACGCAGGAGCCAAGATGGGTGCGGATGATGGCGTCATCCTGCCCAAAGAAGAACTCGCCCGGTTGCAGCATGACCTCTTTCATACTGAAAAACTCAAGGTTTCAAATAGATGGAAGGGGATACCAGTTGCAGGCCGTGGGGCAGGCCGTTCAGGCTCTCGGCGTGACTGACGATGAGATAGCCCCCTTTTCTCAGGCGCGGCACCAGCCGCTGCAGCACCTGTCCCTTGGTTTCCCGGTTGAAATAGATCATCACGTTGCGGATCAGGATGACGTCGAACAGCCCGATGTCAGGCAACTCCTGATTCAGGTTGATATGGTAAAACTGCACTTTCTCGCGCAGCTTGCGATCGATGATGAAGGTGCCCTCCTGAAAGCCGACCCCTTTCAGGCAGTACTTCATCAACAATGGCAGCGGGATGTTGTGGGCCCGTTCGATGGGATAGAGCCCCGTTCTCGCCTGTTCCAGTACCCGGGTCGAGATATCCGAGGCGATCACTTCCCAGTTACCCAGCTCCAGATGGTCGGCCAGGGTCATGGCCAGGCTGTAGGGCTCTTCGCCGGAAGAGCTGGCTGCGCTCCAGATCCGAACCATCCGCTCTTTTGGCAACTGGCGCAGCACCTTGGTCCCGAGAAACTCGAAATGCTTGGGTTCGCGAAAAAAGTAGGTCTCGTTGGTGGTGAGCAGATCGAGCGCAATCTGCAGTTCACTGCCGCGGTTGTGCATGATCAGGCTGAAATAGTCGCCATAGCTCTCCAGCTCATAGTAACAGAGCCGTTTTGACAATCGGCTGGCGACCAGGGCCTTCTTGGCCGGCGACAGATCGATCCCCGCCGTCTGGTGGATCCAGCGTTGAAACTGCGCAAATTCATCATCATGCAACTGGGTCTGATACAAGGAAGGACTCCCGATACAAACGGGATGCGGGTGAGTTCCACTCACCCGCATCCGGGTTAGAAGCGAACAAAGTCACCGTCATTGTGGGGTCGGGGCAGGTTGCCACTACCCTCTGCGGCACTGTTCTCGAGTATGAAGCGGCCACGGGGGCCGGTGCGGGTGGCTGCCACCTTCTGGCCGGCATTGAGCTTGTGCCGCTCCAGGGTGAAGAACTCCATCGCCAGTTGCAGCTGTTCGGCCTGGCTGCTCATCTCCTCGGCGGTGGCGGCCAGTTCTTCGCTGCAGGATGCGTTCTGCTGGGTCACCTGGCTCAACTGGTTCATGGCGATGTTGATCTGGCTGACGCCGGTTGACTGCTCGGCGGAGGCGGCGCTGATCTCCTGCACCAGATCCGAGGTCTTGTTGATGGAGGGCACCATCTGATCGAGCAGACGGCCCGCTTTCTCCGCCATGTCGACACTGCTTGAGGCCAGCTCGCCAATCTCCTGGGCCGCTACCTGGCTGCGCTCCGCCAGCTTGCGTACCTCGGCAGCCACCACGGCGAAACCCTTGCCGTGATCGCCTGCCCGGGCGGCCTCGATGGCGGCGTTGAGGGCCAGCAGATTGGTCTGGTAGGCGATGTCATCTATGATGCCGATGCGCTTGGCAATCTGCTTCATGGCATCGACCGTGAGCTTGACCGCCTCGCCGCCTTCCACCGCCTCCTTGGCCGCCTTGCTGGCCATGCCATCGGTAACCTGGGCGTTGTCGGTGTTCTGGTTGATGCTGGCGCTCATCTGCTCGATGGAGGCGCTGGTTTCCTCCATGCTGGAAGCCTGCTCGCTGCTGGACTGGCTGATGGACTGGGCGGTGGCGCTGACCTGCTCGGCGGCGCTGGAGAGGTTGTCGGATGCCCCCAGCACCTCGGTGACAATGTTGGTGAGCGAGACGATGGTCTGGTTGAGGGAGTCCTTGGTCGTGCCGAATACGCCGGGGTAATCGGCCTCTATGTGCTGGGTCAGATCCCCGCGCGCCAGTGATTGAACCACCCTGATCACGTCGTTGAGACTGGTGTCGATCACCTCGGCGATACGATTTATCCCCTCCCCAAGGTTCTGGAAGAAGCCGCTCTTGCCGGTGAGATCCATGCGGCGGTGCAGTTCGCCATTGATGACGGACTGGACGATTTCCGACATCTCCCGCTCGATGGCGACTTCCTTGGTGCGATCCGACCACTCGACCACGGAGCCCAGCCGCTCGCCATCGTCGCCGAATACCGGGTTGGCGATGAGGGCGAAAGTGCGTCCCCCCAGCATGATCTGGGTACGGTAGGTGTTGTTCAGCTTGGCCAGCATGCTGCGTTGATGGCCCGGATTCTTGTGAAAGCTGTCGATGTTGGCGCCCATCAGGTTGGCCGAGTTGAAGTGGTGCAGCTCCTTGCGGATGTCGGTTTCGGCCTGGCCCAGCATTTCCCTGACCGCTTCGTTCATGTAGATGATGTTGAGATCGGTATCGGCGATCATCACGTTGGTGCTGGCCCCGTCGAGCGCCTTCTTGACTCGCAGACTTTCGGCGGCCGCCTGCTTGGCGGCGGCATTGGCAGCTTTCACTTCATTCTCGATGGCGATCTCCTTGGTGCGGTCGGCCCACTCAACCACGGAGCCGAGCCGCTCGCCACTGTCATTGAAAACGGGGTTGGCGATCAGGGAGAAGGTGCGGCCTCCGACCGTGATCTGGGTGCGGTAGGTCTTGTCCAGCTTGGCCAGCATGTTGCGCTGGTGGGAGGGCTCCTTGTGGAAAGTATCGATGTTCTTGCCCATCAGGTGCCTGACGTCGAAGCTCGGCAGATCCTTGCGAATATCCGACTCTGCCAGTCCCAGCATGGCCAGCACGGCTTCATTCATGTAGACGATGTTCAAATTGGTATCGGCGATCATCACATTGGTCGAGGCACCATCCAGCGCCTTGCGCACTCGCAGGTTTTCTTCGTAGAGCGCCTGATTGGCCTCGCGGGCGGCGAGCGCACTGCCAAGGCGATCTCCTAGCAACCCCAGTACGGCATTGAACTCCTGGCAGAGCTCCTTGAGAGGGCCGGTGAGCGTATCCAGCTCTAGCTGGGCGGACTGTTTGCCTTGCTGGATCCCCTGAGCCAGGGTGCGGGTTGCACCAGTCAACTGGCGCAGTTGTTCCTGCAGCAAGGCATGAGCATTGCCGTTGCCAAACAGATTGCCAAAGAGTGATTGAGTCATGGGCCTTATCCTTGTGCGACATGTCATTGCTGTGTGGTGGAGCGAAACGCTGATTTATGTTGTTGTCATGGCGTTTGTGGTTTTTGTTCCAGCAGCCGTTCCTGCTGTTGGGTCAGCTCGCTGAGCTGGGCCATCTCGTCGATGGAGAGCACCTTCTCGGTATTGATGAGAATGACGAACTTGCCGTTGACCTTGCCCATGCCGCTGATGAAGTCGGCCCGGATGCGGGCCCCGAAGCTTGGTGGCGGCTCAATCTCGTTGCAGGGGATGGTCAGTACCTCGGAGACGGAGTCCACCACCACGCCAATGTCCTGATTGCCGTGTTCCGGGTCGTCCGGGTGCACGTTCTCGATGATCACGATGCAGCTGCGGCGAGTGATGCTGGAGGGGGCATTGCCAAAACGGGCGTTGAGATCCACCACAGAGACGACGGCGCCCCTCAGGTTGATCACACCCCGGATAAAACTCGGCATCATGGGGATGGGGGTGATGTTGCCGTATTCGATGATCTCTTTGACCCCGAGAATGTTGATGGCAAACATCTCGCCGTTGATGAGAAAAGTCAGGTACTGGGCATCACCCTGATTGTCATGTACCAGCGTGCCAGGCTGGGCGACCACTTCGGTAGACATGCTCATGAGGCTCTCCGGTTAAAAGCGGACAAAATCGGTTTCGTCAACCTGCGGTTGCGCAGCCGCATTGCCATGCAACGGGGGCTGGGCCGGCATCACAAACTTGCCTCTGGGAGGCACCCCCTTGTGCAGGTTTTCGACCTGTCTGGGTGAGCGGCCGCTGCCTTGCAGGGAGAAAAAGTCCATGGTCTGCTGCAGCTCGTTGGCCTGGGAGCTCATCTCTTCTGCAGTGGCGGCCAGTTCCTCGCTGCTGGCAGCATTTTGCTGGGTCACCTGATTGAGCTGGCTCATGGCAAGGCTTATCTGGTTGGCGGCGCTGGCCTGCTCCCCGGAGGCGGCGTTGATCTCCTGCACCAGATCGGAGGTCTTGCGAATGGAGGGCACTATCTTGTCGAGCAGACTGCCCGCCTTCTCGGCGGTATCGACGCTGCTTGACGAGAGTTCGCCTATCTCCTGCGCCGCGATCTGGCTGCGTTCGGCCAGCTTGCGGACCTCGGCGGCGACCACAGCAAAGCCTTTGCCATGTTCACCGGCCCTGGCCGCCTCGATAGCGGCATTGAGCGCCAGCAGATTGGTCTGGTAGGCGATGTCGTCGATGATGCTGACCTTGCGGGCGATCTGCTGCATCGCGGCAACCGTCTGTTGTACCGAACGGCCCCCTTCGGTGGCCTCCAGTACGGCGCTGCTCGCCATGTTGTCGGTCACCTTGGCGTTGTCCGTGTTCTGGTTGATGCTGGCGCTCATCTGTTCGATGGAGGCGCTGGTCTCTTCCACGCTGGCCGCTTGCTCACTGGTGGCCTGGCTGAGGGACTGGGCCGTGGTGCTGACCTGGTTGGAGGCGTTGGTCAGGTTGTCGGCGGCGTTGCGAACTTCCTCGATGATGGCGGTCAGCGCGGCGATGGTGCTGTTGAGGCCATCCTTGGTCTGACCGAAAATTCCCGGGTAGGGCTGCTCAATCTTCTGGGTGAGGTCACCCTGCGACAGGGCGGTGGCAATGCGCATCACGTCGTTGAGGCTGGTGTCGGTCACGTTGGAGAGACGATTGAGCAGTTCGGAGAGGCGCTTGATGTAACCCTGCCGTCCGTCCAGTTCAATCTTGTAGCTGAAATCCCCCTGTTCGACGGCGGCGGTCACCAGCGTTTCTATGTCGGTAATGAGGGACGTCAGCTTGTTGACCATGTTCTGCATGGCCAGCAACAGCTGGCCGGCTTCATCGTGGGCTCCGATGTCGATGGTGACGTCGAGATTGCCGTCCGCCAGGTGGTTGGCAACCTGCAGGGCCTGGTTGATGGGAGAGATGATGCTGCGAATGAGGACGATGCCAAACCAGGCTGCAGCCACCATGCCGGCGGCGACCACAGCCATCATGGTAAGCAGCATGACGTCATACCAGGCCTGGGCCTGTTCGTATTCTGATTTGGCAACGTCGAGCTGCAGGCTGACCAGCTCGGTTATCTTGCTGCCGATGGGGTCGATGGAGCTATATAGCTTGCCGTCAAACTCATTGAGCGTATCCGCAATGACACCATGCTGATTTGAGAGAAAGGCCTCCAGCCTGGTGATGTCTCGATCCGCGGTATTGAACAGGCTGTTGGCCTCGGCCGACAGCTTCTGTTCGGCTGCGGTCAGCTTGGTGGCCTGATAGTGTTGCCACTCCAGCTTGATCTGCTGCTGGGCATGCTGGATCTGCTGCAACGCCTCCTCGGCGCTGACGAGACCGGCATTGGCCTTGTTGACATTGTCTATGATGGCGACGGCGTAGTTGTCCGAGATGGTTTTGAGCTGCTTGAGCGGCACCACCCGGTCGTTGTAGACCCGCTGCAGCCCTTTGTTGCTGCTATGCATGTTGTAGAGCCCGAGCACTCCTACGCCGAACAGCAGTACGCAGAGCAGACAGAGCAGAATGGTGAGTCGTATCTTGATGGTGGAGTTTTTGAACATGTCAGGCTCCTGATGTTAATTGACTCTTGGTTGGGATTGCAGACGTGGAATGGCGTACTGGCTCAGCTGGCCCAGCTCCTGGTCGATGGCATGCTGGATCAGAGAGGGAATATCCAGAATGAGGGCTACCTCGCCGCCACCCAGAATGGTGGAGCCGCTGATCCCCTGCAGGCGCTGGAACAGCTTGCCGAGCGGTTTGATGACGGTCTGGAACTCTCCCAGCAGCTCGTCGACCACCAATCCAGATTTCTTGCCGCCGTGGCTGACAACCACGATATTTTCCCGGCGGCCACGGCTTCCCTCGACATCGAAGTAGTGCTGCAGCCGGACGAATGGCAGCACTTCACCACGCAGATTGATGTAGTTGCGCCCCTGGGTATCGGCCAGCGCGCTCTGGGTCAGCTCCACGCACTCGATCACCATGTCGAGGGGGATAACGTAGTAAGTGGTGCTGACGCGCACCAGAAAACCATCGATGATGGCCAGAGTCAGCGGCAACCGGATCTGCACCCGGGTGCCGAGGCCAGGCTTGCTGTCCAGCTCGACGCTGCCACGCAGGGCCTGGATATTGCGTTTGACCACATCCATGCCCACCCCGCGTCCGGAGAGATTGGTGATGGCCTCCGCGGTGGAGAAGCCGGGCTCGAAGATGAGCTGGTAGATCTCCTGATCCGACAGGGTGGCATTGGCTGCTGCCAGCCCCCGCTCCTGCGCTTTTTGCAGGATCCTGGCCTTGTTGAGGCCGGCACCATCGTCCTGGATCTCGATGACAATGCTGCCGGAGTCGTGATAGGCGTTGAGGGTCAGGGTGCCCCGTGCCTGCTTGCCGGCCGCCAGCCGTTTCTCGGCCGCTTCTATGCCGTGATCCATGGCATTGCGCACCAGATGCATCAAGGGATCGCCGATCTTCTCCACCACAGACTTGTCCAGCTCGGTGTCGCCGCCGGTGATCACCAGCGCTATGTCCTTGTTCAGCTCGTGGCTGACATCCCGCACCACCCGCTGGAAGCGGTTGAAGGTATCGCCGATGGGCACCATGCGCAGGCGCAGGGCACCATCGCGGATCTCTTCGACCAGCATGGCAATGGTGGAATTGGCCTCCTGCAGCTGGCTGTCCCGTGAACGCTGGGCCAGCAGGTTGGCGCCGGAGCTGGCCACGACCAGTTCTCCCACCAGATTGATCAACTCATCCAGCTTGTCGGCGTGGACCCGGACATAACGTCCTTCCTTGTTCTTGTTCTCCTTGCTCTGATTCTGTTTCTTGAGCGCGGCGTCCACCACCATTTCGTTGACGGCACCCTGGGCGATCAGGATCTCCCCCAGCTTGTTGGTGTCGGCCTGCGGCTGTTCATGTTGGGCTTGCAGGCCGAGCGCAAGCTCGCCGGCCGTCAGTGCGCCTGTTTTGACCAGCAGTTGCCCCAGCATCTCGTTGTCTTCCGGCAGGGCGTTGATGAGCGCTATGTACTCGGCGATCTTGCTGTGGGGCGGCAAGATGCTGATGAGACAGTCGTCTCGCACGAATTCGAACACGTCGCTCAGGGCACTCTTGTCGGCCTGGGAGTCCAGATCGATCTCGTAGCCGAGGTAACAGCTCTCCGGATCGAAGTGTTCCCACTCCGGCAGGGCATGGTGAATGGTCTCGATGGCGCAGAGGGTGCCCATGGTACCGAGGTAGCGCAGGAAAGAGGTGGGATCCATGCCGTTGCGCAGTACGTCAGGACCAAAGCGCAGGGAAATGTGCCACAGGGAGGTAGCGCTGACATGACCCTCCTCCTTGCTGACCGGATCGGCATCGGCAGGCTGGGTCCGCTCCGGCAGCGTGGTCTGGTTGCCGCTTTGGTGACGGGCCAGATTGCGCCGCAGCAACTCATCCTGAGCCTGTTCATCCGCACCAAGGGCTTCCCCCTGTTCAGCTACCAGGCTGACCAGGCGTTCGATGTGATCCCGACTCTCCAGCAGATCCTTGATGAGCGCTTCACTGATCGCCAGCTGCTGGTTGCGCACCTGATCAAGCAGGTCCTCGACGATGTGGGTGAAGCTGACGATGGGTTGCAGGCCGAACAAGCCGGCGGAACCCTTGATGGTGTGCGCCGCCCGGAAGATGGCGCCGATGAGCTCGCCATTGTCCGGGTCGTTCTCCAGGGTCAGCAGCGCGGACTCCATCTCCTCCAGCAGCTCGCGCGCCTCGGCGATATAGGTTTGCAGGGCCTGATCAAGATTGATGCTCACGAATGACTCCTTGTCCGCGGAACCGGTTAGGCGTGATCGGCGTGGGGAATGAGGGTGGGATCACCGAAGAAGGCCGCCAGCTGGCATAGCTCAAGGGCATCGAGCACGGCATGGCTGTGCATGACCAGATGCAGCGGATAGCCTCCCTGCTGCGCCGTCTTCTTGGCCGCCAGCAGCAGCTGCAAACCGGCGCTGTCCATTTCGCTGACCTGGGAGAGGTTCAGTTCCAGCTCCTGCTGGCGATAGAGCAGGGGTGTTAGCGCCTGTTTCAGCTCGGCTGCTGTGTAGATGGTCATCTCGCCCGAGATGGTCACGACACACTTGTGCTCACCCGTTTCGATTTGCAGCGGCATGAACGCCTCCCGGCTCAGGGCATGATGAGCTTGGCCACGGCAGCCAGCATCTGATCCGGCTGGAACGGCTTGACTACCCAGGCCTTGGCTCCCGCGGCCTGTCCCTCCTGCTTCTTGCTGTCCTGGGACTCTGTCGTCAGCATGATCACCGGAGTGAACTTGTAGCTGGCCAGCTTCTTGGCCTCCTTGACGAAACTGATGCCGTCCATGTTCGGCATGTTGACGTCACTAATGATGAGGTTGATCTTCTTGCCGTCGAGCTTTTTGAGGGCATCCTTGCCGTCACTGGCCTCCATCACCTCGTAACCGGCTCCCTTGAGCGTCATGCCTACGACCTGGCGTATGGTGGCCGAGTCATCCACGATCAGGACTGTTTTGGGCATATCTCTCTCCTAGAAAAAAGTGACATCAGCATTGCTGGATGGGGTTGCCGCCTGGTGCTGGCGACCATGATGAATGTTGCGTTGTTCATCGGTGGCGTATGAGAGCTCCATGTCCGCCAACCAGCTCTCCGCATCGATCCGGATAGGGCCTGACTGGTGTGTTCTGTTGCGTGACGAGACCAGGTGGTCGTTGAGGCTGTCCATGTTTTGACGCACATGGCTGAGGATTTGACTGACCCTATCCTGGAACTGTAACGAAACGATGACATCGGAGATCTCGCGATGGATCCCGCTGCTCTCGCTCTGCAACAGGGCTGCGGATTCTGCCAAGCTGGTGGTGGCCATCCGAAAGCGTTCCAGTACCTGCTCGATGGCGTGCTCGGCATCGCTGACGGCAACCTGGTCGCGCCCGGCCGCGCTTTCGGCAATCTGGAAGGCGCGGCCGATACCGGCATTGATTGTGTCGACCTTGTCGGTCATTTTCTGGGCGGTCTCGCTGGAGAGGCGCGACAGGGTGCGCACCTCGTCAGCCACCACGGCGAAGCCACGACCAGCCTCACCGGCCCGGGCCGCTTCGATGGCGGCGTTGAGGGCCAGCAGGTTGGTCTGGGAGGCTATCTTGGCCACGTCGAGCGCCATGGTATTGAGCTCTATGGTGTAGGCGGTGAGCGTCTTGATCTCCGCCAGCATGGCATCGCGGTTGGCCTGGGTGGAGTGCATGATGGTGATTACCTGATTGAGCTGGGCCTGACTCTGAGCCAGCACGGCGGCCATGCCGGCCGATTTTTCACCACCCAGATCGCCGGCGGCATTGTGGGAGGCGGCGACCGCCTCTTCCAGTTTGGTGGTCAGGCCGGCGAAGCGCTGGGTGAGATCGATCATGGCTCCTTCGGTTTGCTGGCGAGAGTTTTCAATTTGTTGCGACCAGATAGGCACCGCTTTTTCACATACCTGCTCGAGCCCGATGATGGAGTGGTTGAGTCCGTTATCGGCAAATGGATGGGTCTGCTTCGCCTCACTCTCTTTGTCGGCAGGTTTGGCGTGGTAGTGGCGGGCGCTCCAGAGGGTGGCGGCCAGTGCAGCCGCCAGGTTGGCCAGCAGATAAGGAAGGGGGCTGCCCGCGAGCAGCAACAGCAGGGTGCTGAACAGGCCCAGGCCAAGGCCGCAAGCCCAGCTGACCGGCTCCCAGAAGGCTAAGGTGTGTGCCCGTGTGTTGTCTGTCATACGCAAACTCGCCCCTGCTCTTGAATGTGAAGAGGGTGAGCCGTCATTTCAGTCAGACTGAATGAGCCAAGCGCAACCCGCTAATTATCAATAACTCAGTAAGGTTAGCGCAAAAAAATCGCCTGGTTACAAATTGCTCTTTCTTGATTGGGGTTACTGAGAAAAATGGAATATGGAGGGGACGCTTGGCAGCTTGCAGCCCCTTGCTGGCGGGGAATGGCGTATCTGCACAATAAGGAAGGAGGATAGAACGAAAAAGAGCCTGCATATGACAGGCTCTCGGCGTTGTGCGGGCGGCTTTATGCCTCGTTGGCGTGGGCTTTTTGGCACCCTTCCACGGCATGGGCGATAAGCTCAAGCGCGCTCTTGTCGCACGGCGGCAGTTCGGCCTCGCACGCCTTGATGGGTGTCACGCGATCGCCCCACTTGATGATGGCGGCGCCCCAGGTCAGGCCGGCACCGAAGGCGGCAGTCAGCAGATAGCTGTTCGGCTGGACGCGGCCCTGCTCCAGTGCCTCGCACAGGGCGATGGGCACGGTGGCGGCGGAGGTGTTGCCGTAGTGCTCGATGTTGACCATCACCTTCTCCATCGGCGCGTTCATGCGCTTGGCGAGGGTCTCGATGATGCGGATGTTGGCCTGGTGCGGCACGATCAGATCGATTTGCTCCGGTGCGATACCGGCCTGTGCCAGTACCGTGTTGGTGGCTTCGCCCATGCCGCGTACGGCCCGCTTGAAGATCTCCTGGCCTTCGAAGTTGAAGGTGAAGAGGCCGTCGATGTCGGCAAAACGCACCCGGTCGGTACCGAAGTTCGGCACGTGCAGGATCTCGCGCGCCTCGCTGTCACAGCCCAGCTTGTTGGCGATGAGACCGCTCTCCTGCTCGCTCGCCTCGATCACCACGGCGCCGGCGCCGTCGCCAAACAGCACGGCGGTATCGCGACGGGCCCAGTCCAGCAGATAGGTGAGGCGCTCGGCGCCGATCACCAGCACCTTCTTCATCATGCCGGTCTGTACCAGCGAGGTGGCGACCGAGAGGGAGTAGACGAAACCGGTGCAGGCGGCGTTGAGGTCGAACACGGCGGCATTGGTGGCGCCCAGCTTCTTCTGCACTGCGGAGGCGGCGCTCGGCAGCAGGTTGTCCGGCGTGGCGGTGGCCAAGATGATGCCGTCGAGGTCGCTGGCTTCCAGCCCGGCGCAGGCCAGTGCACGACGGCCGGCCAGGGTGGCCAGATCGGAAGTGCTGACGTGGGAGATGCGGCGAGCCTTGATGCCGGTGCGCGGGTAGATCCACTCATCCGACGTATCCATGATGGTGCTGAGGTCGTCGTTGGTCAGTACGGAGGGAGGCAAGCATTTGCCCCAGCCTGTGATATTGGCGTATTTCATCTTGTTACCGCTTCTCAAGTGGATCGCCCGCGGGCGGAAAATCGCGCAATTATGCCGCACGGGGCAACCACTGTCATCTTGTGGTCATGGTTATCTGGCTGCAGGGTCACGCCAGGTTGCGGGGGCCGGCGGGAAATTTCGCTTAAACCACGAGGCTTGGCTGCCCTAAGATAGGGCTTCGCCACTGGATGGAACCTCCCCTTGCACAAAGCCAATCTCAACCTGCTGCCCACCCTCAAGGTGCTGCTGGAGACCCGCAACATCAGCCGGGCGGCGGAGCTGCTGCACCTGAGCCAGCCCTCCATCAGCAAGCAGCTGGGCCAGCTGCGCAGCGAGTTTGGCGACGAGTTGCTGGTGCGGGAGGGGCAGCGCTGGCTGCTGACGCCACGGGCCGAGGCGCTGGCCGCCCAGCTGGCGGATTCCCTCGGTGCGCTGGAGCGACTCTACGAGGCTCCCGGTTTTGACCCGAGCCGCTGCGAGCGGGTGTTCCGGCTCGCCTCTTCCGATTACGTGGCCCAGCATATCCTGCCGGACATCTGCGCGGCGCTGGCCAGGGAGGCGCCGCTGGCAGCGCTGGAGTACAGCCTGTGGGACAAGCGCCTGCTGCCGCAGCTGTGGCAATCCGAGCTGGACATGGTCTCCACCATCACCGAACTGGTGCCGGATCAGATCCGCGGCCTGCATCAGGGGGAAGATCGGCTGGTGGTGTTGATGGGTAGCAACCATCCGTTGGCGGGGCGCTCGCTCAGTCTCGATGACTACCTCGCCTGGCCCCACCTGCAGGTGAGCGGCGGGGGCGACAAGGACAGCCCGGTGGAGCAGGTGCTGGCACCCCAGGGGTTGAGTCGGCGCTGGTTTGCCCGGGTGCCCTTCTTTCAGGCGGCGGTGGAGGTGTTGCTGCGCACCGACTGCCTGCTGACCACCCCGGCCCATATCGCCTGGCAGCTCTCCTGCGAGCATGCTCTGCACTTTTGTGATCTGCCGTTTGCCAGCCGCACCCAGCAGTATCATCTGCTGTGGCATCAGCGCCACCATCAGGATCCGGCCCACAAGTGGTTTCGCGAACTGGCCTATCCCTTCCTGCGCGAGCACCTGCAGCGCACGGTGGCGGCGAGCCGCAAGGTGTTGAACCCGCCCCGCTAGCAACAGACGCTTGTGTTGGCCTATAGCCATTGGCTATGGGTTCTATTCCCAACTTTCACTTCTGGCATAACCAGGGGCCCTTTACCCTGAGCGCAGACATTCATATTCCGCTTGAGACAAGGAACACAATGGAATTGACGAGTTGGCTGGCTCTGGCCGCAATCTGCGTGATGGGCGCCATCAGCCCGGGGCCGAGCCTGGCACTGATCATCCGCAACACGGTGCAGGGAGGGCAGGGGCACGGCGTGGCCACCGCCCTTGGCCACGGCTTCGGAGTCGGCATCTATGCGCTGATAACGGCTTTGGGCCTCGCCATCCTGATCACTCAGACCCCGCTGCTGTTTGACGTAATTCGCTACGGCGGTGCGGCGTTTCTCGCCTGGCTCGGGGTCAAGGCGTTGCTGGCCAAACCCGTCAAGGGGGAGGTGAGTGAAGAGGTGCACCAGCTGCGCGGTCGGCAAGGCGCCTTCGAAGGCTTTATGGTGGCCTTTCTCAACCCCCAGCTCGCGGTCTTCTTCATCGCCCTGTTCAGTCAGTTTGTGCATGCCGACACCGGCTGGCGCGAGGGGGGCATCATGATGCTCACCGCCGGTGGCATAGATGCGATTTGGTATGTGCTGGTGGCGCTGGTGCTCTCTCGTGGTCCCGTGCTGGCCTGGCTCAAGGCCAAGTCCTTCGTCATCGACAAGGTAAGCGGTCTGGTGCTGCTGGGGCTGGCCCTGAAGGTGGTGCTCTGATCCAATCCTGTATTTTGCGGTGATCTTAAGCGGGATCAAGGCGGGGAGGGTGGCAATGCCCTAGAGTGGCGCCCATTTGCTGTCCGCTCTGACTCCGAGACCATGCACCAGAACAAGCACCCGTTAAGCCACCACAACCGGTTGGAGCTACTGGCTCCGGCCAAGAACCTCGCCTACGGCATCGAAGCCATCAATCACGGTGCCGACGCCGTCTACATGGGCGGCCCTGCCTTTGGCGCCCGCAGCGCGGCGGGCAACTCCCTCGAGGATATCGAAGCGCTGGCGCGCCATGCCCATCGCTTCGGCGCCCAGGTCTTCGTTGCCTTCAACACCCTGCTGCACGATCACGAACTGGAGCAGGCCCGACGGCTGACCCACCAGATCTACGAAGCGGGGGCCGATGCGCTGATCGTGCAGGACATGGGGCTGCTGGCGCTCGACCTGCCCCCCATCGCGCTCCATGCCAGTACCCAGACCGATAACCGCACCCCGGAGAAGGTGAAATTTCTGCAGGATGTGGGCTTCTCCCAGGTGGTGCTGGCGCGCGAGCTGTCCCTTGCGCAGATCCGCGAGATCAGTGCGGCCACCAATGTGCAGCTGGAGTTCTTTATCCACGGTGCGCTCTGCGTCTCCTACAGCGGTCAGTGCAACATCAGCCATGCCCGGACCGGCCGCAGCGCCAACCGCGGCGAATGTGCCCAGCTCTGCCGCCTGCCCTGCTCGCTGCAAAAGCCGGATGGCGAGGTGCTGGTGGCTGACAGCCACCTGCTCTCCCTCAAGGACATGGATCAGACCGACAACCTGGAGGCGCTGATCGAAGCGGGGATCCGCTCGTTCAAAATCGAGGGGCGCCTCAAGGGGCTCGATTACGTCAAGAACGTCACCGCCTGGTATCGGCAGAAGCTCGACGCCATTCTGGAGCGCCGCAGCGATCTGGTGGCCTCCTCGGCCGGCCGCTGCAGCTACAGCTTCACGCCGGATCCGAAGAAGAGCTTCAACCGCGGCAGCACCGATTACTTCCTCCATGGTCGCCAGCCCGGGATCGACGCCACCAAGAGCCCGAAATACGTGGGCGAGCCGCTGGGCCGGGTCACCAGTATCACCAGGGATGGCATCGAGATCGACGGCAAGCAGGTCACCCTCAACAACGGCGATGGCCTTGGCTTCTTCAAGTCGAACAACGAGCTGGTGGGGATGCGCCTGAACAAAGTAGAAGGTAAGCAGTTACTCCTGTCAGAGCGCATGCCGGGGCTGAAGGTGGGTACCGAAATCTACCGCAACCACGATCAGGAGTTCAGCAAGGTGCTGGAGAAGGCGAGCGCCGATCGCCGCATCCGGGTCGATATGGTGCTGGCAGAGTGTGATGAGGGCTTGCGCCTCACGCTTACCGACGAGCAGGGCATCAGCGCCGCGGTGACGCTCCCCTGCGACAAGCAGCCGGCCGACAACCCGGAACGGGCACTGCAACAGGCGCGGGATCAGCTCGGCAAACTCGGCAATACCCTGTTCGTGGCGCGCAAGGTTGAGTTGGCGTTTACTCACCCGCTATTCATTGCCGCATCCATGCTCAACGGTTTGCGCCGGGATGGCATCGCCGCGCTGGAGGCTGCCCGTCTGGCCGGCTACCCGCGCCCCGAGCGGCGCATCGCGCTGCGGGATATCCACTATCCCCAGCACCGTCTCTCCTACCTTGGCAACGTGCTCAACAGCGCGGCCGAGCAGTTCTTCCGCGAGCACGGGGTGGAGCGCATCGCCCCCGCCTATGAGGCGAACAAGGAGGAGCGGGAAGTGGTGCTGATGATCACCAAACACTGCATCCGTTACAGCCAGAACCTCTGCCCGAACGAGGTACCCGGCCTCAAAGCCGAGCCACTGGAGCTCAAGATGGGCAAGGACACCTTCCGCCTGCGCTTTGACTGTCACCGCTGTGAAATGCACGTGATGGGGAGTTTGAAACGCTGAGGAGCATGACGCAGTCAGGTTTCATGCACATGGCTGGGGTTGTGTGACCCGCTTTACCTTGAGGTATCATCCTGTGCCAGGGATCCCCAGCAAGCTGCAAGGAAGGACCTATGCTCGCACTCTCCATCGTGGCGCCCCATGGCGCCAATATTGCTTCGGGCAAGAAGACGCTCGAAGTTCGCTCGTGGTTGCCTCCCTCACTGCCCATTCGCGACCTGCTGATCGTTGAAAATGGCCGATACCTCAGCGCCGATCATCCTGTGGATCCGGCCGGTCGAGCGGTCGCCCTGGTTGATATCGAGGAGGCCCATGAGTGGCAACCCGATGAGGTGTTGGCCGCCTGCTCCGGGGGCTGGGAGCCGGGTTACTTTGCATGGCGGCTGTCCAACGTGCGTCCTGTGGTCGATGGGCCCGTGGTGCCGGCGCAGAGGAAGTTGTATGAGGTAGACGGCTCGGGCGTTCTGGGCGCACATTGCGGCTAAAACAGGGCTGGGTAGAGGAACAGGCATCGGCTTGTGGGTTGATCCCCATGGAGAGTGTTATCGGAGGTGGTGAGGTGGCCGCACAGCCCCTTCGATGCTGCGCAGTGCGAGCAGCATGTACAAGGATGGCGCCCCTGCTGGATTGCCGGTGCGGGGAGGTGCCTTCAAGATTTTCAATTATTGGAATTTATTCAGAAACGCCTCTAATGCCTCTCCTGGGTTCTCTTTTTCAGATGAGATCATGCTGATCCCCCATTGCTCAAGGACGGCCTCTTGTACCGGATTCGACCTGGCCGAGAAAATATACGATTTCGGCTGGGCATCACCCGCCCGGTTGGCTTTCCATAATTTGGAAAGTTTGTAAAATAAAAGCCTCAGGTTGATATCGGCCAAACTATACCCGATAAACAGCACTGATTTACCCAGCACATCCGAACGCAGTTTTATATCCAGTGGTGTTTCAAATTCAAGCCGCTCAAAATAGCTTGTCTCATCAATGACAATGGACTTGTCATCATCAAAATCACCATGGAATTTTACAATTTGCACCTTGTCACTTTTGATTCTGGTAAAGTCTGATACCGATGCGATTTTGGTAAATGGCTTGCCATAATATGAGAGGGCATGCTCTATCCAGCGGTCATAGTTGGTGGTGTATATTATCGGAAAGTTAGCTTTGGCAATGTATTCATGGACTTTGGACGTTGAAATATCAATGTCAGGCGAATGCCAAACTCTGTCCATCCAGCTTCTTAAAGGGCCTATGCTGCCTTTCTGCAAACGATAATATTCTGCCAGCGCATAGTGATCGCCAAAAGACTTGTATATTTCAGGCTCATAGCCCAGATCCTTGGCGATCTTGTCGAGCAGGGTTGACCATGATGGAAGACCAAGGTTCATCGATACCCCGGCCCCTACAAAAAGAATGACATTGCCTTGTCTAAAGGCAGATAGTAGCTGCTCCATATTTAATCTCTCCTTAATAAATATGGTTCTGCCACTATACTCGGGTTAGAAAAATCGATGAAATCGTAAATCTGCGGTGGATATTATTTTATGATAGATAGTGTCTATGGCTTATAGGCATTACATTATCTTTCACTGATATTCTCCAGTTGCAGCAACACCTTTTTAATCTCCAGTCCCCCCGCATAGCCGGTCAGGCTGCCGTTCTGGCCGATCACCCGATGGCACGGAATGATGATCGAGAGCGGGTTGCGGCCGTTGGCAGCCCCCACCGCCCGCACCGCATTGGGCTTGCCGATGGCGCGGGCGATGTCGCTGTAGCTGCGGGTCTCGCCGTAGGGGATGTCGCACAGCGCCTGCCAGACCGCTTGCTGAAACGCCGTGCCTCTTGGTGCTAGCGGCAGGGTGAAGCGTTGCAGGCTGCCGGCAAAATAGGCCTCAAATTGTGCGAGAAAAGGGGCCAGCGCCGTCTTGTCCTGTTGCCAGTCGCGCATCTCGGGCAGTGCGCGCAGCCCCGCCACAAAGTCCACGTGCACCAGACCGCGCTCGTCGATGGCCACCAGCAGATCGCCGCAGCGGCTGGGCAAGAAGTCGTAACGGATCATGGGGTTGTCTCCTCAGCTTGGTTGTCGCTTGCTGCGCCGCCTGGTGCTGACTCGGTCAACAGTGCCGGCTGCTCGCTCATGGCATGCCACAGCCAGCTCGCCGCGTAGCCGCGCCAGGGTCGCCACCCTTTGCTGTGGGCCAGTACTTCCTTTACCGGCAACTTGGTGCCGCCTCCCAGCGCTTTTTGTAATACCAGATCCGAGGCGGGGAAGGCATCCGGGTCCAGTCCGCAGCGCAGCCGCCAGTAGGCGACCGTCCAGGGGCCGATGCCGGGTAGCGCCAGCAGTTGTTCATCGCTGGCGCAGGTCAAGTTCAACTCGCCGCTGGCCAGCGCCTGTGCCAGCCCCTGCAGCGTTCTTATCCGGCTGCCGGGCATGCCGATACCGTCCAGATTGAGCTCGCACAGCTGGGTGGGGGTGGGCAACTGCGCCACCCCGAATTGCGCCTCGGTGCGTGCCACCAGCCGCCCGAGTATGGTGATGGCCCCCTTGACTGACACTTGCTGGCCGACGATGGCGCGCAGCATCACCTCGTACTCGTCCCAGCCGGCGGGCAGCCGAACGCCCGGCCAGCATGCCTGCAGGCGTGCCAGCAGCGGATCCTGCCCGAGCCGCGCACCGATGCGCTGCATGTCGGCATCGAGATCCCACATCCGGCGCACCCGATACAGCAGATCCGGCAGTGCGGCGGGCGGCAGATCATGGACGCTGAGCTGCAGGCTGTGCCCCTTGCCCTGGCTGATGCGCACCCGTGCGAGCCGATCGCCGACCCGGTGCCAGCGTTCATACACCTCGTCATCTACCCGCTCCAACCCCGGAATGGCGCGCAGCCGGTAGAACGCCAGCATGGCCGCCACGTCGTAAGGGGGGCGGTAGGGCAGTTGCAGCGTGAGCAGTGCGCCATCTTCAGCCTGCGGCAGGGCGGTGGCGTCGTCGGTTGGCTCACACTGACGACGCAGCGCCCGCGGCGCCAAGCCGTACGCCTGCTGCCAGGCGTCGTTGAAGCGGCGAATGCTGGCAAAACCTGCCGCAAACGCGATGTCGGTGATGGGCAGCCGGGTTTCGGTCAACAGCTGCTTGGCGAGCAGCAGCCGGCGCGTCTGCTCCACCTGTTTTGGCGAAGCACCGAGGTGCTGCTCGAACTGGCGGCGCAGCGTGCGCTCACTGATGCCGGCCTGTTCTGCCAGGGTAGTGAGCGAGCCTTCCGCCAGCTCGCCGCGATCGATCCGGGCCAGCAGGCGTGCCAGCGTCGGTGGCAGATCGCCGAGGGCGGCGGGCGCGAGCTCAGGCCGGCAGCGCAGGCAGGGGCGCAGGCCGTGCTGCTCCGCTGCGGCGGCGCTTTGGAAGTAGCGCACGTTGTGCTCGTGCGGTGGCCGCGCCGGACAGACAGGCCGGCAGTAGATGCCGGTGGAGAGCACGCCGGTAAAGAAGCGACCGTCGAAACGTGCATCGCGGGCCAGGCGGGCGGCATGGCACTGCTCGGCGCTGAGCGGCAGGTCTGCCTCATCCTCTGGGGCCGGCGGCATCGTCATGGCGGGATCTGTTGGCATCGGTGGCTCCTTGTGCCGAAAACGGGGTGGGCACGGCGGCCCGGATGAGTGAGAGACTAAGCAGGAACGAAGGCTATGACTAGCCAGAAACGGACAGCAATTGAAATAAAGCCGATGCCGTGTGCACGGTATGAAAAACAGATCGGTTTGAGGGGGCAAGTGTGCGAATCTGGGCTGACAACATCCAAGGAGGAGAGAGCCATGCCAGGACCCGCACGTGCCGGCGCCCTGATCTACGCCAGGGATCCCGGCCTGCTGAGCCACTTTTATCGCACCCTGCTGCAGATGGAGATCCGCAGCCAGAGTGACGAGCTGATCGTGCAAGAAAACGCCGACATCCAGCTGTTGCTGCACGCGATCCCCGCTCCCTATGCTGAGCAGGTGGTCATCACCACGCCGCCGCAGCTGCGCGAGCAGGGCGCTATCAAGCTGTTTTTCACCGTGCCTAGCCTCGCCTGGGCGGAGGCGAAAGCGGCCGATCTCGGTGGCGGCCTGCTGCCGCAGCAGTGGTCAGGCCCAGGCTTCGTGGTGCGCAATGCGTTTGACCCCGAGGGCAACATCTTGCAGCTGCGCGAGTTTATTGGCGTGCCGGACGGGCGCTGAGGCGCCACGCCGCCATGAAAAACGGGGCCGCGAGGCCCCGTTTGTTATCAGCTGGCGGGCGAGCCGGCCCCTTATTTCAGATAGCGCTGCTCGAGGTGTTTGCGCAGCCAGTGCGGATTCAGCGCCTCGCCAGTGGCGCGGCTGACCAGCTCGTCGGTGCTGTAGCGGCTGCCCTGGGACCAGATGTGGCGGCCCAGCCAGGCGAAGATCTCCGGCAGGCGGCCCGCCGCGATCAGCTCGCCCATGTTGCCGAGCTCCCGCTCGAGAGCGAAGCGCAGCTGCGCCGCATACATGGCACCGAGCGTGTAGCTCGGGAAGTAGCCGAACGAGCCGTCGGTCCAGTGAATGTCCTGCATGCAGCCATTCTGGTAGTTGCCCTGGGTGGAGAGCCCCAGCCACTGCTGCATCTTGGCGTCCCACAGCGCGGGGATGTCTGCCACCTCGATACGACCCTCCATCAGATCGCGCTCCAGCTCGTAGCGCAGGATGACGTGGGCCGGGTAGGTCACCTCGTCCGCATCGACCCGGATAAAGCCGGGCTCGACCCGGTTGTAGAGCTTGACCAGGTTTGCCGGCGCCAACGCCGCCTGCTCGCCGAAGTGGGCGCGAATGTGCGGCGCCAGCAGCGTGAGGAAGGCGGGATCATGGCCGAGCTGCATCTCGCAGAACAGGCTCTGGCTCTCGTGAATGCCCATGGAGCGCGCCTCGGCCACTGGCTGGCCCAGCAACTGGCGCGGCAAGCCCTGCTCGTAACGGGCGTGACCGGTTTCGTGGACGATACCCATCAGGCTGGAGACGAACTCCTGCTCGTTGTAGCGGGTGGTGATGCGCACGTCGGTCGGCACCCCGCCGCAGAACGGGTGGCTGCTCACATCGAGCCTGCCATGGGCAAAATCGAAGCCGAGCAGCCCCATCACCTGTTGGCCGAGCGCCTGCTGGGCGGCGATGGGGAAGGGGCCTTGCGGGATCAGGATGGTTTCGCTCTTTTGCTGTTCGCTCACGGTCTGGATCAGGTTCGGCAGCCAGCCGGTCAGATCGCCGAAGATCTCGTCGAGCCGGGCGCTGGTCATGCCCGGCTCATAGAGCGCCAGCATGGCGTCGTAGGGGCGCACCCCGAGCGCCTCGGCACGTAAGGAGGCGACCTCCCGCGACAGTTTCACCACTTCTGCGAGGTTCGGGGCAAAGCCGGCCCAGTCGTTCTCCTTGCGCTGGCGGCGCCAGGCGTGCTCGCACTTGCTACCGGCGAGCGACAGCGCCTCCACGAGATCCCCGGGCAGCAGGCTTGCATCCTGCCAGTGGCGCTTGATTTCGCGCAGGTTGGCACGCTGGGTTTCGTCCAGCGGCTCGCTCTCGGCCTTGGCAATCCAGTCGCCCAGCTCGGGGGCGGTGCGCTTGTGGTGGATCAGCAGTCCCAGTTCGGCCATGGCCTCGGCGCGGGCTTCGTTGCCCCCCTCCGGCATCATGGCGGCCTGATCCCAGCCACAGATGGCCGAGAGGTGGGAGAGCCGGTGCAGCTGTTGCTGATGTTGTTCAAGTTTCTGATATGACATGGGATTATCCTTGTTATCGTCCCTGATGGCGTACACCCCGTACCTGGCATGCTCGGGGCCGATCGATGCTAACACTGCCCTCGTGCGTTTTACCACCCTGGCCTAGGATGACTGACCAGATGACGGGCGCTGGCTAGCCGAGCCGCTTCTGGTGGCGTTCGCGGTTCTCCGCCTTCTTGCGCTCGCTCTTGCGCAGCAGTACGTAGAGGGCGCCACCGCCGCCGTGGCGACGCTCGGCGCTGTGCATGGCCATCACCGCCGGCAGTTGCGGCAACCAGGCGCTGACATAGCTTTTGAGCAGGGCGCGCGGCGTGCTGCGCTCTCCCTTGCCGTGCAGGATCAGCAGGCAACGGATGTCGCGTAGTTCGCAATCTGCAATGAACTGCACCAGGCTCTGGCGCGCTTCGTTCAGGGTCTTCTGGTGCAGATCCAGGCTCGCCTGCAGCTCGTATTTGCCGAGCCGCAGCTTCTTGTAGACCCCCTCCTGCACCCCGTCACGCTTGAAGCCGACGATGGCGTGGGGGTCGAGCATCTCGACCGCTTCCATGCTGAGGTGATCCAGGGCGAGTTGTTCGGCGGTGGCGGCCTGGCGCCGCGCCAGCTGGGCGTCGGTCGGGCTGCTGGCCGTCTGGAGGCGGACATGGTCGTTGCGAATGGGGCGCACATCGGCCACTTCATTGCGAAACAGTGAGAGTTCGTCGTTTTGAGACACGGCAGGCTCCCCGCAGGTGGAATGAGCGGCCATTATAGCGGGCGGGGGCGGATCTGAAAGTGGCGGGCGCGGCAGTGGCGCGGGTCTGCTCAGACCCTGAGCAAAGGGGAGGCGAGGGCGGGATCAGGCGATCGGGGATCGCCTGACGCAGGCTTATTGGCCCTCTTTCGGCGGCTTGGCGTTCATCACCTTGTAGATGAAATAGGCCGCGTAGGAACTGATCAGCAGGAAGGTACCGATAATCACCAACATGGACATCAGTCCCACGCTGTTGCCGAACATCAGGTTCATCCAAAAATCCATCTCGTGCACTCCTGTCATCCCATTGATGACAGGCATGATAGATACCTCTTTGGGAGCAAAGAGATGATCTCGATCAAGTCCCCTTGTGGTTATTTAATCGGCAGCCGGATCTGTGAGCCTCCTCCCAGTTCAAGACCCTTACGGGGCCGGTGTGGCCCCGTCGGCGCCTATTGGCGGGCAGGCTTGCGCGGGCCTGGCTCGGTGAGCGGGGTGATGCGCCAGCCCTGCTGCTCCAGCAGGGCGAGCAGCCCCTGGTCGCCGTAAAGATGCAGCGCCCCTACCACGATGAAACTCTCGTTCGGCAGGGTGGACCACTTCTTCAGCCAGTTGTGGTTGCGCTCCGCCAGCAGGGTCTGTTCCAGCCAGGCCTGCAGTTTGGGCGGTGCCATCTCCGATTTGAGCAGATTGATGAGGGTCGCCTCGTCCCCCTCTTCCCACGCCTTCATCACCTCGCCAAAACCGCGTTCGAGCTCGGGCAGTTCGTCCAGGGTGCTCTCCAGCATCAGGGTCTGGTTGTCACCGACGCTGGCGAGGTAGCCAAGCTGCTCGAGCAGGGTCTCGAAGCCGATGATGGGCTTGCCGCCGTCGGTGGCCTGTTTGGCGAAGTGCTGATCCACCCCGAGCGCGCTGCGAAAATCGGTGCGCTCCAGCGCCGCCTGGGTGAGGGTGATGGCGGCGAACCAGGGGCGCAGCGGGGCCAGCATGTTCTCGGTCAGGCCGTTCTGGCCGGCGGCGATGATGGTGCGCCGGTAGAGGTCGAGCGGTATGTGCTCCTTGAGGGTCTTGCCGTCCACCAGCCGGGTGATGGCCCCCATCTCCTGCCACTGCTGCTGGCTGATGTGGGTCAGATCGACCTCCAGCACCAGGGCGCGGCTCTGCTGCCAGGCCCGCTCGATGGGGTCGGGCAGCGGATAGAGCGAGGGCTTGCCCGCGTGGATGGAGCCCAGCAGCCAGTGCTGTTGATCGCCCTTGCTGACCCGATAGAAGGCGGGGTCGGCTAAGGCGCTCAGCGGTAGCAGCAGGCAGAGCAGGAAGGGGAGCAGCAGGCGATGGAGTCTCATGGGGCACCTTATGTCAGCGGATGGCTTCTCTTCGTCACAATAACCCCTATGATAAGTCCTCATTTGTCACAGCCAAGAGGTTTTCCCATGCCCCACCTTCGTTTTCGGGCCGTCTCCGTCGACACCCTCAAGCAGATAAGCACCCCTCTGCTGGCAGATCTCTGCACCCTCACCGGGGGCAAACCTGAGTTCGTCACTCTGGAGTGCATCGACAGCCACTGGGTGCGCGAGGGGGAGCGCGAAACCGGCTTTCCGTTTGTCGAGCTGGTCTGGTTCGAACGCCCGCAGGAGCTGCAGGACGCGGCTGCGGCGCTGATCACCCGCCATCTGAAAGCGGTGCTGGGGGAGCAGACCTATGTGGTGGTGCAGGTGCTGCCCATCGTCAAGAGCTGCTATTACAGCAACGGCCAGCACTACTGAGCGGGGACTGCCAGGGATGGCGGCTTGGCTGATTCAGGCCACTCTGGTGTCGGTTGGTGGAGATGAGACGAAAGGCGACGATGCTCGTCGTCGCCCCTGGCTGCAGGCTGCTTGCGGGCGTGCCGGGTGGCGAAGCGGTTGCCGTCAGGCCGACTTGGCGAGGATCCGGTCGAGCAGGCGGCTTGGCAACAGGCGGCGCAGTACTCCGAACAGCCGGGTCGGGAAGGTGACCGGGTAGCGGTGTTTTGGGCGCGGGCTGCCGAGTGCGTGCAGCAGCGGTGCGATGCAGGCTTCGCTTGGCAGAGTAAAACCGCGGGCACCCCCTTCACGCTCCAGCCGGCCCAGGGTCTGCTGATAGGCGGCCTGATGGCGGCTGGTGGCGGGATCTATGTGGCGCAGGAAGGCGGCGCGGGCATTGGCCCGAAAGCGGGTATCGATAGGGCCGGGCTCGATCAGGCTGATCTGCACGCCGCTGCCGGCCAGCTCCAGGCGCAGGGTATCGGTATACCCTTCCAGCGCGAACTTGCTGGCGTTGTAGGCGCCGCGATACTTCATGGCCACCAGTCCCAGCACCGAGCTGTTCTGCACGATGCGCCCCTCGCCGGCCGCCAGCATGGCCGGCAGCAGCTGGCGAATCAGGTGGTGCCAGCCGAACAGGTTGGTGTTGAACTGCTCGCGCAGTGCCTGGGTGGGCAGATCCTCCAGCGCGCCGGGCTGACCGTAGGCGCCGTTGTTGAACAGGCCATACAGGCGACCGCCAGCCAGTGCCTGCGCCTCGGCCGCGCCCCTCTCTATGCTGGCCTCGTTGGCCAAGTCCAGCTCGACGGCCAGCAAACCCAGCTGGCGCAGCTGCTCCACGTCCTCGGCCTTGCGGGCGGAGGCGATGACGGTGTAGCCGTGCTGGCCGAGCGCCTTGGCGGCGGCCAGGCCGATGCCGCTGGAGCAGCCGGTGATCAGAACGAAGCGGGACATGGACGCATCCTTGTGGTGACGGTGCAGGCATAAGCGTCTGCGGCTTTGCATGTTAACCCGCTGATCAGAAAAAAGAAAACCGGGCCAATCGGCCCGGTTTGCTAACTTCAACCACTTGCTTACAGGATGGTGAACGGCATGATGATGTGGAACTTGACGTCTTTCTCGGAGGCGAAGATGTTGGGGTATTCGGTCCAACCGCCGCCCTGGCTGATGTCGTTGTTGTAATCGGTGTAGTGCAGCTTGAACAGGGTGCCCTTCAGCTTGCCATCCTGCACTGTGTACATGACGTCGAAGTTGGCTGCCCATTCGGTATCTTCACCGTTGGTGGCCTTGGTGCCGTCGCCTTTCTGGATATCCCAGCCGTAGGCACCGGAGACACCGACGGACCAGCCAGGTGCACCCACCAGGTCATCCAGGGAGCGGGTCACGCCGAAGAACAGCGCTTTTTCGTTGTTGGCGTTCCAGTCGGAGCGGGAATCCCACCAGATTTCGTTCGCGCCCTGGGAGTTGCCGTAGCCACGGGTCAGACGGGGCAGGTAGTTGCCTTCGTTACCCTCGGCCTTGGTCCACAGACCTTCCAGACGGAAGCCGTACGGGCCCATGCCCCAGGCGGCGGTCAGCGCTTGCTGCCATGCCAGGCCGTCGTAAGTCTCTATGTCGGCACCGCCCTTCTGATAGGTCTCGGTGTCGGAGCCGTAGAACTGGTAGCTGGTGGAGAGACCGCCCAGCACGTCAAACTTGTGGGCCAGCTTGAAGTGGTAGCTGTCCATGTAGTTTTCGGAGTTACCGTAAGAACCGGTAATGGAGGTGCCGTTTTCGAAGGTGTAACGGGCCGCTACGCCCTGGATGTAGTCGATGACGTTTTCATCGGCGAACGGATCCATCCATGCCTTGGCGCGGGAGAACTTCTGGGTCTCCTTGTACCAGGGGGATTTGTACTCGTCGGCGATGGCGTAGGTCAGGTAGAGGCCGCCGAAGTTGCCTTCAATCTGGCCACCACGGTAGGTACCCGGCTGATAGGACCAGTTCACGCCGATCACGCCCGGTACGTAGAGCTGGGTCAGACCGCCCTTGGCGGTGAGGGCACCGTCCAGCGCCTTGAATTTCAGTGAGGCGTTGGCCAGGCTGAAGCCGCCTTCCGGGGAACCGTCCTTGTAGTTTTCGCCCCATTTGTTGCCGGCGAAGGAGAATTCGTTCTCCTGGTTGACCGGATGGTTCTCGGTCACGGCCAGGTCATAGGCACCGAAACCGCCCACATCGATACCCACCACGTCCCAGGCGTAGCCGGAGTTGAAGTTCAGGGAGGCCTGGGTAGTGGCGTGGCTCAGGTTGGACTGGTACTTGCCTTCCTTGTTCTTGGCAGTGGGGTCGCCGTCGATACGCTGACGATCACGCTGGAAGTAGAAGAGACCACCGTTGAGTTTGCCTTCTTCATAGAATTTGCTGGCGGCGGCTGCATAGGCGGGACCTGCTTCGTCGGCAGCCAACACCATACCGGGGGCGAGCATGGCCGCAACGACGGCTGCGCTCAATGCGGCACGTTTGAAGATCACTTTTTCCATTTTGTATTGCTCCTGATTTTATGGACTTAGCTTTTTTTGTCCGGCAGTCAGGCAGGTGCCCGCCGCTCGGTATTGGCATTGCAATCAAGACCCCGAAGGGCAAAAAGTTCGAGTATGTCGGCTGCGGCCGCGACGTCTTGGCACATCTGCGGTGGGTGCAGTTCTGTTCATCACATAGTTTGTTTTTTGTGTTCCGATACTTGGCTATCGGACAGCTCAAGAGTACGTTCGCGGTGCGAAATATCAATGGAAAGTTCCCACCAAGTTTCAAAAATATGACCGAGTGCAAATAATCATGACGCTCGTTGTGGACACTCCCAGCCCGCTCATAACGGCGATGACAACGTTTTCAGATGAAATTGCCGGCCGATCCGGACGGATCGCACTGTGCAGAGGGATCTTTCCTCGTTAACCTGCGGATAACAGATAATTTTGTGCCACAAAAAAAGATAAACCCCTGCGCGATGGTAGGGGCCGGGTAGGGGGCGCCGGGCAAACCGGCACGGCTCAGGCCTGGTGGCCGAGGATGCGCGGGATCTGGCTGGCCTGGTGGTGGATGTGCTCCGACACCTGCACCGAGAGGCGGCTGCCCTGGCGGGCGTGCTGGCTGATGCGGCCGATGAGATCGGCAAAACTGGCCAGCTTGTGCTCCTGGCTCTTGGCATTGTCGGCCCCCTGCAGGGCGATGACCGCCGTGCTGCGCGCCATCTCCCGCACCGCCTGGGTGGTCTGGCGCAGCTGCTCCGCCTGTTGACGCTGGGCGGCAGCCTCTGCGGTGATCCGCGCCAGCACGGTGCCGAGCTGATCCCCCGCCTGGGTCAGTCTGGTCAGGATCTCGGTGATCTGGCCAAGGGAGCGCTGGGTATCGGCGGAGAGGTGGCGCACCTCGTCGGCCACCACCGCGAAACCGCGCCCCTGTTCCCCGGCCCGGGCCGCCTCGATGGCCGCGTTGAGCGCCAGCAGGTTGGTCTGCTGGGAGATGTGGCCAATCACGTCGACGATGGCGGTCACATCTTCCACCGAACGCTTGAGCTGGGCCAGGGCGCCACCGCTCTCGTCGATGGCAAGCCCGGTCTGGGCGGTGGCCTGCAACATGCCCCCCACCAGCTGCTCGCTCTGGCTCATGGAGTGCTCGTTGTGCTGGGCGTGCTGCGCTATCTCGGCGGCCACCTGGTGCACCTCGCCGGCCAGCTGGTTCAGCTCGCTCATCATCAGATCGCTCTCGTCCACCGCCTGCTCCGTGGTGCGGGTGCTGTGATGGATCTCCTGCACCTGGTTGACCATTCCCTGCAGGCTTTGCGACACCGCCGACAGCTGGCCCTCTTTCTGCTGCTGATCCTGTTGCAGGCGCAGGATGAGGCGGTTGTAGCTGGCGACGATGTCGGCCAGCTCGTTGCGCTCGCGCCCCTCTGGCAGGGTCTCGGCCTGCCCGGTCTCGTCGAGCTGCAGGAAGGCCGCGCGCAGGCGCAGCAGCGGCCTGACCAGCCAGCGGCGCTGCACCAGCGCAAACAGCAGAGCCACCAGCACCAGACAGAGCGCCAGGCTGCCGAGGATGGCGGCCAGCCGCTGGTTCACCGCCTGGCGGGCGGCGGCCAGTTCGCTGCCCATCTGGCCGGTGGCCTGCAGCATCTGGTCAATGTCCTGCTGCACCGCCTGGCGCGCCTGCTGCTGCTGTTGCAGCGCCTTGCGGCTGTTTTCCAGCTCCTGCGGGTAGCGCTTGAGCAGGGAGATCAGCTCGGCCTTGGGGAGATCTCCCAGCTCCTTGCGCTCCGGCTCCCCCAGGGTGAACTCGTCGGCGGGAGGAGCCTCGAAAAGCGCCAGACTCGGCAGGGCCGCCAGCTGCTCGGCCTGTTTTTGCAGGGCCGCCAGCTCGAACCGCAACCCTTCCAGCAGCTTGGGGCTGGCCTGCTCCATGTAGCTCTGGCGCAGGTGAGCGAGCCCCGGCAGGGCCGCCAGCAGGTCGCCTGCCAGCTGGCGATAGCGCTCGGCGCTGGCCGGGTCGCTCCCCGTCACCCCTTGCTGACCGTATCGCAGCAGCGCCCTGGCCTGATTGGTCAGCTCGTTCTCGGCATTTTGCAGCAGCCATTGGCTGTTGCCAGAGAGCTTGCCCGCCGCCAGATAGTCGCTGTCGATGCGCGCTCCCATCTGCTCGAGCAGGGTGCGCAGCGGGGCGGTGAGCGCCCCATCCTGCTGGGAGAGCTGGGCGAGCGCCTGTTTGCGCACCCCTTCGGCCTCGGTCAGCCGCAGCGGATCGCCGCTGGCGAGGTAGTCGCGCAGGGTGCCCTGCAGGGTACCGGTGAGCCGCTGCTGCAGCCGTTCGTGCTGGTGCTGGGCCTGCTCGGCCAGGTTCAGCTGTTGCCAGCCGTGCCAGAGGGCAGCGACCTGCACGGCGGCGACCAGCAGCAGAGCGAGAGAAGAGAGGGAGGCGTAATGGGCAATTTTCACGGCAGCATTCCTGCTTGTTGAACCACGGCGATGGGCGTCGGCGTGAGCTTAAGCAGCAGAGATGGCGCTTTTATGACAGTCAGCCCGGCTGCCCGGACTGACTGTCGAGAGGGCTGGCTTACGGCCGCAGGGCGGGGGCCTCCTGCTGGTGGCGGGCCGGGGGCTTGCCCAGCATGCCGAGCAGGGCGCCACCCATGATGAGGGCGCCGGCCAGCAGGTGACGGGGGGTCAGCTGCTCGCCATTGAGCAGCACCAGCAGCAGGGTGCTCAGCAGCGGCGTCAGATAGGCCAGCGCCCCGATCCGGCGCGGATCCCCGTCCCGCAGCGCCAGATACCAGGTGACGAAAGCCGCCCCCATGGGGCCGAGTGCCAGCCCGATGATGAGGCCCCAGTCACCGGTCGGGATGCGGGCCACCGGCAGCGGTCCCTCCAGCAGCCAGGCCAGCAACAGCGCCAGCAGCCCGGCGGGCAGGCAGGCCGCCGCAGTCATCACCGCCGGGGCCGGCGGCAGCCGGCGCGAGAGCACCGAGTAGGCACCCCAGACGATGGCGGCCCCCAGTGCCAGCAGATAGCCCGGCAGATAGGCCTGTTGCAGCTGCAGCTCGCCGTTCACCATCACCAGTACCGAGCCGGCCAGACCCAGGGCGCCGGCCAGCAGGTGACGGCCGTGCAGCGGGTGACCCGGCAGCAGCAAGGGGGTGAACAGAATGATGAACAGCGGCCAGAGGTAGTTGATGAGGTTCGCCTCCAGCACGGGGGCGTGGCGAAAGCTCATGAACAGCAGCAGGTGGTAGAGCAGCAGGGCGCTGATGGTTACCAGCCAGTTGACCGGACGAGCCCGCCACTGACGCCAGAACGGCAGGGCGCCCGCCCCGCAGAAAAACAGCACCAGCCCCACCAGCACCAGCGGCGACACGCTGGTGACCCGGGAGGTGAGCGCCGCCAGCGAGGCCCACAGCACTATGGTCAGCAGCGCCAGCCCGGTGGACTTGTCCCACCACGAAGCAGCAGACATCCGACACTCCTTTGCAGATGAATGAACAAAAAGAGGGCCAGTCTAGCAGACCGGCCCTCCCTGGTGGCCATACCCCGGTGGTATGGCAGTGCGATTATTTGCTGTCGGCCACCGCGTTGCTGATGGCGGGCAACTGCTGGCGACGCACGCCCCAGATGATCAGCGCCAGCACCAGCAGGGGCAGCAAGGGATCCAGCCAGGTGCCGCCGGAGCCGAACAGCAGGTTGAGCAGGGCGACGCCGGTGCCGCCGATGGCCCAGGCGATGGTGGTCGGGATGGACCAGACGATCATCTGCTGTTTCACGTCCGAGATCCCCATCATCCGGTTGACCACCCAGAACAGGCTGTCGTTGAAGTAGCCGAAGAAGAGCGACCCCATGGTGGCGGCCTGGGCGGCCAGCAGCATGTTGACCCCGGGGATCTGCGCCAGGATTGGGGCGGAGATGGAGGCCGCCGTCACCATGGCCACGGTGCCGGATCCCTGGATGAGGCGCACCAGGGTCGCCACGATGAAGGGGATCAGGATGGGGGAGATGGGCAGCAGGGCGATCTGCTCGGCCAGTTGCTGGCCCGCACCGCTGTCGCGCAGCACGGCCCCCAGCGCCCCACCGGCCCCGGTCACCAGCAGTATGATGCCGGCGGATTGCAGCCCCTCCTCGAGGCGGGCGGCGGTGGCGTGTCTGTCCATGTGCGGCACCAGGGTGTAGACCGCCAGCAGCACGCTGATGGCCAGCGCTATGATGGGGGTGCCGATGAAGTTGATGCCCTGCACCAGCGGGTTCGCCATCAGGCCGTCCATCCCCTCCAGGGTGGCGAGGGTGGTGAAGATGGCCTTGAGGAAGATGAGCACGATGGGCACCAGGATCGGCAGCAGCGACAGGGTCAGGCTCGGCAGGGTCTTGCCCTCCTTCTCCTTGAGGTACTGCTCATAGGTGACCTGCAGCTCGTCCGGGGTCTTTTGCACCTGCTGGGCAAACTCGGGGTACTTCTTGTCGAGCCACTGGGCGTAGAAGACGATGCCCACCACGCAGGGGATGGCCAGGGCCATGCCCATCAGCAGCATGGCGCCTATGTCCACCCCAAACAGGCCGGCTACGCCGAGCGGGCCCGGGGTCGGTGGTACCGTGTGGTGAGTCACCACCAGACCGCCCGCCAGCGCCACCCCCAGGGTGAGCAGGGAGCGCTTGCCGCTTTTCGCCAGCGCCTTGGCCACCGGATAGAGGATGACGAAGGCGGAGTCCACGAAGATGGGGATGCTGACGATGTAGCCGGTGATGGCCAGCGCCCACTCTTCACGCCGCTTGCCAAGCCACTTGATGAAGCTGTAGGCGATCTGCTCGGCGGCCCCCGACACCTCCAGCAGGCGGCCCATCATGACCCCCAGGCCAATGACGATGCCGATGCTGCCGAGGGTGGAGCCAAAGCCCTGGGTGATGACGGTGAGGGTCTTGTCGATGCTCATGCCGCCGGTGATCCCGGCGATGCAGGCTGCCGCCAGCATGGCGATCAGGGCGTGCACCCGGGTGCGGATGACCAGAAACACCAGCACGAAGACGGCGATGATGAGACCTATGATGGGGGTTGGGATGTCGCTCATGATGCCTCCTGCATGTCATGGGTGATAAAGCTGTCGATGATCTCGGCAAACGTCCTGTCTGCCATGAAACCGAGGGCGCTGGCGCGCTGGTTGTCGATGCGTCCCGGCCAGCTGGCCACGATGCGCTCGATGGCCGGGTCGGCGGCAAACTGCACCCGATCCCGCGCCGCCTGGCCACCCGCCTGGGTCAGCGCCATCAGCATCTCGCCGACGGTGACGCTGATGCCGGGCAGGTTGATGCTGCGGGCATCCCCCCTTGGCAGGGTGGCGGCCAGCAGGAAGTTGGCCACCACGGTGGCGGGGCTCGAGAGCCACAGGCGCAGCTCCGGGCTCACCGGGCAGAGGGCGTTCTCTCCTTGCAGCGGCTCGCGGATGATGCTGCTGACAAACGACGAGGCGGCGCGGTTCGGCTTGCCCGGCCGCACGCAGATGGTGGGCAGGCGCAGCGCCAGGCCGTCGACGTAACCCTTGCGGCTGTAGTCGTTGACCAATAGCTCCCCCATCGCCTTCTGGGCGCCGTAGGAGGAGGTGGGGGTCAGCGCCGTGCCGTCATTCACCAGCTCGGGCAGCGGGCCGCCATAGACGGCCAGCGAGCTGGTGAAGACGAAGCGGATGCCCGGCCGGGCATGGCGGCACGCCTCCAGCAGGCTGCGGGTGGTGTCCAGATTGACCTGCCAGCCGAGATCGAAATCTTGCTCCGCGTGGCTGCTGACGATGGCGGCGAGGTGATAGACCACGGCGGTGCGTTCGCTGATGAGAGACTCGGCCACCCCGGGGGCGGTCAGATCCGCCTGCAGGCAGCGCACTCGCGGGTCGGCCAAGGTTGGTGGCGCCTGAATGTCCACCAGCAGCAGCTCGCTGAAAGGTAAGGAACTGTGCAACAGGGCGCGGGCCAGCTTCTGTCCCAGAAAGCCGCCTCCGCCAGTGATGATGATCTGCATCTTGCTATCCTCAGACTCGTTCGTGTGTAGGGTCGTTATTGTTGTGCCAGCCAGGTCAGGCCTTGCCGGGTGTTGCCTCTGGGGTTGTATTCACAGCCGATCCAGTCGTGGTAACCCGCCTGCTCCAGCACCTTGAACAGGTGTGGGTAGGCGATCTCCCCCTCGTCCGGCTCGTGGCGATCCGGCACCGAGGCGATCTGGACGTGGCCGATGGCCGGGCCCAGCTTGCCGATGAGACGGGTGAGATCTCCGTCCATGATCTGGGCGTGGTAGAGATCGAGCTGTACCCCCACGTTGGGCCTGTCTATCTCCTGCACCAGGGCCAGGGCGTCGAGCTGGTGGGCCAGGAAGTAGCCGGGCACGTCCCGATCGTTGAGAGGCTCGAGCAGTACCTTGATGCCGTCTTCGGCCAGGAAGTCGGCGGCGAAGCGGATGTTGTCGATCAGGGTCTGGCGGTGGGCTGCCAGGCTCTGTGCCGGATCGACGATGCCGCTCATGGCGTGCACCTTGCTGCAACCGAGCGCCAGGGCGTAGTCGCGCACGCTTGGCAGGTGGGCGCGAAATTCGGCCTCCCGCCCCGGGATGGCGGCCATGCCGCGCTCCCCTGCCGCCCAGTTGCCCGGCGGCATGTTGAACAGCGCTTGGGTCAGACCGTGCAGTTGCAACTGGCGCCCCAGCTCGGCGGCCGGCCACTCATAGGGGAACAGAAACTCCACCGCGGCGAAGCCGGCCTCGCGGGCCGCCGCGAAGCGCTCCAGAAACGGCAGCTCGGTAAACAGCATGGTGAGGTTGGCGGCAAACTTGCTCATGATGTGATGCTCCTCAATACGTTGTTTTTGTATCGGGTCAGAGGGACGGACCAGAGTTGGCTCATGGCTTCAGACTCCTCAATTCGTTGATCTCGGGTTCGCTCAGGTAGCGGATCCGCTGGCCGTGCAGCAGCAGTGCCAGACGCGCCGTCTCCTCCAGCTCCTCCATGTTGTTGACCGCGTCCACCAGATCCTTGCCGGTCACCACGGGGCCGTGGTTGGCCAGCAGGAAGGCGTTGCCTTCGGGGGCGCGGCGCCCCAGCTCCTCGGCGATGCGGGCATCCCCCGGCTTGTAGTAGGGAATGAGCGGCAGCTGGCCGACCCGCATCACGTAGTAGGGGGTGAAGGGGCGGATCACATTGGCCGGATCCAGCCCCTCCAGGCAGGAGAGGGCGGTCAGGTGAGTGCAGTGCAGGTGCACCACGGCCTGGCAGTCCGGCTTGTTGTGGTAGATGGCGAGGTGGAAGGCCACCTCCTTGGAGGGGCGATCGCCCCCCAGGTGCTCGCCACTCATGCTCACCCGGGCGAGACGCGCAGGATCGAGCCGGCCGAGGCAGGAGCCGGTCGGGGTGGCGAGCAGGGTGCCGTCCGGCAGTTTGGCGGAGAGGTTGCCGGCGCCGCCGGTGGCATAGCCTCGCTGGAAAAGGGATGCACCCAGCATCACCATGGTGTCGCGCAGTGCCTGTTCAGTCATGGAAAAACTCCTGTGCCCGGCTGAAGAAGGTCTCGTCACCGAAGTTGCCCGATTTGAGGGCCAGCGAGAGGGGGGCGTCGGTGGCTCGCACCCAGGGCACGCCGGGGGCGATCTGCGGGCCTATGTGGAAGGCGGCGACGCCGAGGGCCTGGGTGACCCGGCTCGAGGTCTCGCCGCCGGCGATGATGAAGCTGTCTATGCCGGCGGCGCGCAGCAGCACGGCGAGGCGGGCAAAGCACTGCTCCACCGCCTCGCTCGCCGCGTCGCGGCCATGGCGGGCCTGGATCTCGGCCAGCCGATCCGGGCTGGTGGTTGCGTGGATCATGGGGGCGGGTGACGAAGGCTGATCCAGCACCCAGCGGGCCAGCTCGGCCGGGTAGTCGGCTTGCGTCAGGCAAGCGACCACGTCGAGGGCCAGTGCCGGTGCCACCTCCCGATAGCGGGCCACCTGGCGATTGGTCATCTCGGAACAGGAGCCTGACAGCACCACGGCGCGGGTGCCGAGCGGTCTTCCCGCGGCGCGGGCGGCGGCCGGATTGCCGTTGCCGAGCAACCTGGCCAGGCCGATGGCGAGCCCGGAGCCGCCGGTCACCAGCGGCATCTCGATGGCGGCCGCGGCGATATCCAGCAGGTGCTGCTCGGTGAGGGTGTCGACCACGGCGTAGCGCACACCAGCTTGTGTTAGCTGCTCGAAGGCGTCGGCAATGGCTGCGGGGCCCTGCGCTATGGTGGTGAAGGGCACCAGTCCGGCGTGCCCTGAACCCTGCCCTTCCATCAGCCGCAGCAGGTTGCTGTCGGTCATCGGAGTGATGGGGTGGTGACGCATGCCCGACTCGGCCAGTGGCTGGGCGCCGACAAACAGGTTGCCCTGATAGACGGTGCGACCGTTTACCGGCAGGGCCGGGCAGATCAGGGTGAATCGGCTCTCCAGTGCTGCCAGCAGGGCATCGGTGACCGGGCCTATGTTGCCGGCCGCCGTGCTGTCGAAGGTGGAGCAGTACTTCTGATAGATGCGCGGGCAGCCGCGCGCCTTGAGCCAGTCGAGGGCCGCCAGCGAGTCGCGTACCGCTTCGTCCGCCGGGCAGGAGCGACTCTTGAGGCTGATCACCACGGCATCGATCCCGCTGAGATCCACCGCCGGTGGGATGCCGGCAAGCTGGAGGGTGGCAAGGCCGTTTTCCACCAGAAAACCGGCGATGTCGGTGGCCCCGGTAAAGTCATCTGCAATCACGCCCAGTTTCATCGTGCCTCCTCCGCGCCTGGCAGGGTGATGCCGTCGAAGATCTTGATGACGGCGCTGTCATCCTCTTTGCCGTGGCCGGCGTTGCTGGCGGCGAGGAACATGTTGAGGGCGGTGCTCGCCAGCGGCAGCGGGAAGTGCAGCTCTCGCGCCGTGTCGGCTACCAGGGTGAGATCCTTGACGAAGATGTCCACCGCCGAGCGGGCCTGGTAGTCGCCGCTCAGCACCCGGGCCATGCGGTTTTCGAACATCCAGGAGTTGCCGGCGGCGTGGGTCACCACGTCGTACATGAGATCGAGCGAGATGCCGGCCCGGCTGGCCAGCGCCATGGCCTCGGCGGCCACGGCGATGTGCACGCCGGCCAGCAACTGGTGAACGATCTTGACCGTGCTGCCCTGGCCCGGTTCGCTGCCGACCCGGTAGACCTTGCCGGCCACCGCATCGAGCACAGGAGCCAGCTTGTCGAAGGCGGCATCGGCGCCGGCGGCCATCACCGTCATCTCGCCGGCCTCGGCCTTGATGGCGCCGCCGGAGACCGGGGCGTCCAGCATCGGCAGATCCAGCGCGGCGAGCTCGCGAGCCAAGCTTGCGGCCTCTTCTGCGGCTATGGTGGAGGAGATCATGATGCCGGTGCCCGGTTTGAGATGTGCGGCGAGGCCGTGCTCGCCAAACAGGATCTTGCGCACCTGAACGGCGTTGACCACCAGCAGCAACACCGCATCGAGCGTCTCCGCCAGGGGGCGGGCATCGGCCATGACGGCGGCGGCGCCGGCCTGTTGCAGCTGGTTGCGCGCCTCTGCATTGAGATCGATGCCGTAGGTGGTGAGCCCGGCCCGCAGGCAGGAGCGGGCGGCGCCCATGCCCATGGCACCCAGGCCGATGACGGCAACGTGATAGGGTCTGCTCATCTGTCAGTTCCTCGATTACAACGAATGAACCGATAGTAGGGGCTTGTGGTGGTGAAATATCAGGCAGCTGTCACAAAATTTAACTTCAATGATGTTAATTTTTGTTATTCAAAGCGATTGGGAGCCGATTGAGTGACTTTGGTGGCGATTGAGATGTGATTTGTTGTGAATTGTGAGCCTTGATTTGCTTTTTTATCAAAATTTCCCATCCCGCTGGGGTAACATGGGTGCTCGTTTTAGCGTTACGGATTGCCCATGATCCCCGTAGAGAGACAGCAACAGATCCTGCACCTGCTGGCCGAGCGCGGTGCCGTCAGCATCACGGAACTGACCGAACGGCTGCAGGTATCCCACATGACCATCAGGCGCGATATCCAGAAGCTCGAAGAGCAGGGGCGAGTCCTCTCGGTGTCGGGGGGCGTGAGCCTCTCCGAGCGGATCAAGAGCGAGCCCTCCCACGCCACCAAGCGCAGCCTGATGCAGGAGGCGAAGCTCGCCATTGCGCACAGTGCCGCGGCGCAGGTGGCCGCGGGCAGCTCCGTCTATCTGGATGCGGGTACCACCTCCCTCGAGCTGGCCCGCGAGCTGGCGCCGCGGGAAGACTTGATGATAGTGACCAACGATTTCATGGTGTGTGCCTACCTGATCGAGCACGGCCGTGGCCGCCTCTACCACACCGGTGGGCAGGTCATTCGGGAGAACCAGTCCTGCGCCGGCGAGGCGACCGCCCACTTCCTGCGCAATCTGCACCTTGATGTGGCCTTCTTGTCGGCCTCCTCCTGGGATGCCCTGGGGATCTCCACTCCCAGCGAGCAGAAGGTGCCGGTCAAGCGCGCCGTGGTGGAGGCTGCAGCGACCCGAATACTTATCTGCGACTCCTCCAAATACGGCAAGGTGGGTACCTTCAACGTGGTGGGCTGGGAAGCAATCGATCAGGTCATCAGCGACGGGCAACTGCCCGAGAGTGCGCGCGAGGTGCTGGCCCAGCACGGTGTCAGGCTCACGTTGGTTCCGCTGGGAGGGGATGCACACTATTCCACTGAGCTGGCAGGTTAGTCCGGGCTGGGTCGGTGGCGACGGGCTGCCGACGCACCCGCCATCGGCCGAACGGCGGCCTTGACCGAAAACGAGCAAGGGGTTGGCATCATGACGATGCCAACCCCTTGTTTTGTATGGCGTTCCCGACTGGAGTCGAACCAGTGGCCTGTCCCTTAGGAGGGGCGCTTTAATCTGTTTTATGCTGTCTAAAGGTATCTTTTGATTTCATTGTAAATCCTCATTTATCAGTATCTTAGTTGTTTTGTTGTCTAAGGCTGTACAAATTTATTTAATCTTATAGGATGCTAAACAAGTACGCCAGCAAGTACGCCAGCAAGTACGCCAGATTGGAGTTTTGATGTTTAACCAAGACCGAGAGATTGCAGCCCTCACTCCACCGGAGGGGAAGGATCGGATCGTTTGTGCAGTGAAGTCTCGTTATGGCTCCGGCCTTTCCGTTGAGGCCAGGTTGGGTAGACCAACTAAGAGCTGGCTTTATCGCTATTACATCGCCGGTAAGCAGCAAAAAATGACACTCGGTAATTATCCGGCAATGAGTTTGGCAGAAGCGAGGCAAGCTCATAAAGAGGCCATTGCGCTTGTGGACAGAGGGATCGATCCAAGGCTTCAGAAAGCTGCAGAAAAAGCGGCTAATGAAGCTGTGTTAACGGTCGGAGTGGTTGTTGAACGTTGGCTGGATTTTCGCGAGGAAACCGGTGATTTGAAGCCCCTGACCTTACTGCGTCACCGCCAGCGCTGGGAGCGACATCTCAAGAAACATCTTGATAACGTACGGTTATCTGATCTCACCACCGCTCATCTGGCCCAAGCTTTGGAATTGGCTAGAAGAACATCCAAGCCAGCATCAGGAAAAGCCCTTAAAAGCCGTGGAGAAGAGATCCGCAAAGCGCTCACGACGATCAGTCTAGCCCTGGATTATGCGAGAATTCACCACCTAATCCCGAATAATCCTGCTCGCTTATTACGGCCTAAAGATTTCAATATCGAAACCCGGACCCGCGAGCGTTGGTTGACTATCCCTGAACTGCGGCAGTTGTGGAAAGCCATAGATGGAGAGCTTGCGGATCAATCAGTGGTTGAAGGTGCCAAGCGGTTTAATCTCATTTCTCCATCTGCAGCGGCTGCGATCAAGTTGCTCATTCTGACGGGAGCGCGACGCGGAGAGGTAGCCCAGATGCAACGCTCACATGTAGTGAATGGTGTCTGGACTATTCCTGAAACCAAAAATGGCAGAGCTCACACAGTGTACTTGAGCCAACTGGCGCTGGATATTATCCAGACCCAGCGGAGCGGAGAGTTTGTGTTCGAATCAGTCAGAACCCCTGACAAACCGATATTGGAAGACTCGATCACCAGAGCAGTGAGGAGACTACAAGCTCGATTGTTGCCCGATATGGAACCTTTCACCGTGCATGACCTGAGACGCAGTGCAGCAACGAATTGGGCTGAGCGGCTTGGTGCTGAAGAGCGGATAATTGAAGTCTGTCTGAACCACCAGCCGGTAAACAAGCTGGTGAGGATCTACCACCGGTCAAAGCATGAGGAGAAGACTCGGGCACTGTGGTTGAGCTGGGGGGAGCTTGTTGCCACCGAGATCGTAATATAGAGCAAATATAGGGTGAAGTAGCGTCTATCTACAGCACCCAGCTGCCACATCAGTGCAAGATAATGTAAGGGCAGGCCCCCTAGAGCATATTTAAGAAGGGATGAAATTGATACCGAAGGAAGTGCGCACTAAAGTAGCGTAAACAAGACACCGGTTTGAGGCCGGTGTCAGGTGATAACTAGATCTGTACACATGTACAGCGACTAATGAGATCGCACAAACTGGACTGAGTTCCCTTCCTCCAGTGATCTACTATTCGGAACAGCTATTTAGATCTGTACATCTATTGAAAGAGTTACTTATTGTCACCATACAATTGCAAATACCTTTCGTTGATTAACGTTTCAACAATGGTATTCATTTTTTGATTTTCTCTTTCTGCTAATTTTTTCAATTTTTCTTTAGTCGAAACGCTCATGGATATTTGAACCATCTTCCGTTGTGCATCTTCCCCTTGTAGCTTCATTCTGTATTTTTGCTGAGCACCTGACTTTTTCAATTCACTGATAACTAACAGTTGATGCTCTAGCCTTAGAAGATCATAAAAAGTTATCAAAGCCATTTTTTTACTTTTTTCTATTTCAGAACTTTCGGTTGAGTTTAACTCTAACCATAATGGCTCTCTGCAGTTTAAATACCTTGAAAAAGCATAGTCCCATGCCCAACCCCATAGACCTTCATTCTTGGATAACCAATTTATAATTTTAGAACTGTTTTTTATTTCGCCCCAGCGAGATTTTAAAATATTCATCAGGCTTGTTTTTTTTCTTAGGCTAAGTCGACACAAATCGAAAAACAAGGTTATATTTAAAATCTTATCCCGATTAGATGTTGGGTGATTTACTAAACATAGTGAAGAATATAATGACTCATTAGTAAATGCGTCTGCAAGTCTACTTCGTGGCTCAGTCTTATCTATTGATATAGACTGAAATACACCATCGCGAAATTGAACTTCATCATTAATTAATAAAATTGATGCCCAGATGAAATTTACTAGCCTATCATCAGAATTAGAGATCCAAGCAAAGTCCTTATCCCCAAGGCATGACTGATAAAAAACCTCTAGCATTAAATTTTTTACCTTAATCGGGTCATTGATCTCATCTCTATTGAAATTTATTTTAAAAAACGTCAATGCATCTATAAGGTCTTGTCTCTCGCCTTTCCTATCTACAACAAAACCCACAAAGTCGGTCAACTCACTGATTATTTTTGGGGGTGTAGCAGAAGTAGTCTCCCTAGCCATAAATCTTGGCGAATTATCATTATAAAAACCCGCATTCTCAATAAATCTATTGTAGAGAAACAACATCGCTCTGTGATCTTTCTTTTCAAACCACAAGTTATTTTGAGTTCCCATACCAACCTCCATCAAAAAATTCAAACAATAAAGTCACAAGTTTCGCACATAAAACCTCCCCCCCCTGCGGGGTCTCGTATGGTGCCGCGATGACTCCTGTGGGTCTCTATCGTCGTATTGTTTGTGTGTAGATATCATGATTTTTTTTAGTATATCTTAATGTTATTTGCACAACATCTAAAGAAGAAAATAAGTCCATGCAATGATGATTTAATGTATCTCTATGCGTGCTAAGTGAAGACGCAAACACTCTTGAACCCCGTGCAAAACGCCTCTTTTTCTCCCTAGTCTACGTCCTGTTTAAGTCATCGACGATCAGCCTTCGCCACCATCAATGCAACCACCTCATATGCTGACCCTAGATCGCGGGTCTTCATCATTGGCCTTCCTGATACCCCCGTACCGAGGCTGATTACTGTTTTTTCTAACGACTAATCCCTTCTGATGAACGAAACCCATACCATCAGGAGTACACCATGAACACTTCCCCCAAAGTACTGCGCATCAAAGACGTTATCCAAAAGACCGGCCTTGCCCGCTCAACTATATATGACCGTATCAGCAAGAAATCCCCTCGCTATGACCCAAATTTCCCAAAGCCACTTAAGTTGGGCTTGTCAGCTGTCGGCTGGTTTGAACATGAAATTGATGCTTGGTTTCAAGTACAAGCATCAATGAGAGGGTTTTAATTTAAGCGATAAAGGCTCCATAAGTTAACCTGTTGATTGTTTGTTCCCAACTAACAGCTATAACGACAAACACACATTGTTAAATGTCTTTATCTTCGCAAGCATGCCTACGGAGAGATACGCATTAATTAACGCAGGTTAAGGTGTTTATATTATTTAATGTCAATCAACATTATACCCATCTACTAACTACTTAACCTTAGTTAACCATACTCTCCCCTTATAACATTAAGCCTACTCTTCATTGAGGGATTACTCATGTCTGTCCATATCCTGCAGTTTATTAAAGCCTTGAAATCTAACTATTCAAATATAAATATCCATGATTTCCAAAAAGCAATGAATTCAGTTGCCAGACATTACTATCACTACAGAGATGCTAAGTCTGCTCATCCCTCGGTTGAGCTGTTCTTGAGATACTTTTACCCTTATCGAGAGATACATGTAGATAGGCACTTATCTCCCGAACTAGAAGACGTTATAGAGGAGTTCTTGGAGGAGTTGGATATGCCTCTGCATCAGAAGCGATTACGCAATCTGAAACGGTCTGAAGCACGTAATAGCACTAGTGTCCACGATTATATCAACAAACTATTTAGGCTACATTCTAAACTCCTGGTGGTCAGGGTGGATGTTCACTATGGTGATGAAATTAAAGGCACCATGACTATCGAGGAAGCGATATATGATAGAGACACGTACCTAAGAGCGGTAAAACGTCGCTATCGTAATCTTTTAGGGTATGTATGGAAGTTAGAGTATGGAGTGGCCAGAGGCTATCACTACCATATGGCGTTTATATTCAATGGCAATAAAGTCCAGGGTGACATTAGCCTTGGGCGTCAATTAGGTGAGGGCTGGAAATCACTGAGTCGTGAACCCAGGACATATTACAACTGTAATGCGGGCAGGAATAAATATGAGGAGTGGGGAGCATACGGTATTGGGATGGTGCGTTGCGATGACTTAGAAAAACGTCATCTGCTATTGCATAATGCGCTGAGCTATTTGCTCAAGTTTGATGAAGCACTACTGGCTGAGATGCATGAGCGCTTTAGGAGCGTGGGAAAAATGGAGATGCCTCACAGAAGAGGGAAAGGTGGGAGACCCAGGGTTCTCAGGGAACGCTGGGGATAGTATCTTATTGACTCCCACATCTTCTAATCGGGTGATACGGTTAGGTAGACGACTGGTGTAATACAGGATGTTGATTACGACACATCTTCCTGCGGAACTACGTGTGATGCCTTATGCGCTCATTGAGCAGCCTTTTTACAGGCTTTCATGACACATAGCGGCCGCTCCCAGGAAGAATAATCCCAACTAAGCAGGGGCAGAACGACTCATTCTGCTCCTACTTCAGGATCAAGGTTGTGTTATGTACCTTTCGGCTTTGAAAATCGAAAACTTTCGCCAGTTTGGCGCTGCAGGCCATGCGTTGAACATACAGTTCAACGAAGGTGTCACTGCCCTCCTTGGTGAAAACGACGCAGGAAAAACTGCCGTCATCGATGCGATCCGCTACGTTCTGCAAACCCGTGATGCTGAATATCTCAGACTGCAGATCGAGGATTTTCACATCGCCAACGATGGTACCCAGGCGGATGTCATCACCCTCAGATGCACTCTCTCAGGGCTGAGCCCTGCGGAACTCGGCGCTTTCGCTGAATACGTGACTTACAAGGGCGGCGTGGGAAGACTCTACGTTCACTGGTCAGCTCGCCGTATTGTTGCCTCTGCCTCAACCCGCAAATGGGTCGATATCTCGGTTCGTTCTGGTGAAAACGGAGAAGGGCCATCTCTGGACGTAGGTGTGCGGCAACTACTAGCCACTGCGTATCTGAAACCGCTGCGCGACGCAGAGCGGGAGATGTCACCAGGCAGAAACTCTCGGTTGTCCCAAGTACTGAGCAGTTTTCCCAATATTGACGCTGGCAATCTATTTGATCCTGCAGCACTTCCGACTGCTCTTGCTGACGCTGAAGCCCTCAGCATTGCAGGCATGGGCGACTATCTTCGCCACTTGGTGAACAGTCATAGCGCAATTGTCTCCGCCCAGAAGGAAATCAACGACACGTACCTGCGCCCGCTATCACTTGCTGGTCAGCCTTTGACAAGCCGCATCGGGTTTGGCGAGGCAGGCTCTGATCCTGCCAAACTCAAACAGATTCTGGAACGCTTGGAACTGGGACTATTGGATCAAACCACAGGTGAAGCCCGTGGAGTCTACGGGCTTGGTTCAAATAATGTTTTGTTCATGGCCTGTGAGTTATTGCTTCTCGGCAAAGAGCCTGATGGCCTTCCGCTTCTCCTCATTGAAGAACCAGAAGCGCACTTGCATCCGCAGCGCCAGCTCCAATTGATGGAATTTCTTGAGGCTGCGGCTCAACCAACTACAGGTTTGAGACCAGTTCAAATCATTTTGAGCACCCACAGTCCCAACCTAAGTTCGAAAATTCCTCTACAGAACCTAATTCTAATGCAACGGCAGCAGGCGTTCTCCCTGGCGGAAGAGCAAACCTGCCTAGCACCAGATGACTATCGCTTCCTCAGTCGCTTTCTGGACGTTACCAAGGCGAGCCTTTTCTTCGCCAAGGGACTGCTCGTCGTTGAAGGCGATGCAGAAGCTATTCTGCTGCCGTCACTAGCAAGACGGCTGGGGAGGGATCTCACCAAGCACGGCGTTTCAATCATCAACGTGGGGGGAGTGGGGCTGCGGCGCTATTCAAAGATTCTGCAGCGTAAGGATACGTCCAAGGGCGAGATCACCGTACCGACGGCATGTATAACTGATATGGATGTGATGCCGGACTGTGCCCCCAAGATTTTAAACCTGAAGGGAGTAAATGAGGATGTTTGGCCAGACAAGGCCAATCGACGCTGGCGTGCAATGAAAGATTTCGGTACAACCCTTGCTGACCAGTCAAACTGGTCTAAAGGAGCACCGCGAGAAGCGAACGGAGAGCGATGGACAATGTGTGCGCACCTTCGTGGCCGATCACTGGACACTAGAATACGACTTGGCATTCAAGGGGCTCTCGAAGGAAGTCCATCACGCAGCGTACTTCGCTCTCAATGAGGAGAAGGTCGAAGAAGGCAAGGAGACCAAAGTCACCTTGCTAGAAAAGGCGGACTGTAGTGGTCAACTAAATCCGGACACTTGGTTAGGCCGATCTTCGGCTTTTGCTGGCGGTATCCCGTCATTGTGTTGATGTGGACGCCGCCAGTTGTAGTAATCCATCAGGTAATAACTGATATCCCGTTTCGCTTCCCGCAGGCTCATGTATCCCGTCACAGGGAGCCACTCTGACTTCAGGCTCCTGAACAACCGCTCCATCGGGGCGTTATCCCAGCAGTTACCACGACGACTCATGCTCTGGGTCATGCGATAGCGCCACAGCCGTTGCCGAAATGCCCGGCTGCCATATTGGCTGCCCTGGTCGGAGTGAAACAGCACGCCTGATGGGCAACCTCGTTGCTGATAGGCCATCTCGAGCGCTTTTACTGCCAGCTCTGCATCGGGCTTGTCAGACATCGCCCAGCCCACGACCCGGCGGGCATGGAGGTCAAGCACAGCTGCCAGGTAATGCCAACGGCCACCGGTCCAGACATAGGTGATATCGCCGCACCACACCTGATTGGGCTGCTGAACATCAAACTCACGGGCCAGCAGATTGGGAATATCCTGTCGTTCAGACCGGGCAACCTGATAGCGATGAGCGCCGGGCTGCTTGGATACCAGCCCGGCTTCCTCCATCAGACTGCGCACTTTGAATCGACCAATCTGATGTCCCAACTCTTGCATCATCGACATCAAGGCGCGGCTGCCAGCCGAGTCCCGGCTCGCTTTGAACAAGCGGCGCAACTCGCTGCGTTGTTGCATCCGCTCACGGTTAATCACCCGTTTGCGAGCCTGATAGTCGTAAAAACAGGACGTGGGAACATCAAAAGCGCAGCAGACCAGGGTGATGGGGGCTTGCTCCCTTAATCGGTCTATCAGCGCGTACGTGTGAATTCGTCCGCCATCAAGAGAGCAGTTGTAGATTCAACTTGTCAACGCAACACCCTTTTCAATAACTTCTTTGGGTGTTTTAAATTTCAGGGTCTTCCTCGGTCTGCTGTTTAGTTGGGCCGCCACCATATCCAGCTCCTGCTGGGAATATTGGGCAAGGCATGTCTTTTTGGGGAAGAACTGTCGTATCAGTCCATTGGTGTTCTCGTTCGTGCCCCGTTGCCAGGGACTTTGAGGATCGCAGAAGTAAACCTTTACTCCTGTACTAGCAGTAAGCTCAAGATGCTTGGCCAGTTCCATGCCGCGATCCCACGTCAGGGACAGCCTAAGCGTGGGTGGCAGTTCTTGGAATTTATTTATAAGTGCTTGATTTACTGATCCTGCATCCTTTCCATTTAGTTTGAGAATAACTGTATAGCGCGATTTTCTATCTACAAGTGTGGCTATGTGAGAGTTATTCGTACCGGACACCAAATCGCCCTCCCAGTGGCCGAAAGATCGTCGGTTATCGATGTGCTTGGAGCGCTCGTGGATTGACATGCCGTTAACAATATTGATGGTGCCTCTTTCCCCCTTGCGTGTATGACGTTTTCCATGGCGTAGGCTATGAGAACGGCGCAGATGTTTGACAAGAAGGTGGTGCAGCGCACTTCGACTGCGAAAATAGAGCGTTTTATAAATCGTCTCGGCGGATATCTGCATCATGTTCTGGCGAGGGAACGTTCTTCTGAGCCACCCAGATATCTGCTCCGGAGACCATTTTAACTCGAGTTTATCCAGCACCAGATTTCGCAGTTGTGGGTTCCGCTCCAGAAGGCATACCTTGGGTCTCTTAGCCATTCGATTAGCGCGATTATTGGCATCAACAGCTTTGTAGCCGCGTCTGCCACGATTGCGTTGAACTTCCCGAGAGATTGTTGAAGGAGAGTGGTTAAGGGAGCGCGCTATGGCACGAATACTCATTTTTGCTGATAGACCGGCTCGAATCTCCTCACGTTCAGATAACGTCAGGTGAGCCACTGCTCGACGACGCTCGCGCGGTTTGATGCCTCCCGTGTCCCTCAACATGGTGAAAATGGTACCGGGCTTCGAATCCAAGGCTCTCGCTATCTCACTGAAGCCTGTTCCGCGCTTCCACAGATCAAAAACAAACGCTTTTTCCTTTGCTGTAAATGTTCGCTTCATTCAACAATCCTCCGCAACGGCATGCTTTCACATGGTTGTTGCGTTGATCAATTGAATCTACAGTAGCCTTTTTTAGAATGTCCTTTTCGCGCTCGAGCCGGTTGATACGGGCTTCCAGCTCCTGGATTTTTTGCTGCTCCGGGGTCAGCGCCTTGCTGATCGGGGTTGTGCCAGTTCGTTCGGATTGAAGCTGCTGAACCCAGCGGCGAAGCACGGTTTCACCGACATCCAGTGAACGGCTGGCTTCGGGGACAGAATATCCCTGGTCGAGCACCAGGGATGCGGCTTCCAGCTTGAACTCGGCAGTAAATGAGAGACGTAATCTTGTCATTGAACACCTCAGGTCTGGGTGGCGACTGTACCACCTAAAATGGTGTCCGGGATGATTAGACCACTACAGACATAGCCTTCGAAACGATCCAGACCACTTATGATTCCGCGGAAGCTCGATGTTCCGCGATCTACAAGCTGTTCAAAAGAGCTTCTAAAGCGATCGCGGCGCAGCACCTGATTGACTTGGTCGAGCAGCGGTTCGAAGATGGTTCCCTGGATGTCAACAAGCTTCGGGGCCTGCTACCCGCCTATGTTGTTCACGCGATTGAATATGCGACTCAGGGTTCTAGCTTGAGCACTACCAGGCCCGTTCGTCCGGCGATTATCCCCACCGCCCCTAGCTTTGACACCGAAGATTCGCTGGAAGAGGCTGCCAAATGACACTAAACCAACTGGTTGCCCCTATCACCGATGCAGATGTGGACTGGGTCATTGAGTTGATGGGCTTGGAGGTGTTGGATGAACCCCGTCGCAATTTCTTGAAGTCCATGGGTACCGTGGACGTGGCCGCATGTCCTGGGAGCGGCAAGACAACGCTGGTTGTCGCAAAGCTCGCGATCCTGGCTCGTCATTGGAAGAGCCGCATACAGGGTATCTGCGTGCTTTCGCACACCAATGCCGCCCGAGAGGAGATCGAAAAACGTCTCGGCGGCACTGAGGTCGGGCAACGGCTGCTGCGCTTTCCTCACTACATCGACACTATTCATGGCTTCACTGGCCGATTCCTAGCCTCGCCATGGCTACGTTCGAAAGGGATTTCGCTGCAGGCCATTGATGATGAGGCCACCCATAAAGCCCGTCGTAGGGAACTCACGTACCGCGAACATTTAGGTGCACAAGCAGCCTTCGAGAAAAAATTCAAAAGCCTTCTCAGCCTGCGGGTCCGATCTGCCGATTTCGATCAGCCGCTTGGTGATGAAGACATTGGGTTTGCACCGCATACCCCGACTTACAAGAGTGTTGTGAAATCATTCAGTGGGGCAGCCAAGGCCGGTTACTTCTGCTTCGATGAAGTGTTTGTACTAGGGCACGCATTGCTCGATCAGGAAGAGGAGGTGGGAGCCGCGTTGCGCATCCGCTTCCCATGCGTTCTGATTGATGAGATGCAAGACACGCAACTTGACCAAGCTGGCGTCCTTGAGCGGGTCTTTCCCCGCGATGATCCGGACGTTAGGGTCATTAGAGTGGGCGACCCAAACCAGGAAATCTTCGAGAAGAAGGCGCCTCTGTCAGATCCGTTCCCTGACAGTGGGCGTCAGCTGGAGATCGCCAGTAGTTTCCGCTTTGATCAGGCAATTGCATCAATCGCCAACCCATTTGCCTACGTCCCCATCACCAATGGATTGATAGGTCTTCGAGCACCACGTACCCCAGGCACTGTTCCAAATACGATTATTGTCTTCCCAGATGACGATGCGTCTGGGGTGTTGGATGAATTCGGCAAACTGGTACTGAAGCATCTGCCGAAAGAAACCCGAAAAGCGGGTGTGTTCGCCGTCGGCGCCGTGCATCGACTTGAAAACTTCAAACAGAACCAGTACCCAAAAGCCTTGGAGCACTACTGGCCATCCTATCGGTCTGATACGACCAAGACTTCTTTCAAGCCACGTTCGTTTGCAGAAGGCGCCCACATCGCTCGACGTTATGTAATGCGAGAGCCCACTGCCTCATCAGCTGTCGAATTGCTGGCTTCCTGCCTGGCCAACCTCGGCGAGCTGGCGTACCCAAACAGCTCGGTGCAATTGAGAGGCCGTCATAAAGCCTCAATAGAGGAGAAGCTCGCAACCAAGCCAGAGGCCTTTGCACTGTATCGTGAGAACCTGCAACAGATGCTCTTCGTATCATCTGAAGTTACGCAGCAAGATTGGGTGACAGTTATCACTCCGAAACTGTTGCTACTGGCCTCGGCTCTTCATGATGCCGAGGGCGTGGCCGCTAATCACCAGAGCCACCAATACCTTGCCTGGGAGCCTGTTCCAGTAGCGACTGAAGCCGGAGAAAGCGGAGGGCCGCTAGTCAACACGTACCGTTTCCAAGATGGCAACGATGGGGTCGATATCCGGATGTCATCCATCCATTCGGAGAAGGGCAAAACCCACTCTGCGACCCTGATCTTGGAAACCTTCAGAAAGACTCACTTCATTCAAAAGCTCATGCCGTGGATCGAGCAAGGGAAAGGCGCGCTCAAGAGGCCACCGGACAGTGCTAAGAAAGACATGATGTTGATGTATGTGGGGATGACCCGGCCAACCCATATGCTGTGCTTGGCCATACGCCAGAGCACTTTGGGAGAGGGTGCTGCAGGAGAAAAGCGGAGGGCTGCACTCCAGGCTGCAGGATGGACAATTTTAGAACTGACAACTGATTCTGCGGTGCAATAAACCACGTCGCAATTTCGCTGAGGCACCTGTGTATTTAGATAAAGCAGCTCAAGAGCTGGGTTCTCTGGGACTTTCGGGGGGAGTATCTTATTGGCTCCCGACTTGGAACCACGAATGACGGTACAGCAACTTGCCAGAGCCACACACAGTGTATTTGAGCTGTACCACGAGAGCTTGACTGGTCTGCCCTTCTTCACCAGTTTCCCCCTGAACTGCTGTCAGGGGGTTTCTGTGGAGTTCAACATGACGTGGAATAGCAGCTTCAATTGATTATCTGATAGCATCTTCTCGGTATGCGTGGCTAAGGAGATTACTTTTTTGCTGAAGTAGATTTTACCCATCACCATGCCATGCGTTTTTTCGCTAAAAAGACAACAGCCCTAGTCAAGGCTATATCAGAAGGAAACTGGGACAAGCATGGCTCGTATCGAAAATCATAAATACAGTATTGAGGAAGCGTTCAGAGAATGCTTCTACATAGTCCCAGACTACCAGCGCGAGTATGTCTGGACGGATAAAGAAGTACATCAGTTGCTGGAGGACATCGGCGAACAGATTGATGTTGGCACTACGCGGGAATATTTCATCGGAACAATACTGGTGTCCCCAACGGATCAAAAGAATCATTACGAAGTCATCGATGGTCAGCAACGTCTGACTACCTTCTTCCTGCTACTGTGTGCTCTAAAACTTTTGTTTCAAGGTGAACCTCAACGGCAGATGATTTCCGGGCTGATCTCGACCAGCTATGTGGACAGCGATGGCGAGGTTCGTTCCAATTTAAAACTGGAGCCGCGTTACGAGAACGCAGGTGAAGTGATGGCTAAACTGGTGGAATTGGACTCTGAGCCACAGACGGTTCGATCAGGTATTCAGGCTGCAGGCATCGCCAGCTTTGGGTCACTGGAAAATTTGGTCAATGCCTACAGTACCCTATACCGCTACCTGAAAGACAACTACGACGATGTCGCCAAGCTTAAAAAATACTGGGGCTATCTAGCCAACAACGTGGTATTCATCCAGATATCAACCGATGTCAGCAGCGCTCTGAAAATTTTCGAGACGATTAACGAGCGCGGCGTAGGTCTCAACCCGATGGATTTATTGAAAAACCTGCTATTCACGCAGGTCAAACAAACCCAGTTCACTCAACTCAAAGATGAGTGGAAGAGGATTACCAAACCACTGGAGAAGTCCAAGGAAAAGCCGCTACGCTTCCTGCGCTACTTCTTGATGGCCAACTACGTTATCAAAAATGAGCGCGGTGACTCAGTTGTGCGCGAAGATGAAATCTACGACTGGTTCGTAGTCGGGGAAAACGCGGCCTTGTGTGATTATGCCAATAAGCCTTTTGAGTTCGTCCGAAAGGTGACCCGCAACGTAGAGCATTACCTCGCATTTGCCAGTGGGTTGGGTAATAACAATAAGCCCAGTTTAGTGATGGACAGTCTCAAGCGGCTGACCGGGGGAGCATTCAGCTTGCACTACGTTCTGCTACTGGCTGCCGCCAATTTTCCCAAGTCCTTATTCGACCATTTTGTCGCGCAGTTAGAGAGCTTTCTCTTCTACTATATCTTCACCAAAACCCCAACCAAGGCACTGGAGCGCAACTTTTCCCAATGGGCCGACGAGCTTCGTGCGATTGCTGAGATAATTGACCCTGTTAAGCAGAAAATTCAGCTCAATACTTTCGTCGCCGATCGCTTCGAAAGGAACATGGCTGGTAAGTCGCAGGAACTAGCCGATGCTCTCAAACGCTTCACCTTGTATTCAATGCAGCAGTACAGAACACGTTACCTTCTAGCGCGACTAGCTCAGCATGTTGAAATGGCCTTTAGTGGATTGAAGGTGCCAGGCAGCTTAGCGTCGTTCACCAATCTGGACATAGAGCATATCCTGCCCAACAAACCAGAGAATGATCTGCGCGACAAGTGGAACACCGAGAATCCAGGTATGCTTTACGACGACTACAAGAATCGATTAGGTAACCTGACCTTACTTGAGAAACCCATTAACATTGTCGCAGGCAATGACTTCTATACAGGCAAACTAGTCGAGTACAGCAAGAGTGGCAACTATCTGACCCGCAGTTTGGTGACGCTTACTAACGTAGGGCAAAACACCTCGATCTCGCGGATCAATGCAAAACTTGAATCGTTTCCGTCATGGAATGCTTTATCTATCGAAAAACGTCACGGACTGCTGATCTCTTTGGCGCAAGATGTCTGGAAGACGACTCCTGTTGATGTTCCTTGATATAGGTGAATTGATTGAGGTTAGGCGTTATTACTACGTGCACGCAGACCCCTAGTGAACCAAATGTCAGACATATGTTATCTCCATGAACCTACCTCAGGGACTGCTTCGGCAGTCCCTTTTTTCATTGGAGATCTCTATGGCTCATTTGATTGATTCTATGGCCTACACCGGCCAAACCCCTTGGCATGGCCTCGGCCATGTCTTACCCCCACAACAGTCCCTCGATGTCTGGCTGCAAGCCGCCGGGATGGACTGGACCATCGAGCAAAGCGATGTGCTGTATCAGGGCTCGCCTGACAATCCGATCCTTCATACCTACCCAGACAGCAAAGTGCTCTACCGCTCCGATACCCTAGCACCGCTGTCGGTGGTATCGCAGCGCTACAACGTGGTACAGCCCCATGAGGTGCTGCACTTCTATCAAGATTTGGTAGAGGCCGGTGGTTTCGAGCTGGAGACCGCAGGCTCACTCAAAGGTGGTCGCAAACTCTGGGCTTTGGCCAAGACTGGCCAGGACCTGATGCTCAAAGGCGATGACCTGGTGAAGTCCTATCTGCTGCTGGCGACCAGTTGTGATGGCACGCTCTGCACCACGGCGCAGTTCACCTCGGTGCGGGTAGTCTGCAACAACACCCTGCAGGTAGCAGTAGGTAACCAGTCCGCCGCCATCAAGGTGCCCCACTCAACCCAGTTCGACGCAACTGCCGTGAAACAGGCGCTGGGACTGGGGATAAGCCAGTGGGACCATTTCGGTCAGCATGCTAAAGCACTCAGCCAACGCCCTGTGGCACCTCAAGAGGCACTGCGCTTTTTCAGTGATCTGCTGGCACAGCCTGTGGAGGAAGAGAGCATTGTGCTCACCCGGCCTGTACAGCGTTTGCATGAGCTCTACCAAGGGGCGGGAATGGGTGCCGAGCTGGCCAGCTCGCACAACACCGCGTGGGGATTGGTCAATGCGGTAACCGAGTACGTCGATCACCATCGTCGTACCCGCAGCCAGGATCATCGGCTGGATTCAGCCTGGTTTGGCCAAGGGGCACAACTCAAATCCCGTGCCTTGGCGCAAGCCATCAGCCTGCTGCAATAGGAGAGAGCAACATGTCTTCATTGCACTATGGCGACCACCTTATCTCCCCGCGCATCGGGTATGAGCATCACGGGATCTACGTCGGTGACGATTGGGTGATCCACTACCAAGGCCCGTTTTCTGGTCATGACGCGTGTCAGGTTGTCATGTCTACGTTAGGGGCGTTTTGCCAGGAGAAGGACTTTATTATCAGGAGCCATCCTCAGCGACTGAGCCCGGATCACAGTGTCAACCGAGCGCACAGCCGTCTGGGCGAACGCAGTTATAACCTGCTGTTCAACAACTGTGAGCACTTCGTGATGTGGTGTATCAAAGATCAGCACCATTCTGCTCAAGTCACTGAGGTCGCTGCCACGTTACTGGCGGCTCAAGTCACGCGATCTTCACTGGGGCACCTGACCTCAGTGGCAACCGCAGGGGTAACAGGTGCCTCCCTGAGCTCATCCGTAGCTGGTGGTGCCACCACGGCGGCACTGACATCATTGGTAGGGGTGTCCACAGCGCCAGCGTGGGCACCGTTGGCTGTCGGGGCTGCTGCAGCCTACGGCGCACACAAGCTGTGGAACTGGTTAACGGATTAGGCGGCTCATCAGGGCCGTCATGGTATCGGTGACCCACTGACGATCATCGTCGGTGAGTTGCTCGAGTTGGTGAGCTAATCTGACGGCTTGCTCAAGGGGACGCGAACTGGTTTCACGGAGCAAGTCCGTCAGCTCACATCCAAATATCTGTGCCAACTCAGCCAGTCGCACGATAGTCGGAACCACAATACCCCGCTCCATGCGAGATACCGCCTCCATCCCAATCTGCAGCCGTTCCGCGACTTCCTCTTGGGTCATTCCCCGTTGTTGACGTTGATAAGCAATGGCTCTGCCCACTGCTTTGGCTAACGCGTCCTGATTGATATCCATCACACCTCCAGATTCAACTCTAAAAGTTGACACCTGGACTTGTTGACATGAAGGACTCAAAACGATGAGGATCGCCTTTTGTGGTTGATTTTGGTTGAGTGTGGACCAAATGGGTCGAATTACATCAAGACAATTTAGAAGGAAACAAACATGAAGAAATCCATGGTATTGCTGGTAATGCTGGCAGCTACTCAGCAAGCACATGCCCTCAGTGAGTCAGCCGCTGATGCCCCAGGCTGGAAGCAGTTTGGTAACGCTACTGAGGGATATAGCTATGGTGTCTATAACCGGGCGGATTCATTCACCATTCGGTGTCATCCTAACAAACCCGCCACCATCAATGTGGACATCATGAATGTCGGAAAATACGGCTCTCAGGACTATCAAAGTGATTTCGTTTTTGAAGTGGATGGCAAGATCTTCATTGGCCACCGGGTTCTTCAAGACCAGAAAAGTTTTGAGGAACTCTGGACCGCACTGAGAAATGCGAAAGAACTAGGCGTATATCAACGCGAAAAAGGCAGCCGCAAATTTTCGTTCCCAACAGCGAACATTGCAAGCACGCTACCGGCGCTGGGCTCGCCAGGCTTTCCTTGCCAATCACAAGAGACCTATGACGCCGCCGTCCTCGACGAAGACCTGGCTAACATCGAACCGCTGAAGGAGGGCGATGTACAGTTGAGAAAACGCGGTAATCCCTATTACGGCAAAACGACCTGGAACAAGTACCTGCTCGATATCACCAGCCGCAGCAACCGGATGGTGATCACCGACCTCAAGATCAACCGGGGCAGTTGCAAGATCGATCCGAAAGCCAAGCTGCCATTTCGGATGGGCTTTGGCGGCAAAGTGACGCTCTCTCTGCTGCCGGAGGACTGTAACCCCCTTGAGGTCACTGTGACCACCCTGGGTGGCGAGCAGACGCTGTCGTTTGACCAATAACCCAACCCAAGGAGGCAACAGCCTCCCTGTTATTTTTAAAAGGTAACCACAATGAACCGACTTATCGCGCTGCTGGTGGCTCTTGCCACCAGTGGTGTCGGGGCAGAGGAAAATGGCTGGTCTCGCAGTTGGGGGCCTGGTACGCAGGCGAATTACAACGTCACCCTCGCAGGCACCACCCTGCTCACTATCATCTGCCGGGATGATGCGCCGCTCACCATGTTGGCGACGGTGAATGGTCGTGATTATGGCAGCGAAAGCAAACGTCAGTTTGCCTTGCTGGTGGACGGTCAACGCTATGACGCCCCTTACCGGCAAGGGTACTTCCCCACGTTCTGGGAAGCACTTCGCAACGCAACCTCGGTGGAGCTATTGCTGCCGTCAAATCCCCCCATCGATTTGCCCACCAGCCACCTTGCAGAGGTACTGCCAGCCATTGGCTCGCCAGATAACAACTGTATTGCGCCTGGGTCATCACCGGACTTTGGCACACCGTGACGATGGCTTACACCCACCATTTCAACCACACCCAGAGGGAGGCTAATGCCTCCCTCGTTTTATTGGATATATGACAAGGAACGCTTATGACTATTCCCTTTTTCCGGGATGGCTTTGCCCTGCCAGTTACCCAAGCGCTGCTCACGTTACTCAATCAGGAGGTTGCCAATATCGGCCTCAACCTTGAGCGCCTGACCCAACTCACCTTCAACTTTCGCAGCCCCACCTACAGCCCCGAGCAGGGAGGGGCTCACCCGGTCGAGATCCGCTTGATACGCGGCCTTGATGGCTGGCTGTTCGATTACGTCACCGACTTCAGCTACCAGGGACTGGGCCAGGATGCCGAGCTCTGCAAGGAGCTCGATTTCAACTTCCTGGATGACGAACACTATCTGCAAGGGTGGGGACCACTGCCCAGCGTGGAAGCTCGCGAACTGTTCGCGATGTGGCAGAGCAATTTCATTAGCTACGCCCAGTTGGGCTATTTCACCGTCACGGTCAGTGGGGATTAGGAGGTGTGTGATGACTAACGAACTGCCGCTCTCCCACTTCTCACGCCAGTGGCTGGGGCTGGTTGCTGCCAAGGCCAAACTACAGCCAACTCGCCAAGGCGAGCGCTGGTTGCTGCACCTGACACCGGATAGCCCACCAGCCCGCACAGTCACCTTACAAGTGCGCTGGTCTGGCGTGCAGTGGCAACTGCTCTCCCTCACCAATGCCGAGGACTGGCGCACCATGAGTCAGCCCGTGGATGAAATCTGCGTGGACCCCAAGCGCCAATGTTTCTGGCGCTGCCAAGCAGGCCCCATCCCGCTCTCTGAACAGCCTCGTGTACTGGGCAGCTTTCTGGCCGACCTGCAGCGTACCTGCATTCATCACGGCTATCGCGTGGAGAGTGACTCCTTACCTCAAGAGGAGGCGAAAGATGCCAAAACAACCGATCGCCGTTGAGCTTGAAGCGATTAATCGAGATGGTGAGACGCAGGTGGTGCGCGACAGTGGCCTGACCGTGCAGGGCTACAGCGTCTACCTGCGGGTGGTAGAGACCAGTGGCCTTGCCCTAGCTACCTGGGTAGCTGACTACGACACTATCGGCCCCGCTTACAAACTGGCAGAGCGATTAAGTCTGGCGCTGGCCATCCCGCTAGACGTGTTGGTGCCCGAACCGCTGATACCGGTGAAGTGAACCCGTCGCGACAGCCGGAGCCATTCCCACAGCCACCTGAACGCCCCCTCGGTGTGCCCCAATTACCTCTCTTTGACCCTGACATGCTGTATGCGTGTCGGGGTTTTGTTTATTTGGAGAAACCCATATGCGTTACCACAAACTCAAGGCAGGGGAATACCCCGGCACCTATGTCGTTACCGAACCGGTGACCGAGCAAGACCTGCTGCATATGGCCAACCAGATTGCCCGCAAGCGCCTGGCCAAAGGCACTGCCATTACGAGTACCACGCAGGCCGCAGAGCGGTTGCAAACCCTGCTGCAAGATCGGGAGCACGAAGTGTTTGGTGCACTGTTCCTTGACTCCCAACATCGCGTACTGGCTTTTGAGGAGCTGTTTCGTGGCACCCTGGACAGCGCCAGTATCTACCCACGGGAAGTGGTCAAGCGGGCCTTGCTGCTTAACAGCGGGGCCATTATCGCGGTGCACAATCACCCCAGCGGCGACCCTGAACCCAGCCACTGTGACCGGGTCTTTACCCAGGCCCTCAAAGAGGCATTGGCGCTGGTGGATGTGCGGTTGCTTGACCATCTGGTGGTCGGTGCCGAGGGCGTAGTCTCGCTGGCTGAACGAAACCTGCTATGAACCAGACCCCAGGCAAATCACACCTCACCGCCCTCGATATCCTCATCGAGTTGCGCTGCTGCATCAGCTGCGCAATTAGCCAATCCGGATCATCAGGTCCAACACCATGATCCGGATATTCCGACATCACCCAAAAGGCCACCTCCCTGCAGGTGGCCTTTTTCATTTCAAGGAGTCACCCCCATGTCTGCCTTCATGATCGACCGCAAGGACTACCTTGCCTTTGCCGTGCAGTTGCACCGCTTTTGCAATGCCCCGATGCCGCCTCATTACACCCTTGAGTTGTTGCGCACCCTCTGGTGGCTGCCGCCAGCAGACACGACCAGTACCTGGACGTGGCGGGTAGATCGGTTAGTGCGACTGATGATGCTCGCCAATCAGCGGGCGGTCTGGCATCGCTATCAGTTAGGACGTCAGCAGGACCAGAAGGAACCACGCCAGCACCAATCTACCAAGCTGAGTCCGCTTAAACCTGCCCACCGTTACCACCAGGCACCACTTAACGATACCGAACTGATAGCCCTCTACAAATTCGCCTGCTGCGCCCTGTACCAGTCGAGCGAATGGAGCGGCAGCCCTGAGCAGGCTCCCCGGCTGGTGAAGGTGATACTGCAGTTGCAGCAAGCGCTGGCGCAAGACGTACTGGCCCGGTTGTCACTGTGGGAGCAAGCACCTTGGGGAGAGATGTGATGGATCTCTCCATCACCCTGACAGTGACAAGCTCACCACCGAGCTCAACGGCCCACCTGGCTCAACGCATCGCCGATGACATGGCACACCTGCATCACCGTCTGGGTGATGGGGTCAGCGATGAGCTTGGCATCAGCATCAGTTACCTAGTCGAACAGTTTGCGCTGCTGGCAGCGGCTTACCGTTCATCGGCAGAATTGGAGAAACACCAATGATTGAGTTCAACGATAGCTTTAGCCAGGCCGCCGTGGCAGAGGCCATGTGTGCCCATCCAGCACTTGCCAAACTCATCAGTCAGCAGTTGATGCTGCCGAGCTTCGCCTATGCCCACGATGTGGAGGGGCGGCGTATCGGCGGCCCACTGGTAGCGCCCAACCCGGTGCTGCACAAGACCACGCTCTTTGTCAGTCCACGGGATATGCGTGAGCACCTGCCACGTGAGATTAACTTCGCTCGCTTTCGCTGCGCCTGTAATGCTGTGGGCCAACCGGTCGGCGAGTGGCAGCGGGTGATAGTCGGTGCCTACGTTAACCATGGCAGCAACGACGCGCCAGATTGGAGCAGCCATACATGACAACGTCCACTGCATCATTAATGGCTCAAGAGAGTGCTATCGCCAGTCTCCGGGCCCATATCGAGGAGTTCATTGCGTTGGAGCTGACCGACAAGCTCGATACACAGTTGGCCAGTCTGGTGAGCTCCGGCGTGCTGGAGCTGGATAACTGGAACGGGGCAAATCTGGTCCTGCCCCGCACAGTGACCACCGCGCTACTGGAGGCTGCTGCCGAGCGGGTGATTTGGCACAGCCACCGCCGCCGCTATCAGCGAGACATCATCCACCTCAAGCAATCGCTATAGACAATCCCCCCACAACTGCACACCACCCCCCCATGCAGCCCCTCACATCCGAAGGGCTGTTTGCATTTGAAGGAACCACACCATGCACGACCTGCGTGATTACAAGACCCTGACGCCTAAGCAGATGACTGCTGCCATCGGTCAGCTCAACCACAACACTGCGCCGAAGATAATGACCCACCTTGCATTGCGGGCCGCTCAGCCGCATCCACTCGGTAATCAACGCAGCAGAGCCAAGGCGCTCAAGCTGCTGCGCCGAGTCAAGAAGGTTCACAAGGCAGGGCGTATCCCGTTCGAGCTCACCGTGACCGGTTGCCGCATCGACCGAGGCAGCCATCAAGCAGACCGTTACTACTACGACCGGACGCTACTGGCCCAAGGCTGGCAGCAGTACGACACCGAGGAAGATGCGTGGTACTTCGGTATGTGGATTCACACCGAGCAACTCGAAACCTTTACCTATGCCGAGGGTGATACCAGTCATGTGATTGCGCCGAACGTTGATGCGTTTCGTGCCGAGCTGGCGCGGCTCTACCAGTACCACCCGCAAGCCCCGGCTTTTATCAGCATCGACCCGGAGGCGGGCGTTGTTGCCCGCCACTTTGAAACCAAGCCGGAGGTGTGAAATGGCCAAACACATCACCATCAAGGTGCCTGGCAAACACCCGCAGACCGGCGAGCTCACCACCTTCGAGCTCAAGGGTCAACGCATCGATATCGACATTGGCGGGCAGGCCGTGCCTTTCCTCATTCACGGGAGGGGCATCAGCACCTCGCTCACCCACATCCCGAGCGGTTATCGCATTGCTCTACTCGGCGGCTGGCTCACCGCTCGTTACGCAATTCCTGAGAATAAGCCCAGCAGAACGGCCTGCGCTCAGATGGCCATAGACCGTCTGATAGCCCAGTACGGCTCGCTGCACCTGCTGGACCGGCTCAATGGCAAACCTGTGCTCAATGAGACGGCTGACTGCGCTCGTTGCCCCCAACACAGTCTTACTCATCCACGAATAGCATAAAGGGCCAGCCCTCACAGGATGGCCCTTGACATCATTGGAGTCACCGAACATGAACCGCCTTATCACCGGGCTCGAGGTGCATTGCTATGCCCCCGAGCTGAACAAGCTGCATCTGCGCAATCGGCAGACCTTACCAGTACCCGGCATCACCACCATCAAGGAAGCCAAAGCCCACCTGTTTGGTCGCTGGCAGTCAGGGCATCAGGTGACCATCACAGTGAGCCATCCCGACTACATCAATCTTTCTCGGCTCTACAGGGGAAGGCTGGCCAGCCTGTCCAACCTCCCGGCGCATCTGACAAGACTACGCCAGCGCCACAACGTGCCCGGCACCATCATCGACATTCAACTGAGGTATCGCTAATCATGACCACGACAACTACCCACACCAATAGCCAACAACATGAAGCAGCAGACCAGCCCACCCGGATTTTTGCGCAGTGGGGCCTACCCCATACCGTTACCCCGCGCTTTGGCGCTCGTCTCATTCAAGAGCATCATCGCCTGCACTTTCTGTCAGATCGGGCCTCACTGGTAGGCGAGTGGGCAGAGGAGGCAATAGATAGGCTGGAAGCCAACTTCCCGGAGATTATCAAAGCACTTGAGACCGATCTGCTGACCGGTAAACTGGACGCCCAACGTCAGCAGTGCACCACAATTCAGCACTGTGGGTTCACCTGTGAAGCCGATTCTCTCGGTAGCCATGGCTACATTTATATAGTGATTTACGCTGTTGCAAACGAGAGCGTCACACACGACACCCAGGCGTCACCTCAGGTCCTACGGTAGCAATGTGCTTGTGCCTACTCGTATTGGCGCTGTGTTTAGCATGGGGAAGGCCAATCGGTGGCCTTCATTTTTTGGGTAGACAATCCGCGTCATCGGTTTAGTAATATCACGTGTTCGTGTGAGACCCACTGGTGGTTACAGACAAATAACGTGCTGCTGGTATGCAACATGTTGTTGATATTGGTTGGTTGAGCTGCCAATGCAATGCATTGATAGGAACATTGCAGAATGTAGAGGGGCTTTAGGCCCTCCTATAAATTTCTGCGTGGTCGGTGGCTTATAATTTAAGATGTATGAAAGTTATTTTTCTTGTAAGGGATGCTATTGCTCGATTAGATGTGAGTGTTGCCATAGAAGATGGCCTGTGTTTTTTATCGGGTTAAATCGATGTGTGTCGTGATGGAATGCTAATGAGAGGGCCGGGCTGATGTGTTTGCTTTAGAAATTGCCAGGGTTGTGTATTATTACTTTAAATGCAGGTTGGGTGGGTCGATGTGCACAATGACCAGGTTGCCATCAACCTTCTGTTTTTATTGGTATTTTTATTTATTGTTAGAGAATGAGGATCTGTGTAGGAATTGCCGTAGCATACGCTAAAGTCACATGAAAATTCATTGGTTTTACTTTTAGTTTACTGTGTTTTTTCATGTGATTTACAATCAAGGTTTTCGTATTTTAATGATTAACGTAAATCGTGTTACGAGGCAATTATATAATAATTGGAATCTAGTATGTTTAATGTATTGGTGGTCAGTGACTATAACCCTGTCAGAGAGTTAATCAGGTCTGCATTGAGAAATCATCCCTATGTAGATGAAATAAAACTGTTGAGCGGGACAGGAGTCAAAGCGCAATCGCATGTCAATGCCAGGAGTCAGCAAAATGCATCCGACGTGATCGTGTATGATCTTGATTCCTACCAGCATTCACCAGAGAAGCAGCTTGAACGAATGGAAGAGGTAATAGCGACCAAGTCATTGACCAAACACGGAGCATCATCCCTGGTGGTCGTTGCGAGTGATGTGCAGTTGGGGAAGCTACAGTCAAAGGTATGCTTTCTCGATGCATACTTGATCACCAAGCCATTTACATTTAAGCAAGTTGTGCAAATGGTGAATAATGTTTGGACAACAAATGATCTTGTGGTGTGAACCCAATATGGGTCTAATAGCAAGCGGAAATATATCCAGTGTATAACTCCCTGTGAGGGGAATGCCCTTGTGCATATCCCTAGCTCCGATCTTGATCCACCGCCGCCGATACACTTTCCATCTTGGTGGAGTGATGGCCGTACCGGATGTCCACCTATCCGTATAGTACATGTCCCTTGTCGGGTGACGCACAAGTCTCATTGCGGGGCGTCGAAGTCAGTGAACAGATGATGAACCCCAGTGCATCATCTGCTCACTGGTCTTAACTTTCTTGCCTCTTGTCACGCCACCTAAATTCCCCATCTTTCCAAAATGAGTCGCTAATGCGGCTCTCTGTGTCTATCTGCACTGGTCATTGGTATTGCCTGTTGCCCGCTCTCTATTTAGAAACGTTCACCAACCGCATATGGTGGGCTTACTGTTATATCTGCGAACAGCTCTTGCGACCTTGTGCCGGTGACGTGACATTGAAATCAGTGTTTTACTCGGTTGCCGAGATAGCAATTGTTCAATATATCCGAGTAAGACATGAGCGGGGAGTTGGCAAGTCTCAGTTGCCAAAGGTGAATCGCCACAGGAATGTTTTGGAATCTTGTTTATTCAATCAGAAATGTGACTTGGCGAGTGCAGGGAGGATGGTTAATAACCATGATGTGCCATGTATTTCTAAGTATTTTTATATAACTTAAAGGTCTGCTATTGCTGTTTTAAGATATGAAAATCCAAAAGGGATTGTTTGTCCCCCATTGGATAGGGGGGGCCAACTTCTTCGCTCAGATTGTCAGGGCTCCCCACTTAAAACAGCACCCGAGCAAGTTCAATTTTAACCTTGCTTGGTCCTCAGTTAAGCCCGGCTTTGCCGGTGTTCCTGTTATGCATGCAAAGGTATAGATGCCCAACTACATAAAGCTTGTGCACTGGCTGTATGAGGAAAATCGCATGGTTGCCTTGACAGAAGCTGCAAAATTTATGAATGTCACTCTGAATGGTATTCAACATTATATTAAGGCCATCCTTAAGTATGAACATATCTTCCAGGTGAAAATTTGCCAGCTAGAGGATGTTGAACGTAAGCAGTATGCAATCAGAGTGCTTGCTATCAGACCTTATAAATTGATCTCCGGAAGAGGGCCAATTCTAACGGAAAATGTGTGGCATTGCTTTCAAGGAGGCCGCTATAGCATGACTGATATTTGGCGTGAGCTGATCAGCAAGCCATGGTGCAAAATGTATATCTCAAGCCAAGTATGAAATGAAAGGAGGTTGAAGGTAGTATAAAGAATAGGTTGTATCAGTAATGTTGTTGTTGCTTGTTCCTGAATATACCCCGTGTGTGTGTTGCCCATCGTGGCTTGACGGATTGCATGTGCAATCCGTTTTTTTTTACGTGCTTTGAGCAATGAGTGAAATCTAATGTGGGGCACCGATGCAAGCACAAAGCCGTGTGATGGAGCGCCAACTCGCCTGACAAACTGGCAGCCATAAAGATAGAGTTTTCTTCCCGGATAACCATAAAAAATTGCAATCAGCATGCAAGTGGCGGTGATGGGAATTCCGGTCGGTTACGATTTATTGCATCCATGATTATGCTCATGTAATCGCATTTTAAACAAACACGTAATTCCCTTTGGTTTGCCTCTAAGTGTTTGTTTTGGTTTGTATTTTTAATTATTTTAAAGGATGTTTATTTGTCGGTGAAACATCTTGATAATTGCTGTCGTCGATTGGCAGGTTGTGATTCCTGATCATTTCGAGAGTCAGCGTGAAAACGTGATAATGCATCTGGAAGCGAACAATAAAGAATTGCTTCAAGATACATATGCTTTTAACCTATGCATTTAAAACCATGCAGAGGTTGGAGGGGTGGGTGGAAAGTTATTGAACTAACTGTTTTACCACTATTAAGAAACTTTTATTAATAGGATATAAAGTATGAAAAAAACAACTATTGCTTCCACTATGATGATGTTGATGCTTTCAGCTTCTGTGTTTGCTGAAGGAACTGGCACTCCGGCAGCTAGTGCACCGACTGACCAAGGACATGGAGTCATCAAGTTCGTTGGTGCCATTATTGATGCTCCCTGTTCTATTGCGCCGGAAAGTGTAGATCAAACCATTCAAATGGGTCAGATAGCAAATAGCTTGTTGGAACACCAGGGCGAAGGTCCGCTGCGTCCATTTGATATCCATCTTGAAGGTTGTTCCTTGGATACGGCAAAAACAGCATCGATCACTTTCAACGGGATTGCCGATGATAGCGAGAAGAAGCACCTGTCCCTTAATGGTATTGCTAAAGGCGCTGCCATTGCCATGGTGAGTCAGCGGGATGGCTCTGAAGTGGTATTGGGAACTCCAACTAAAGCCTTGTCACTTGTTGACGGTGACAATCATCTGAAGTTTGGTGCCAAGCTGGTCAGTAATTTAAAAAGTGGTGAAAAGGCTACTCCTGGTGAATTTACCGCGACCAGCGACTTCATCATGACTTATCAGTAAATAGTAATGTAAATATACCGAAAGGTTCATGTGGATAATGACACGCAGGGACGCGTGATTTCTTTAGCCTAGCTGTGACTTGAATTTTATGAAGCAAACATTGATATATTTGACAATTTCTTTCATGATGCTCAGCTGGACTGAAAGTTCTTATGCTGGGGATATTATATTCAATACTGACCTTCTCGATGTAAAAGACAAGGAAAGTATTGAGTCAGGTGCATTTAAACGTGCCGGATATATTATTCCTGGTGATTATACCATGCAACTAATCGTGAATAATGTGCAGGTTGGTGAGCGCAAGATTCGTTTTTATGAGCAAACAGAAAACAGCTCACAACTGTGTCTGACTGCTGAATTGGCTAGCGAGCTTGGATTGAAGAAACCAGAGTTAAAACGTCTGCTTGCCAGCCAGCCCCGTTTGCTGGCGGATGAACAAGCCTGTTTTGACCCTGCAATTCTCGAAGGCATAGTCATCAAGGGGGAGATCAATAAAGACACTCTGACTATCTCTGTGCCTCAAGCTTATCGCGATTATGCCAGTGATTCTTGGGATCCTCCCTCCCGTTGGGATGAGGGGGTCAATGGTGCACTGCTTGATTACGGCCTTAATCTGCAAGAGAGCCACTCGGCTCATGGTAATGGCAACAGTACCAATGCGAGTGCCTATGGTGTGGCTGGGATAAATACGGGCACGTGGCGATTACGTGCCGACTGGCAGGGGCGCTATCAGCGTAATGAGAGCCAGGGAGGAGATGAGCACGCCCAAAGCGACTTTGACGTCAATCGTGTATATGCCTATCGGGCCTTGTCAGAGCTCGGCGCCAAGCTGATGGTGGGTGAGCAAGACCTTGGCAACTCGATGTTTGACGGTTTTCAGTTTACCGGTGCTTCCGTGATAACCGATGACAATATGTTGCCCCCGAACTTGCGAGGCTATGCACCGGAAGTGGTTGGCATTGCCAAGACCAATGCCAAGGTGGTGATCAGCCAGCAGGGACGTGTGATCTACGAAACCCAAGTGGCGTCAGGTCCTTTTCGGATCCAGGACATGGGCAGTGGTGTCAGTGGCAAACTGGATGTAAAGGTTGAGGAGCAAGACGGCACTGTGCAGAGGTTTCAAGTCAACACGGCCAATATTCCCTATCTCTCCCGCCCAGGGTCTGTGCGATACAAGTTCAACAGTGGCAAGGTCAGCAGCCAGCCTCATGAAGTGGATGGCCCTGTTTTTGCCAGTGGTGAATTTTCCTGGGGTGTCAGCAATGGCTGGTCACTGCTGGGGGGGGCACTGCTCAGCGATGGTTATGACGCGCTGTCAATTGGGGTGGGGCGTGATCTATTGCAGTTTGGTGCTATCTCATTCGATATCACCGAGTCCAGGGCTCATCTGGCAGAAGGAACAAAAACCGGTGGCTCTTACCGGGTTAACTACTCAAAGAACTTCGAAGAATATGACAGCCAGGTGGCGTTTGCCGGGTATCGTTTTTCCGAACGCGACTTCATGAATATGAACGATTTTATGGCAGCCAAGCAGATAGGTTCGCGTTACTACCTTGGGGGAGCCAAGGAGATGTACAGCGTGGTGCTCAGCAAGCAGTTCAAGGCTGCCCAACTGGGTGCCTATATTGATTACACCCATCAGTCCTACTGGTCCCAGATGGACAGTGATCGTATCAGCGTGTCGTTATCCCATTACTTTGACGTAATGGAGTGGCGTGGTCTGACGGCATCGCTGACTGCTTATCGCAATGAGCAGAGCAACCTGACGGATAACGGCATGTATTTCACCCTGTCAGTGCCCTTTGGCCTGAACAAACATGTCAGCTATAGCGCCTCCAGTTTGGGGGGGAAAACCACCAACAGTGTGAGCTTCTTTAACAGGGCCGATGAGCGTAATAGCTACTCTGTCACCGCATCTACCTCGCCGACGGGCGAAAGTGCCAGCGGTTTTTATACCCATATCGGTGACAAGACCACCCTGATGGCAAATATCAGCCATCAGGCGGGTAGTTCGACGGCCGCAGGCCTCTCGATCAACGGAGGGATCACCGCGACGGGGGCGGGGGTGACCATGCACAGGGTGGGTATGATGGGGGGGAGCCGGATCATGGTTGATACTGACGGTGTCAGCGAGGTGCCGGTACATTCAGGCGGCCCCGCCACCTTTACTGACAAGCATGGCAAGGCCGTTGTGGCTGACGTGTCCAGTTATTATCGTCAACGTACCAGTATCGATGTGGATCAATTGAGTGATGATGCGGAACCCATAGGCACCCCGGTTTCCATGGGGACGTTGACCGAAGGGGCCATCGGCTATCGCCACTTCGACATGCTGTCGGGTAGTAAGCGGATGCTTGTGCTGGTCAAGGGGGATGGCAAACATCTGCCGTTTGCAGCTGAAGTCTTCAATGACAAGGGGCAGCAATTGGGGATGGTCGGGGATGAAGGCATGGCTTATCTGGCAGGCTTGCACGAAGGCAGCGCTGTGGAGGCTCGCTGGGGCAGCGATCAGCATTGTCGCTTCTATATACCGTCGCCGCTGCCTGCCATGGAGGCGATGGCAAGACTAACCTGTCAGTAATACTGTTTTTAATCTGATTGAGATAAACCGAGATGAACAACAAATTGCTTTACACCATGCCTCTGCTGATGACCCTGCTTGCTGGCCAGACACAGGCAGCCGTGTCACTGGATCGCACCCGGGTGATCTACCCGGGAGAGGCCAAGTCCATGAGTCTGACTATTCGCAACAACAATAAAACCCTGCCCTATCTGGCGCAAGCCTGGCTGGAGGATGCCAATGGTCAGAAGGTCAATAGTCCCTTTACCCTGTTGCCACCGGTGCAGCGGTTGGAACCGGGCATGGAGAGCCTGTTCAAGGTGCAGGCGTTGCCTGCCGTCTCTTTGCTGCCACAGGATAAAGAGAGCCTGTTCTACTTCAACTTGCGGGAGATCCCGCCGCGCAGCGACAAGCCGAATACCTTGCAACTGGCGCTGCAGACCCGGATAAAGTTCTTCTATCGCCCGGCCAGCTTGCTGGTCGAACCCGGCAGCAACAAGGCGCCGTGGCAAGAAAAAGTCACGCTACAAGCGGTGGGTGGCAAGTACCAGCTCAACAACCCGACGCCTTACTACGTATCCATCGTGGCAGGGGCCACCTCGATCAAGGCCGGCAGTGCAGAGGGTTTTGAGCCTGTGATGATCTCTCCCAACAGCAGTGCCATGGTCAATCTGGGGGTTGCCAAACTCGGCCAGCAACCCACCTTCACCTATGTAGATGACTACGGTGGCCGCCGTACCCTGAGCTATCGATGTGCCGGCACTTGTCACCTGTTGCCAGTCAAAGACGCCAGATAAGGGGAGCATCATGCAGTTGTGGTCAAGCCAGCGAGCAAGACGTACCTCCAGACAAAACGCAAGGAGTGTGAAGCCCCATCTCTTGCTGCTCTCACTCAGCGGGCTCTTCATGGCTTCGCTACCCGCACAGGCGGGTAGCGACACCCTGCTGCTGACCATTACAGCCGAAGTGGTTAGCCAGCCCTGCTCCCTGCGCCCCGGGGATGAAACCATCCAGGTGGATTTTGGTGGCATCGTCAACAAGGCTTTGCTCCGTGATCAGCGTACTCCCAGCAAGGCGTTTCAGTTACATCTGGAAGAGTGCGACCCGGCCATTGCCGGCAGTGTCAAGGTGACCTTTGCCGGGCAGGGGGCCGCTGAAAACAGCAGCTTGCTTGCCTTGGCGGGGGATAGCGCTGCCAAGGGTATCGCCATCGGGCTTGAACAGGGGGGACAACCCCTGCCGCTCAACCAGGCCAGCAGGGCGCAGGTATTGGCAAGCGGCAGCAATGTGCTTGATTTTGGTGCCTATGTGCAGCTGTTGCCCTCGGGGCAGGCCAGTCTGACTCCGGGCGCGTTCAACGCCACCGCCAACTTCACGATCGACTATGACTAATCCGTATCCCGTGTTGCACCTGGAGCACGCTTGGCAGCTGGCCTATGAGTGGGTTTGCAAACGGCGTCGCCACTACCCGGCCAACGCCGATATCTGGCACGTGCGCTTTCATTGGCCCGCACTTTCGCGACGACTGCTGGAGTCTGTGCTCGCTGGGCGCTATCGCCTGAGCCCCATGCAGGTGGTGGGCAAGCATGCCATCTGGTCGGCGCAAGATGCGCTGGTGCTCAAATGGGTTGCTTTGCAAAGTGCTCCCTGGCTCCCCTTGCATCCACGCTGCGAGCATGGCCTTGGCATGGGAGTAAAAGCATCCAAACAGCGTTTACATACCTTTCTAACCGAAGCGCAAGGGGACTACCCCTTTGTGATGCGTACCGATATTCGGGGCTACTACCAGCATATTGATAAAGAACAGGTGATGGCGCGAGTGGTCAGTCTGCTCCCCTCGCCGGTTTGGCGAGAGCTGATCCGTCAGTATCTCTATTACAGCGTGGAGCAGGGGGGCGAGTTTCATACGCCGACCACAGGCATAGGCCGTGGCTGCGCATTGAGTCCGCTGATTGGTGCCAGTCTCCTCTATCACATAGATGCGGAGTTTGCCGGGCAGCCGGATCTCTACTATGCCCGTTATATGGATGATTTCATTATTTTGGCTCGCACCCGTTGGCGGTTGCGTCGTGCCATCGCCACCCTGCGCGGCCATCTGGCCGAGGGGGGCTTTTCACTGCACCCGGACAAGACCCGGATTGGCAAGTTGGCCAAGGGGGTCGATTGGCTGGGTGGCTGGTTTAACCTGCGGGGACTGGTGGGTATAGCCCCCCGCTCCCTGCAACAATACCGAACCCGATCCCTGCGGCTTTATGAGCAAGCTATTCGTCAGGGGCACTCCGAGGAGGAGTGCCAGGCAAGAGTGCGGATGTATCGGCGACGGTGGGGCAGCAGCGCTACGACAGCACAAGGTTGCTTCGGGGCGCACTGCGAATCTTCATCAGCTGGGGTATAGACAAATATGAGTTGGAGCCGACAAACGAGGGTGTTAAATAATCCAATCACCATGATTAAAACATACGCGCGTATATGGAACCTGATGTGTTGTGTCTGTGCTTCAGGGGTTGCTCACAGCACACATGCCACGGAACCCGCAGGTATGGTAGTTGTACCAATCCCCAGCATCAGTGTGGACTACAACAACTGCAAGAAATGGCAAATAAAAGAGACCTACACCGCAGTGCCTGTCCCTAGCAGCGTTCTCCAACAACTAGTACCCAATGAATGGTACTCGACCGGCGATCACTTCCATGTTGGTAGTGGCAATAGTGGTAGCTGGCGCACTGATTATGCCATGAGGGGAACACCGATCGAAAAACTCCGGACAATAAACGCTGTTATATTCGGGGTGTATGAACCTACTGTTGGAATGACGAAAACGATCACCGTATCGCACGACGGATGGTGTGCCGCTGACCATGGGGCGCGGGAGTGCGTAGGGGTTTTTGTGTCCCCCGCGATGGGTAAACATCATACTAAAGACCCTGTGACATTTCCGCTGGGGCTGTGCTCTGGGATCCCTCCATCCGAGGTTAGTTGCCAGTTCGAGTCACCTGACGGCACCGTTTCGCTCGGGTCGGGAGGGAGGGGTTCGCGGGGTGGAACGACAGCGGTCCACGTCAGCTGTTCGCGGCCCGTCGTGTACCGGGTGTCCGAGCTGCCTGGCCCCGCCGACCCCGCTTCGCTGCAGATCGTGACGCTTACCGTTCAAGGGGTGCCCCTGCCATACGTTTCTCCCGGTACTCAGGCTAACGAAAACCTGATCATCGAAGTGGAGGCCAAAGTGTCGTCTGAAGGATTCCTCTCAACGCAGCGGGTGCTTCGTATTGACATACCCTGATGAATCCTGCCTAAAACCTGGGTCCCGGTCCCGGACCGGCGGAGAGACTCAACATAGCCGTTGCCTCACAACGGGCGCCCGGGGTGTTACGCCCTCCCACTTGGTATAGCTCGGCTCACCACATGCCACCGACCTCCAACCGGGCTCCCTCTCTTATCACCAACCCCCGCCCTTCGGCGGGGTATTCCGACTATCTGATAAGCATGGTGGAAAGCCAATATGGATCCGAGCCTCACCTTCCCGTATAGATCCGTCCTCCCCCCAACCCTAATCGCTGACGAGCGTGACCAGCCGATGGATTGTTGACGGTGCACGATGCTGCACCCTGTCGGCCAATCCGCAACATCTCGGAACTTCGGCTCCAAATCTCTTCCCATTGGCCATTCATATTGACTGAACCGGACTTGGCTGCGGCGTTGCGGGAACGGGGATGTACGCCAATCCGACAGGGGGAGAATTTGGGGGATCGGACACTGGTCAAACACAATACGTCCCTTACCACAATTGCCTCCCTTATCCACTCCGCCGTTTCCGACGATATCCCGAACGATCGTGCTTGCGGTCCTGCGGGATTGTGGTCCGCTACGATTCACCGTTATCTGCCTTCCGATGGGACAGCTGTTCGGCGTGTGACCTGGGCCCCTTGTGCTAGGCCGTCGATATCTGCGATCCGAATGGATCGCCAAGGGGAGGTGATTGGACTGGGCGATGGTCAGAGTATCCGCGTTTATCTGGGCCTGTGGGAGATGAGCAGCTGTGTTGTTGGTGACCGGCAATCACGACGCTCAGGGGGTGGACGAAAGGCACAAACGCCCCCGAGATAACTCGTTGTTCCGATCGGACACTCGACATTTACATGTTGCACTCGATTCGTACTTAGACGCGCATCGGCTCGTTAGGCATCCTCAGCCTTCTCTCCGACTGAAGAGGCGCATCCTCGTGCGGAACGGTAACCAGTGACCGCCTACCCTCGGCAGTTGGTCCTTACGTGACTGACGGTCCCCCCTCCTTTGCCACCCCCCCCTGACGTACCTGTCTCACCTTACGCTCAGGGGCTCAAAACTCGTCGCCCACTGAGATGTACTCCCTCTCCACCTTGCTCGTCAATCCTACTAATGACGAATGACAGATCCCGTGGTGTACACGTGTTCACCTGAATTTCTAAGGCCCCAACGACGCACCGGGCGGGGTCGTTTGTATCTCGCTCCCGCGTAGTAGTTGATGCGGGAGACACCTGGAACGCGCTTTACGGGCGACGCACTAACCGCATCCTGCTGCGGAACACGACTGGTTGGCATTGGTGGAATGAATGATGCACCGGCTCACGCGCATTCTCACCTTTCCCTCCTCACCATCTCTTTCGACTGAGTTGGTGAATCACCCCCGTATCCAATCGGGCAGCAATCTTCCTCGCTATAACCGGTCGCCCCTTGGGGAGAATCATGCAGTCAGGCATCGAACGGCGTATCCCCCTTCAGTTCAGTACCCGGGGAATGCTATTCGCTGGTGATTGCCCTTGGTGCGCGGAGGCCGGGATACACCACTTCTTTCACGGGCACTTGCTGTTTGGGAAATAACACCTTCCTTTTTGGCCAATCGGAAAGCTGTGGGTACAGGGTTGAACGGATACCAACCCGGCTTCTTTTGTCAAATGACAACAATTTTTTCGTCCGACTTGCTGGCCCGCGGCGCAATCACAACGCAATCCATCACGAGCGAGTGCCTGCTGAACCGCGACACTCGGATTGCTCCCGGCGGCACTCTTACCCATGTTATGAAACGGCCGCCCCCGAGTAATGCACCGTATGCGCACCTCGTAGTCGTAATATATGGTGGTGGGGATGTCGAAAGCGCAGTAAGCAGAGGAATGGGGGGGGGCTAACCCCTAGTATGATGACGGGGCTATCAGCGCGTGCGAGTGACAATGACCGTCATCATCAGCGGCCGGTAATACGAAATAGGTCTACGCCCACCCGGTGATTATATGATGGAGTAAGAAAGGGGGATTAGACGATCCCTGGCCTTGCCTGCTTACTAAGAGAGGGGGGAAGTGGCCAGCATATGAGCACGAAACCATTGCAGGGCTGCGCGCAAGACCTGCTGGAATACAGCACCGTAATGGAGATGGTAGTGACCTGCCTCACCTATAATGCAGAGCTGTTTATCATCGCTGGCCAGTGTTTCGTAGAGTGCTTGACCCTGGCGCAGGGGGGTAATGGCATCGTCCTGCGCCAGCACGACCAGGCTGGGGCAAGTAACTTGCGAGGCTACCTGTATGGGTTTGTAGCGCAGCAAGGTTCGCAATGTTGCAAGCGGGAGGTGGTGCTCCACGTCGGGATGCAGGTGCGATAAGTCATCAAGAAAATAGCGTGATTCCCTGTCTGTCAGCAGGCTCTCCAACGGGATCCGGGGATCATCCCCCATGATTGCTCTCTGTGGAGGCAGGTTGCCGCTAGGTTGTTCCCGATAGGTGGCGTCAGCGGTATGCAAGAGGGGAGCTAGTATCGCTTCCCCGTCGCTGAAGGGGGATTGGCTGACGATGCAGCGCACACCAGGCTGGTTCGCGGCCGCCGTGATCACATGGCCTGCGCCGAGGCAGTGCCCCCAGAGCCCGATGCGCTCAGGATCAAGGCTTTTTGGGGAGCCCCGTTTGACCCAGGCGATAACCGACAAGATATCTTCCACTTGGCCAGCAGGTGTCTGCGGGCCTGCTCTGCTTCTGCTTTCCCCCATCCCCAAATAGTCAAAGGTGATGGTGGCAAAGCCGGCACGAGTAAAGGCGTTGGCAAAGGGGGGCAGCAGGGCTGATTGTATGCCTCCGAGCAAGCCATTGCAGAGAATGATGACGGGAGCGTTGCGCTGGTGTGGCAGATGGCGAAGTGTCAGTACGATGCCGTTACTGAGTTGATGAATGGTGCTTTTCATGACGGGCATTCCTAAACAGCTGGATGTGATTCATATCCATCCAAAAGGCGTTGTTCATGATGACGTAGAGGGGCTAACAGGGTGAAGCTGCGCACCTGGCTCGATGTGCCGAGCGGGATGGGCATCCTTGCCCTTGTGTGTCGACTCCTTATCAATGTTGCTCTTGCACTGTCTTCATGGCCTTGATGCGAACCTCTACCCGACGGTCTGGTGCCAGACAGGTGATCTTGGCCGATTTTTTCTGGATGGCGTCACACTCGCTGCCAGTCAGCGGATCGGCCGCACCACGGCCTTCTACCCGGATCTTGCCGGCTGGTAGCCCCTGTGCGGCCAGGAAGTTGGCCACAGTTTCAGCCCGTTGCCGGGAGATCCGCTGATTGACCTTGTCAGAACCTATCCGGTCTGTATAGCCGATCACAAGAGCTTCACCATCTTTGGGTCTGTTGTCTGACAACTCCTGATACAGCTGCTTGAGCGCTTTGAACCCCTCTTCTTTGAGGTCTGCCTTGCCAAAGGCAAACAACACGTCCGAGCTGAGCTCGAAGGTCTTGTCGACCATCACGGGTTTGGGGGCCGGGGCTGGCAGGGGAGCTACCGCAACCGGTGGGGCATCATGGCTTCTGAATGGGTGGTAGACCACTTCCAACGTGGTCATGTTCTGGTTGGGTTTGATCCTGGTCTGGTAGTCGCTGCTATGCAGATCGGCGACATCCTGGATGTAGCGCCAGCGGGCTTGCAAGTCGAGCGAGTCGGTGAGCTGATAGGTCAGACCTGCGCCGAAGAGCGACGAGACCTTGGTGTCTTTGGCGCCCAGCCCATCGGTGTGACTCCAGTAACCACCGGCCTCCCCGAAGAGGGAGAGGTTATCACCGAGCGGCAGGCGGCCAATCAGGGTGCCTGTCCCCCCCTGGTTTTCAAACCGGTTACCGTCCGTATTACCTCTTCCGGCATAAAGATAACCAACCTCGGCCCCGAGATAGTCATTGAAGTTGTACCCCAGGAATGCGTCTGCTGCCGCCGCATCCTCACTGCCAGAGTCAACCCCTTCTATTTTATTCAGCCCATGAAAATGGGTGAATCCTGCACCGGCCCCCATATAGACATCAGAGATGTTGGAGGTACCATCTGCTGACGCATGGAGCGACACCAGGCCGATCATCAAGCCACTGATAATATAATGAGTTCTTCCGATCATGTTTAACTCCTCATCTTCGACTAGGTCAGTTGTTGCAATTACCCACCAACGGCGTTGGTGGTAGGTGCCTACGTTTATTAGAAATAAAACTTGGTACCGATCAAAAACTTGGTCAGTGAACGTTTTGGATCACCGCCAGACATATGCAGGTCATCCGTTGCTATGTTGTGGTTGACTTCAGCGGTAAGCGCCACGTTTTTGTTAATGAAGTATTTGACGCCGGCACTCAACTTGATATTCATGGCTGTTGCATCGAATGAATCAGTTGAGGAATGATTTTCAACATCGTTGTAATTGGCAGCCAAGAGCTGGGTACCTACCCCCATATAGGGCGTCAAGTTGCTTGAGTTGACGAAGTTATATTCGGTAAATATACCGACGGCTGCGGATTTGTAAGATTTGGTGGCGTTGATATCCATGTCACCACCAATTTCCCAGCCATTATCAATAAAGTAGCCATAGTTAGTGTTGAGCAGGACCTGGTATTTATCTGCGTAGTCGAAGTCAACGGAACCCTGAACGCCGACTTCTTGAGTACCTTCGCTAAGATAGTTTTCATTGGCGTGAGAAATGCCAGCGGTTCCAACACCAAGGACAAATGTGGTCAGTATCAAGTACCTATTTGTTACTTGTGACATCGTGTATACCTTAAAATAAATCAAGTAAGCTAAACCAGCCTGATGCTATCGCTTCAAGGTCAAGTCATGAAAATATTTTCCTTGGCCAAGTTTTACCCATGACCAAGCGATATCGCAGTCTAGTGATTTTTGGTAAAAATGGTAATTATATATAATTCGTAATTTATTATAATTTTTCGGATGCAGCATAGAGTATGCCGCCCATGATATCGCTCATGTAAATGTTGTTCTTCTGGTCGATCGAAACATGAGTCGTTTTTGCTGACGTAAACTCAGCGATGAGTTTTATGATATGTTCATTCTCTCCAATTAGATTGAGATTATCGATGTCAAGGGGAGAGGGAGCATTATGAAAAATGATCTTCCTGGTTCCATCTGGTAGGGTAATGCTTTCATACTCACTGGTTCTGTCAAAATGGAATAGAGCGCGATGATGGCTGTCGTTGGCAAAAATACTTTGCAAAACCGTTTTTATTTTTTCTGGGTGCCCGCTGCGTACAACGTGCACATCAACCAAGAAGTCTTGTGCATGACAACCTTTAAAAAAGCGCATCGATATTAATTTTTCCCCATAGCGATCATGATGGCTACTCTCTCCATTGCCATGCTCGATGAAATTATTCACTGCGCAAGGTAGTTCTCTGTTAAGATCTGCAGTTGTATTATCCAAAATGAAATTAGATTGCTTGCGCACGCCATTACCAGAGACTGAGGCGATAGAAATATTGCTATCTGTAGCCAGCAGATAAAACTTGGCATTAAGCTTGGCACGTATCAAAACGTCATTGATGGCTTTGATTGTTGTGTGTTTGTCAACGTTCAACCCCTTTTTTAGAAAAAGTGAAAGGGTGTGGTTGGTATACAGATCGAAATCATCCAGTGGTGTTTTGAAAACGCCGTCTGTATTATGAGTGATGAAAAAGTATATCGCGGTGAAGCAGAGTACCAGTACCGCAATATAAATATATACTTTTTTGGAAATACGGATGTAAGGAGTAATGCTCTCTCGTTTACTAATTAAAATATTATCCATGGCTGGTTGTTCGCCTACCAGCGTTAAGTGCTCTGACTCATCTATAGAGATAGCTTGATGTATATCTTCATCTTTTATATTTTTTACTTCTAAAAGCAACATGTAACCAATTCTTGGGATTGTTTTGATGGCATTATTGATGCCAATAGATTCAAATTTTCGTCTTAGCATCAATATATTCTTGTTGAGACCTATGTCTGCGGACTCGCTAGAGCCCCATATTGATTGCAGTAATTGGTTTCTTTCTACAACGGCCAGGCTGGATATGCAGAGCATCTCCAATAGCTCGGTTTCCTTCTGACTCAGTGTAATTTCCTTGTTGTTGATGACCAAACGGTATCGCTTTGATTCAAATGTTATATTGTTATTGATGATATAGTGCTGATTCATACGGTACCTCATGATGCGCTTGACCTAACGCTATAGTCTGCGAAATATAATGCTAGGGAAGGTTGTAAAACTGAACTGGCTGACTATTCAAGTACAAGGCTATAAGTACTTCCAACACAGCAGTGATAAAAAATGAAAGCAGAATAATAGACATCATGCTCGGCTGCCTATATCTACACCTGAGATATCTACACCTGAGAGTTATTTTATATCTATGAAATGCATCTTTTTGCATGGTATGTTGGCTTGGCCGCTTATGGTTGATATATCGCATTTTTTAAAAACCGTGTGACTATTTTGACTTGCATATTTTACGCATGCGAAATGGATTTTTAACTTACTATTGATTCGTTAAAAATCCATTTAAAATCAGTGTATTACTTAATTTTTGGTGTTTAAATATAGCGTTGTGAGCAATATATGTACAATGTGTCGTGCATACAGCGCGCTCTTGAGAAGGGCGATTCAAATGGTTTTTAATATAGTAAAGGTGAGCATATTGGTATGATGATAGCCGTACACCGACGGGTTTTCGATGTACGGGAATATTGTATGATTAGGCGGGGGCTGTTTATTGGTATTTTTGGGCGTAATAAAGCATACCATCGAAAATTTCGCTAATGTAAAGCTGAGGCTCTATTTTAACATGGGAAACCTCATTCTTGGTAAGCTCTGATAATAATTCAGAATAGAACTCATGGGTGTGTATTTGCTTTATGTTGATACTATCTGAAAGAACGCTTTTTTGTATCATTTTCATTTTATCAGAACCAATTCCAATGTAATTAACATATTTTTTGATATGGAATATATCTTCATCACTTTTGTTTTGTAATAAAAATTCTTGTAGGACCATATGATCTTTTTCCATCTCATGCCCTAGATGTGAGGCCTTGGTATAAAGTGTAGCCAGTATCGATATAGTATTTTTATGGCATGTACCATAGAATTGAATGATGCTGTGGGTCATGCCTTTGAGTATGTCGCTTTGTGTATCACTGTCATACTTCATATTTTTTGACAGGTATTCATCAATACAAACCAGTTGTGCATGCATATCAGTACTCTGGTCAATCAAGAAAGCTTTCTGGTTGACTGGAATACGATTGTTGTAAAATATAATGCTTAACATTTTAGATGAGAGTAGCGCACGAAAATCATAATTATTTTCATCGTTGAGCAGTTTGTTTGTTTTTTCCAATAGAGAAAAGTTTGGTTTTTCTATGGTGAAGTAGGTTTTGTTTTCACCGATTTCAATTTCCTCCTCAATATCAATACTGTCATTTTTAATTAAGGTAAAGTATCCTGTTGATAGAAGTGTAAATATTGTTGCTGCAATAAAGAAAAGTGTTTTATTTTTGTTTTTTATATTGCCAGCATCCTCACTATCTTCAGAAGTATGTTGTTCATCATCCACACTTTGGCTGATCAATCCATCATCTTCATTGTAAGATAGTTCCGTTATGATAGCATTGAGGGAATAGCCCACTCTAGGAACCGTGTTGATTAAATTTGTTAGATTGTGTGACTCAAATTTTCTGCGAAGTAGCAAGATTGCTTTATTAAGGCCAATATCACCGCTGGCACTGTTACCCCAAATTGGTTCAATAAATGCAGTTCGTTCAACGACGGTATTACTGTTGAAACATAAAATCTCTAGTACCTGGCACTCTTTTTGGCTTAGTCGAATGTCTTTGTTATTTATTGTCAGCTTATAGTTTGCTGGTTCGAAAGTAATTGAACCATCTATGATAAAGCCATTTTTCATAATTTACTTTTCCCCTGCTGAGAATGACTGTAATTATAGTTGCTATATGTAACATATCAAATTGGTGAGTTGTATAGCTACCAGTTAGTTCCTTGTGCTAATGTGTTTTTTGTTGTTATTTGCTGATTTTATTTTAATACTTATACCCGATTTTTAAAAGTTGGCAGCGGATTTAAATTATTTTCTCATACATGAGTGACACTCGATGCTTAAATCCGAGCTCTTGTTCCAATCAGACTTGGGGAGGTATGGCTATTTTAATGAGGGAGGTGTCGTCGTCAGCAAGGCATACCGGTATCTGGTATTTAAAACTCCAGCGAATGCGGTGTGTGTCCAAATCTAGTTACTCGGTTTAAAGTCGGATGACCACACCCTTTTGTGGGAAACTGTGAGGTGAATACCATTTTCATACCGGTGGTTATATTTCAACCAGGCTATGCCAAGTAACAGCCAAAAATTGAAGGAGGCAGCCCAAGCGGGCTGCCTCCTTACTTTGTCAATCCGCCATCGCAGTAGGGTGCCGCTGTTCTGGCGTGTGAGGTCGAGTTCAAGTCACCTGGACCTTGTGCTTGAGTGCTGTGTACCTTGTCTGGTTTGACAGGATCTCGTGTATGGTTTTCACGGACTTGGCTCAACGCGTCGTGTGACGCTTAATGGGGTTTTAGGTGTTGCTCAATTTGGTGGCCATGTTAGCAATGCGAAGTGCCTGGATTCAGAAAGCAGAATATCTTTGTTCAGTACGACACCTGATGGCCTTCTTGGTGTCTGGATGGCAAGAAATGATAGTGACACATGCCTGTTCTGCGCCCGCCAGCTCAGTGGCCGGGTTTGCTGTGGAGTGACCGACGATTGGGTGAGGCGGTACGCCGGATATGCAAGCCTGGTTAAACAAGTACGCCAACAAGTACGCCAGAGCCAAAAACAACAAAGGGATTGGCACCATGACGATGCCAACCCCTTGTTTTATATGGTGCTCCCGACTGGAGTCGAACCAGTGGCCTGTCCCTTAGGAGGGGACCGCTCTATCCTGCTGAGCTACGGGAACCTTGTGGCCGGCATTATACAAGAAGCGGCTCCCTTTTAAACCCTTGATTCTTATTCCAATACTGCCAGATCGCCGATCTGGATGTTAAACGGCGAATATTTGTTCTGGCTGCTGATGATGGCGCCATCCTCGAATACCTGCACCACTTCGAACAGGCCGTCGGCCGGGTTGCGCAGCATGCGTGCCTTGCCATAGGGATCGATGAAATCGGCATCGTGCTGGATACGGAACTGATCCCCGAGCCGGACGCCGTTGCGGCGGCCGAGATTGATGTAGGGGCCGCGCTCGTTCTGGCTGACCACCCGGGCGGTGACCGGGGCGCAACTGAGCTGGGCCACCAGATCCTGCACCGCCTCCTGGATCTGGTAGTTGACCTCCTGACCGTAGCTCGACTGCCAGAACTGGCCGCTGCTGCTGCCCACCTGATCCCGCTTGGCGAAGGTCCAGTTGGCCCTGCCCTGGTACTCCTTGCGGCCGAGCAGGCTGCCGTTGATGCCGTCGAACAGATAGAGCTGCATGCGAAAGTTGCGGATGGGATCTTCATACCAGCTGGTCAGCTGGTTACCCTGTGGCTCGATGGAGAGATCGTCGATGCTGCCGAGCACCAGGTACTGGCTGTCGGTGCGCAGGCTGAGCGCCTTGATCTCCTCGAGGGCGCTGCGATCCCCCTGTTGCAGGTGGAGTGGATCGATGCGCAGGTTTTCGTCCAGCCACTGGCGCACGGCCACCCCTTGCGGCGCGCTGGCCAGCGCCTCGAACATGCGGCGTGACAGGTTGGCGGGCATGTCGTCGAGGGCGCCGTAGCTCGCCTGCTCGGGGTAGCGCAGCCGCAGCCGCACCAGCGTCAAATCCTTGGCGTAGTGCTGGGTCTGGCAGATCTGGCGCTCGGCCTGGATGTCGGCCATCACTGTGATGTACATGCGGCCGTTGCGCACCTCTTCCCGCTTGAGCCGGTACTGGCGAATGTCGCCGCCGGAGCGGATCTGGATCTGCTCGGAGCGCAGGCTGCCGTTTTCCAGGCGCTGGATGCTGGAGACGGCGGCGCCGCTCGCCAGCAGGGCCTGCCGCAGGGCATCGCGGGTCGCCTGCTCGCGGGCGTAGACCTCGTCCCCACCCAGGATGGCGGCACTGCCCTGCGCCTCGATGATCTCGGCCCGGGCCGACAGACTGGCCAGCAGCAGGGTTAACAGCAGCGGTAATTTCATGACAAGCACCTTGAATATGCGGGTCGGCGCGATTCACCCCTGTCGAAGCGAAGTCGCCGGCCGATACAGATCACAGAGCCGTGCCGGTTGCACAGCACACTGCGAATATTAGCAAGATCCATGCCTCATTCCCGGCTCAAGCTTTGGCCGGTCGAACCGATAACAAATCAGGTGCAGATACAGGAAAGGTATCCATGAACAAACTTATCACGGCGTTGGCGCTCGCTCTGGCATTGGCCGGTTGCGGCACCGACCCCATCAACCGGGAGCTGGGTGATCCGCGCCAGGCGGCGCAGGGGATGGAACTCAACTGGCTGGTGGCTCGCATGACCGATCAGCTGATGGAGCGCAAGTCGCTCACCACCCTGACCGAGCCCATCGCGGTCGCCTCTTTCGTCGATCTCGACACCCTGCAGGACACCAACTGGATGGGCCAGCAGATTGAGGAGAGTTTCATCTACGAGCTCAACCGGCGCGGGGAAGTGGTGGTGGACTTCAAGCTGACCGGCAGCATCAAGGTGACGCCGCAGGGGGATTTCGTGCTGAGCCGCAACTACAAGGATCTCTCTCCCCGGTTGCCCATCTCCCGCATCCTGGTCGGCACCTTCAGCCGCAACAGCAAGGGGATCCTGGTCAACGCCCGCATCATCGACCTGCGGACCAAGATGGTGGAGACCACGGCCCAGAGCATGATCCCGCAGAAATACCTGTTCGGTGCCAACAATTCGTTTGGCCGGGCCTCGATCAACCGCGGTTACCTGATGCGTGACAGCCAGGCGCGTCCCGGCGGCCATCTGGTCAACCTGACGCCCTGACAAGGAGTAGACGCAATGAGAATCCTGTTCGGATGCCTGCTGGCCCTGCTGCTGACGGCGTGCAGCGGCGGCAATCGGGTGGTCAACTACGGCGGCAACAACAAGCCGGATGACTTCCCGGTACTCAAGGCGGTCGGCTACGCGGTGATCGACATCCAGCCCGGCCCCTCCCAGTCCGAGAAGATGTTGCAGGCCATCCGCGCCTCCAAGATGGATGCCTATCGCGAGCTGGCCGAGCAGCTCAACGGTCAGCAGGTGCGCGGCCAGAGCAGCTACAAGGACCTGACCCAGACCTCCAACTCGCTGGACGTGTCGGTGGCGGGCATGGTGCGCGGCGCCAGGGTGGTGGCCTCCTATCCCCGCGGCAACACCTATGCCACCGAGATGGAGCTCGATACTCGCGCCCTCTACAACATCAACCAGCTGATGGCAGGCCAGTTCTGACGGCCTGCCCGCAGCGAATGGACCACAAAAAGGCGACCCCGCAGGGTCGCCTTTTTCATGGGCGGTGTCGGCCGGCTGATACCCGGGCCGGCCCAACCTTGGCGGATCAGCCGCCCATCAGCACCGGCGGCACTGTGGTCGGCTTGACATCTTCGCTCGGGTAGCAGCCCAGCACCTTGATGTAGCGGGTGATCTTGGTCAGCTCCATCAGCGCGGCCTGCATGGACGGGGTGTTGAGGTTGGCGGAGACATCCAGGTAGAACATCTCCTCCCACGGGTTGCCCTGCACCGGCCGGGATTCCAGCTTGGTCATGTTGATCTCGTTGTTGCGCAGCACCAGCAGCGCTTCCACCAGCGAGCCCGGCTTCTGGGAGGTGGACATGATGAGGGTGGTCTTGGCCGGGATCTGCGGCGCCACGTCGATGGGCTTGCGCGCCACCACGATGAAGCGGCTGTAGTTCTCCTTCTGGTTGGCCAGCTGCTCGGCCAGCACGTCCAGCCCATACAGCTCGCCGCCGGCCGCGCTGCCGATGGCCGCCGCTTCGGGGCTCGCCAGCTCTTTGACCTTCATCATGGCGCTGGAGGAGGAGTCGCAGATCTCGTGGCGCGCCCCTTCCAGCTTGCTGAGGTAATGGGAGCACTGCTGGAACACCTGCGGGTGGGCGTAGAAGGTCTTGATGCGGGACAGCTCGGTGGGCACGGCGGTGAGGATGCAGTGCTCGATGGGGTAGGTGAGCTCACCGACGATGGAGAGGCTGGTGTGCTGCATCACGTCGTACACCTCGTTGATGGAGCCCGAGCTGGTGTTCTCGATGGGCAGCACGCCGAAGGCGGCACGGCCCGACTCCACCGCATCCAGCACCTCGCGGAAATTCTGGCAGTTCACCTCGATCACCTGATCCTTGTAGCGAGCCAGGTACTTGCGGGCGGCGAGGCTGGAATAGGAACCGCGCGGCCCCAGATAGGCGACGCTGGTCATCGGCTCCTGCTGCTCCGGGTTGAGCAGGCTCTGCAGATAGGCCTGCTGGGAGAGCACCGAGTCTTCGATGATGGTGTGATAGATGCGGGTGATGTACTGGGCATCCAGCCCCAGTCCGCGCCCTTTCTGGATCAGGGCGACCAGCAGATCCTGCTCGCGCTGGGGATCGCGGATCGGGCGCGGGTTGGCCTGCTTGGCGCGGGCGACCTCGATGCTGAGGGTCTTGCGTTTGGCCAGCAGGGCGAGCAGCTCCTGATCCAACTGGGTGATGTCTTGTCTGATCTCGTCGAGCGTTGCCATGATGGTTCCCTATCCAAGTAATCGATTGTGGTGGCTGCAAAAAAAAAACCTCCGCTAGGGGAGGCTCGATTCGTCTTTGCTTTCTGTTTACGCGAGTGCTTCACGTGACGACTGGCCTTCCCTCATGAGGGCCGGATAAACGAGAAAGCAAAAAAGAATGGTGCGTGCATGAGTGTGTCCTTGAGGTAACGCCATAAGCATTAAGGGATTTGACCGTGCGATGCAAGTAAAACTTGCCCGTGGGTGGCGAACGGGGCAGGGTAAGGGCGTGAGCCTGCGGGGGCAAATGCGTGTCGGATGAACCCGCTTGCCGTCGCAATGATGCAGAGAGCTGGAGGTGAGAATGGCGATTATTTTCGATCTGGGACGAGTGGTGGTGAGCTGGGATCCGGTCGGTATCGTGCGCTCGGTACGGGGGCCGCACGGGGCGGAGCAGCTGGCGGAGCAACTGTTCAACCATGGCGACTGGCTGGAGGTGGACCGGGGGACCCTGTCGCTGCACACCATGGCCCGTCAGGCACAGGCGCGAACCGGCCTGTCGACGGCGGAGAATCTGGCCATTTTGCAGGCGGTGCCGCCATCCCTTGTGCCGGATCCCGCTATGCTGAGCCTGATAGAGGCACTGCACGGGGAGGGGCACACTCTTTACGCACTCTCCAACATGGGCCATGCCAGCATCGACTGGCTGGAGCAACATCAGGATTTCTGGCGCTTCTTCAGCGGCAAGGTGGTGTCGGCAAGGGTACGGATGATGAAGCCGGAGCCGGATATCTACCGCTATCTGCTGGTGTCGTTCGATCTGCGGGCCGAGCAGTGCCTGTTCATCGATGACAGCCCGGCCAACGTGGCCGCTGCACAGACGCAGGGGATCGGCGGCCTGGTGTTTACCGATGCATACAGTTGTCGCCAGCAGCTGGTAACACAGGGTTACCTGCCGGCCTGAGCGGGCGGGAACGCGGGGTAAGTTATGGAACACGGCAGGTTTCGCAATTGGCTCAGTCACTATCCGGATGCGGGGCTGCTGATCGCCTGTCTGGATGGCAGCGGTTATCAGCTCTGTGTCGAGGTGGATGGGGAGATGCAGTGCCTCACCGACAGCGAGGGGGGCAGGCTGACGTTCGCCTCCCTCGAGCAGGCCGAGGGTTTTCTGCGCATGCACCAGGTTCATCAGGCGAAACTGCGGATTTATGACGCGCAACTGGATGAATATGATGATAATTGGTATGAAATAATCATTAAATTCTAGTTTATCCGCATTCTTTAAGGGTTTATTCAGGATTATTACTGCACAATGGCGCCCAATTCATCATCCGGTGCCGTTGTTATGGATGCCAATATCGTTGTGCTGAATCGAGGATACGATCAGACCTTTCAGACCAGGGAGCAGTCACTTATCGAGACCCTGGCTGGCTACGGCGAACTGGCGGTCTCCTTCTCCGGTCGACTGGAGTCCTGCTACAGCATGGATCTGTGCCGCGCTAGCGGCATCCGGATCCGCGCCATCACTCTGGACAGCCCGACCCGCAGCCGCAAGGAAGTGGCCCGCGCCAAGCGTTACTGCCAGCGTTACGGCATCGAGCAGCGGGTCATCAAGACCGATGAGATGATCTTCTGCGATCACCTGCGCCACCTCAACGAGGTGATAGATCCGGTGCGTTACATCTGTCACCTCACCGCGCTGGAAACCGACTGGAGCCACCTGCCCATGCTGCTGCCCGCGCCGGTCGAGGAGCTGCGGGAGTATCTGCGTCGCTTCGGCAGCCTGCCGGACAACACCCTCTGGCTGTTCGCCAAACAGGGCATGACCCACAGGGACTTTCGCTACGGCTTCAACAAGCGTCAGCTGGGACGCTGGGGCAAGAGCGCCCATGGCTGCCTGAGCCACCGCTTCTCCGATCCCGAGCTGGTGGATCGCCGTCATCTGCGGATGGTGGACATGGCGGAGCAGATGCTGGCCGACATGGGGCTGGAGGAGGCACAGGTGTTTTTCCATACCCTGGGCGATCGGGCCACCACCCTGGCCCGGGTACGGCTGCCGGCCCGGTTGCGGGCCCGGGCGTTCGATCTGCAGCCGGATATCCTCACCGCCCTCAAGAGCACGGCCTTCGATCTGGTGACCCTGGACATGATGCCGGCGGAGGAGCGTCAGGAGCTGGTGGTCTAGGCAGCCGAGGGCAGGAACGTGAGAGCGGTCATAGGCAAGGTGCGGCGGACTCTTTATACTGACGCCCTTTTCCATCGACGCGAGTCACCACCCTATGAAACCCTTGTCCCGTCTGCTGGTTGCCCTCTGCTTGTCGCCCCTGCTGGCACAGGCCGCCCCGCTCACCCAGGTGACCCTGCCGGATGGTCGCCAAGTGCAGCTCAACGATGACTTCACCTGGGAATACCTGCTGCTCAAGCCCGCCGCCGACGGCAGCGCGGTGCAGGGCACGGTGGCCGTGCCGGTGCTGACCGAGCAGGCGATGAACAACCCGGATCTGCTGGCCCAGGCCGTCAAGGACGGGATCGGCGTCAAGCTCGCCAAGCTGGAAGGTTCGGATCCCCTGCAACTGCAATTCATGGTGAGCAACACAGGCACCCGCAACGTGGTGCGGGTGCGCGGCAGCATCACCCTGTTCAGCGAGCAGGGGGCCCAGCTGGCCAAGCAGGAGGCCCGCTTTTGGGTTGGCGAGAACCGTCTGCCGGAGTCCTATCTGCGCAAGGGCCAGCAGCGCCCCTCCATGGTGCTGGAGGTGCCGCGCCCGGCCGGTCTCACCGGCAAACCCCTGGTGCGGGTCGAGATTGAGGAAGTGGAGTTTCGCTGATCCCTCATGCAACAGGCTCCTTCGCGGAGCCTGTCTTGATTGTTAACCCGGTAACCGCCAGCAACAGTTGCTTACATCTGACATGGTTTGGCAACAGCTTGCCGCTCGGCATTTCTCCCCGTCCTCTGCACAATGACCCCATTCCAGCTAGGTCTCAACTAGCTCAACGATGGAGTCATCAAAATGAAAAAAGTTGCACTTTCTGTTCTGGTTCTGGCCGGTTTCGCTTCTACTTCCGCTCTGGCTGAGGATGCCTTCAGCTACGCCAAAGGCGGTCTGACCTGGGCGCACACCAAGTCCGACTACATTGGCGGCAAAGATAGCAACAACCGCGACTTCGGCGGTCTGAACCTGGATCTCTCCAAGAGCTTCGGCTCCAACTTCTACGGTCGTCTGGGCAGCGAGTACACCTCCCGCAACAGCGGCAACGACAGCATGGGCATCTCCAGCCTGGGTCTGGGTGTCTACACCCCGCTCAGCACAGGTCTGAACCTGTATGGGGAAGCGGGCCTGATGGGCTACACCATGGAGCGTCAGGTGGCTGCCAACGTCAAAGACAGCGGCTGGGACGTCATCACCCGCAAGAACAGCGGCAGCATGTACGGTGAGGCCGGCCTGCGCTACGACATCGGCGCCGTCGAGCTCTCCACCGCCTACCGCTACGCCAACATGACCGACGACATGCATGATTTCAAAGTGGGCGCCGCCTACAAGGTGAGCCAGAACCTGGCCCTCACCGCCGACTACACCTATCGCAAGTGGGATCTGCAACAGGGTTCCATCACCAGCCTGGGTGTGAAGTACAGCTTCTAATCATCCTTCCTGTAGTGTCTTCATTTTTACCCATGACTTCGGTCATGGGTTTTTTCATTTCCGGTTGATCCACCCTTCATCCTTGCGCCGTATCAGTCCGCAATAGTTATACAACTTCCGTTTTTTTGTATAACTGCTATAACTGATTCAGACTTATACAAGGAGTGATGGCATGTACAAGATCAAGGTTGGTATCAGCGCCTGCCTGCTGGGGCAGGAGGTTCGGTTCGACGGGGGCCACAAGCGTTCCAGTTTCTGCGAGCGGGATCTCGGTGCCCACTTTGACTATCACCCCGTCTGTCCCGAGATGGCCATTGGTCTCGGCGCGCCCCGCGCCGCCATCCGGCTGGTGAAGCGCCACGGCGAGATCCGTGCCGAGGCGAGCAACGGCAGCTTCGACGTCACCGACCAGCTCATCGCCTTCAGCGAGCAGAAGGCGCGCCAGCTCGACTTCATCTCCGGCTACATCCTCTGCGCCAAATCCCCCAGCTGCGGCATGGAGCGGGTGCGCATCTATGGCGCCAACAACGAGGGGAGTGCCAAGGAGGGGGTCGGCCTGTTTGCCAAGGCGCTGATGGAGGCCAATCCCCTGCTGCCGGTCGAAGAGGATGGCCGCCTGTGCGATCCCATCCTGCGGGAAAACTTCGTGCTGCGGGTCTTCGCCTACCACGACTGGCAGCAGCTCTGCGCGCGCGGCATCACCGCCTCTGCGCTGATCCGCTTCCACTCCCGCTACAAGTATCTGGTGCTCTCCCACGCCACCACCCACTACCGGACGCTTGGCAAGCTGCTCGGCAATCTGGCCAGGGCCGACCTGCAGCAGGTGGCCGACAGCTACATCAAGGGGCTGATGACTGCGCTGACCCTGCGGGCCAACCGCCGCAGCCACACCAATGTGCTGATGCACCTGCAGGGCTACTTCAAACGGGTGCTGACCCCGGCCCAGAAGCAGGAGCTGGCCGATACCATCGACAAGTACCGCACCGGCATATTCCCCTTGCTGGTGCCGCTCACCCTGATCCGCCACTACCTGCGCGAGTACCCCAATCCCTACCTTGCCGAGCAGGTTTATCTCAATCCGCACCCCGACACGCTGAAACTGCGCTACGGGCTCTGAATTTTCTGTGCAGGTCCCGACTGATGGCCGGGGCCTCTCCCTCAACCTTTGCTGGATGCCGTTATGTCTGATTTACCGCACGCCGCTTCTCCTTCGCCGGAGGAGGGGATCTACCCCATTCGCGAGGTCTCCCGCCTCACCGGCGTCAACGCCGTGACCCTGCGCGCCTGGCAGCGTCGCTACGGGCTGGTGCAACCGGCCCGCACCGAGAAGGGCCACCGCCTCTACAGCGAACAGGACATTCGCCAGATCGGCGAGATCCTGAGCTGGCTGGAGCGGGGGGTGAGTATCGGGCAGGTGAAGGGACTCCTGAGCGAACCCCAGGCCCAGCCGGTGAGCGATCACTGGCAGCAGACCCTGGAGCAGTTCAGTCAGGCGCTGCTCGCCTTCAACCAGCGCAAGGCGGAGGCAGAGCTCAACGACCTGCTGGCGAGCTACCCGTTCGAGCTGGTGCGCAGCCGGGTACTGCAACCCTTGGTGGAGCAGCTGCTCGGGCTGTGGCGCGAGCGGCCGGATGGCGAGCTGCTGCAACAGGTGTGGCTGGGCTGGCTGCACACCCGCTTCGCCCGCCACCTGATCGAGCAGGAGAAGGGCGTGCCGGTCACCCTGGCGAGCTGGGGACAGGTGGGCCCGCTCGACCTGGTCTGGGCCGCCTACGAGCTGATCGGTCAGGGCCATGAGGTGCAACTGCTGGGGGCGGTGGAGCCGCGCCATGCCAGCCTGCTGGAGGGGCGTGCCGTTACCCCCTGGCTGGTGCTGCTGGGGGCCGGCCTTGGCAAGCCGGATCTGGCCGCCGGCTGGCCCGCCGGTACCCGCTTCTTTGGCGAGCTGGGGCGCCTCTACGATGGCGAGTGGCTGCAAGCCCACGGTTGGCAGGTGAGCCTTGCCGAGGTGATGGCAAACATGCCAGCAGCGGCTGGTGCCGGCGGACGCGGGAGGAAAAAATCATGAAGCTGGTCTGGTTTCGCAATGATCTGCGCCTGGCCGACAACCCGGCCTTGCGTCACGGTTGCGCCAATGATGAACCGGTCACCGCGCTCTATATCCTCTCCCCCACCCAGTGGCGGCAGCACAAGCTGGCCCCCGTCCGTCAGCGTTTTCTACTGGCCCAGGTCGATGCGCTGGGCCACGAGCTGGCTGCGCTCGGCATCCCGCTCCATCTGCTGCGAGTGGAGACTTTTGCCGAGGTGCCGGCGGTGCTGGCAGATCTTTGCCGCGAGCTGGGGGTAACCCAGCTCTACGCCAATCAGGCCATCGAGATCGACGAGCTGCGCCGGGATCAGGCCGTCACTACCGCGCTGGCAGAACAGGGGATTGGTTGTCACTGGTTCAACGGCTGCTGCGTATTGCCGCCCGGTCGGGTGCTGACCGGCTCTGGCGAGATGTTCAAGGTCTTCACCCCCTTCAGCCGTGCCTGGCTCAAGGCCCTCGACGAGGATGGTTTCGTCATTCATCGCGCGCCCACTGCTCGTGGCGAGCCGCTGCCGTGGCAGCCGTTGGCCGAGCGGGACTTCGTGGATGCCGCCCTCGGCGAGCTGACGGCAGACCCCCGCTGGCCGGTGGGGGAGGCCGAGGCCAGCCGTCTTTTGAATGACTTTCTGGAGCAGGCGGTGCTCGATTATGGCGAGACCCGGGATTTCCCTGCCATCGCGGGTACCTCCGTGCTTTCCCCCTATCTGGCGGCCGGCATCATCAGCCCGCGCCAGTGTGTGGCGGCGCTCCAGCAGAGGCTTGGCTACCGGCCCCAGTCCAAGGCCCAGCCCGGTTTTGTCTGGCTCAATGAGCTCATCTGGCGCGAGTTCTATCGCCACCTGCTGGTGCTGATCCCGACCCTTTCCATGAATCGGCCCTTCAAGCCGGAAACATCGGCCCTGCCATGGAGCTGGGATCCGGACGCCTTCGCCGCCTGGTGTGAGGGACGTACCGGCTACCCCATCGTCGATGCGGCGATGCGCTGCCTCAACGCCACCGGCTGGATGCACAACCGGCTGCGGATGATAGTGGCGAGCTTTCTCACCAAGGATCTGCACATTCACTGGCGGCTCGGGGAGGATTACTTCATGAGTCAGCTCATCGACGGCGACCTGGCGGCCAACAACGGCGGCTGGCAGTGGGCGGCGGGCACCGGCGCCGATGCGGCGCCCTATTTCCGGGTCTTCAACCCCACCACCCAGGGACAACGGTTTGATCCGCAAGGGGAGTTCATTCGTACCTGGGTCTCTGAGCTGGCTGATTTGCCTGCCGCCTATCTGCACCAGCCCCACGACTGGTTGCGGCTCAAGGGGCGGCGCGATTATCCGGCCCCCATGGTGGACCACGCCGTTGCCCGGGTGAGAGCCATCGAGATGTTTCGCGCCCTGGAGAAATAGCATGGATGAGTCGCTGGCTCGCTTTGTGGCCCTCTATCAGCAGCTAAACCGAGATGAGTTGCACCGTTTGCCCGAGGTCTACGCAAACGAGGTGGTCTTTACCGACCCTGCTCACCGCATCGAGGGGCTGGCGGCGCTCACCGACTATTTTGCCACCCTCTATCAGCGCCTGGCCTACTGCCATTTCGTCATCACCAGCCAGCTGCAACAGGGGCGACAGGCCTGGCTCGGCTGGACCATGACCTTCTCCCATCCCAGGCTGCGCGGCGGCGCCCCGGTGACGGTGGAGGGGGCCACCCGCCTCGAGTTCGACGAGACGGGCAAGGTGTGCCTGCATCGCGACTACTTTGACCTTGGCGCCATGCTCTACGAGCAGTTGCCGCTGCTTGGGGCCGTGGTGCGCACCATCAAGGGGAGGCTGGGCGCATGAGCGGCCGGGTGCTGATCACCGGCGCCACCTCCGGCATCGGCTTTCAGCTGGCGCTCGATTATCGGCGCGCAGGCTGGCAGGTGTGGGGTTGTGGTCGCGATGGTGAGCGGCTGCTGGCACTGGGGCGCCACGGCATCACGCCGCTGCAGTTTGACGGGCGCTCTGCAAACGCCGTGAGCGAGGCGGCCGCCGGCTTGCCATGGATCGACCTGCTGATCCTCAATGCCGGTAACTGCGAGTACATGACGGTGGACGAGGGGTTTGACGGCGCCCTGTTTGCCCGGGTCATCGAGACCAACCTCATCGCCACCGGCCACGCCCTGGCTGCCTTCTTGCCGCTGCTCGGGGCTGGGTCAAGGCTGGCCATCGTCAGCTCCTCGGTGAGCTGGCTGCCGCTGCCACGGGCCGAGGCCTATGGCGCCTCCAAGGCGGCCCTCGACTATCTGGCGGATACCCTGCGTCTGGATTTGGCCGGCAAAGGGATTGGGGTGACCCTGATCCGCCCCGGCTTTGTCCAGACCCCGCTCACCGCCAAAAATGATTTTCCCATGCCCTGCCTGGTGACGGTGGAGGAGGCTTCCCGCGCCATCATGGACGGGCTCGCCGCCGGTCGCCACCAGATCCACTTTCCCCGCCGCTTCATCTGGTCGCTGCGCCTGCTCGGTGCGCTGCCGGTGGGGCTCTGGCTGCGCCTTGGCCGCGCACTCGTATCGAAAGGACGCCCTTCATGAAGAAAAAGATCGCCATCGTCGGCTCCGGCATTTCAGGCCTGACCGCCGGTTTTCTGCTCCACAAGCTGCACGACATCACCCTGTTTGAGGCGGCGCCGACCCTGGGTGGGCACACCGCCACGGTCGATGTGGAGCAGGCGGGGCGCCGCTATGCCATCGATACCGGCTTCATCGTCTTCAACGATCGCACCTACCCCAACTTCTTGAGGCTGCTTGAACGGATCGGGGTGGCACGGCAGCCGGCCGAGATGAGCTTCTCGGTGAAAAGCCCGCAGGGGCTGGAGTACAACGGCCACAACCTGGATACCCTGTTCGCCCAGCGCAGCAACCTGCTGAGCCCACGCTTCTACGGCTTCGTCGCCGAGATCCTGCGTTTCAACCGGGAGGCGCGGGCCTGGTTGGCCGATGGGCAACATCAGGGGGCCGGCCTCGAGCTGACCCTGGGGGATTTTCTGCAGGTGGGTGAGTTCAGCGACTACTTCGCCCGCCACTACATTTTGCCGATGGGAGCCGCTATCTGGTCATCGACCCTGGCCGATATGCACGCCTTCCCCTTGAGCTTTTTTCTGCGTTTTTTCGCCAACCACGGCCTGCTCGAGGTGGCCAATCGCCCCCAGTGGTATGTGATCCCGGGTGGCTCGCGGGAATACATAGGCCCGCTGACGGCCGGCTGGCAGGCAAACATTCGCCTGGCCTGCCCGGTGCAGGGGATCCGGCGCCTGGCGGACGGGGTGCTGATCCAGAGCAGCTACGGCGAGGAGTGGTTTGACGAGGTGATCCTCGCCTGTCACAGCGATCAGGCGCTGGCATTGCTGGCGGACCCGGGCGAGCGGGAGCAGGCCATTCTCGGCGCCATGCCCTATCAGGCCAACGATGTCTGGTTGCACACCGATGCCTCCTGCCTGCCGGTGCGGCGCAAGGCATGGGCCAGCTGGAACTATCAGCTGGGGGAGGATGACGGGGCGCGGCCGCTGGTGAGCTACAACATGAATATCCTGCAGGGGGTGAGCTCGCCAGAGCCCTTCTGTGTCAGCCTCAATCCGCAAGGCAAGGTGGACGAGAGCAAGGTGCTGCGCCGCTTCGTCTACCACCATCCGGTGTTCAATCAGAGCTCCATCGCCGCCCAGCAGCGGCGGACCGAGATCTGCGGCCAGCAGCACACCCACTTCTGCGGCGCCTACTGGTACAACGGCTTTCACGAAGACGGGGTGCGCAGCGCGCTGGACGTAGCCAGGCGGTTCGGGGCCGAGCTATGAACGATGCAGTCCTGGCAGGCCAGAAGGCGAGTGCCGAGGCCATGACCGGCACCCTCAGCGCCATCTGGCAGGGGTCGGTGCGCCATCGCCGCTTCGCGCCGCGCGCCCATGCCTTCTCCTACAGCCTCTTCATGCTGGGGCTGGATCTCGACGAGCTGCCACAACTCGATCGCGGGCGCTGGTTCGGGGTGGAGCGAGCAGGGCTGCTCTCGTTTCGACGTGACGACTACCTGCGCGGCAGCGAGGGGCCGCTCAAACAGGCGGTGTGGCAGAAGGTGAGCGAACTGGGTGGCGATGCCGAACCCGAGGGGCGGGTGCTGCTGCTTGGCAACGTGCGTTGCCTCGGTTTCTACTTCAGCCCGGTCAACTTCTACTTCTGCTACCGGCAGGGAGAGGCGCGCTATCTGCTGGCAGAGGTGTCGAACACCCCCTGGAACGAGCGTCACTGCTACCTGCTGGATCTGGCGGCGCTGGCCCCCCACGACAAGGATTTTCACGTCTCCCCCTTCATGGGGCTGGCGATGCGCTACCACTGGCGCATTCGCCCGCCCGCGCAGGAGACACTGATCCACATCGAGAGCCACCCCGTATCCGGTGAAGCCAAGCTGTTTGACGCAACCCTGGCACTGCGCCGGGCGCCGCTGTCGCGCAAGGGGCTGGCGGCCCTGCTGGCCCGCTGGCCCTGGATGACCATGAAGGTGCTGCTCGGGATCTACTGGCAGGCCCTGCGTCTTTTTATCAAACGAACACCCATTTTTAGCCATCCGGAGAGCCGCTAATGGAACTTGTGCAATCAACCCTCTCTGCCTCTTTCATCGACAAGGGGGCCAGGCAACTGCTGCTCAATCTGCTGGGGCGCCTCGAACACGGCCAGCTGCTGCTGTGGGATGGCGGCGAGCGTCACAGTTTTGGCGTGGCGGGCACCGACCTGCACGCCGAGCTGGTGGTGCAGGATCCGGCCTTCTATCGCCGCCTGCTGCTGGGGGGCAGCATCGCCGCCGGGGAAACCTGGGTGGAGGGGCTCTGGACCAGCCCGGATCCGGTGGCGCTGGTGCGGCTGCTGGCCCGCAACCTGGCGCTGCTCGACAGTCTGGAGCGGCGCCTCGGCTGGCTCAGCTTCCCGTTCAACAAGGTGCGTCACTGGCTTAACCGCAATACCCTGACCGGGTCGCGCTCCAACATCGCCGCCCACTACGATCTCGGCAACAGCCTCTATCAGGGTTTTCTCGACAGCCACATGCAGTACTCGAGTGCCATCTATCCCCATGCCAAGGCCAGCCTGGAAGAGGGGCAGCAGGCCAAACTGCGCACCATCTGCGAGCGGTTGGCACTGGGGCCAGACGATCATCTGCTGGAGATCGGCACCGGCTGGGGTGGCCTCGCTGTTTATGCGGCCCGTCACTACGGCTGCCGGGTGACCACCACCACCATCTCCCGGGCCCAGCACGACTATGCCAAGGAGTGGATTGCGCGGGAGGGGCTGGGGGATCGCATCACCTTGCTGCTGGAGGATTACCGCAAGCTGGAGGGCACTTACGACAAGCTGGTCTCCATCGAGATGATCGAGGCGGTGGGCCACGCCTTCCTGCCCGATTATTTCCGCCAGCTGTCGCGGCTGCTCAAACCCGGTGGCCGCCTGCTCATTCAGGCCATCACCATCGCCGATCAGCGCCACGCCCAGTATCTGCGCGGGGTTGATTTCATCCAGCGCTACATCTTCCCCGGCGGCTGCCTGCCGAGCGTATCCCAGATGGCGGGGCTGCTGGCGCGCGAGACCGACATGCAGCTGGTGCGGCTGCACGATCACGGCCACCACTATGCCCGCACTCTGACCCACTGGTGCGAGCGCTTCCTGGCGTTGGCGCCCGAGCTGCCCGCTCTCGGCTACAGCCAGGACTTCATTCGGTTATGGCACTTCTATTTCGCCTACTGTGAAGGGGGCTTCTGGGAGCGCACCATCAGCCTGGTGCAGCTGGAAGCGGCCAAGCCGGGCCCACTCGGCTGGAGTGGGGATCTGCCCGTAGGCGGTCTCTGATCATGTGGCAGTGGGCCCATCTGCTGGGGTTCAACCTCTACTGGTTGCTGGCAGTGAAGTGGCAGCAGCCGGGCCCGCTGTTGGCACTGCTGCTGCTTCATTTTCTTTTCTCCCCCCGCCGCTGGCACGACTGGCGGCTCATCCCGGTTGCCCTTGCCGGCAGCCTGCTCGATGCCCTGCTCTGGCAGCTCGGGCTGTTTGATTTCAACGCCGGTTTTCCGCTCTGGCTGGTGCTGCTCTGGTGCGGCTTTGCCCTGACTCTCTGCCACGGTCTGCGCTGGCTGCGGCCCTTGCCGCGCTGGCAGCAGGGGCTGTTCGGCATGGTCGGTGGCAGCTCCTCCTATGTGGCGGGCGCCGCCATGGGGGCAGTACACTTACCCTGGGGCATCGGGGTCAGTGCGGCACTGCTGGCGGTGATCTGGATGTGGTGGTTACCCGTACTCCTGTGGGTAACGGTCAAGCTGGAGGGTGAAGCGAGATGAACACCTTTTCGACCGACACCTTGTTGTTTTCCAAATGGACCAAAGAGAGCCAGCACGAGCTGACCGAGCGTTTCTATCTGGTGGTGGCCTGTCAGCGCGATGCGCAGGGGCAGCTGCAGCAGGTGGTGATGCAGGACATCAACACGCTGCTGGAACAGGAGATGGACTGGCATGAACTCGAAGATCCTGCCCATTGGCACATGGGGTGGAATTAGCCTGCTGCTGGCAGGCTTGAGCCTACCGCTGACCCCTTTCGCCCAGACCGGGCAAGCCCCGATCACCCCCTGGCAGCAGCTGCACCCGGTCGGGCGCGGCGAGATGAGTTGGCTCTGGTTCAAGCTCTATGACGCCACCCTCTACAGCGAGAACGGCCGCTATCTGCCGGGTCACTATCCTCAGGCGCTCAGCCTCACTTACGCCAGAGCCATCGAACGGGACGATCTGTTGCGCGCCACCGCCGCCGAGTGGCAGCGACTGGGGCTTGGCAGCGAGCAGCAGCGCCAGGAGTGGCTTGGCCGGCTCGCCACGCTCTGGCCCGATGTCAAGGCGGGTGATCGGCTCACCTTCTATGTCGACAAGGGGGGCGCGGGCCATTTCTGGTGGCGGGACAAGCCGCTCGGCACCCTCGCCGATCCGCAATTTTCGGCGGCCTTCCTCGCCATCTGGCTGGCAGAAGGGAGCCGTGATCCGGCGCTTACCCGTAGCCTGCGAGGAGAGTTCTGATGCAAAAGAGGTTCATGTCGTACACCCGCACCTGGCGCTACCTGCTGTTGTTGCCGTTCCTGCTGCTGGCCGGCTGTGGCAGCAGTCTGGAGGAGTATCGCGATCGGGGCCCCGAGTGGGATCTCGCTCGCTTCTTCGATGGCAAGCTGACGGCGCATGGTCTGGTAACCGATCGCAGCGGCGAGGTGACCAGCCGTTTTCGGGTGGAGATGCGCGGGCACTGGCAGGGGGGCAAGGGGGAGCTGTTCGAGCAGTTCTACTTTGACGACGGGCGCCAGCAGACCCGCACCTGGTTCTTGAGCAAGGGGGCGGATGGCCATTGGCGCGGCACGGCCGCCGACGTGGTGGGGGAGGCGGTAGGCAAGACGGCAGGCTTTGCCCTCAACTGGCGCTATCAGCTCGATCTGGCGCTGCCCGACGGCAGCGTGGTGCGGGTGAGTTTCGATGACTGGATGTACCTGCTCGACCAGGATCGTTTGATCAACCGGGCCGCCATCAGCAAGTTCGGCATCCAGCTGGGGGAGGTGATCCTCTATATCGAGCGGCAGCCTGAATGAGTGCGCCTCACCCAGTCGGCAACGTGGACGATAGTCGCTCGCTATCAATCAGTTAGGTCTTAACGATTACCTTTCGAGTCTGATGGGTTCTAAGATGACCAGGTCGTCAAATCTGGAGGTGAAACATGAAGAGTCCGATTGGTCTTGATACCGTTCAATCACAAGCGTTGGTCGCCGAACTGAACAAGTTGCTGGCCAGCTACCAGATCCTTTACATGAACGTTCGCGGCTTCCACTGGAACATCCGCGGCAACCAGTTCTTCGAGCTGCACCTGAAGTTTGAAGAGATTTACAACGACCTGTTGCTGAAGGTCGATGCCTTGGCCGAGCGTATCCTCACCCTGGATGGCGTACCGCTGCACAGCTTCAGCGACTACCTGAACGTTTCCGCCATTGCCGAGCAGAAGGGGTTGCACGACGGTCGTGCCTGCGTCGAATCCCTGCTGGAGAGTTTCCGCGAACTGCTGGTGGCCCAGCGCCGCATCTTGGGGCAGGCCGCCGATGCCGGTGATGAAGGGACCGCGTCCATTCTCTCCGACTATGTGCAGCAGCAGGAGAAACTGGTCTGGATGCTGCGCGCTTATTTAGCCTGATAGTTAACCAAGCCGGATGCATACGAAGTATGCCGGCTTGATGAAGTCAAGGGCTGGTGCTACCTGACCAGACGCCAGCCCGACCCGTTCCCTTACCGTGTTCTGTTGCAAACCTGAGTTGTCTCTCCTTTTATCCACCCGCTTGCCGCCCTGTTTGGGCGGCTTTTTTTGTTTTTGATCTGCATCAATGAAAATTGAATTGGCAAATTGAATGCCTATTAAGTTTTCCACGAGGGGAATAGAATCGCCACAAAACAAACAACTGAAATGTCCAATTAGGAGAGGCATGATGTTTTGTGTGCAATGTGAACAGACAATTCGTACTCCGGCAGGCAACGGCTGCGCCTATGCACAAGGTATGTGTGGCAAGACGGCAGAAACCTCGGATCTGCAGGATGTGCTGATCTATACCCTGCAGGGGCTGAGCGCCTGGGCGCTGGCCGCCCGCGATCACGGCATCGTCGACAGCGAGATCGACGCCTTCGTGCCCAAGGCCTTCTTCGCCACCCTCACCAACGTCAACTTCGATTCCGCCCGCATCGTGGCCTATGTCAATCAGGCGCTGGCCTATCGCCAGCAGCTGGCTGCCAAGCTAGCACCGCTGGCGGTGCAGGCCGACATACTTCCTGCTGCCGCCCGTTTCGAGCCGGGTAGCGAGCTGCTGGAACAGCTGGCCCAGGCACCGCAGACCGCGGTCAACCGCGGCAAGAACGAGGTCAACGAAGACATCATGGGGCTGCGCCTGCTCTGCCTCTACGGCCTCAAGGGCGCTGCCGCCTACATGGAGCACGCCCGGGTGCTGGATCAGCAAGACAGCGAGGTAGCCGCCGAATTCCACCGCATCATGAGCTGGCTCGGTACGGATCCGAGCGATCTGGATCCCCTGTTCAAGTGCGCCATGGACATTGGCCTGCTCAACTTCAAAATCATGGAGATGCTGGATCTCGGTGAAACCACCGCCTTCGGCCACCCCGAGCCGACTCAGGTACGCGTTACTCCAGTACCGGGCAAGTGCATTCTGGTCTCCGGTCACGACATGGTGGATCTCAAGCTCATCCTGGAGCAGACCAAGGGGACCAGCATCAAGGTCTACACCCATGGCGAGATGCTGCCGGCGCTGGCCTACCCCTTCTTCAAGCAGTACCCGCATCTGGTGGGCAACTACGGCTCCGCCTGGCAGAACCAGCAGAAGGAGTTTGCCAACTTCCCGGGCGCGGTGGTGATGACTTCCAACTGCATCATCGACCCGAACGTGGGCAACTACTCGGATCGCATCTTCACCCGCTCCATCGTCGGCTGGCCGGGCGTGACCCACCTGGAAGGGGAAGATTTCTCCGCCGTCGTTGCCAAGGCGCAAGCGCTGGAAGGCTTCAAGCACGTTGAGCTGGAGCACTTCATCACCATCGGCTTTGCCCGCAACGCCCTGATGCAGGCTGCCCCTGCGGTGATCGACAAGGTCAAGGCCGGTGAAATCAGCCACTTCTTCCTGGTCGGTGGCTGTGACGGTGACCGTGCCGAGCGCGCTTACTACACCGAGTTTGCCAAGGCGATCCCGCAGGACAGCCTGTTGCTGACCCTGGGCTGCGGCAAATACAAGTTCAACAAGCTCGACTTCGGCGACATCGGCGGCATTCCCCGTCTGCTGGACGTGGGTCAGTGCAACGATGCCTATTCCGCCATCCAGCTGGCGCTGGCGCTCTCCGAAGAGTTCGAGTGCGGCGTCAACGATCTGCCGCTGACCTTGGTGCTCTCCTGGTTCGAGCAAAAAGCCATCGTCATTCTGCTCACCCTGCTGGCGCTGGGTGTGAAGGACATCCGTACCGGCCCGACCGCCCCGGCCTTCCTCACCCCGGCTCTGCTCAAGGTGCTGGAAGAGCAATTTGGCCTCAAGGGCACCACCACTGCAGAAGCCGATCTCGCCGAGATCCTGGCGGCCTGAGCAAAGAGACAGCCTTACACGCTCAGCATGTTGTAAGCCTTTGGCGAGCCTGATGGCTCGCCTTTTTTTAGCGATCCCTTTCCAACATTTTTCAACAAGAGGAGCCTTGCGATGACCTCCACCTCCCTCACCCTCAGGTGCATCGGCCGCCGGGCGGATACCCACGACGTGGCGAGCTGGCAGTTCGTGCCGCAGACGGGCAGCCTGTCTGCCGTGCTGGCGGGCCAGTGCGTGACGCTGCACACCGAGATTGACGGCAAGCCCCACTGCCGTGCCTATACCCTCTCCTCCAGCCCGCAGGACCCTTTCTGGCAGGTCACCATCAAGGATGTCGGGTTGGTCTCCCACCATCTGCACCAGACCCTGCAGGTGGGGGACGAGATCCGGGTGGATGGCCCGTTCGGCGACTTCAATCTGACGGCCTTGCCCTGCGAGCGGCCGCTGCTCTTGAGCGCCGGTTCCGGCATCACCCCCATGTGGGCCATGCTGCGCGACGAGCTGGCTAAACGGCCGGACGCCGACATCCGCTTCATTCACAGCGCCCGCTCGCCAGAGGATGTGATCTTCGCAGACGACTTGGCTGCGCTGGCCGCTGCTCATGCCGGCGTTCGCCACGCGTTAGTGCTGGAGAAAGTTGGGGAAGAGGCGCCGGCGGCTTATCCCTGGGTCGGCCGGCTCAGCCCGGAGATGCTCAAGGAATTGGCACCGGATCTATTGAGTCGCCACGTCTATCTGTGCGGGCCAGCCCCCTACATGGAAGCGGCCAGCACCATGCTGGCAGCGCTCGGGTTGCCCGCCGGGCAGCTGCACCAGGAGTCGTTCGGCCTGCCTGCTGCAACATCGAGCACGGCGCCAGTTGCGGCCGGCAGCGACCACTTCTGGCTGACCCTCAAAAAGAGCGGCAAGAAGGTGAAGATACTGCCGGGGCAGACCCTGCTGGCGGCGCTGGAGGGGGCGGGGGAGACCATGATGGCGGCCTGCCGGGCCGGGGTATGTGGGGCCTGTCGCTGCACCACGGAGGGCGAGATCGAGCGCCAGAGCGTGATGACTCTCAGCCCGCAGGATCTGGAGAGTGGGGTGGCACTGGCCTGCTCCTGTACCGTCAGGGGGGATGTTTGCGTCGACTATTGAGGGAAGGTAATGGGCATCCCGCTCTTTTCGCAGCGGGGCCGGGCGGGTAGACTCAGCTCCAGTTTCAGTCGAACGCGGGATACAAAATGACAATTCTGGTCACAGGGGGCGCCGGCTACATCGGCTCCCACACCCTGGTTGAGTTATTGAACGCCGGGCAACAGGTCGTGGTGCTGGACAACCTCTCCAACTCCTCCCCCGAGTCTCTCAAGCGGGTCGAGCTGATCACCGGCAAGCCGGTCATCTTCGTCGAAGGGGATGTGCTGGATCGGACTTGCCTGCAACAGCTGTTTGCCGATCACCAGATCGAGTCGGTGATCCATTTCGCCGGGCTCAAAGCGGTTGGCGAGTCGAGCCAGATCCCGCTCACCTACTACCAGAACAACATCACCGGCACCCTGGTGCTGTGCGAAGAGATGGCAAAAGCCGGCGTGTTCCGGCTGGTATTCAGCTCCTCGGCCACCGTCTACGGCGATCCGGCCTCGGTACCGCTGCGGGAAGATTTTCCCACCAGCGCCACCAACCCTTATGGCCGCTCCAAGCTGATGGTGGAGGAGATCCTGCGGGATCTCTCCAAATCCGATCCCCGCTGGGCCATCGTGCTGTTGCGCTACTTCAACCCGGTCGGCGCCCACGAGAGCGGCCTTATCGGGGAAGATCCCAACGGTATTCCCAACAACCTGCTGCCCTATATCAGTCAGGTGGGGGTGGGCAAGCTCAAGGAGCTGGGGGTGTTTGGCAACGACTACCCGACACCGGACGGTACCGGGGTGCGCGATTACATCCACGTGGTGGATCTCGCCATCGGTCACCTGAAAGCGCTGGCGCGCATCGCGTCGGATACCGGCGTCTTTACCTACAACCTGGGGACCGGTCAGGGTTATTCGGTGCTGGAGATGATCAAGGCGTTCGAGGCGGCCAGCGGCCGTACCATTCCCTACCAGATCAAACCCCGTCGCCCCGGCGATATCGCCGAGTGCTGGGCCGAGCCGCACAAGGCTCGTGCCGAGCTGGGCTGGCAGGCCGAGCGCGGTCTGGAGCGGATGATGGTGGATACCTGGCGCTGGCAAAGCCAGAACCCGAACGGTTATGGCCCTGCTGCGAAGCCGTGATCAAGGGTCATGCGCTGCTCGGGAACCTCATTTATTCATATAAACTCGGGTCCCTGCGCAGCTCTTCGCCTTGCTGACAGCTTCTCGCGACGGCACATCAGGCCTGATGGTTTGCAGCCTGAATAGCAAAACGCCCCGGCATGCCGGGGCGTTTTTTATGTACCGGAGCGGGATTACTGAATGCTCTTGCCGGCGCGCACATCCTTGATGAAGCCTTTCAGGCTGGCCAGATCACGCGGTGCGCCGCGCAGGATCTGATCGCCGATGATGAAGGCCGGGGTGCCCGAGATGCTCATTGCTTCGGCCAGCGCCCGGTTGGTGCCGAGATTCTGATCGATGCTGCCATCCTTGATCTTGGCTTCAACCTTGCTCCAGTTGACGCCAGCTGCTTCTGCCAGCTGCTTCACCTGTGCCTCGTCGGCCAGCGGGCCCTGATGGGCGTACAGCTTCTCGTGGAAGGCCTGGTACTTGTCGGGCTGACCCAGCTGTACCGCCAGGGCTGCGCGGGCGGCGAAGTAGGAGGTCTCGCTCAGGATCGGGAACTGCTTGTAGATGTAGCGAATGTCCTTGTCTTCCGCCAGCAGCTGCTTGATCAGCGGGTGGGCGCGTTTGCAGTAGCCGCAGTTGTAGTCGAAGAATTCGACCACGGTCAGGCTGCCCTTGGGATTGCCGGTTTCCGGGTCCTGGTTGCTATAGAGCTGCTTGGCGTGAGCCTTGATCAAGGTCTTGTCGCTCTCGGCCTGCTGGCTCTCCTGCTTGGCGCGCAGGGCGTTGGACATCTCGACCAGGATCTCCGGGTTCTTGACCAGATAGTCGCGCACTATCTGTTCCACGTCGCTCTTGGTCAGTTCGCTCGCCTGAACCGGCGCCGCAAGCAGGGTGGCACCCGTCAGGGCACAAAGCAGGGCATGTTTGATTTTCATAAGTCCATCTTGCTGGGGATTTCGGGATGCTGACTATAGTGGGTGAGTCTGTTTTCAAGTCAAGTTATCTGGTTGAAAAAGCGCTGGTTATGCTCAAATCGACGGCTTTGTACGTCATTTAGCCCAATAAATCGGCAAACGAGCGGTGAGGGGATTTACAAGGGCGATCGCCATGGGTAATATTCGCCGCACTGTCGCGGAGGGGTGGCAGAGCGGCTGAATGCACCGGTCTTGAAAACCGGCGATGGGCGACCATCCGTGGGTTCAAATCCCACCTCCTCCGCCATTTATTCAGCCAAAAAGGCCATCTGAAAGGATGGCCTTTTTGCTATTCAAATCCCCGCTGTCATTCTGCCTCTGATTGTGCAAGCCATCTTTATCCACGTTTTTCAGACAGTTGGCCAAGGCTGACGCTTGCGATTTTCCTGCCTGTTTGATCGCGTTCATTGCGAGACTATCACCGGGCAACCAGCGTCTTGATCGTCTCCGTTGGCCCTGATATTCGCACAGTTCGGTGGGGATCCCGTCTCGCTGGCTCATCCGCCACAACTTAGACTCCTTTTGTTGCGTAATGCAGGCAGCGTGGAGGACTGCTGGTCCGCCGGTGAGAGGTCAGCCATGACGAATGTTGCAATGATTAACATCCGTAGGAGTCATGACTGGTCGCTGGTGGAACGATCTTGTTCTTCTGTAGCATTTCATTACAAAAATTACGGTTCGATAGCATAAAGTGTGGGGCAGTTCTGATTTTCCTATGTGCCGGGGTGTGTCATCTATTGACGCTTGTTAACATTCAGTATGTTTCCATGTTTGGCCACCTTATCTTGTGCATGATCCTCATACCCCGGAAATGAATACCCTGCACGCGTTGGAGCTTATCGGTCAGTTCGAGACGGCGGCTGACGAGCGCGCCATCGTGACCCTGCTGCGCGAACTGAGCGGCCGCATGGGATTCGACTATTTTCGCTTGGCCCTGATCTTTCCCAGCACCATCCAGCGTCCGGACGTCATCATCTTCAACGGTTGCCCACAGGCCTGGGTGGATACCTACACCGGCAGCGGCTTCTTTGCCATCGACCCCATCGTCAAGTGCGCCATGACCAGAAGCACGCCCATTCTGTGGGCCGATGTGGTGAACGATGATGAGCGTTGTAATGAACAGGGCTGGGAGGTGATGCAGCTGGCCAGCGAGTACGGCATTCGCGACGGTATCACCCTGCCCTGGCACGGTGCCAACGGCCATGTCGGCCTGCTCTCCTTTATTACCAGTACGCCTCGTACCAGCCAGCAATGGCTCTCTGCGGTGCGCTTTATCAGCTGGCTCTCCATGCATATCTTTGAGGCGGTGGCCCGGGTCTGTCTGGCGGGGCAGTCACCGCACGATGCGTTGAGTTTGCGGGAGCTGGAGGTGTGTCGCTGGGCGGCGGAGGGCAAGCAGGTGAGCGATATTGCCCAGATCCTCGGGATCACGCCCCGTACCGTGACGTTTCATCTGAACAATGTGGTCAACAAGCTGGGGGCGAGCAGCAAGAGCCAGGCCATCTCATGGGCATTGAAACAGGGGATGGTCAGGTTGAACGTGGAGATGGCGCTGGTGGCCAATGTGGATGAGGAGCAGTGATTCTGTTTGTGGCAAGCAACTTGTTGCGTAGATGGCAAGATGTTCCACTGCATGTGCAAGAATTTATGGTGCAATAACCTGATGGTTGCAACTTCTTGCGCCACGCATCAGACCAGCTTGCTTGATTGTTAGTTAATGCTTTGAAAAATATGAATAAAAAAGAGTGGCATGGTCGCTGCTAACTGGTTCGGTCGAGTGTCATTACCGTTCAACCAATCAGGAGCAAACTCATGCCAACTCCATGTTATATCAGCATCGAAGGTAAAACCCAGGGCAATATTACCGCCGGTGCCTTCACTTCCGATTCCGTCGGCAACATCTTCGTGCAGGGCCACGAAGACGAGATGCTGGTGCAAGAATTCCAACACGTCGTCACCGTACCGACCGATCCGCAATCCGGTCAGCCTGCTGGTCAGCGTGTCCACAAGCCGTTCAAGTTCACCGTTGCGCTGAACAAGGCCGTACCGCTGATGTACAACTCCCTGGCCTCCGGCGAAATGCTGCCGAAAGTGACCCTGAAGTGGTACCGCACCTCCGTCGAGGGCAAGCAGGAGCACTTCTTCTCTACCGTGCTGACCGATGCCACCATCGTTGACATCGATTGCCAGATGCCGCACTGCCAGGATCCGGCGAAGTCTGACTTCACCCAGCTGATCCAGGTCTCTCTGGCCTATCGCAAGATTGACTGGGAGCACACCGTTGCCGGTACTTCCGGTGCGGATGACTGGCGCGCACCGATCGAGGCCTAATTCTCGATCTCTGATTGCCGTTATTCCTTGTAGTGCACCCCATGGCCTGGTGATGGCAGTGTCAGCCATCGTCAGGCCAGTGCAAGCTTTCTCCGACCCGTTCAGCTGGATGCGGTCGGAGCTTTTGTGTTTTGCCATATGGCTGCGAGCCGACCTTATTGCAAAGCACAACAGAGGCCAGTCGTCATGTGTTCCACCATTGCATCGTCCGGTGACGTGCTCACCTATCAGGATGGGATTCCCCCATCGACAGTTGCCAGAATCGATGGCAAGCCGCTGGCCCCTTACGACAAATCCGACAATCCCCTCTATCCGCGCAGCAGCTCTGGTCGCCTGCGTACTTTACGGTGTGGCGGCAAGCCCATCGCCGTGACCGGTACCGCCGTCGGCTGCGGCGGCGTGGTGATTGGCTCGGGCAGCGGACTGGCAGGTTAAGGAGCGCTTCATGGCAGACAGCACAGGATTACAATTTACCGTCAAGGTGGGGGCCCTGCCCGAGAGTACCTTTGTGGTGGCCGAGTTTGCACTGGATGAAGCGCTCAACCGGCCGTTCAAC